>NZ_JBIACJ010000004.1:0-366753 GCF_042865275.1 Cytobacillus mangrovibacter | reverse complement strand
TCTCAGTCCCAGTGTGGCCGATCACCCTCTCAGGTCGGCTACGCATCGTCGCCTTGGTGAGCCGTTACCTCACCAACTAGCTAATGCGCCGCGGGCCCATCTGTAAGTGATAGCCGAAGCCATCTTTCAGCTTTCCCTCATGAGAGGAAAAGAATTATCCGGTATTAGCTCCGGTTTCCCGAAGTTATCCCAGTCTTACAGGCAGGTTGCCCACGTGTTACTCACCCGTCCGCCGCTAATCTTCGGGAGCAAGCTCCCTCAGATTCGCTCGACTTGCATGTATTAGGCACGCCGCCAGCGTTCGTCCTGAGCCAGGATCAAACTCTCCAATAAAGAGTTGATTAGCTCATCGAAAGATAATAAACTTCGCATCTCTGCGTCAACTCCCTCACTCCGCTCCTCACGTACAAATAACGTACGCTCCGGTGCTCGCTTCAGTCGTTTCCTTGATCTACTTGTTTCTTATCTTTCTCTAAATAAAAATTTAAAACGTTGACGTTTTTGCTTTGTTTAGTTTTCAAAGAACTATTGTTAAGCCAGAATTACATTGTAACATCTTATCTGAATGCTGTCAAACACTATTTTAATATAATAATAATGTAGCAGCAACAGAAATTAATATTAACAAATACTAATATTAATGTCAAGCAATAATAATTTCATACTAAGAATTGATCTTTCTTTAGTACAACTTATCAGCTAGGAATACTATACTACTATTATATTTAATTAAAGTCAACAACCAAATGATTATTTACTGCCTAAAGGCTCTTTTCTAAAAAGATTGTAGTTTTCTGAATCACTTTTGCGTATAAAAATGGCTGAAAATAAGGCTGCTTAATTGGATCAGAAGGTCGCGAGACTCCAGAGGGAATAGTAGGGCAGCTGAGAGCATGGCACCGAGGAGGCTCAGCGCCAACCCCGTAGTTTTACTGAGCGACCTGGAGCCGAAAGTAACCTCTACGAATTCGTGTTAAAAGCAAAAAGGTTTACTAACATAACCTACCGAAAACAGCCATTTTAAAAAAATACTGATGAAGCAAGTTAAAGAAAATAGCCTTATTTGTCTTTTTCTTAGAACTTTTGTCGAATCTATTTCGAAATATGAAATATCTCCTATAATACAAGTAAACAACAACATTTACTTAGGAGAATGGTCAAATGAACAAGGACACACTTGAACAATTAGTACTACGGCGAATTAATAAAATGAGAACGGAGATGATTCATACCGCCCATAGGACTGGAATAGATAGTATCGAAACGCTGCATACCAGCCAAAAGCTAGATAGGTTAATATATTTGCACATTCTGCATTTTTCTTGAATCATGATACATATAGTAAATGAGAATTCTTAACAAGGCCCCATCCATCTAAAATCGATGAATGGGGCCTTAGTTTGTTTGAATACTCATTTTTATTATTAAATTAAATGATTTCGTCAATAATTATAGATAGTACAAGCATGCCATCCATTCTAGGAGTGTAAATATGTCTTATAGTTTCTTCAATAACTTCGTTCGGCTGCCGCTTTTTTTAAGAGTTCTATTCATTGCGCTTTTCACGATTATTTCATTTGGATTATTCGTTCATTTATTAGAGCCTGAGCAATTCCCTACACTATTTGATGGAGTTTGGTGGGCAGTAATAACGGCATCTACTGTTGGTTATGGAGATTTTGTTCCAAAGACGGTGCTAGGGAGATTAGCAGGAATTGGACTCATTTTAACTGGTGCTGGTTTTTTGGCTACCTATTTCGTCAGTCTAGCAACCGCTGCTGTTACGAAACAAAATGAACTATTGGAGGGAAAAGCTGATTTCAAAGGAAAAAATCACATCATCGTCATTGGCTGGAATGAACGAACACGAGAAATTCTTCATACACTTTGCATGAAAAACGAGAGCATTTCAATTGTATTAATAGATGAATCACTGGAAAAGAACCCTCTGCCAAATATGAATATTCATTTTATCCAAGGACGCTCAAATCTTGATGAGGTTCTTATTAAAGCAAATATCTTTCATGCGATGAAGGTAATTATCACTGCAGACCCAAACAAAGGAGAGCTGCACGCTGATATGGGGTCTATCTTAACACTGTTAGCAGTTAAGGGACTGAATCGTGAAGTACCATGTATTGTGGAAATCTTAACATCTGAACAAGTAGCAAATGCCAAAAGAGCAGGGGCAGATGAAATCGTGCAGACGAACATCCTCACTAGCTTTGTAATGATTAATAGTATCTCTTCACAACAGCTCGTAACATCTTTTTTGGGTTTATTAAACCAGCTTGATAAACGAAACTTAACATTTAAGCCTGCTGTTCCTGAAGTTATAGATATGACGTTTATGGACTTAAGCCATATGCTTATGAAGGAAGGAATCCTATTATTAGGAATAAAAAGAGGAGAGGAAACATTATTGAATCCTCCCCACCCTTTTACAATTAATCAGCAGGATCAGCTCATCGTTATAATGAACGAATAACTCCGTAAGCCTTAAAGTTATACATAATAAACAAGAGTGCCATCGCATTTGATGACACTCTTTCTATTACTTAAGGCGCTTTTCCAATTCAGCTCTTTTCTCTTCAAAGCCTGGTTTTCCAAGCAGGGCAAACATATTAACTTTATACGCTTCCACTCCAGGCTGATCAAAAGGATTCACACCCAATAAATACCCGCTCATTGCACAAGCTTTCTCAAAGAAGTAAACGAGGTAGCCAAACGTAAAGGCATCTAATGTAGGAACTGAAATAATTAGATTCGGTACACCACCATCTGTATGTGCAAGCATCGTTCCTTCAAAAGCTTTATTGTTCACAAAATCAACGGTTCTGCCAGCAAGATAGTTCAGGCCATCTAAATCATTTTCTGCTTCTTCAATGAATAGTTCATGACGAGGCTGTTCGACCTTAATGACGGTTTCAAAAAGATCACGTCTCCCCTCTTGGACATATTGTCCTAAGGAATGAAGATCGGTCGAGAAATTTGCGGAGGATGGGTAAATTCCCTTTTGGTCCTTCCCTTCACTTTCACCAAATAATTGCTTCCACCATTCAGCAAAATATTGAAGCCCAGGCTCATAATTAATGAGCATTTCAATGGTCTTTCCTTTGTTATATAAGATATTCCGCACAGCAGCGTATTGGTAAGCAGCATTTTCTGTGACCTCAGACTTGCTGTAATCCTCACGCGCACGGGCTGCTCCATTCATCATCTCGACAATATTAGCACCACTAACAGCAATTGGTAATAACCCAACTGCGGTTAAGACAGAATAACGGCCGCCAACATCATCCGGAATAACAAAGGTTTCATACCCTTCTTCCATCGCCAACGTTTTTAATGCCCCTCTTGCCTTATCCGTTGTCGAATATATCCGTTTACGCGCTTCTTCAATGCCGTATTTTCTTTCTAAAAGCTGTCGGAATATACGAAAGGCAATCGCAGGTTCTGTTGTCGTACCTGATTTTGAGATTACATTAATTGAAAAATCCTTCCCTTCAAGGAGATCAATCACATCTTTCATATAACTTGAACTAATATTATTTCCGACAAATATGACCTGCGGTGTAGTTCGCTTTTCCTTTGAAAGCACATTATAAAAATGGTGATTAAGCATTTCAATCGCAGCACGAGCACCTAAATAAGATCCACCAATTCCAATTACTAATAAAATATCAGAATCACTCTTAATTTTCTCTGCTGAATTTTGTATTCGGGAGAATTCTTCTTTATCATACTGAACCGGCAAATCAATCCACCCTAAATAATCATTTCCAGCTCCTGTCTGCTCGTGAAGGGAATGATGGGCAACTTTGACAGCATCCTGTAGATATGTAATTTCATGTTCGCCAAAAAATCGAAGAGCATTTGAGTAATCAAAACGAATATGAGACATGTATGACCCTCCATTTTTTCAAAAGTTTCTTACAAGGATGCCTTGTAGATTTCCATAACATCTTTATTGTTTAATTTGGCAAAATTTCCAAACTCACCATTCACTGTAGCTTTGTCTGCCATCAACTGAAGCTTGCTTTCATCAATGCCATAATCACCTAGTCGTACTGGTGCCCCAATTCCAGCCCAGAATTCACTCAGCTTTTTAATTCCTTCTAAAGCTGCTTCTTCCGTTGATTTTCCCGCAGGATCCACTCCAAACACCCTTACAGCAAGCTGTTTAAATCTCTCTGGTTTCACATGCAGATTATGCCTCATCCAATTCGGGAACAGAATTGCAAGACCACCGCCATGCGGGATATCATAGACAGCCGAAACAGCATGCTCAATATTATGCGTTGCCCAGTCGCCCCGGTATCCCATATTGAGTATGCCATTTAACGCCATTGTGCCTGCATAAAGGATTGTTGCGCGATGCTCATAATTTTCTAGATCATCAAGAAGCTTTGGAGCTGTTTCCATAACGGTACTCAGTAAAGATTCACACATGCGATCCTGAAATTCTGTATTCTCCGCTAAATGGAAATAATGCTCAAGCACATGTGACATCATATCAACAATGCCGTACACTGTTTGATCTTTAGGAACTGTATATGTATGAACAGGGTCCAGAATGGAGAACTTCGGAAAAACAGCAGGGCTTCCCCAACCATATTTTTCATTCGTTTCCCAATTGGTGATGACTGAACCAGAATTCATCTCAGAACCGGTTGCCGCTAAAGTTAAAACTGTACCAAATGGCAGTGCTTCTGTTGCGAAAGCCTTTTTAATGACTAAATCCCATGCATCACCCTCATACTTTGCCCCAGCAGCAATGGCTTTTGTACAATCAATCACACTTCCTCCGCCAACTGCTAAGAGAAAGTCAATTCTATTTTCCTTACAAATTTCAACACCCTTCCTGACAGTTGAAATTCGCGGATTCGGCTCGACACCAGCAAGTTCAAAAATCTCTGCGTCCATAAGCCTCAATTCTGCCATTACTTTCTCATATAAACCATTTCTTTTAATGCTTCCACCGCCATAAATAACGAGAACTTTATTCCCATATTGCGGAATTTCTTTATGTAATTGCTCGATTTGATCTTTGCCAAAAATTAATTTAGTTGGATTCCAAAAGGTAAAATTCTGCATAATCATTCTCTCCTTTTCATATAGTATTATCTTCTACTAAAAGATTATTATATCATTTGGAATCTACAAATTATGTCGAAATGCCTTGACGATGCTCATGAAGTAAAAAATCGTGGGCTGACTTTTATTGCCTGATACATTTTAGACAATATAAAAATCCTTGCACATGATATGCAAGGATTTTTTGCTCTTAGCTTAATACCTTTTTAATACGTTCAATTGCCCAGTCTAAATCTTCCTCACTGATAACAAGTGGTGGCGCAAAGCGGATAACTGTATCATGTGTTTCTTTACATAATAAGCCTTCTTCTTTTAAAGCTTCACAATACGGACGAGCATGTTCCGTAAGTTCTACACCGATGAATAATCCACGACCACGGACTTCTTTAATCATTGGATTGCTTATTTCTTTTAATTTAGCTACGAAGTATTCACCAAGCTTTAGGGAACGTTCTGCAAGGTTTTCCTCCACAAGGACGTTAATCGAAGCAACAGAAACCGCACATGCCATTGGGTTTCCACCAAAAGTAGAACCATGTGATCCTGGATTGAATACACCAAGAACATCTTTATTTGCTACAACACATGAAATCGGGAATACCCCTCCGCCAAGTGCCTTGCCTAAAATATACATATCAGGGTCTACATCTTCCCATTCACACGCAAACATTTTTCCTGATCGAGCAAGACCCGCTTGAATTTCATCTGCAATGAATAGGACATTGTTTTCCTTACAAGCTTCATATGCCTGCTTTAGGAAGCCTTCAGGCGGAATAACAATCCCTGCTTCTCCTTGAATCGGTTCAATTAAGAATGCAGCAGTATTTTCGGTGATGGCATTTTTCAATGCTTCTAAATCACCATATGGAATTAATTTAATTCCTGGAAGCATTGGCCCGAATCCACGCTTATATTCTTCCTCTGAAGAAAGAGAAACAGCTGTCATCGTACGTCCGTGGAAATTACCGATACAAGCAATGATTTCTGCTTGATTATCAGCTACCCCTTTCACATCATATGCCCAGCGGCGTGCTGCTTTAATAGCTGTTTCAACTGCCTCTGCGCCTGTGTTCATCGGAAGAGCCATTTCTTTATTTGTCAGCTTACAAATTATTTCGTACCATGGGCCAAGCTGATCGTTATGGAACGCACGTGATGTTAATGTTACACGGTCAGCCTGCTCTTTTAATGCTTCGATAATTTTCGGGTGGCGATGCCCTTGGTTTACTGCTGAGTAAGCACTTAGCATATCCATGTATTTATTGCCTTCAGGATCCTCTACCCAAACGCCTTCTGCTTTTGAAATAACGATTGGCAGTGGATGATAGTTATTTGCACCATATTTTTCAGTTTGTTCAATTAATGAATTTGTTTTTGCTGCTTGAGTCATGCTTTAACATCCTCCATTTTTCACTAATTTATTTTTACTAAGGCTTTTTTTGCAAAAATAGTTGCATTTAACATAAGTTCGTAGAAGTTGATTTCCGCTCCGGGATACTCGCTTTCCGCAGGGTGGGCGCTGAGCCTCCTCGGCGCGAGCGCCTGTGGGGTCTCAGCTGTCCCACTACTCCTGCTGGAGTCTCGCATCCCTCCGCTCCAATCAACTTAACTTTTTTGACAAACAGAAAACTTATTCAAAAACAACAATCTTTTAGAAAAAATGTTTACTAAAATGCTTTTATCGATCGATTAGTACATTTCAGAAGTTGTTTTTGCTTGCATGTGAAGTTGGATGTAGTCAGGACCGCCTGCTTTGGAGTCTGTTCCTGACATGTTGAATCCACCGAATGGCTGGTAGCCAACAATGGCGCCTGTACAGCCACGGTTGAAGTATAGGTTTCCAACATGGAAGTCTTCACGTGCTTTTTGGATGTGTTCACGGTTTGTTGTGATCACCGCGCCAGTTAAACCGTACTCTGTGTTGTTCGCAATTTCTATTGCATGATCGAAATCCTTTGCTTTAGTGAGGCCGACTACTGGGCCAAAGATTTCTTCTTTCATGATGCGTGATTCTGGATCAAGGTCAGCGAATACTGTTGGTTTAATGAAGAAGCCTTTGGAATCGTCTCCCTCTCCGCCTGTCATTAGCTTTCCTTCTGTCTTCCCGATTTCAATATAGCTCATGATTTTATCGTATGCACTTTGATCAATCACTGTAGCCATGTAGTTAGTCGGGTCAACTGGATCGCCTTGTGTTAATTCATTCGTTAATTCAACGACGCGATTTAACACTTGATCATACACATCTTCAACAATCACTGCACGAGAACATGCTGAGCATTTTTGGCCAGAGAAGCCAAATGCTGAAGCAACGATAGAAGTAGCTGCTAATTCAAGATCTGCTTCTTTATCGACAACGATTGTGTCTTTTCCGCCCATTTCTGCAATCAGACGCTTCATCCATACTTGTCCTTCATTCACCTTCGATGCACGTTCAAAAATGCGCAGGCCGACATCACGAGAGCCTGTGAAGCTGATGAAACGTGTGTCTTTATGGTCAACTAAGTAGTCGCCCACTTCTGCACCGCTTCCTGGAACGAAGTTAAGCACACCTTTTGGCAGACCTGCTTCTTCCATTACTTCTACAAACTTCGCAGCAACAATTGGTGTTGTTGAAGCCGGTTTTAACAGAACGGTATTTCCAGCTACGATCGCCGCAACCGTTGTTCCAGCCATGATCGCTAATGGGAAGTTCCATGGTGAAATGATGATTCCAACACCTAATGGAATATAGTCATAACGGTTAAATTCGTTTGGACGGCTGTTTACTGGCACACCGTCTTTAATTGTTAGCATTTGACGTGCATAGTATTCAAGGAAATCGATTGCTTCTGCAGTATCTGCATCCGCTTCATTCCAAGGCTTTCCTGCTTCTTTCGTTAATAGAGCAGAGAACTCATGCTTACGGCGGCGAATGATCGCAGCTGCTTTGAATAATACATCTGCACGTGTTTCTGCCTTTACTTTTTTCCATGTTTTAAATGCCTCAACAGCTGCTTGCATTGCTTTTTCAGCAAGATCGCGGTTTGCTTTTGAAACGCGTCCAATTACTTCTGTTTTATTCGCAGGGTTATAAGAAACGATTTTTTCTTCTGTTGAAATACGTTCGCCATCGATGACTAAATCGTAATCTTGACCTAAATAGCTTTCTACTGTTTTTAATCCAGCTAAATACGCTTCACGATTTGCCTCTTCTTTAAAATTCGTGAACGGTTCATGTTTATATGGTTGTACCATGGTTACATCCCCCTATACATTATTCATTTTCCACTATACTACTATTGCAAGTAATGTGCCAAAATTAAAAACTTTATAAACGCTATATTTCTTCCGGTATATGCAAATCAATTTTGCACTTGAATGCTTCGTCATCAAAAATAGTGCAAAATAATATTGCACTATTTTTATTGTCTAGATACACTTGAAGGAAGAGTGAGAAGAGGAGAATATATATGCCAGGGAAAGACCTAACTTTGTTGCAATTAAAAAATAAAATATTCAATAAAATCCTTAAAGAAATCGACATTGGCATCCATGCAGTCAATCATGAAGGAAAAACAATTATTTACAACAAAAAGATGGCAGAAATTGAAGGAATGGATTTTGAAGATGTTCTCGATAAAGACCTTTTAGACGTTTTCTCTTTTCATAATAATGAAGATAGCACACTGATGCAGTCACTTATAAAAGGGGAAAAAATTTTCCATGCAAAACAAACGTATTTTAATAATCGCGGACAGGAAATAACAACGATTAATAACACGTTTCCGATCATTGAAAATGGCGTTCAAATCGGAGCAATCGAAATTGCCCGCGATGTGACAAAATTAGAAAAACTAATCAGAGAGAATATGAATAAAAGAAGTGATACTCGCTACACCTTTGATAGTATTATTGGAAGCAGCGCCGAAATTCAAGAGGTCATTGATGCAAGTAAGAGAGCGACCCGAACAAGTTCATCTATTCTCATTATCGGTGATACAGGAACAGGAAAAGAGCTCATTGCACAAAGTATTCATAACGGCAGCACTCGTTCTTCTAAACCCTATATTTCACAAAATTGCGCTGCACTACCTGATAGTTTAATCGAGGGATTATTATTCGGAACAAAGAAAGGTGCTTTTACAGGTTCAATTGAGCGACCCGGTTTATTTGAACAAGCGGAGGGCGGAACATTGCTGCTTGATGAAATTAATTCACTTAACCCAGCTCTTCAGGCGAAGCTTCTGCGTTTATTACAAGAAAAAACCGTTCGTCGGATTGGAGATACGAAGGATCGATCCATTGATGTCCGAATTATTGCCACCATTAACGAAGATCCTGTCGATGCCATTTCTGAAGGCAGGCTTCGCAAGGATCTATATTACAGACTGAGTGTCGTCTCTCTCTTCATCCCGCCATTGCGAGAAAGAAAAAAGGATATTCCTGAGCTTGTTCAAGTCTTCATTGAAAAATATAATCAGTTATTCGGGATGATGGTTAAAGAGGTTGCGGAGGATGTTTGGACTATCTTTAATCAATATGATTGGCCAGGGAATGTCCGTGAACTTGAGCATGTCATTGAAGGGGCAATGAACTTGATTGATTATGAAGAAATAATCACCTATGCACATCTGCCCATCCATTTCCGTAATAAGCCCCAATTTAAAAGAGATGAACAAATAGTAAATGTAACCGCGCCTATTCGAATGGAAAAGGAAAGCTACATTAAACCTTTGAATCAATATATTGAGGAAACCGAATCACACTACATCCAAAAAGTATTAATTCATCATAATCATAATATTACTCGCGCGGCCAAAACTCTTGGCATGAGCCGGCAAAACCTGCAGTACCGTTTGAGAAAATTCGGATTGAAATAAAATGGTTTGTATAAAAAAAGCCTGTGGAACATGCGTGGCTAAGTGACCCAAAGAATGGATCAAAATGCCACCCGCGTACCCACAGGCTATTTTAATTATCAACAGAGTAAATGATTACGCTTGAGACTGATTAATCCACTCTTGAAGCTTATCTTTAAGTGTATTGAATCCTTGAGCAGAATCATTTTCAATTTTAATTGGTGCTGCTTGGCGTTTGCGAGGCTTCTTCGCTTTTACTTCAGCTTCAGCTGGAGCTTCTTCTGTAGCACGAATAGATAAACCAATTTTACCAGCATTTTCATCAATTGATAAAACCTTCACATTAACTTCATCGCCAACTTTAAGAAATTCATTAATATCTTTGACAAATCCGTGAGTTACTTCTGAAATATGAACAAGTCCTTGCGTATTTTCATCCAATGCAACAAATGCACCATAAGGTTGAACACCCGTTACTTTTCCTGTAATAACACTGCCTACTTCGATTTTTTCAGACATGGAAACACTCCTAATTTATATATTATTTTTCCCTTTTATTCGCAATTTAAAATTATACCATAGAAATGGCTAATTTTCAAAAGATATTTCATTGTACGGTTGTCCTTCTATTTTGTGCTCTATTCACATTATTATGTTACTCTTATTAAAAAAACTGACTTTTATCATTTCCCTGTGTATAAAAAAACGATTTATGGCCATCCTTAAAATATAAGCTTTCTAGTATTCCCCCCTTTTTTGAAGTGGACATTCCATAACGGTTTGTCCTTTTTTTATTACTTTTCCTCTTAATTCTGAACATACTATCATTATTAACCATGAGGAGGAAATAAGAATGCATAATAAATTGACAATGATTAATGGTAATGAAATTTATTACGAATCCTACTTGCAGCAGCCTTCTGCACCAACCATTATTTTACTCCACGGCTTTCTTTCCTCCACCTTTAGCTTCAGATGGCTTATCCCTCTCTTAAGAAAAGAATATAATGTGCTTTCTATTGATTTGCCTCCATTCGGTAAAAGCGGAAAGTCTCACAGCTATATTTATTCCAATGAAAATCATGCAATGACTGTTATCCAGCTCTGTGAGAAGCTTGATTTAAACGCTATCACTTTAATCGGACATTCTATGGGTGGGCAGATCGCATTAAATATCTCCTACTTAAAACCTGACCTTGTCGACCAATGTATTTTATTATGCAGCTCCGCCTATCTCAAAAAATCCAAGCGCTCCCTTGTTTTATCAAGCTATCTTCCGTTCTTTCATTTTTTTGTTAAGCGTTATTTGGAAAAGTCAGGAGTAGAGAAAAATTTACGCAATGTGGTTTACGACCATTCAAAAATCGATGTCGAAATGGAAAAAGGCTATTTAGAGCCCTTTTTAGAAGAACGTATCTTTCCTGCCCTAACTAGAATGATCCGAGATCATGAGGGAGATTTACCTGTTCAGTTTCTCCGCAAAATCGATACACCCTGCCTGTTAATATGGGGAGAGCATGATAAGGTTGTTCCTTTACAAATAGGAAAGAGATTACATGGAGATCTAAAAAACGCCAAGCTTATTGTACTGAAGGACACGGGGCATCTTGTACCAGAAGAAAAGCCAGAGGAAGTTTTCCAGTTGATAAAAGAATATATAAAAGAGACGAAACAATAGTATAAATAATATGGTCATTTTCATTTTAAAACAAAAAAATCACCTTCCGATTGGATTGGTGATTTCTTTGAGTACTTCTATATTGTACAAGATCCATTATTCTTTATTGCTATAAGCTTTGCAGCTATATCTTTGCACTCATCAAGCGGAATCAACTGTTCGAATGAGAATTCATAAATCGCCTGAACCCTCCTAGCAAGCTTATCCATATGGCTACTATCATGAACAGCTTGAATCGTATCAGCTATTTCTGTATCATAATTTCCTGCACCTATTTCGAATGGATCCCAGTCATTTAATAGATGGACGAGTTGGAAATTCACCTCTTGAATTTGCATGTCATCACCTTTTATTTTTACTTTTTCTTTCCATCCATTATTATAAAGGAAGGACTTACTAAATGAAAAGGTGGGATCAATTGATGGAGTATAATTTTGATCAAAAAATGGACAGGGAAAATACGTCCTCAGTCAAATGGGGGTTAACAAAAGAAATTTTTGGAGCAGATGATGTGTTGCCTATGTGGGTAGCTGATATGGACTTCCAGCCCCCAATTGGAGTGAAAAAGGCTATTCAAGAAAGAGTTGATCATGGCATATACGGCTATACATTTTCACCCCCTTCCACCTCAGAAGCTATTCAACAATGGCTGGATCGAAGACATGGCTGGGATATTACCCCTTCATGGATTCTTTACAGCACAGGAGTCGTCCCTTCCATCTCAGTTGCCATCGAAGCCCTAACATCACCAGAAGATAAAGTCATGCTGCAATCACCCGTTTACACCCCTTTTTATGAAATGATCAAAAAAAATAATCGCAAGCTAGTAAACTGTCCATTGCAATTAATAGAAAATCGTTATGAAATCAATTTTACTGAATTTGAGAATAAACTTAAGAGTGGGGTAAAACTATTCCTCCTTTGCAATCCACATAACCCCAGCGGAAGAATCTGGTCAAAAGAAGAATTGATAAGAATTGGTGAGCTTTGCTATCAATACAACTGCCTCATCCTTTCTGATGAAATCCATTCTGACATCATTTTCAAACCATATAAGCACACACCTATCGCCTCTTTGGATGAAAGATTCAAGGAAATTGTCCTTACTTGTATTGCACCAAGCAAAACATTTAATTTGGCTGGCCTGCAAGCTTCAGCTGTTATTATTCCTAATGAAAAACATCGAGAATCTTTTAAAAAAGTTCAAGAAAGACAAGGATTTTTCGCCTTATCTACTTTAGGAACCATCGGAATGGAGGCTGCCTACCGTTCAGGTGAAATTTGGCTGGAAGGGCTGTTAGCCTATTTAGATGAAAATATCCAAATAGTTAAGGAGTATATTGATGCACATATACCAGGCATCTCTGTTATGGAGCCAGAAGGCAGCTATTTAATCTGGCTTAACTGTCGCTCACTTCATTTAAGTGATAAAGAAATCAAAGATCGATTGCTTAAAAAAGGGAAGCTAGCTTTAGAGCCAGGAAATAAGTATGGGCAGGAAGGAGAAGGTTTCGTTCGAATGAATATTGCTTGTCCAAAGGAGTTAGTGCTAGAAGGATTAGAACGATTAAAGAGGGCTTTCGTTTGACGGGTTAGTATAACCTCCAATACAAAGCATATTTAAACTTCAATGGGGCAGGCGTCTGTTCGCATGCCCCATTGATGTTTTTAATTATGTACCACAACTAAGTTTTTCACACTATTACATTACTCATTACTTTCTTGATCATCCTGTGCCTTTTTCTGCCCTGATTCACCCTTATCCTTTGAAATAGAACCACAAGCAATCCGTGCACCTGAATCTCCAGCAGGTTGGGTCATCCCGTCATCTATTGCTTCATGAATCACAATAGACGTTCCTTCTTTTGTAAATAGAGATTTTTTATTCTCCTTTAATGTTACCTGGGGAGCCATAAACTCTGCCTTCACTTTGCCATCTTCCTCTACAATTAAGTTAGGAAGATCTCCTGCATGTGCTCCTTCTGGATGCAGCAACCCATGCTCTTTATTTTCAGGATTAAAGTGATTGCCTGCCGATTTAAAATCAGGGGGCTCACATTTACCTTTTTCATGAATATGGATGGCATGTTCTCCAGGCGGTAATCCTTTTAAGTCAATATTGACCTTTACTCCGGCTGCCTGTTCTTCTAGTTTAATTTTCCCTAACGAATCACCAACCGCATTAAACATTTCAACATCTACATTTCTAATATTTTCTTCCGCGCACCCTGTAAGGATCAGAAAAGGGATTAACAGCCAAGCTTTCTTCATATTCTTAAATCCTCCATCAGACAATTTGTCCTTAGTGTTTCCAGGATCACACATTGTTAAACTTGAAATACTAAAAAAAGAGAACAGTGATTATTTACTGTTCTCTCCATTGTTATTCATTTGTTGTTTTAGGCTTTCTTCTAACTCCTTTGCCTTAGTTGCTTCTCGTTTCGAGACGCGAATAATTAATCGAAAGGTAAAGAAGGCCGCGACCATAAAAATCCCCAAACTAATGGCCGCTGGGAGATACTCAGATTTATCTTCTGGAAAGTATAAAAACAAAGACAGGACAGTCCATTCCAACATTTGATCCGATCCTTTCTGCAAAAAGCAGTGCTTTAATACTTTATTATACCAACAATAAAGGGACGATCCAACTCTAACGCTAAAGCTATTTCATCTTCCCGCTAACGCACAGGTCTTATAAGACACTTCCGAAAGATTCGTTCTTTGTTTTTCTAAATAAGTACGTCATAATAGGGAGCATAATACTTAATTCCACTGATAGGAGAGGAGATCATTCCATGGAAGAATACAAAGTTGGAGATAGGGTGAAAGCCCATTATAAATCTGGTACATATATTGGCGAAGTGACAGAAATCCGCCCACAGCATTATTTAGTTAGGGTGCTCGGTGTAATCAAGCATCCGATGCAAGGGGATTTGCATAGTCCTAAGGATGGGGATGCTATGTTTTTCCATGAACGCAGAGCTTTAGCCTTTAGAGAACAAACAAATGTCCCGAAGAAAATGGTCAAGCTTTTTGAAGAGGAGATTCCAGACTATACAGAATCTCTTCGACAAGCATTAAATAAAATGAAACAAGAACTGCAGGAGATTTCGTCACCTTGGGCAGAACAAAGCCTGAAAAACATTCAATCATTAGAAATGGATTATTTCAAATAGGAATATAAAAGGCCAAATCGTCTCTTAGCGATTTGGCCTTTTATGCAAATTTATTTAGTAGCTTGGAGAAATCTACTCTATCACCAATGGTTGTAGGTTCATGTTTTTCTAAGTATCTTTTGTCTTTTTCTACTAATCTATAAATATTGTAGGTTGTCATAGCATCATCTAGTGCTCGATGATGATTGCCTGTTCCTTCTTTTCCATATTCCTGTACAGCCTTCCATAAACCAGTTTGATTCTGATCACCAAAGAAACGCTTATATTCCATTGACAAGTCAACTTCCTTCCCTTTTAGTGGAAAAGAAAGTCCAGCATGCTGACAATTATTCCGCAGCACCCTCATGTCCATATTCCCCCATGTAATGATCGTACAGGATTGGTTTTTGCTTAACTCCTTTAGTTTGTTGACTAATTCTAGAAAGGAAATCCCCTGATCCACTTGCTCCTGTGATATATGAAGGAAGGATTTGCAGCGTTCAGATAATTTCGGGAAGCGTATCGGAGAAATATAGGAAGAAAATTGATGATAAATCCGATCATTTGCCACAGCAACAACCCCTGCTTCAATGATTTCCGGATAAAACCCTTTGAATCGACCGCTTCTTTCTGGCATCGTAAACTCAAAGTCAATGAATAAATGGCAATGCTCATCCCCCATGCTCCCACCTTCTTTCTTTAGAAAATATAACGCATATTATTTCATTTATTATACCATGGAAAATTTTAATTTTTCTGTGTAATTTCAACTTTTAATGGATTTTCTTTATTTCATTAAAACAAAAATAAAGTTTTACCTTTTCCTGTTTAACCGATTAATATAAATAGATAGATTGCTATTCATAATTCTCATTTTAATAAAACAGCTACATTCATTTATGAAAGGATCGTGCAGCAATTGCGAATGTTTACAGGGTATTTCATCATCGCTGCTTTGATTCCTGTCTTCATCGCTGTTGTTTTTGTAACAGGGTTAGAAATAAAGCAGGTTCAAGGCTTTCATGATGTATTAGAAAAGAAGATTCCTATTAAAGAAGATCCTTTGCCACAGTCAAGCTTGATTAAAGCCGGAAACGGCACGATCATTTCTGAGATTCACCAGCCTGTCCATCGGATCAATCTTGATTCAGTCGATATCCCGCTTTTTCTTAAAGAATTGTTCATCGTCTCTGAGGATCAGCATTTCTATGATCATCCAGGGTTTGATTTGCCATCAATCGGAAGAGCCTTTGCTATTAATATGCAATCGAATGATATTAAGCAAGGGGCAAGTACCATTACCCAGCAGCTTGCAAGAAATCTTTATTTAAATAATGAGAAATCCTATAACCGCAAGCTAAGTGAGCTTTTGTATGCCTATGAAATGGAACGAAAATATACAAAGGAAGAAATACTCGAGCTCTATATTAATGCTATTTACTTCCAGAATGGAGCCTATGGAATTGAAGCAGCTTCTCAAGTTTATTTTCAAAAACAAACGAAAGAACTGTCCAAAGCAGAGCTTGCTTTCTTAGCCTCTATTCCAAATAATCCTTCTATGTATAACCCGCTTAAACACTTTGAACGGACAAAACAGCGGCAAGAAAGGTTAATTGACCAATTAAAAGGACAAAAATTAATTAGTTCAGAGGAAGCAGAGGCAATCAAAAAGGAAAACATTCTTCTAAATCAGCAAAAACGAACAGATTTATTTCCAGATTATGTGACATATGTTGAAGCAGAACTAACAGATCTTATTGCCCAACAGGAGGGTTTTGAGAAGAAGTTACTATCAGCAAATGAGCAGGAAATTAAAAAGATTGAGGCACAGTTGAATAAACGTGTAGAGGAAGTGCTTGCTTCGGGGGTCGTCATCGAAACAGCACTAGATCCTTCTATTCAGGAAAGAGCAAAAAAAGCTGTAGAATATAGGCTTCCATATAAGGATATAGAGGGTTCTGCCGTCATCATTGATCATGAAACAAACCAGCTAGTCGCACTCGTTGCCGGGAAACAATATCAAAAGTATGATTTCAATAGGGGATTTCAAGCATATCGTCAACCTGGTTCTTCCATTAAGCCTTTACTCGTTTATGCGCCCTATCTTGAACTATCGAATGCCCCATTAGAGAGAAAGGTTAATGCTGGACCTTTTTGCAAGAATGGGTACTGTCCAAAGAATTATGGTGGTGGGATATATGGGATGGTTACCTTAGAAAGGGCCTTTATTTACTCTTATAACACTTCAGCTGTTCGCTTATTGGATTCAGTTGGAGTTGAAAACGGATTTAAGGATCTAGCAAACTTTAAGTTTAGCAAGGTAACCCCATCTGACCATAGGCTATCTGCTGCCCTTGGTGGCTTAGCCTATGGCATGACACCACTTGAACTGACTGGTGCCTATACCGTTTTTGCTAATGATGGCTACTATCTGCCCCCTCGGGCAATCAAAAGAGTAACCTCTAGACAAGGGGAAGTTCTTTTCAAATGGAATGACAAGCCAATTCAGGTGTGGAGCAAAGGGACCACCAATAAGATTCGACAACTGATGAAGGAAACCGTTCAATCTGGAACAGCGAAGAAAATTAATCACATAAATGGTTATGTAGGCGGAAAGACGGGGACAACCAATGATTACAAAGACTACTGGTTTATCGGCTTAACAGACCAATATACTGCAGGAGTTTGGGTTGGAAAGGATGAGCCTGAAAACATGAAATCCATCCAATCTGCAGCACCCCAACAGTTAATTTGGAAAGATATGATGACAGATTAATAGAATGAGGGAATCGTTATTCTTTACGATTCCCCCTTAAATGGGCAAACTGGCAATAAAGCTATTATAGACCTTAATGACCAAATAAATGACTCCAATCATTAATGATGACCAAGTAAGGACTTGAAAGAAAATTACACCAATCAATCCCAAAATAGAAAGCGAAGAACTTATCTTATAAACAAAATAGCAAAAATATATTCCAGTTGTCGCCGCAAAAACAACTAGGATACCCATAAGACTATTCATCATTAATAAAGAAATGATGCTTCCAATAAAATAGACAATGGCTCCACTCCGAATCTCCTTTAAGCTTTTCCCTTCAGAATCCTTAGAGAAAAATAATAGTGAAAGTTCATTTATTGTATCTGCTATTAGTTTTAATGCCGCGTATAGACAAAAAAATAGGAACATTAGCAGCGCTAATAAAGCCAGTTTGATTCCACCATCCGAAAAAAACTCTCGCATCCCCTCATATATCCCAGCAGACTTAAGAAATCCAAGCAAAACCATCTCAATATTTATTGAAAGAGAAAGACTAAACAAAATGATAGAAAGCAGTGGAAAGTAACTCATAAAATATGTGTTTTTCATTTTATATCCCCATTTAAATTTTTCATATGTATTCAAGCTTTTATTATTACGGATACGTTAAATAAACACAATAATAGAAACAAATACACCTAAAAGAAGGATGAGCCTCCTCATCCCTCTTTTTGCATATTGATTCTAATGTATTCACGCGGCCCGAACGCTTTCACTTTTTGCTTCTCTACCATTTCAACCCCAGGCAGACTAATTCCATCCTGAATAATTTCTACTACCTCACTTGCTTCTGGTAAGTAAAAATCACGTTTCCCATTTTGCTCCAACATCCATGCACACGAGAATAAGGTTGAAAAAACACATAGGGAAATGATCACTTTCTTCTTTAACATTTTACACCCCCTAATGATAAGGGTGCATAAATAGTTGAATGTTTATACATCACTCATGTAATGTTCTTTTCACAAAAATTTACTTTTTCATCCCAATTCTTACTAAAAAACATCCTTTTATAACTTGACATTTGATAAAATCCCAAAAAATTTTCTTAAAAATTTACGTGTTTCTACCTATTTATTAAACAGCATTGTAAATAATAGAAAAAACAAAATCATTGAAGTTTTCCCGAATTTACATGATATAATAAAAATAAAAATAGCAAAGGACCTGAGACATCATGATTTTAGGATTAACTATTATCCTGGCACTAGTTTTATTTTTGCCATTTACAGTTAAAGCTGTAGAACATAATTTAGAAGTATTCTTATTCATAATGGGCATTGCAGCTGCAATGATTAGTCAAGTGCTTGACGGGGAGTTATTTATAAAGGCACTTGAAGACCCTATTCATATTACATTAGCCGTGCTTATTGCTGGCTTATTATTTAGATGGTTACAATCACCTATGGAAAAAGGGATACTTGGAATGAGCAAAGCCATTCCTTTCCGATTGTTTTTAGCACTTGTCGTAATTATTCTTGGACTTATCTCTAGTATAATAACAGCCATTATTGCTGCCATTGTTCTAGTCGTAATAGTTAGTGTGTTGCGTCTTGACCGTAAGTCTGAAATTCGCCTTGTTGTTTTAGCTTGTTTCTCAATTGGGCTTGGTGCTGCACTAACTCCGATTGGCGAACCTCTAGCAACAATTACAATCAATAAATTAAATGAAGACTTCTTCTATTTAATTAAATTAATTGGTTCAGATGTAATTCCAGCTGTTGCTATTTTTGGAATCCTTGCTGCTATCCTCGTTAACCCGAAAGAAAGTAGTAACGGATTGAATGCTGGTTTACAAAAAGAAAGTTATAAAGAAATTATTATTCGTTCTGTAAAGATTTATTTATTCGTAATGGGCTTAACTCTACTTGGATCAGGCTTTGAACCATTTATTGAAAAATACTTGCTTGATTTAAGCCCATATGTACTATACTGGATTAATATGATTTCTGCAGTATTAGATAATGCTACACTTGCTGCTGCTGAAATCAGTCCTGCCATGGATGCGCCGACCATTAAAGCCATTTTGTTAGGACTAATTATTAGTGGCGGTATGCTTATCCCTGGAAATATCCCGAATATTATTGCTGCCGGAAAATTGAATATTACCAGCAAGGAATGGGCTCGTTTTGGTGTTCCAGTTGGTTTGATTACAATGGTAGTATATTTTATTGTCATTCTTATTTTCGGATAACCAGGATTTGTATATAGACGCAAATAAAAGGGTGACGAAAATCCTGCCGAAGGATATGTCGTCACCCTTTTTATATAAAAAAATATGGTATTTATTCTATGTTATTAACCGACATCACGCTTAACCACCCCAAGATAATTATTTATAATACCAGCCTTATCCCACTACTTAAGATGATTTATATTAATAACTGCTCTTTTCAGTTATTAACTAGTAGGAAACTTATTACTATAAATTAAACCATTGTGTGATACTACTGCCTTTTATGTAGAAGAATAATAGGAACATTATCGCAAATTTTTTAAGGGGGTCATGATTTGTCTTTGCTGCATTTGGCAATAATTTCGCCATTTTTACTTGCCATCTTCATTCCTATTTTGTACAAACTTTTTAGGAACGTACATACGGGCTGGTTTGTTCTTCCACTGCCCATCCTTCTATTCAGTTATTTTCTATCGTTTATATCCATCACTTCAACACATAAGACGATAACAGAATCCGTTCCATGGATACCTGCTCTTGGTGTTGACTTTATTGCAAAAGTAGATGGATTAGGTTTGCTATTTGCCTTACTGATCACAGGTATCGGCTCTTTAGTTGTATTATATTCAATTTACTATTTATCAAAGGATAAAGAAAAGCTTAATACCTTCTATGTATACTTACTATTATTTATGGGTGCGATGCTTGGAGTTGTCTTATCAGATAACTTAATCGTCTTGTATACATTCTGGGAATTCACCAGCTTCTCGTCCTTCTTGTTAATTGGCTATTGGTATGACCGGGAAAAGTCTAGATACGGTGCACAGAAATCAATGCTCATAACAGTACTTGGCGGCTTATCCATGCTTGGAGGAATTATCCTTCTGTATATTATGACAGGTACATTCAATATTTCTGAAATCATTAACCAGGCGGCCGGTATCACTGCAAATCCGTTATTTATTCCGGCATTAATCTGTATTTTGTTAGGTGCATTTACGAAATCTGCTCAATTCCCTTTCCACATCTGGCTGCCTGATGCGATGGAAGCGCCTACACCAGTCAGTGCTTACCTGCACTCAGCTACAATGGTTAAAGCAGGGATTTATTTAGTAG
Source organism: Cytobacillus mangrovibacter (assembly GCF_042865275.1). Lineage (NCBI taxonomy): Bacteria > Bacillati > Bacillota > Bacilli > Caryophanales > Bacillaceae > Cytobacillus > Cytobacillus mangrovibacter. Next base: position 345,869 of record NZ_JBIACJ010000004.1, on the reverse strand, counting down.
CACGAATGACTCCAGTTTTTGCTGCTGAGGGTCTTTGGGTATGGTTAATCGCTGGGTTTGGGATTGTCACCTTATTCTGGGGTTCCTTTAATGCGGTGAAACAGACAGACCTGAAAGCGATTCTTGCCTTTTCAACTATCAGTCAACTTGGAATGATTATGTCACTTCTTGGACTCGGTGCTGCCGCTCTCCATTTTGATGATGTTAAAAATAGTTTTTACGGTGCAGCAACACTAGCTGCTATCTTTCATTTATTTAACCATGCGACTTTCAAAGGCAGTCTTTTTATGGTAGTCGGAATTGTCGACCACGAAACAGGAACAAGAGACATTCGCAAGCTTGGCGGCTTAATGAATTTTATGCCTATTACTTTTACATTAGCCATTATCGGCACATTTTCAATGGCAGGGCTGCCGCCATTCAATGGATTTTTAAGTAAAGAAATGTTCTTTACAGGAATGATCCGTGTTATAGAGCTTAATATATTCAACTTTGAAACATGGGGCATGCTCTTCCCTGTTATTGCTTGGATTGCTAGTGTATTTACTTTTATTTACAGTATGATTCTTGTATTTAAAACTTTTACAGGAAAATATCAGCCAGAAAAATTAGAGAAGAAACCGCATGAAGCACCGATGGGCATGTTAATTTCCCCGATCGTTCTTGCTTCACTTGTGATTATTATCGGGTTCTTCCCTAACATACTTGCTAATAGCATCATCTCACCGGCACTGGAATCTATTTTGCCAAATAATAATATTGATGTTCATATTAGCTTCTGGCATGGCTTTAAACCTGAATTATTCATGACAATCGGTGTGATTGCTTTAGGAACTTTACTATTCCTTACACTTCCAAAATGGAGAAGGATATACGAACTCTTCCCTGAGAAGCTGACTTTAAATCGCTTCTATGATAGCGGCTTAGAATTTATACAACGCGCTTCAAATAAATTAACAAAAACGTATATGAATGGATCGATTCGTTCTTATCTTGTCTATATCTTTGCATTTTTTATTTTCATCTTAGCAACAACACTCGCTGTAAAGAATGCATTTAAATGGGATACGAGCAATGTTTCATCTATTGGCTTTTATGAAGTGTTATTGGCTTTAGCAATTGTCATCGGTTCCATAAGTATCTTGTTTGTAAAATCTAGGATGACCGCGATTATCCTTCTAGGTGCTGTCGGCTATACAGTGTCATTGTTCTATGTCTTATTCCGTGCACCTGATTTGGCACTCACACAGCTCGTAATTGAAACGATCTCTGTTGCTTTATTCCTTCTATGTTTCTATCACCTGCCAAAGAAGAGAAATGAAGAGAAAGTTCGATTCAAGCTTACAAATGCGATCATCTCCGTAGGTGTTGGAGCAATTGTCACATTGATTGCCCTCTCTGCACATAGCAATAAGCTATTCGACTCGATCGCTGAATACTATGTTGAAAACACCTACACTGAAGCAGCAGGGAAAAATATGGTAAACGTTATCCTTGTTGATTTCCGTGGCTTTGATACGATGTTTGAAATTACCGTACTGACGATTGCAGCCTTAGGAATTTTTGCAATGATAAAACTACGAATGGGGGGAGGAAAGAAAAATGAAAACAAATGACCTAATCCTTCAAACAACAACAAAAGTTGTCTTGTTTATCATTATTCTTTTCTCAATTCATATCTTTTTTGCTGGTCATTACACACCTGGAGGCGGCTTTGTTGGCGGCTTGCTCACATCGGGTGCAATCATTTTACTTATGCTGGCCTTTGATATGAAGACAGTTTCTCAAATATTACCTGTTAACTATATCTACATGGCAGCAACAGGCCTGCTTTTTGCAGGCGGAACAGCTGCAGGTTCGTTATTTTTCAATGTGCCATTCCTCACTCATGCTTTTGGCCATGTAGACTTGCCAATTTTGGGTGATACATCCCTTCATACAGCAACATTATTTGATCTTGGTGTATTCTTAGTTGTTGTCGGTGTAACGATGACCATTATTCAAACGATTGGGGAGGATGAATAATGGAAATATTAATGGCTTTTGTGATCGGCATATTATTCATGTCTGCCACTTATCTAATGCTTTCAAAGAGTTTATTGCGAATCATTATCGGCACAGGTTTACTTAGTCACGGAGCACATTTGCTCATTCTAACAATGGGTGGCTTAAAGAGAGGGACTGTTCCTCTGCTTGGAGAAGAAGCAAGTTCCTATACAGATCCGATTCCGCAAGCTTTAATCCTGACTGCTATTGTCATTAGCTTCGGTGTTACAGCCTTCTTCCTTGTCCTTGCTTATCGGGCATATAAAGAGCTTGGCACGGATAATACAGAAAGATTGAGAGGGAATGAAGGAAATGATTAACTTTTTGATTTTACCGCTGCTAATTCCATTTCTTACAGGAATCCTATTAATCTTCTTTGCTAAGAACGTTGTCATTCAACGATGGATTGCTGCTATATCTGCCTTCTTTAATGTTATTGTGGCATTTATGCTCGTGCAAAAAGTAAGAAACGGTGGGATTCAAACATTAGATGTTTCTAGCTGGGAGGCTCCTTTCGGAATAACACTTGTTTCGGATATGCTTTCTGCTCTACTCGTTTTAACAACAACAATCATCGCTTTTACAAGTGTCATCTATTCTTTTCGCTCCATTGGAATCGAAAGGGAGAAACATTTTTATTACCCTGCATTGAACTTTCTGATTGTTGGGGTCGTTGGTGCTTTTACTACAGGGGATATCTTTAACCTGTTCGTATTTTTTGAAGTTTTACTTATGGCCTCTTATGTCTTGCTTGTTCTTGGGGGGACAAAAATACAACTGCGCGAAACAATTAAGTATATTTTAGTTAATGTCATTTCGTCTGCTTTATTTGTAATTGCCGTTGCTTATTTATACTCAGTGGTCGGAACGTTAAACATGGCTCATATTTCAGTTCGCCTCAGTGAACTTGGGCAATCCGGAATCATAACGGTCATTGCTGTTCTATTTTTAATCGTTTTTGGATTAAAAGGCGGGATCTTTCCGTTATACTTCTGGTTACCTGGATCTTACTACGCTCCACCTGCCCCAGTTATGGCATTATTTGGGGCATTGCTGACGAAAGTTGGGGTCTATGCAATTATGAGGACCTATACATTATTTTTCATACATGATACGGGCTATACCCATCAGCTGCTAATGATCCTCACGATTATGACGATTATCGTTGGAGCAATAGGGGCCATTGCCTTCTCAGATATTAAGAAGATTATTATTTATAATATCATCGTTGCTATTGGAGTTATTCTTTTCGGAGTTTCAGTTATGACTCCAGATTCCATAGCTGGTTCAATATTTTATCTCATCCATGATATGATTATTAAAGCAGGGCTATTCTTATTAATTGGCATCATTATCACCATAACCGGGACAAGCGATTTAAGAAAAATTAGCGGGTTAATTAAGCGCTATCCTGGACTGGGATGGACTTTCTTCCTCGCCGCCCTTGTTCTTGCGGGAATTCCTCCATTTAGCGGCTTTGTCGGCAAGGTCTTGATTGTCAAAGGTGGATTTGAAAGCGAACATTTTTGGGGCGCAGGAATCGTGCTGGCATCAAGCCTGCTTGTATTGTTTTCAATCATGAAGATCTTTATCAATGGTTTCTGGGGAACTCCGCAGGATTATAAAGGGGAAGAGAAAGTACCTGTACGAAAACTCTTAATTGCACCAGTAATTCTTGTAACGATCTCCGTGTTATATGGGGCTGGTTCGGAATTTATCTTCCCTTATATCTCACAGGCTGCCGAAACACTTGCTAACCCAAGTATTTATATTGATGCAGTCTTAAAGGAGTGGTAAGGAATGGCCTTTCAAATTTTATTAAATGTATTTCTAGGTTTTCTGTGGATGTTTTTCACATTGTCATATGAGCCCGTTGCCTTCTTAAAAGGATATTTATTCGGAATGGTTATTCTCTTCACGTTTAGACGTTTTTTTGGATCTCGTTTTTACCTAGGAAGAGTTATCGCCATTATTAGCCTAGGACTTCTTTTCATAAAGGAATTAATTCTCTCAAATATCAGTGTCCTGAAACTAGTGCTGAGACCGAAGCTTGATATAAAACCAGGGATTTTCGCACTTCCAACGGTTTTAGAAAAGGATTGGGAAATTACTATTCTTGCCAATTTAATAACATTAACACCAGGGACGCTAGTTGTGGATGTCTCTGACGATAATAAAATTCTTTATATCCATACAATCGATATGGATGATGCGCAGGAAGCGATTGATTCTATCAAAAATACATTTGAGAAAGCCATTATGGAGGTGAGCCGCTAATGATTTTACTAGCTGTTAAAATTGCTATCCTATGTATGTCCATTGCTATTCTAGGATTAATATATAGGCTCATTAAAGGGCCCTCCATGCCTGATCGAATCGTAGCGCTTGACGCGATCGGAATTAATCTAGTTGCAATTGTTGCACTCGTATCTATTTTCTTAGATACAAACGCTTTTCTAGAGGTTATCTTACTGCTCGGGATTCTCTCTTTTATTGGGACAGTAGCATTCTCCAAATACTTAGAAAAGGGGGTTGCTCTTGAACGTGATCGAGATCTTTAGAATTATCATAGTAGCTTTAATACTAATCGGTGCATTCCTAAGCCTTGTTGCCGCATTCGGTGTACTTAGACTTCCTGATGTGTATACGAGAAACCATGCTGCTTCAAAAGCTGCAACTTTAGGAGTCTTAGCTGTCCTACTTGGCACGTTTCTTTACTTTTATATGAAAGATGGCCAAGTGAATTCTCGGGTTATTCTTGGGATCGTATTTATCTTCGTCACCTCTCCTGTTGCCGGTCACTTAATCAGTCGTGCCGCTTATAATTCTGGCGTCAAACTTTGGGACAAAAGTGTCCAGGATGATTTAAAGATGAAAATAACTGTTTCTAATTCATCCAAAAAAGGAAAGTAATTTTAAATAATAAAATTGCCTGTGGGGTATGTGAGCAGAATTTTGATCCGTTCTTTGGATCACTTTCTAATCGCACACTCCACAGGCTTTTACTTTACTAACATAATTATTTACTTTTTTTAATCACAGCCATTGTACATCTTGACACACAAATAAGCTTGTCATCCTCATCTACAATTTTTATATCCCATACCATTGTCGTTCTTCCTTGATGAAGAACGGTTGCAATGGCAGTCACAATGCCCTCACGCTTTCCTCTTACATGATTGGCGTTAATTTCTAAACCAGCAACCGATTCCGTTTCCTTATCTACAAGCTCGAAAGCACCGATGCTTGCAACGGTTTCCGCTAAAGCAACTGAAGCACCTCCATGCAGCAAGCCAAAGGGCTGTCTTGTCCGATGATCAACCGGCATTGTTGCTACAACCTTCCCCTTTTCCAAAGTAGTAATTTCTATTCCAAGTGCATTAATAAGTGTATTTTCTAAATTCATACTTCTTCTCCCCTTTTCTACTTATCTCATTCTACTATAACAGAATATTCCCACCATTTTAAAAGATAATGATTACAAAAAACACGTGAAAAGCTCCACCTGCATATATTGAAACGATAACGAGGAGAAGGATTGTAATTGAATAAAGAAAGGGGAAAATATCGATGAACCCTCATTATGTTTACCCTTATCATCCAAACTACCCACTCAATCAATGGTATGATAACCGTTCTTATTCATGCTGCCCGCCAAATATGTATAGGCATTATCCAGATGTAAACCCAGGGATGTTTATGAACTCAGCTAAAGGTATGGAGATGCTAATGAAAGACGCCAGTCATTTGTTAGCAGAGATGGCCAAATCAAGAAAGTTTTCTTTTGATTTAATGAGTGCTGCTCAACAATCCCATGATGATAAAGTAGAGAAATTAATTAAATCTACTGGGTTAAAAATTATTCCAAAGGTTACTTATACCCCAGACGGACTCAAGCTGCATTTCAATTCAGGCCAAGATTATAATAACTGCTGTGAGCTGTCACTAAAGTTAAGGTGGTCATAAGCTGCAGTGATGCTCCTCAAGACATTGAATCATGCCATGCAAAAAAGCTCTCTGAATGGTTGAGAGCTTTTTACTATTCGCATCACATACATTGTGTATTAGAAACCACCATATCCATATGGATTGGGTCCGTATGGGCCGGGTCCATATGGGGTCGGTCCATACGGGCCATAAAATGGCATTGGTCCGTAAAACGGCACCGGCGGTCCATAGATTGGACGGGGTCTAGCAATTGCAGCACCAGCAAAGCCGCCTAAAAGCCCCCCAAATAATCCACCTACTAAAGGGCCTGCAAAGAAGAATCTTGTATCCGCTGGATGTGGACCTCTTCTCATATTGTACATATGGGTAACCTCCTATTATTTATTCCTACACTACTTCATATGCTTATTTCTGCCGATTTGAGTGGGCTTTTATAAACATTGAGTCGTTTCTGCTAGGAGATTACCCATACATTAATAGGCTTTAGCCCAATATACTAATTTCTTTGCATCCTTTCCACAGCATACACATTCTGTTGAAATGGTTTCTTGATGGAAAGGCATGCATCTTGAGGTTGCGCCTGTCTCTTCTTTTATTTGTTCTTCGCAGTCCCTGTCACCACACCACATCGCTTTAACAAAGCCTGTTTTAATCTTGAATATTTCCTTCAATTCGTCAAAGTTCAATGCTGTAAACGTTTTTTCCTCACGAAGTTCTCGTGCCTTTTCAAAAAGATTTCTTTGAATGTCCGCAAGCGTTTCTGTAATCTTTGCTTCTAGCTGATCTGCTGATACAATCATTTTTTCCCCTGTATCTCTTCTAGCCAGTACCACTTGCTGCTTTTCAATATCCTTTGGTCCTACTTCAAGTCGAAGGGGAATTCCCTTCATTTCATGCTCATTAAATTTCCAGCCCGGCTTTTTGTCACTTGCATCAATGTCAACACGTGCGACCCGAGCTAATGTTTCTTTCAACCCATATGCATAATCAAGGACACCCTCCTTATGTTGGGCGATTGGAACAATCATCAACTGGACGGGAGCTACATTTGGAGGAATCACTAATCCTCTGTCATCTCCATGAACCATGATCATCGCACCAATGATTCGAGTCGTAAAGCCCCATGACGTTTGTTGAACATGCTGTAAACTGCCATCTTTGTCTGTGAATTGAATGCCAAATGCTTTTGCAAACCCATCACCTAGATGGTGTGAAGTACCTGACTGCAATGCTTTTCCATCGTGCATAAGGCTTTCAATTGTATAGGTGTATTTTGCACCCGCAAACTTCTCTTTATCTGTTTTCTGCCCCTTTACAACTGGAATAGCCAGCACATTTTCACAAAGATCTGCATATACATTCAGCATTTTGACTGTTTCTTCATGTGCCTCTTCATCTGTCGCATGGCATGTATGTCCCTCTTGCCATAAGAATTCAAGTGTACGCAAGAATGGGCGGGTTGTCTTCTCCCATCTCACCACATTTGCCCACTGATTGTATAGCTTTGGCAAATCGCGATAAGAATGAATGATGTTTTTATAATGCTCACAGAACAGCACCTCAGATGTTGGTCTCACACATAAGCGTTCCGCTAATTTCTCATCGCCGCCATGCGTTACCCAAGCTACTTCCGGGGCAAAGCCCTCAATATGATCCTTTTCCTTTTGTAGCAGACTTTCAGGAATGAATAGTGGCATATATACATTTTCATGCCCTGTTTCTTTTATACGACTATCTAACTCATTCTTAATATTTTCCCATAGAGCATATCCATATGGGCGGATAATCATTGAACCCCTAACGCTTGAATAATCAATCAAATCTGCTTTTGTCACAACATCTGTGTACCACTGTGCAAAATCTACATCCATTGCCGTGATATCCTTTACAAACTCTTTTCCCATTTAATCCACCTCAATTTTATAAAATAGACAATCATTATTACTAATTAAAGTATAAGTGTGTGCAGGGTTGATTTCCGCTCCAGGTGCTCGCTTTCCGCGGGGTGGGCGGTGAGCCTCCTCGACGCTAAAGCATCTGCGGGGTCTCACCTGTCCCACTACTCCCGCAGGAGTCTCGCACCTTCCGCTCCAATCAACCAAACTTTTTTCTATAGCTTCATGTACACATTCTATTTAATAGCAACAACCTAATTGAAAAGTGCCTAAAATAAAAAGCTCTGCCATAAAATAGGGACCAATTGCTTGGCGGTACCACCCTAATTTAAAGCAAAGCTTTACACTCTAACATGATAACGGAATGTTAAATCCGCTGTAATCTTTAATTGATACAGAACTCAGAGGCAGGTTCAAATGGCGGCTTATAGGAACCTTTCAGCAAACGGCTCCCTCTCTATAATAAACTGTTCTCATTCTACTATTCCTCATCAATGTTTAACTATTTTTTTGAAATTATATAAATATTTGATGCAAATGTCAATCTACTAAGAAAAGCATAAGCGCCATGGTCACTTGGGTTTGGCGAATATAATTGTTTTTGTCCAATAAATATTAAAGCGAAAAAAGTCCCCTTTAACCAAAGGTCAAAGGGGATCTGTAATTATTTTGCTGCTGCTGTATTTCCGAAAGCAAAGTCAACTGATACATATCCATAGCCAAGATCTTTTGCTACTGCTTCATATGTAATGCTGCCATTCACTACGTTCACACCAAGCTTTAATGCAGGGTTTTCATCGATTGCTTTCTTAACCCCTTTATTAGCAATTTGCAATGCATAAGGAATCGTTACATTTGTTAAAGCAATTGTAGATGTTCTAGGAACCGCACCTGGCATATTTGCCACTGCATAATGAACAACTCCATGCTTCTCATATGTTGGGTTATCGTGTGTTGTAATATGGTCAACCGTTTCGAAAATTCCGCCTTGGTCAACAGCTACGTCGATCACAACTGAGCCTGGAGACATGCTCTTAACCATTTCTTCAGTCACAAGCTTTGGTGCTTTTGCTCCTGGAATCAATACAGCTCCAACTACAAGGTCACTTTCCTTCACTGCTTCAGCGATATTGAATGGATTAGACATTAATGTTTGAATACTATTTCCAAAAATATCATCAAGCTGACGAAGACGTTCTGGACTTAAATCAATAATCGTTACAGATGCGCCTAGTCCGATTGCCATCTTAGCTGCATTAATACCAACTACGCCACCACCGACAATTGTTACCTTGCCGCGTGAAACGCCAGGAACGCCTGCAAGCAGAATCCCTTTGCCGCCATTTGTCTTTTGAAGGAATTGTGCACCAATCTGTGTTGCCATACGTCCCGCTACTTCACTCATAGGTGTTAGCAATGGCAATGTACGGTTGACTTCCACTGTTTCATAAGCAATCGCTGTAACACCTTTATCAACTAATGCCTTCGCCAATTCTGGCTCAGCTGCTAAGTGTAAATAAGTAAATAAGACTAACCCTTCACGGAAATATGTATATTCTGATTCAAGAGGTTCTTTAACCTTCATAACCATTTCTGCTGCCCAAGCGTCTGCTGCCGTTGATACGATTTCTGCACCAACCTCTTTATAATCTTCATTCGTGAAACCGCTTCCAACACCAGCATCCTTTTCTACTAAAACCTGATGACCTGCCTTCACTAGTGTATAAACGCTAGCAGGAGTTGCTGCGACACGATTCTCATTGTTTTTAATTTCCTTTGGTACTCCGATAATCATCCTAATATCCCCCTTCAAAACAGCAATTATATTATCAAAATATTATCAAAACTACCTTAAGTATAATAATAAGATACAGAATAATCAACCTGAAGATTCACTTCGGGCGAACGATTCATTTTTTGCACCCTTTGCCTTGAGCTTGTCTATAATATAGCGAAGTCAGTTATCGTATGTTTGTCACAAGGAGGGATATTATTTGAATGTAAAGGAACTATTTAATTTAAAGAATAAAACAGCCATCATAACAGGCGGCGGCCAAGGACTTGGAGAACAAATGGCCATTGCATTAGCAGAAGCAGGGGCAAACATCGTCATCTGCTCTAGAAACATAGAAAACTGTCAAAAGGTTTGTGAGCAATTAGTGAATACGGGTGTTCAATCAATGGCTATCAAATGCGATATTACTAACCAGGAAGATATTCAAAATGTAGTAGATCAAGTTATTCAGCAATTCGGAACAATCGATGTGCTTATTAATAATAGCGGCACTTCATGGATTGCTCCTGTATTAGATATTACCGCAGACCAATGGGATAAAGTCATGAATGTAAACTTGAAGGGAATGTTCCTATTTTCTCAAGCAGTAGGTAAAGTAATGGCTAAGCAGGGGAATGGAAAAATAATTAATATTTCCTCTGTTACTGGACTAAAAGGAACAGATCCTGCCTTTTTAGATGCGATTGCTTATAGTACAAGTAAAGGGGCTGTCGTCGCGTTAACGACAGATCTAGCCGTTAAGCTTGCTAAACATAATATTCAAGTGAATGCAATTGCTCCAGGCTTTTTTCCTAGTAAAAAAACAAAAGCATTTGAAAAAACAAGTCATATCATCTTGAGGAGAGTGCCTGCTGGCCGCTTTGGCACTGACCAGGATATTAAAGGCGCAGCCCTTTTTCTCTCTTCCCAGGCTTCTGACTATATTACAGGACAAGTACTCGTCGTTGATGGCGGATTGCTATCTTCCATTTAGAGATAGAAAGGAGTGAATACAGTGATGATCAATCACACACAAGAAATATTGAATACCATCAAAAAGTTAGGAATGAAGGTAGAGTATGAATTAAATGACTCAATACAAGAAGCTTTAAATCAACCAGATATTCTAAAAGAAACGAATGCCCGCTCACAGCTAGTGGCCGCCTCCATTCAAAAGCTGCAACAGACCGTTGAACATTTGTCTATCCCCTTCAATTTTCCAACTAAAAGTGATGTAGCCAATACAACGAAATTATTTATTCAAGCTGAAGAGAAATTGGACTTACTTGAAGAGCAGGTTATCCATTTAAATCATTCCATTGAGGACTTAAAGAACATGATCACCAACAACCATTCCTATTCAAAAAGAGTGGTGGAATAATCAAATGAAAGAAATCAAATTAAATAGGCTGACAGGCTTTTACAAAACCATAGCCATCAAGGAGCCTGAAGTTGGAATGACCCCACGTGTTGCCGTGTGGAAGAAAAACAAAGCGACCCTGTGGCATTATCCCCCAGAAGAAAAGAAATACAATGTACCACTGTTTCTAGTATATTCTCTCATTAATCAACCATTTATTCTTGATCTTGGTCCTAGCTATAGCCTGATAGAAGCATTAACTGCTAATGGGTATGACGTATATCTTCTCGATTTCGGAATACCTGGATATGAGGATAAGGATCTAACAATGGATGATTATATTCTTCGCTATATTAAAAAAGGGGTTCAAAGAGCTCTGCTTCATTCAAATGCTGAGGAAATTTCATTGATGGGATTTTGTATGGGGGGGACATTTGCGGCTATCTATACAGCCATTTCCGAAGAACCGATCAAAAATCTCATTCTCTCTGTTGCACCAATCGACTTTTCCGTCGTTTCCGTTTTTACTGAAGGGGCCAAATTACTTCAAGATGGAGAACTAAATATCGATCCCATCCTTGATGCTTGGGGCCTTATTCCCGCTTCTTCTATCAAAGGGGGCATGAGGCTTGTCACTGCTCCTATCTATTACTCTCCTTACCTTTCTTTGCTGAGCCATGCGGACAACGAAGAACGAAACATCAAATGGAGCCGCTATAATTATTGGGCTAAGAGTCATATCCCATTCTCTGGTGCCACTTTAAAACAAATGATGAATGACCTTGGCAAAGAAAATAAGTTGATCAAAAGCAGCTTAATGATCGGAGACAACCGAGTAAAGCTAGAAAATATTAAAGCAAACTTACTTGCAGTTAGCGCTAGCCATGATCGACTTGTTCCTCAAGAACAGATCATGCCCATACTTGACCTTGTTTCAAGTAATGATAAGACGTTTCATGTCCTTCAAGGGGGACATGCCAGCCTTGCAAAGGATGGCAAAGCGCCAGAATATCTTACCAGCTGGCTTTCAAACAGGTCAAATCCAATCAAGTAAAACCTCATCACGAAAATTATTTATTGCAAACGAACTTCCCCCTGATGAAGAGGCGGTATTTCATCAGGGGGAAGCATTTTAATGAAAAGGAGAGAGCTATTATGTATTATCTATACAATTCCATGCCATCTATCTCTACAAATATTTCCCTACACAGCTATTTTGGGTTTGCTGCAATTGTATTTAAGGACTTTTTTAAAACAGAATAAAAAGTACTTATCCGTATAAAGAAACGAATCGACATTCATCAAAAACTTGTAATATATTCACTTTCTTTGCCGAATAGAAACTTGTTTTGTCACACAGGAAGGAATCTGTTCTTTAAGGAAGAATCCAATCATAGATAGGACAAACAAAGAGGGGTGCACTCATTGTTTGTTATTAAAGGGGGATTCTAGGATGAATACAAGTGCAGTCGCAAAGTTGCTAGGGGTTTCGCCAAGCACTATTCAGCGGTGGGTCAAACAGCTGGAGCTCAAAATGGAACGAAATGAACTTGGTCACTATCTATTTACAGATGAAGACATTACATTACTAAAGCATGTTCAGGAACAGCTCAAAACAGGAGTCATGCTACAAGATCTCTCAGTAGAGAAAAAGACACGTAAAGGAACAGTAAAAGCCGCCGTGAACGATTCAATCACTGAAAAGCTTATCGCAAGAATGAATGACTTTGATCAAAGATTAAATCAAAAAGCGGATGATGTTGTATCTTACCAGCTCTTACAGCATCGTCGGGAAATAGAGGAGCTTCAAGCTGAGGTAAAGAAGCTTCACGAACGTATAGAACATCTTGAAGATGAAGCAAATGGAATAAAGAAGAGCATTCCCTCAGAAAACTTATTTATTTTTGACCAAGAAAAACCGAAAAAGAATCTAAAAAAGAAAAGCTTCATCACCTCGCTATTCGGCTTTTAATTTCCAGTCTCCACTATCCCTGTATACCGCCCATTGCTACTGTCTTTCAACTAGTTAAAAGCAGCTTCTATAAAAAAGAAGCTGCTTTTAAGATTAAAGAATCATTGCTGCCAACCAGCCAAAGAGGATGAGTGGGATATTATAATGTAAGAATGTTGGGACACATGTATCCCAAATATGATTATGCTGGCCATCTACATTCAGCCCAGCTGTTGGCCCTAATGTACTATCAGATGCCGGAGAGCCTGCATCTCCTAGTGCGGCTGCCGTTCCTACTAAAGCAATCGTTGCCATTGGACTGAATCCAAGCTCAAGACAAAGCGGCACAAAGATCGTCGCAATAATCGGGATCGTTGAAAAGGAAGAGCCAATCCCCATCGTAACAAGCAGGCCGACAATTAGCATAAGAAGGGCAGCAAGCGACTTATTATCGCCAATAATCGCAGCTGATTGTTCAACAAGACTTGTTACATCCCCAGTTTCTTTCAATACATCGGCAAATCCGAAGGCAGCAAGCATGACAAAGCCGATAAAGGCCATCATTTTCATCCCTTCAGTTAAAAGCTCATCCGCTTCTCTCCATTTCACCGCACCACTTACGTAAATAACAAGAATTCCAGTCAATGCACCGAAAATCATTGAGTCTAATTGAATTTGAACATAAAGGGCAGCTATTATAGCAATGAACGAGAAAATGATCCCTGATTTTCTGTATTCTCTTTTTTCTATATCAACTGTTGCATTTTGCTGATAGATTCTCTTTTTTCGATAAGAGATAAATATAGCCACTAGCAGTCCAACTACTAACCCTGCTGTTGGGATAAGCATCGCTCTTGGAATATCACTCATATCGACAGCAAGCCCGCTGCTTTCCATATTATCTGCTAGAATCTCGTGAAAGATTTTTCCGAAACCAGCTGGAAGCAAAATATACGGAGCTGTTAAACCAAAAGTTAAAACAGAAGCGATCAAACGCCTATCAATCCCTAGTTCATTCATCACCTTTAATAGTGGGGGAATAAGAATGGGGATAAAAGCAATATGAATAGGAATGACATTTTGAGAGAAACAGGCCATTATTAAAATAGATAAAACAATAAGTGCTTTAGATAATGTCTTCCCCTTGGATTCTCCTTCTTTTCCAACCTTTTGCAAAATCCATTCTACAACTAAATTTGGCAGGCCTGTTCTAGATATTGCAATAGCAAATCCACCTAACAGAGCATAGCTTAATGCTACCTCGGCACTCCCTCCAAGACCATTGGAGAATACTTCAATCGTTTGTTCCATACCTAAACCACCTGTTAAGCCACCTATCAAGGCACCGGCAATTAAGGATAAAACGACATTCACACGTAAAAGGCTTAATATTAGCATAACTAAAACAGCAACTATGACAGCATTCATGGTGTACTTCCTTTCTCTTCTCTTACTTTATTATATTAAATTGGTAGAGTGTTAAAATATGATAATAAAATTATCATATTTTATATCTTTTTGTCAATTTTTTTCGAAAAAAAAAGCCCCAGGAAAGTCCCGGAGCTTTAAGCCTCATTCTATTCAGTTTCAAATCTTTCTACAAGTAAGGCAAGTGTTCGAACCATTACACCAGTAGCACCGGATGGCCCAAGGTCGTGTTCCTTACGAGTGGTAGAGGTTCCTGCGATATCTAAGTGTACCCAAGGTTTACCCTCTGTAAATTCACCTACGAATGCACCACCCATAATGGCATGCCCTTCACGTCCAGGTGAGTTATTTAAATCAGCTATTTTGCTGCTTCTAACCCTTTGTTTATCTTTCTCGAATAAAGGAAGGCGCCAGATTGGTTCACAAGCCTCGTAAGAAGCTTCAAGAACCTGCTCCCATAATGCTTCATTATTCGTTAAAGCTCCTGTTGTTTCCATTCCTAGAGCAACAATCACACCACCTGTTAATGTTGCTACATCCACTAGGTAGTTCGCTCCATGATGCAATGCATATGTAACGGCATCTGCAAGAACTAATCGACCCTCTGCATCCGTATTCAATACCTCAATCGTTTTTCCACTCATCGAAGTGATGACATCATCTGGTTTAAAGGCATTGCCGCTAATCATATTATCTGTAGATGGGATAACAGCTACGACATTTTGCTCTGGTCTTAGTTCACCGATAATCTCCATTGCTCCTAGAACAGCAGCAGCTCCACCCATATCTGTTTTCATTCCGACAATGCCGTCTTTTGACTTAATAGAATAACCACCTGTATCAAAAGTAATTCCTTTCCCAACTAAACCAATAACATCCTTCCACTCTTCTTTTCCTTGATACTTCAGAACGATCATTTTTGGAGGTTCGGTAGAGCCTTGGTTTACCGCTAGTAATGCACCCATACCAAGTTTGAGCATATCTTCCTTTTCAAGAATTTCCGCTTCAAAATTATATTTCACAGCTAACTCTTGCGCATAGTTTGCCATATCGGTTGCCGTCAGCATATTACCTGGCAAGTTAACAAGTGTACGTGCAGAATTTGTTCCTTTCCCATATGCGTACCCAACGGTTAACGAAGCTTTCACATCTTCTTCATCAGCTGATTCGCAATAGACGGAAATATCTTCAATTGATTGATTAGGTTCATTCGACTTTTGTTTGTATCCTTCGAATCGATAGGTAGATAATGCGTACGCTTCACTGACAGCATGTGCTGCATCAAGTGCATCTACATTTTCATTTATAAATGAATCTAAGAAAAGCGCAGCACTAGATAATTTTGCTGAATTTACTGCTTTAAAAGCTTTCCCTAATGCCTCGCGCAATACCTCGAAAGAATAGTCCTTTTCTCGTCCAAGTCCAACCACAAATAATCTTTTTGCACCGATATTTCCAAATGTATGTACTTTTGAAATGACCTTTTTTCTTGCTGAAAGATCCCCACTTTTGACAAGCTCTGTTAATTGACCATTGAATAGCTTATCTATTTGAGAAAGAATCCCATCAAATTTATTCGGCTTTTCAAATAAACCAATAATTAAACACTCATGTTCATTTGAATAGTTCATTTCTGTCTTTACTGTAAACATTGCTTCACCCCCATAAAAGATGCTTTCATTATATCTGAAATTGAAAACTATTTCGACTAGCTAATCTTCTTAAGATAAATTAAAAATTAATGAAGTCATTCTACAAAAAACATTTGCACTCTTTCTGAATTATTATTATCATCTTAACAAACGGGATGAAATTTACGCACTTATTTTTCAATGATTAAATTACGCAATCTGCCTCATTAAGGTACATTGTGATCTATACAAAAGGGTGGGTTGTAAATGGAATTATTGATGAATTTCCCCCTATGGTCTGCCATTGCGGCCATCTTCTTTGCTCAATTTGTAAAAGTTCCGATTCACTTTATTGCCTCTCGAAAATTAAATTGGTCGCTCATTACAAGTACCGGGGGGATGCCAAGCTCACACTCAGCTGCTGTAACTGCTCTATCAACTGGTGTTGCTTTAGAAACAGGCTTAAATTCGGCTATCTTTGCCGTGTCTGCTGTTTTCGCGATCATTACGATGTTTGATGCAACAGGCGTTCGCAGGCAAGCCGGGGAACAAGCAATTGTCCTTAATCAATTAGTATCGGAGTTTAACCGTTTTGTAGAGGAAGCCAAACACTGGCAAAAAAAGGCGGAGCAAGAGAAAAGAAGAGAATTGAAAGAGCTTCTTGGACACAAACCGATCGAAGTCTTTTTCGGCGGGCTGACAGGTGTACTTTTAACATTATTTCTTCACTTTCTGCTTCATTAATAGGCAGGCTCTGAATGACTTGATTCCTATTGAATAATTAAATAGTAAATGATAAACAGGCAAATCCACGAAAAGGAAGTTGCCTGTTTTTATGAACATTATTCCTGTTCTGACTTAATATATTGCTGACGAAAGACTTGCATGGATTCATTTTCATTAAGGGCATGAAGCTCTTCCTCGGTGATGGAACCATCACCCATTTCTACGATATAGACATCCAATGTTTTTTTGCCCCATTTATTATACACATCATCCACTGTCTCATAATAAAGATCAACTTTATTTCCCTTAATGGCGCCACCTTTATCTGCAACAACGCCATATCCATAGCCAGGTACAAATAGAATGGTTCCAATCGGAAATACATTTAAGTCTGCGGCTACCGTTGAATACAAATCCCTTTTCACCTTTACTCCAGAATATGTAATACCAAACCCAGGGTGGTCGGGGTGCTTACCTGTTGATTCATAATAGGCCGTATAGCCTGTTGCCACAACCGTCTTAATTGGATACTGTGTCCAATCAATGGACTCTTCTAAAGTTGGCGGATGTCCAGATACGGCTTTACTAGAAGAGATTTGTAAATCACCATTCACGAATCGCTTTAAAAATTTGAAAGCAACTTCAATCTTCTTAAATGTATGGTCAAAATGATTTTGATCAGATTGTTCGTTCGTGCTCATCTCTTCACTACCAAAATAATTAATAAGAGATCTTGCCTCCACTCCCGATATTGATTGAAAGGTCGTTAATAATGCGGCAATAAATAAAGTTGACATTATTATTCGTCTTGTCCAATTTTTTATTCTTCTCATATATAATTTCACTCCTCCCAAGAATATTCATTTCCCAACTTTCAATGAAATATTCATCACAGGAATGAAATGGAGGAAACTATCCATTCTGATTTTGGCAAAAAGCCCTTTATTTCCAAGGAGTTTTTACGTTTTTTATCACTTCTACAAAAACAAAAAAATCTCTGCACGAAGCAGAGATTTTTATATTTTAGGCTTTTTTCTAAAAGATTGTTATCAATAGAACAGAACCTATATTTAGAACATTTGGTACCCTTTTTTACGAAGGATTTTCATCGTTATACCGGCTCCAATAGCTCCTGCCAGTCCACTGGATAGGATAAGTATATCAGCAGTAGCCAACTGGGATAATTCAGTACCTAAACTCAAAAATGACTCTTTACTATTATTAAAATATTCAATAAATCGAACTTTATCAATTATAAAAATAGCAATAATTGGATATACAATCGCCATAATCCATGACATTCTTAGAAGCATATTTAAGATAAAGCCAATCCCAAAAAATAATACGAAGAAAAGCACCATTGAAATAGGCAATACGAAAATCGTCATTTCCATCTTTTTTGTTCCTCCCTTTGCACATCAATACTTAGTGTACTGAATGTACAAATGGGAGTCAATAAAGAAATGCGGAAGCTCCTTGGTCAGCCCTGACAAGCATAAGACAAGCTGTCTAAAAGGTTGTGACCTTTAACCTTTTGAGCAGCTTGGCTTGGAGCTGGGCAATAAAGAAATGCCAAGTCAAAGCGAGTGTATTTATTCTTTTTTCTGACCTGAACCACTACAACATGTGCAAGTTTCCGACCCACCAAGTAAAAGCTGAAAATACCCTTTTCCTGAGCAGTATGCACATCCATTTGATTCATAATTCTTAGCTGTCATTCTCTCCATCTCCTTTTTGTAACTGAATTTTCTGATAATATATCAAGAAATTGAGAAAATGAAAAGTGCTAAAATCAGCGAAAAAGGGTGACTGGAAACGCATACAATTAGGAATTCCTTTTAAATTCTCTTCCTTTCTCCTATTTTCAGAAAATTCAATATTAATTTTCGAGATAGGTAGTCAGGCTGGCTAGTTATTGGTGCGTTCTAGGAGGAAGAAGCTACATCAGCTTCATGAAGGACAGCAAAAAAAGCGTCCCAAACCATATGCGATTTGAGACGCTATTTCTAATGTTATTGTTATTTTCTCTCCCAAAAAAAGAGGCCAGGCTCGACTGCCTGACCCCTTATATAACCACTTAATTATAAAATGTTGAATTTCCCTTTTTTCATAACAAGCGAAGGGCCACCGATCATGTATAATGCACGGTTATCAACCATTTTCTTCATGAATGAAGCTTTTGCTCCAACCATTTTCTTGCCGAACGCTACACCGATTGCATCATCTTCACCAAGCGAACACACAGTTCCCTTAATATCCGGCTTAAATGTTTCTAATTCGGTTTTGTTGCGAACCAAAGCAGCTAGATTTCTTGCACATGTTTCCCCTTGCTGCATCGCAATTTGAGCAGTTGGTGGATATGGACGGTTAATTTCTTCATTAATCATTAAAGAAGAATCCCCAATAATGAAGACGTTATCATGACCAGGAGCTCTTAAGTCAAGCTGTACTTTTACACGGCCGCGCATGGCTTCAAATCCTGATTTCTCAATAATTGCATTTCCGCGAATACCCGCAGCCCATACAACCGTACCTGCCTTAATTTCTTCTACTTCATCTTCGCCTTTACCAACAATAATACCTTCAGGTGTTGCTTCTTTAATAGCCGTTCCAATACGGAATTCTACACCTTTTTTCTCTAGATGAGAAACTGCATAATTAACAAGCTCTGGATCAAATCCCGGAAGAACCATTGGTGCAGCCTCAACACAAATCACTTTCACTTTTTGTGGATCTACATCATATTCTTTGCAAAGCTCTGGAATTCGGTTTCCTAGCTCACCAAGGAATTCAATACCCGTAAATCCAGCTCCTCCAACAACGATTGTCAGACGCTCATCTTTTTTCTCTTCTTCTGTATTATAAGTTGCAAACTGGAATTCAATATGCTCTTTGATTTGACGTGCAGAATTAACGTTTACAATAGAGTAAGCGTATTCTTTTAATCCCTTAATACCAAATGTTTCTGATTCCCCACCAAGGGCCACGACTAAATAGTCAAAGTCGATTTCACCATTTTCTAAGATAACCTTTTTCTCTTCAGTTTTAATTTCGACAGCTGTATCTTGAATAAAGTTAACCTTATTTGTATCGATGACATTTTTAATTTCATATCTAACACGGTCATGGTGTAGAGTACCAGCAGATGCTTCGTGTAACCAAGTTGTTTCATAGTGATAGCTATTTTTATTTACTAACACGATTTCAGCTTCATTCACCCCAACTGCTTTTTGTAGACGAGTCGCAGTCATTAAACCGCCGTAACCTGCTCCTAAAATAACAATTTTCGCCTTTCTCAACGTGTATCTTCCACCTTTTTAGTATTTTCTATATTATAATAAAGAGTTTGTGATGCAATTCACTAAAACAGTCAAAAAAATGTTGATAAATTGTCACAAAACATTAACAATATGCTCACATTACATATTATTCTTTTTCCATTTAATTTTCAAGCTTAAAAAGGTAAAAAAGGCATTTTGAAAATTTAAACTTTAGCACCTTTTTCCAACGCTTCCCCTCTTAAATTTCTGTTCAGCGGATATGTTTAGAGTATTTCCCCTTTTCATAATATTTTCCCCAAAGAGTGAGCTTTATATTAATTTATGATATGATATTGGGGGAAGTTGCACTATAATTTTGGGGGGATACAGAGTGAAAGAAGATCAAAAAGTATACGATATAACTATTATTGGCGGGGGACCTGTTGGTTTATTCACTGCATTCTACGGTGGAATGAGACAGGCTTCTGTAAAAATTATTGAGAGCTTGCCACAGCTTGGTGGTCAATTATCGGCCCTTTATCCTGAAAAATACATATATGATGTTGCTGGATTTCCAAAAGTGCGTGCTCAAGAGTTAATTAACAATTTAAAGGAACAAATGGCTAAATTCGAGCCTGCTACTGCTCTTGAACAATCAGTAGAAAAACTCGAAAAGCAGGAAGATGGTATTTTCAAGCTGACTACAAACAAAGAAATTCATTATACAAAAACAGTTGTTATTACTGCTGGAAATGGTGCATTCCAACCGCGCCGCTTAGAGCTTGAAAGTGCTGCACAATATGAAGGAAAAAATCTTCATTACTTTATTGATGATTTAAATCAATTTGCTGGCCAAAAAGTAGTTATTTTTGGTGGTGGGGACTCAGCGGTTGATTGGGCATTAATGCTAGAGCCGATTGCTGAAAAAGTAACGATTGTTCACCGCCGCGATAAATTCCGTGCTCATGAACATAGTGTTGAAAATCTCCATAACTCTAAGGTTGAAATCAAAACACCTTTCATTCCTGCTGAATTAATCGCAGGTGACAATGGGATTGCACAAGTTGTCCTTGAGGGTGTAACTGATAAGGAAAAAGAAACACTTGATGTAGACGCGGTTATTTGTAACTATGGTTTTGTTTCTTCACTTGGTCCGATTAAAGAGTGGGGACTTGAAATCGAAAAGAATTCCATCGTAGTGAATTCAAAAATGGAAACGAATATTCCTGGTATTTATGCTGCTGGCGATATTTGTACATATGATGGAAAAGTGAAGCTTATTGCCTGCGGCTTTGGTGAAGCACCGACAGCTGTAAATAATGCAAAGGCTTACATTGATCCAAAAGCAAAAATCCAGCCATTACACAGCTCTTCTATGTTTAATTAATATAAAAGGGTATCCAAACGTTAAAATTTGGATACCTTTTTTCATTTGGCTGCTGAATGTAAGCACACTCATAAAAGCTTAACCAGCCAACCCCAACATTTCATTATTAGCACTCTTCCGGCGTCCCAGCTGCTGTTGCCGTGCGGAATGATGATCCACAGCCACATGAAGCAATGGCATTCGGATTATCAATCGTAAAGCCGCCGCCCATCATGGATTGTTTATAATCTATCTTCGTCCCTTGAAGGATCGCTGCATCCTCCTTACTAATAAGAACGTGAATGCCATATTGTTCGAATTCGGCATCGTCTTCCTCCACCTCATAGGCAAAACCCATTCCATATGATAAGCCGCTGCAACCGCCACCTTTTACAGAAACACGTAAATAAGAATTTTCTTCCTCATTCGCCTTCATCATTTCTTTTATTTGCAAAGCAGCCGCTTCAGTTAAAATAACCACTTCATTCATCTTTATTCCCTCCTTGTTTTTAAATTTAAAAACAAATTCATCTTATTAATAGTATATACACTAACACTTCGGTCCTCAACTAATCAGAATCCATCCATTTTTATAAATAGGCTTGAAGGGTAGCTAAAACAAATAGGTAAACTTACTCATTTGTTCTTAAAAGTTCATGTATTTTTAGTGCTTTTACCACTGAATAGAGTATAATTATAGTATTAATGTATGACTTTTATAAAAAAACGACATAAATCTTTTGTACCAAGGAGGCGATCTCAGGTGACAGAAATTGAACCCATTTATGACAAAAAATGCGAATGTAAAATGTGCAAAAAGGCATTTACGACGAAGAAACTTCGTTCAAGATTTATTAAAGTGATGAGCTATGATACTGATTTTTGTCCAATTTATTCCTCATTAGAGGCCAATCCAATTTTATATCATGTAAATGTTTGTCCACATTGCGGTTATTCCTCAACAGACGATTTTTCACCTTATTTTCCACCTGGGTCCGTTGAAGAAATCCAATCAAAAGTATGCAGCCAGTGGGTCCCACATGATTTCGGCCAGAACCGAAAAATCACTGATGCAATAAAAACATATAAATTAGCCATTTATTGTAGTTTATTGAAGAAAGAAAAATATATTATTATTGCTGGAACATACGTTAGACTCGCTTGGCTCTATCGAATTCTTGAAAATGAAGAGCAAGAACAGCGCTTTATGACGCTGGCGATGAATGCATATATGGAATCCTATATGACGGATGACTTTAGAGGGACACAGGTATCTGAAGTTCGCATCCTTTATTTAATTGGAGAACTAGCAAGAAGAACTTATCAGATCGAGCAAGCTGTCAAGTATTTCTCAAAAGTAATTGAACAGCAGAAACGAACGGTTGAAACTGGCATTATCAATATGGCCAAAGAGCGATGGTATGATATTCGCGAACAACAAAAAGCAGCACAAGATATTATATAAAAAATCCCCTATGGTGTGAAACCATAGGGGATTTTTATAGTAATCAGGAGTCATTCTAGAACATAGGATTATCCTCAATAAATTGATAGATGTTTTTCACTAATTCTTCTGAGGTTTCGCCTGTAACAACTTCACCATTTACAAGTGCAAAAAGAGTACTCGCACACTTCCCACAATAGCCAAGACAGCCATACTCTATCACATCAAGGTCATAATCCTTTTCCAATATTTCTAAAGCCTTTTGTGAGCCACTTGCCAGATTACTGAAACAAAACTCGATGATTGGCTTTATCACTTTTATCACCTCTTAATTTATACCCTTGAACGATTGTTTATCTATTTAAGCTGCTCCAAGCAGGCAAATTCACTATTCATTCACACCTAATGCTACCTTTTTTCACTTAAATCTGCAATAACTTTTGTATTCACCTTCTTTATAGTTCTTTGTCGGATTGACATTAAAAACCTATTAGCTTGTTTTGTCAAGTTTCAGCTTATAACTGTTGTGATTTTGTCACAATTTCGTTATACTTTCTATTGGATAAAGGTACTTAACTATTGGCTTTGTGAAACTAGACTGTTGATTTCCGCTCCAATCAACAGAGTGTAGTAATCAACATTTAGCTTTAACAAGCCTATCTATTAATATTTCTATTTTTTTAAGGCTATTTTTCAGAAAAATCACTACTTTAGAACAGACTTAAAGGGGAATTTACAATGAAAAATCTTGTTATACTTGGTGGGGGCTATGGCGGGATGAGGGCTCTTGCTAGGCTTTTGCCCAATCAACTTCCAGAAGATGTATCTATTACTTTAATCGATCGTGTTCCTTATCATTGTTTAAAAACAGAGTATTACGCATTGGCTGCAGGCACTATTTCGGATCAGCATGTACGGGTTAGCTATCCGGAGCATCCAAGATTAACAATTAAGTATGGGGAAATTATGGGTGTAAATCTTGAAGATCGAACGGTCATCCTGCATGAGGATAGTCCTGTATCATTTGATGATTTAATCATCGGCCTAGGATGCGAAGATAAGTATCATAATGTGCCAGGTGCAGATGTGCATACATATAGCATCCAAACAATCGAAAAGTCACGTGCGACTTATCAAGCATTAAATAACTTAACCCCAGGTTCAGTGGTAGCAATTGTTGGAGCTGGATTAAGCGGAGTAGAAATTGCTTCAGAGCTTCATGAGAGCCGTCCAGATTTAAAAATTAAATTATTTGATCGTGGCAGCCACATTCTATCAGCATTCCCAGAAAGATTAAGTACCTATGTAGAAAAATGGTTTGAAGACCACAGTGTTGAAATTGTCAGCCACTCCAATATTACACGAGTAGAAGAAAACATCCTTTTTAATCATGATGAACCCGTTCCATGTGATGCCATTGTGTGGACAGCAGGGATTCAGCCGAATAAAGTCGTAAGGGATATGGATGTTGAGAAAGATACACAGGGCCGTGTTATTCTAACTAAGCATCATAATCTTCCAACAGATGAACATATCTATGTTGTTGGTGACTGTGCAAGCCTGCCGCATGCACCTAGTGCGCAGCTTGCAGAAGGTCAAGCGGAGCAGATTGTACAAATTCTATTGAAACGTTGGAATAATGAAGAATTACCTGAAGAATTGCCTACCATTAAACTAAAAGGGGTTCTTGGCTCACTTGGCAAAAAGCATGGGTTTGGAGTTGTTGCTGAGCGGCCAATTACAGGCCGTGTGGCACGAATGATAAAATCCGGGATTTTGTGGATGTATAAGAATCACCGCGGGTAGGCGCTGGAGCTGAACGTAGACTAATTCGCCACCAAGTTATCTACAACATCAGATTATATACAGCGAAAAAAGAGCACTCCTATATTGGAATGCTCTCTTTTTTTCATACTGCTGTATATCCGCGTCTTTCCATTTCTGCATAAATGGTTTTTAGCCTTGGATTTCCTTCCCCAACAACTTGATCTTCAATTAAAACAACGGGGTAAAACATATCCTCCTCTATCACCCTTTGAGCAAAGTTTTTCTTCTCTTCATCTTCTGGCGGGTTAAGGATATCTACATATGTTACTTTAAAAGGCTGATTAGGGTATTTTCTAGCTATTGCAGCTTTCAGCCATTCATATGTTTCCTTAGAAGAAGGAAGGTTTACACAACTTGGACATAGCTGCTCAGCACCATAAACAGTCATTTCAATTTCTTGCTTCATACGATTGTCCCCCTTTTTTATAAGTACCTTTTATTCTATTTTACAATATTATGATGTTAGAAACTTAAGTAATTTCTCATTTCGAGTAAATCGGCTTCTTTAAATAGATTTTTGCAGTGAGAATGATTATAATAAGTATTATGAAAGGAGTAGATTACAATGGCAGAACAAACAACCATGCTTGAACAAGTTCAAGTCGTATTAGATAAATTGCGTCCATTCCTTCTAAGAGATGGGGGAGACTGTGAACTAGTTGATGTAGAAGATGGAATTGTAAAGCTTCGCTTACTTGGCGCATGTGGTACTTGCCCAAGCTCAACCATCACTTTAAAAGCAGGTATTGAACGTGCGCTTTTAGAAGAAGTACCTGGCATCACAGAAGTTGAACAAGTATTTTAATAAAAAAAGCGATGTCAATTTGACATCGTTTTTTTATGGGCTGATTTCGCAACCATTTGCTAATGAAAATATAGATGGTAGAAGTTGATTTCCGCTTCAGGTCGCTCGCTTTCCGCGGGGTGGGCGCTGAGCCTCCTCGACACTTTTGTGTCTGCGGGGTCTCACCTGTCCCACTTCTCCCGCAGGAGTCTCGCGCCTTCCGCTCCAATCAACAACTTTTTTTGTCAACAGTTTTCATTTATACAACTAATCCAAAACAGCAATTTTTAAATAAGTGTCATTTAATTAGACGGACAGATCTCACTTACTAACGATGAATAGACCTTGCTTCCAGTTTGATCTATTTTCAGACGAAGGTATTTCATTTCTGGCAATGCTTTAGAAAGCTCTTCTGCTAAAAAAGTGCCTTTTCCCTTTTCCACTAGGCATAGTACGGTTGGGCCTGCCCCGCTTAAAGCTACTCCAAATGCTCCTAGATCTGGCGCCATTTCTTCAATTTGGGCTAAATGAGGGACAATTTCTTTCCGGTATGGATGATGATAGCGATCAGCCTTCATCATTTTTCCAGCGAGCTTAAAGTTTTGTTTTAATATAGCAGCAATAAGCACATTGCCAATCGCACCAGCTTGTACTGCCTCCTGATATAAAAGGGTCTTTGGCAACAAGCCTCTTGATTCCTTTGTTAATAGTTCTTCTTTTGGAACGACAGCAACAATGTCTAGTTCTAGTTGATGAAACGTTACAACGCTTACCTCCTCTAGCTGACACCCTACAACCAGGCCACCAAAAAGACTTGCACCTACATTATCAGGATGACCTTCTATCATTGATGCTCTTTCCAGTTTTTCTTGTTTTGTTAAATGAAGCCCGCAAAGTGAATCAGCCAGTTCAATTCCTGCCACAATAGCTGCTGCACTGGAGCCTAATCCCCTTGCAAGCGGAATATCACTGTTCATTCTCACTCGACAGGTTGGCAGCTTTTTATTATACTTTGCTGCCGTATCCAGAGCGATTTGAAAAACAAAATTCGTTTCATCTTTTGGGAAAGCATTTAAATTTTCAGATAGAGGGATAACTTCATACCTGTCCCCTTTTTCCACCTCTAATGTTAAATAAATGGCCAATGCCAAGCCAACCGAATCAAAGCCTGGACCTAAATTTGCCGTACTGCCTGGGACCTTAATGATGAGCATTTCCTCTTCGCTCATGCACGCACAACCCCTTTAATATGCTCAGCAACTGCAAACATATCATTTGGTAAAACAATAGGCTGTACCGGGCTATATTCAATGGCACTATTAGGATCCTTTAGTCCATTTCCTGTCAAAATGGCAACTATTCTTGTCTGATGAGGAATCTCCCCATTACGCAGCTGCTTATATATTCCAGCAAGTGAAGCACAGGAGGCAGGCTCAGCAAAAATGCCTTCTGAAGAGGCTAACTTTCTGTACATACAGAGAATTTCTTCATCACTTACTTCATCAATCTTACCTGCTGATTCTCTTAAAGCCTCCGTTGCTAAATGCCAGCTTGCAGGGTTTCCAATTCGAATGGCCGTGGCAACCGTTTCAGGATGTTCAAAGATCCGATTATGTACGATCGCTGCTGCTCCATCTGCTTCAAACCCATGCATTCGCGGCAATCCAGTCTCTTTTCCTTCATGATATTCTTTAAACCCTTTCCAATAGGCACTGATATTGCCGGCATTTCCGACTGGAAGGGCAAGAATATCAGGTGCACTTCCTAGCTGGTCGCATATTTCAAAGGCAGCTGTTTTCTGCCCTTCTAGACGGTAAGGATTGACCGAGTTTACTAGAGTGATAGATTCTGTTTCACTAATCCTTCTTACCATCGCCAATGCTTCATCGAAGTTTCCTTCAATAGAAATGATTTCAGCCCCGTACATCACTGCCTGTGCAAGCTTCCCCATCGCAATTTTCCCTTCTGGAATAACGACGATGCATCTTAATCCCGCTCGAGCTGCATATGCAGCAGCTGCTGCAGAAGTATTGCCTGTTGAAGCACATATAACAGTATCACTGCCTTCCTCCTTTGCTTTTGCTATGGCCATGACCATTCCCCGATCTTTAAATGAACCAGTTGGATTTGTGCCTTCTGTTTTCACATAAAGGTCAATTCCCCATTCATCAGAAAGCTTATTCAACCTGATAAGAGGTGTGTTTCCTTCATTTAATGTCAGTAAAGGTGTATGCTCATTCACTGGCAAATAATCTTTATAGGCTTTTAATAGTCCTTCCCACCTCATACAATTGCACTCCCTTCCACCCTGTATGAACTTTCAATTGTCTGAACGGCATGCAAATCTCTTAATTTAACTAAACTATCTTCATAGTCTTGTAATGAAGCTTGATGGGTAACTAATACAATCTCTGCAAGCCCCTTATTTTTCAGTGGCAGTTGAAGAATTTTCTCGAAACTAATATGATGTTCAGAGAATATTGACGTTATATCAGCAAAGACTCCTACTTCATCTGCTACATGTAAACGCAAGAAATATTTTGAATAGATTTCCCCTGGTTCCTTCAGCTGCTTTTTGTATTGTGGAGTTGCCGCGCTTTTTCCTGTCACGCCAAGACGCATATTTTTCATCACCCCAACAAGATCAGAGACAACTGCTGTAGCGGTCGGCAAACTTCCTGCACCTGGTCCGTAAAACATCGTTTCTCCAACAGCCTCCCCATATACATAGACTGCATTAAATTCATTCTGAACAGATGCGAGCGGATGGGTTTCTAACAATAAAGTCGGCTGAACACTCACTTCAACCTTTTCTCCTTCTCGATTAGCAATTCCAATAAGCTTCATCGTGTATCCAAGTTGCTTGCCATATTCTAGATCACTTTCTGTAATACCTGTGATCCCCTGTACTTTCACATCGGCCAAATCAATATTCATTGAAAACCCTAGTGTTGAAAGAATGGCCATCTTCCTTGCTGCATCAAGTCCTTCCACATCAGCAGTTGGATCTGCTTCAGCGTAACCAAGCTCCTGTGCCTCCTTTAACACATCCTCATACGCACTGCCAAACTTTGTCATTTTTGTTAGGATGAAATTAGTCGTTCCATTCACAATCCCCATCATCTTTGTAATCCGATCAGAGGCCAATCCATCAACAAGACTTCTTAAAATAGGAATGCCTCCTGCAACACTTGCTTCATAAAAAAGATCACAACCATTTTCTGAAGCAGTCATCAGAAGCTCAGCACCATATAACGCCATTAAATCTTTATTCGCTGTTACTACATTCTTCCGATTGAGCAATGCTTGCTTTATATAATTCTTTGTTTCATCAACGCCTCCTATCACTTCAATAATCACATCAATCTCCGGGTCATTTAAGACTTCATCTGGATTAGACGTAAGCATAGATTGGTTAACTTCAACGGCCCGTTCTTTATGTAAATCCTTTACAAGGATTTTTTTTATTTTTACTGGACATCCTACTTGGTGGGTGAGCTTATCCTGATGGTTCTCAATGATTTTCACTACTCCAGATCCCACAGTTCCTAAACCTAATAATCCAATTGAAATTTCCTCCATTATGATCCCCCTTAGTAATACCAATTGATGTTTTTCCTGTATGTACATTTGTATTTGTATAGTAGACATTATAGTGCTGATCTCTTCTGAATACAATAGTTTTTCTCATTATTCTGACGAAATGACTTTTTATTGTCTCCACTTACACATTCTAATTTCGCGTTCATCCAAGTAAAAAGAAAAGCCTGAAGGGATACAGTCGAAAAAAATGATCAAGCAAACTGATCAATATTCCGGCCACACCCTACAGGCTGCTTCTATTTTTTTAACCAATCTATCAATGGGATCTTCCACTTTAGCACTGGTGCTTCGGAAAATTCATAAAACCGGGCAAGAAATCGTTCATGATCATCTGATTGCTGCAAAAATTTATGAAGCTTTTCTTCAAGTAGCTTTTTCTCTTGTTCTGAGCTTGATCCATAATAGGTTTCAATACAATGAAAATAATGGAGCGGGAAGAGAATTCGTGCATAATAAAGTCTCCATGAAAACGAGGATAGCGGGGTGATGCTTTGATAATCTGAGATGAACTTCCGCAGGTCTGGCTCATATGTTTTTATATTGTGGAAATACTTCTCTCTTGTCCATTCTGCAAGGTCCCTTGAAGAATGATCAAAAACCCAATCAAAGGGATTCTTGATATAATATGAATTTCCCCATGTATTCTCTGTGAATCTCACATGACAAACAGTCCCGCTATCCATCATTGAAGGTTCATCATCTAGCTCTGTGTCTACAAGGTATTGGATGGCATTTTCTGCTATTCCCATATAGTATGGAAATGATTCCAAAAACATCCGTTCGAATTCATTATCAGGCTGCTGGAATAGCATATCATTCCATACTCTCTCCATCTGATCAATTCTTGTTTCCCATAATTGCTTCCATTGGCCAATGCGGCTCAATTTATTCACTGCAAAAGAAACAGATCTGCCTCTATAATGGAATTTCGCTAGTTTTCTGCCAAAATGATTTACTTTCCGATTCTGAATATGTTCATTTTTTAATACACAATATCTTCTATTCTCCCACTCGCTAAATTGCTTGCCATCCTTTGTTTTTAGAAAAGTGCTGCAATATTTCTCCCCGTTTCTAGCTTGATGCTCAGCAAGCATTTCCAATTCAAAAAGCTCTTCATCACCAAACCCTTCTACTGGTATAAATAAATAGATTTGCCCTTGTTTTCTGCACGCTTGATATTTTCCAACACGTATTTCTTCATCAATCTCAATTCCATATTGCTTTTCAAGTAATTGGATCAACATATTTACACCTCTTTTTTTCAAGGCTTTTTTCACAAATATTGATGCTAATGAAGCAGTTGTTGGTAGAGGTTGATTTCCGCTCCAGGATGCGCAGCGACCCGCGGGGTGGGCGGTGAGCCTCCTCGTCGCTAAAGCGCCTGTGGGGTCTCACCTGTCCCACTCCTCCCGCAGGAGTCTCGCACCTTCCGCTCCAATCAACAACCTTTTTTATCTGAAGAAAACTTATTCAAAAACAACAATTATTTAGAAAAGAGCCTTTTCAAGTACCTTAGGACATTATATGAATGATTTAGGCAAAACTTGTTCTTTTCTTGTCCAGCTAGAATAAACAATTAATGCCTTTCATCCCTTGATTAAAACCGAAGCGCTAAGATATGATGGAGGGGCAAATATTTCCAGGGGGCAGGAAAGGCATAATTTCTGTCAAGTTAGTATATATTTAATGAAAAATAACAGAAAATAGGTGGAGCCGATGAATGAAGAACAATCTGTTGATATTATTGAGCAAACAGCGCGAAAATGGCTGCATGAACGTGGGGTAGAAATTCAAGATATTGCTGATTTAGTCTACTTTCTTCAAGAGAAATATCACCCAGATTTACAAATGCAAGATTGCATTGACAATGTTGAGCGCGTTCTTTCAAAAAGGGAAGTGCAAAATGCTGTCTTAACAGGAATTCAACTTGATGTGCTTGCAGAGGAAAAGAAACTTCTTGAACCATTGCAGCATGTAATCGAAATTGATGAAGGTCTTTACGGGGTTGATGAAGTTTTAGCCTTATCCATTGTAAATGTGTACGGATCCATTGGGTTTACAAACTTTGGGTATATTGATAAATTAAAACCCGGTATTTTAGGTGATTTAAATGATAAAAGTTCAGGGAAGTGCCATACATTCTTAGATGATATCGTTGGAGCCATTGCAGCAGCAGCATCCAGCCGCTTAGCCCATAGAGCACATGGAACAAAATAATATTCACATACCAAAACGCTTGGATCCAAGCGTTTTGGTTTTTTTTCTCTATAAATACTGCCAATGATTAAGCGAATCCACAACATATGTCGGCTTTTTCTCATAACCAGATAACAATTGCTTGGTCGTGACTCCTGTATGAACGAGCAGTGTATCCATTCCAGCATTCATCCCAGCCAAAATATCCGTATCATAATTATCTCCTACCATAAGCGTTTCAGAACTTTTCGTTCCAAGCACTTGTAAAGCCTGTTCCATAATAATTGATTCTGGTTTTCCAATAAACAATGGGATCGTTTGTGTTGAAACTGTAATGACTGATGTTAGCGAGCCATTACCTGGAAGGAGGCCTCTTTCCGTTGGAATAGCGATATCCCCATTTGTTGAGATAAATGTGGCACCATTTCGAACAGCCAAGCAAGCAGTCGCCAGCTTTTCATAATTGATGGAACGGTCAATACCCACAACGACAAAATCAGCATTCTCTTCAGCGAATGTTAGCCCCTTATGAGCCAGCGCTGTCCGAATTCCTTCCTCTCCTATCACATACACAGAAGCATCCTTTTTTTGCTCATATATGTAGTTTGCTGTTGCCATGCTTGTTGTAAATACCTGCTCTGGATCTGCTGGTATCTCGAATGACCGGAGCTTCTCTGCCACTTGTTCAGGAGTTCTGGAAGAATTATTCGTAACAAAAAGGTATGGCAAATCCAACTTACGCAGCTGATTCACAAAGTCTGCTGCTTCTTCAATCAACTCTGTGCCTCGATACATTGTTCCATCTAAATCAATTAAATATCCTTTATATTTCCTCATTTGAATCTCTCCTGCCTTCTCATTAGCCTATTTTTAAACAATTATTAGATTTTGTGCAAAGTTTTGAATGGGTAAAGGTTGATTTCCGCTCCAGGCGTTCGTTTTCCGCGGGGTGGGCGCTGAGCCTCCTCGGCGCTAAAGCACCTGTGGGGTCTCAGCTGTCCCACTACTCCCGCAGGAGTCTCACGCCTTCCGCTCCAATCAACCATTCTTTTTGAGAAGAAGAAAACTTATTCAAAAACAATAATCTTTTAGAAAAGAACCACAGAAAAAGGTCGGATACATTCCGACCCTTTAAAAAAGTTTTTCCTATTTTCGAAAAGCTGATACAGGACCTAGCTCATTTAATAAGTATTCCCTTACGTTCGTTGGAAACTTTTTAATGACAGGTAAGTGTTCAGTAAATACCGCTAGGATTTCTTCGTAATTGATTTCTGTATACTCCTGTACAAGCATTTTTCGATATTTGATTATTTGTTTGCAGCTAACGGTTAGTTCCTCATGAATAACCTTTTCGTCATCCAAAATATCAATGATATCCTCATAACTTCCAGGGTCCCGCATAATAAATCCATCAATCATTGCGTTCCCGACATCAAGAATTGCCTCAATCATCATTTGTGTTGTCCGTGCCATTGCCGCTTTTTCAATCGGTGAATGCCATTCTTTTATCATTTCAAAAAGGGAAAATTGCTGTTCTAAATACTGGAGCGTTGTTTCTATCTTCTCCCTATCAACAAAATACATATCTCTCACCTTTCTTCAATTAGGATGATTTCAATCCTTTTTCTAGAGCTTTCGGACGAGCATAGAAATATCCTTGCGCCAAGTCCACTCTATTTCTCGATAGAACTGAAGCTTCTTCCTTATTTTCAATGCCTTCAGCCACAACAAGTGATCCTGCTTCTCTTGCTATTAAAAGAAGTCCTTGCAGCATCGATTCTTTAACTGAGTTTTTATCGATATCCTGAATGACTGAACGGTCAATCTTAATAATATCAGGCATAATTTCACTAATGGAATGCAAACTAGCATATCCAGCACCGGTATCATCAACCGCGATCCGAAAACCTAAAGTCCTTAATACCTTTATATTGTATAAAAAGTTGTCCATTCCATCAATGGAGTCTCTTTCAGTAATTTCGAGCGTAATTTGATGCGGAGAAATACTTTTGTTCTTTAAGAGCATCTTTTTAATATCTCTTATAAACCGATCATTTCCTAATGTAATCGGTGTAAAATTAATAAAGATATCCTGTGTACAGCCAGTTGCTTTAATTTGCTCCAATGTTTTCTCAAATACAATCATTTCAAGCTCATAAAGCATCCCCGTTTGTTTGGCAATAGAGAATAGCTGCAGCGGGCTTTCTAAGCCTGTGCCTTTTGGCCCTCGCGTCAGCATTTCCCATGCCTTCACCTCACCTGTAGCCACATTAATAATAGGTTGAGCAAGCATACGTATATCCTTCTGAGCGACTATCTTATTAACGGTATACAGCATATCATTGAATTCCGAACGAACTCGTTTTTCAGCCATTGCCAGTGCCTGCTGGTTCGCTTTTAATATTGCTTCCTGAATAGAATAATGCTTCTTTTCAATAAACATATAACCTGTATCAAAAATTGGCTGTGCTGCCGGCATTTCAGCATACAAGTTTTTCTCTACCTCGCGGATAATCTTTCTCATTCGCTTATCAATTTCTGTCACACAATGATGATTATGATCAATCGATAAAAACAAAGTCAGTCCATCACTAGAGTAATCATGGAGGGCAATGATATCATCTTCTTCGATTTCAAGTTTAATGACTTCTCGAAACGTCTTCTTTAGGCATGCAATAAATTTTGTATATCCCAGTTGGCCAAGCTGATTGGAAAGCTCACGCAAATTTTTGATTGTAAATACAACAATTGCTACTTCATTGCCACTTTTGAATGCTCGCTTAACCCCTTTTGTAATTGGATCACGAACAATAAACTGAGGCGGATAAAATCTCATTTTGGGTAATGGAAGAAAGATTTTCATCCATTTGCTAAAGCTCTTTAATACCCTATTGCATTGAAGGGCCATTTGCCTCATTCCTCTCAGGTGCGACATTCTACTTATTTTTATTTTATCACAAACCTAGCTTATTTTTCCGTAACTAGAAAGATTTATGGAAATAATAATTAGGAAAGTGAGAATTTCTTTTTGTTCTGTTAAGATAGAATGGAGGTTATCATTCATACAGGAAGAACATACTAAAAGGAGAACTTTACTTATGACTGATCGATTTTTTTTATATGATGAAATTGTGAACACGAGAACACGATTCGTTAGCTTTGTCGGAGAAAACCAACGTTTTGATTTAGCGATCATTCAATCTGATAGATACTATGGAAAACAAATAGTTCTTGATATTCAGGGGAGTCGCTTTGCGATTATTGGCCCGGATGATTTAGAAGAAGAAGGGTATTTAGAATATGCCTTTAATCTTTCTGAGGAAGATGCAGAAGAATTACGTTCCTTCCTGCTTGAGTTAGTATAAGCACATTGAATGAATGTCCTAATCATTACAAATAATAAAGGAGAATCTTCTAAATGAAGATTCTCCTTTATTATTTACTGTTTTCAAAAAGATTGTTGACAAAAAAAGTTAGTTGATTGGAGCGGAAGGCGCGAGACTCCTGCGGGAGGAGTGGGACAGGTGAGACCCCACAGGAGCGGATGCTCCGAGGAGGCTCACCTCCCACCCCGCGGAAAGCGAGCGTCCTGGAGCGGAAATCAACCTCTACACACTACATTTCCGTTAGCAACAATGTTGTCGAAAACAGCCTTATTATTTGAACATATCAAGGAGTGACTTGAATGGGTGATAAAGACCGAAGAATCTATACAGACTTTTCAAATGTCGAAAGTCAAAGAAATTTTCTTACAGCCGAAGAATATCCAGAAGGGGCATATGGTTCTCCTATTAATAAAGATGAGCTCGTACAAAATAAGAGCACTCCTTGGCTGCCTGGGCAACGAAAACATAGTGCTTATAATTACGAAAATAAAACATTGCATGAAGGGATGCCACGACAAATGGATGGAGCCCATCCTCCGCACGATGATCCTAATACAAGCACGCAATCACCCTACAACGATTATCAACAGTAAAATGAGGCAAGGACAACCAAATAATCAAAGTTGTCTTTGCCTCATACATCTTTACTTTTCCACTTTCTTTGCAACAAAATAGGCACAGCCAAAATTACAAAATTCATATAAGTATTCCGTTAATGTGCTGATTTTCGTATCAAAAGTTGCTTTTTGGTTTTGATCATCAAAAAAACCTCTTAATCTAAGCTGGCCATATCCCCAATCACCTACGATATAATCATATCTCGTCAAAATTTCACTATACCTGCCGCGAAATGCTTCCTCATTAAAGCCATCTCGCTTTTCTTCGATCACTTCATAGCAAACATTATTAATACAGACCATTTTTTCACCTCATTCAATCGAAATGCGAAAAGCGCTTACTTTATTTATTAAATTATAACTGATTCCCCATCAATTACTAAGAGAAAAAAATAATCACTTGGTAATTCTATTAATGAGGAGGTGCTTTTAATTGAAAAAATCATTGATTATTATCGGTATTTGCGGTCTCACTTCTTTAACTGCCTGTCAAAACAATAGCAATATGGCGCAGGATAGTCTTTATGAAGAAAGCGGGAACACGATCAATGTAAATGATCAGCGAGCTGATATTTATAATCGAAATAATGGATCAACCAATAAAAGCGAAGACTTTGGCTATGTTCGCCATCATAGAAGTCCAATCGTGGGTGAAAATGTCTCCTATGATCATTATGCAGCAATTGACCGAGAAAAAGTGGCTGACATTATTGGAAAGTATTGTACAGAGGTACCCAATGTGTACGATGTATCTACACTTGTAACTGATAAAGAAGTGATCATCATTTATGCCACAGATACTGATTCACGAAACCATACAGCCGATCAAGTGAAAAAGATGGCCATGTCTGTTGTCCCAAGCTGGTATAACATTTATGTAAGTGATAATACCGCATTAAGACAAAATGTGGAAAGCTTCGCCACATTGGATTCAGATAGCCGCAATGCGCATTTTGCCATTGACAAGCTAATAAAGGACATCCAAAAATCTCCTCAAGGAAAATAAATGAACAAAAGAGTTCGGCTCTACATTAGCTGAACTCTTTCTTCTGCATTACGCTTCTTTAATTTCACTCATGGCCTGTTTTCGCTGTGTGGCCGCATTTACTTGTTCATCCGCATGGTAAGAAGAACGGACAAGCGGACCAGCTTCACAATGACTAAAGCCTTTGCTTAAAGCAATTTCTTTCAATTCTTTAAATTCATCTGGATGATAATACTTTTGCACCTTTAAATGCTTCTTAGAAGGCTGCAAGTATTGACCAATTGTCATAATGTCCACGTGGTTCGCACGCAGTGCATCCATCGTTTCAATGATCTCTTCTTTTGTTTCTCCAAGTCCAATCATTAAGCTAGATTTCGTTGGAATATCCGGCTGAAGCTCCTTTGCACGGCGTAACAGTTCTAATGATCGATGGTATTTCGCACGTGCTCTTACTCTTGGCGTAAGGCGTTCAACCGTTTCAATATTATGGTTTAAAATATCCGGACGGGCATCCAAAAGAGTTTTTAAATTTTCGTATACGCCACCCATATCAGATGGTAAAACCTCAATACTTGTAAATGGACTTTTTCTTCGGATTGCTCGAATCGTTTCAGCAAAAACAGCCGAACCGCCGTCCTTTAAATCATCCCTAGCAACAGCCGTAACAACCGCATGCTTTAAATTCATCAATGCAACAGAGTCCGCCACTCTTTCGGGCTCTTGTAAATCCAATTCCGTCGGTAGGCCAGTTTTGACTGCACAGAAACGACATGCCCTTGTACAAGTGTCTCCAAGGATCATGAAAGTAGCTGTTCTTCTTTCGGCCCAGCATTCATGGATATTTGGACATTTGGCTTCTTCACAAACCGTATTCAGTCCTTTTTCTCTCATCATTTTCTTTAAGCTTGTGTAATTATCATTGGTGTTTAATTTTATTTTTAGCCATTCCGGCTTGCGTAAATATTCTTCTTGCTTATTCATACTATTTCCCACCCCATTTATAAAAAAATCAACATTTTCTTATACCTGATGTCACTTTATCATATGGGAGAATCAAGGACAAGTCGAATATAACAGCATTACCAATAATTGATGGATATGAATTTCTGGAAATCCCACAAACTAAATAGGCATACTAACGATGAAGGGAGGATTTTTGTGCGGCTCTTTCTCACAGTTTTTTTCACATTGTTGTTGTCAGTATCATTTAGTACGTTCGGGCAGGCTCAAACAAGCGAGCCCACTATTTACGAGCAGAGAATGGAATTATACAGAAGAATGGAATCCGTTTCACATATCCCCTGGTACTATCTCGCAGGGATTGACCAATATGAGCGGAACGTACGGCAAGCAAGAAAGGATATTCCAAAAGCAGAGGGACTTACAGGCATCTATTTCAAGCCTGAGGAATGGGCTGGCCCTTTAAATCCTGATCTATCTGATGACAATCCTATATCCATCCAGTTTTTCAATGGAATGGGTGTGGATGGGGATGGAGACGGTAAAGCATCCCTTTCAAGTGATGAGGATGTGCTATTTGCTTTCTCCCAATACCTTCTATCCTATGGAACCGACCATGATCATATAAAAATGGGCTTATGGGATTATTATAAACGAGATAAGACAGTCAGTATTATAATTGGCAAAGCAAAAATTTACAAAAAATACGGACGTTTAAACCTTGATGAGCATGCATTTCCGGTTTCGTTAAGAAGTAATTATAGTTATAAAAATACATGGGGCGCTGCACGGGGCTGGGGCGGAAGAAGAATGCATGAAGGAACCGATATTTTTGCCGATTACGGTGTTCCTGTTCGAGCTACCGCGTATGGAATTATCGAAATGAAAGGCTGGAATCGTTTCGGAGGCTGGCGAATTGGCCTTCGGGACATTAATAATAATTATCATTATTTTGCCCATTTAAGCGGCTTTGCTAAAGACTTAAAGCTTGGTCAAATTGTTGAACCAGGCCTGCTGATTGGCGGAGTAGGAAGTTCTGGATACGGACCGCCTGGTACATCTGGAAAATTTCCACCCCATCTCCACTATGGCATATATAAGGATAATGGACGCACAGAATGGTCCTTTGACCCCTATCCTCATTTAAGACTATGGGAGCGACAGGAACGTGCAAGAGCAAAGGCAAAGTAATCTCTAAAGACGAAAAACCCCAAACTTGGGGTTTTTCGTCTTTAAATTAATGTCCACCAAGGTAGGCATTTTTGATTTCTTCACTTGCTTGAAGTTCTGCTGCTGTACCAGAAACAATAACACGACCCGTTTCAATAACATAAGCGCGGTTAGCAATTGACAAAGCCATATGCGCATTTTGTTCAACCAATAGAATCGTTGTTCCATCTCGATTAATGTCTTCAATAATTTGAAAGATCGTTTTCACCATTAACGGTGCTAATCCCATTGAAGGCTCATCAAGTAAAAGGAGCTTTGGCTTTGCCATAATTGCCCTGCCCATCGCCAGCATTTGCTGTTCTCCCCCAGAGAGCGTTCCAGACAATTGCTTACGACGCTCCAGTAAACGTGGAAATGTTTTGTACACCTTTTCAATATCCTTTTGAATCTCTTTCTTGTCCTTTCTTAAAAAGGCACCAAGCTCCAGGTTTTCTTCAACTGTCATATTCGCAAAGACTCTACGTCCTTCTGGCACATGAGATATTCCTGATTTCACAATCTCCTGTGCAGGTTTTCCAGCAATCGAACTTCCCAAATATTGAATCGTTCCATTCTTTGGTTTAAGAAGTCCAGACAAGGTCTTCAGAAGAGTACTTTTTCCCGCTCCATTCGCTCCAATCAGAGTGACAATTTCCCCTTCATTTACCTCTAAGGAAACCCCTTTAAGTGCATGTATGTTTCCATAATAAACATTCATTTGATCGACGTTAAGCATGGTCGTTCGGAACCTCCTCTCCTAAGTACGCCTCGATGACTTTCGGATGATTACGAATTTCTTCTGGTGAACCTTTTGCAATAAGCTGTCCATGATCTAATACATAAATTCTTTCACAAATCCCCATGACTAAATTCATATCATGTTCAATTAATAAAATGGTCAAATCAAACTTATTTCGAACAAAGGCGATTAATTCCATTAGCTCCTTCGTTTCTTGCGGATTCATCCCAGCTGCTGGTTCATCAAGCAATAATAGACGTGGCCCAGCTGCTAAAGCTCTTGCAATTTCTAATCTTCTTTGCTGACCATACGGTAAATTTTTTGCTACTTCATCTTTGTATTGATCAAGATTAAAAATCTTAAGAAACTCTATAGATTTTTCTTCCATCTCTTTCTCCCCAGAAATATGTGAAGGCAGACGCAAAATAGAACTTAAAATAGAATGCTTTGCTAAAGAATGATAAGCTACTTTTACATTATCCACTACAGACAGTTCATTGAATAATCGAATATTTTGGAATGTACGGCTGATCCCTCTCCGTGTAACCTGATAAGGGGCTAGTCCATTCAGTTTTTTTCCTTCAAATTCAATACTTCCTTCGGTAGGTACATAAACACCTGTTAGTAAGTTAAAACATGTTGTTTTCCCAGCTCCGTTTGGTCCAATGAGCCCAATAAGCTCTCCCTGATGGATTTCCATATTTAAATCCGAAACAGCCTTAAGTCCTCCAAACTGGATGCCGGTATTACGAACCTGCAGTAAAGGCGTACTTCCCATACTAGTTACCCCCTTTCACACTCTTCACATTTTTCCACTTACCGAAGATATCTGTGATTTCTCGAGTCCCCATCAATCCTTGTGGACGATATAGCATAACGATTACAAGCACAAGGCTATAGATAATCATTCGCGTCTCAGGATAATCCTGTAAGAAGGTTGAAACGAGTGTAAGAAGGATAGCGGATATAACAGCACCAGAAAGACTGCCAAGCCCACCCAAAACAACAAAAATTAAAATATCAAATGATTTAAGGAAGCCAAAGTTTGTTGGCTGTATAATATAGAAGTTATGTGCATATAATCCGCCTGCAACCCCTGCAAAGAAGGAACCTAAGGCAAAAGCGATTACCTTATAATAAACAGTGTTAATTCCCATCGCATCTGCCGCAATTTCGTTTTCTCTAACGGAAATACATGCACGTCCATGTCTTGAATTTGTAAAGTTCATAATAACGACGATCGTAATAAATAGGCAAATGAAAGTGTACGTCCAATTCGTTAAGTGGGAAACTTGCATCCCTGCCGCTCCACCTACATAATCAATATTTAAGAATACGATCCGGATAATTTCTGCAAATCCTAAAGTAGCAATCGCCAGGTAATCCCCTTTTAAGCGAAGACTTGGAATCCCGACAATAAGACCAGCTAAAGCGGCTACAATCCCACCAACTAATATAGCAATTGGTAATGGCAGCTGTAATTTCATAGTGAATATAGCCGAAATATAAGCCCCTACTGCTAAAAACCCAGCATGTCCAATCGAGAACTGGCCCGTAATTCCGATGACTAGATGAAGACTGACTGCTAAGATGATATTAATGCCAATAAAAATGAGCGTATTAGAATAGAATTGATTTAAGATACCGGCGTTGATGAGAAGTTGAACCGTTCCATAAAGTACAATTGATAAAATTAAAAAGAGCCAAAATCCTTTTACCTTTTTCATAGACTTCCCACCTACACTTTCTCTCTAGCATTTTTACCGAAGATGCCCGACGGTCTGAATAAAAGAATTAATATAAGAATAATAAAGGCTGCCGCATCTCTCCATAGAGAGTAGCCTAATGCACTTACCACTGTTTCCACAACTCCAAGTACGAGACCTCCGACCATTGCACCTGGAATAATTCCGATTCCGCCTAAAACAGCCGCAACAAACGCCTTTAAGCCAGGGATAACTCCCATAAGTGGTTCAATTTTTGTATAATACACACCAAAGAATACACCTGCCGCTCCTGCTAAAGCTGAACCAATAGCAAATGTTGCAGAAATGGTTGTATTTACATTGATCCCCATTAAACGGGCAGCATCCATATCATGGGAAACAGCACGCATAGCCTTTCCAATCTTTGTTTGA
This sequence comes from Cytobacillus mangrovibacter, assembly GCF_042865275.1. NCBI lineage: Bacteria > Bacillati > Bacillota > Bacilli > Caryophanales > Bacillaceae > Cytobacillus > Cytobacillus mangrovibacter. The sequence goes on along the minus strand of NZ_JBIACJ010000004.1, from coordinate 304,596 downwards.
TGAACAATAAATTGTAGAAGGATCATTAGAATAATTGAGACAGAAAGAATTAAAATGGATTGACTGCTTATTTGTGCTCCAAAGAAGTCAAATGTTTTATTAGATAATACATTTGGATAAGCTTCAGGTTGTGCACCTCTAAAATAAATAACTACATATTGTATGAGAAGAGATAAACCAATTGCCGTGATTAATGCAGCAATCCGAGTGGCATTTCGAAGTCGTCGATAAGCAATCCGCTCAATCAGTACACCAAATAGAGCACAGACAACCATTGCCAGCAATAATGCAGGAAAGAAGCCTAGGCCCCAACCTGAGATGGCATAAAAACCGACAAAAGCACCAATCATAAAAACTTCGCCATGAGCAAAGTTAATTAATTTAATTATTCCATAAACCATCGTATATCCTAGCGCGATCAATGCATAGATACTGCCGAGTGAAATACCGTTTATTAATTGCTGTATCCATTCCATGAATTTTCACTCCCTCAACTAAAATGCGAAAAAAGCTTACACTCCAAAAACTTACATTTTTTGCACCCTTTTCAATAGAAATGGGAGGATAGATTATCCCCCCATTTCTCCAGCTTCTCTTAAGGATTAACCTTAGATTTGAAGACTTGCTTCCCATCTTTATGTTCTAAAACAGTCGCTGATTTAATTGGGTTGTGTAGTTCGTCAACAGTAACAATACCAGTTACAAGCGCTAAATCTTTAGTAGCTGCTAGAGCATCCTTAATTTTCGTTGCATCCGATGTACTGCCAGCACGCTTCATTGCATCTGCTAAGAAGTAAACTGAATCATAGCCAAGTGCATTAAATGCATCAGGCGACTTTCCATCATACTTTTCAGAGAAACTAGTTACAAATTTTTGAATCGTTTCATCTGGATCTTGTGCTGAGTAATGATTTGTTAAGAATGTGTTATTTAAAGCATCTGCACCAGCTAAATCAACAAGAATTGGTGAATCCCAACCATCAGCTCCCATAAATGGAACATCAATACCCATTTCACGAGCTTGCTTAATAATTAAGCCTACTTCTTCATAATAACCAGGGATAAAGATAAACTCTGGATTTGCAGATTTAATACGTGTTAATGTCGAACGGAAGTCCGTATCTTTTGCCACATAAGATTCTTCTGATACAACTTTTCCACCTGCACCTTCAAACGTTTCCTTAAATGAAGCTGCAAGGCCTTTTGCATAGTCACTCGCATTATCTGCATAGATAGCTGCATTTTTCACTTTTAAATCTCCAGAAGCGAAATTAGCTGCAACTGTTCCTTGGAATGGGTCAATGAAAGAAGTACGGAAAACAAATTCATTCACATCTCCATTTGTTCCAACTGTTACGTTCGGGCTCGTACCAGATGGTGATAATAGAATCGTTTTATTAGAATTAGCAATTTCAGCCTGTGCTACTGAATTTCCACTAGTAGCCGCACCAATAATAGCCGTTACTTTATCTTGGTTTGTTAATTTAATCGCTGCGTTCGTTGCTTCTGCAGCATCAGATTTATTATCTACTTTGATAATTTCGATTTTCTTTCCATCTACTCCGCCACTATTGTTGATTTCTTCAACAGCAAGCTCAATCCCTGCCGCTATCCCTTGTCCATATGAAGCAACAGGACCTGAAAGCTCAAGGTTCGCACCTATTTTAATGGTATCTCCACCACTAGAACCTTTTGAGCCTTCTGTACCAGCTTTTTCCCCACCGCCGCAGCCAGCTAATAATCCAGCTGCCAATGTTGAAGCCATAAGTACTGAAGTAATCTTTTTCTTAAAAAACATCCCTAATCCCCCTTTGTCTGATTGTTCCGATAATTAAAAGCGTAATCTTGCATTTGTATCTGGTTATACGCAGGCCCACACTCTCTCATAACCTTTTCAAATAGCCCGACCATACTCCTAACTTTCTGAAACAAAATGTAAAATATGATATTTTCTAACTACTTGCTCTAATCTAAAAATAGTATAATATTTTTAGAGTTATCTGTCAAAACAATATTTTAGCAAGATTATAATTTTTCAAAATATTTATTCTTTACAATTACATTAGAATTATTTTTTCTTCTATTATTTTTTTACTATCAAAACATTTGAAAAGGCTCTCTCAACATGAGAAAGCCTTTTCCTTTATATTATTTATGTCTCCTGCCAGTCCACTTTTGAAATTCTGCCAGCTATTATAGCAAAAAGAATAAGTAGAAGTGCAACTGCTAAGAGAGCAAGAACCGTACTGCCCGTAAATCCAATCACTAAATAGCCAATTCCTGCAATTATAGCTGAGGTCACAGCATATGGAATCTGCGTCATTACATGATCCATCAAATTACATCCTGCACCAGTCGCTGAAAGGATGGTTGTATCGGATATCGGTGAACAATGGTCACCAAATACAGCACCAGCTAACACGGCTGCTAAAGCCGGCAATAAGAGACTTACATCTGTTGCGGCTGCAATATCCCCAGCAATCGGAAGGAGTATTCCAAAAGAGCCCCATGATGTTCCTGTACTGAATGCCATAATACAAGCGATAACAAAAAGGATAAACGGCAGAAATGAAGAATTTAAATTTGTGCTATCTGCAATGCCAGCTAAATACTTTCCTGTTTCTAAACGTCCGATTAAATCAGCAATAGCCCAAGCAAATAAAAGGATATACACAGCTGGAAGCATCGACTTTGTCCCTGCCCAAACTCCTTTTCCTAAGACATTCCCGTTTACAGCTTTTAATATAACCACTTGACGGATAAAAAAGCCTAAAGTTACGATTAACCCGAGAAGCCCGCCTAGAATCAATGACTTGGTAACATCCGTATATTCAAAAATAGCTAGGATCGTTTTTTCCTCAGCCGCTTCATAGCCTGTCCAAAGCATTGTCCCAACTGTTCCAACAATTAGGGCAACAATCGGCCATACTAAATCCCCAACAGTTCCTTTTGAACTAGTCGGCAAATCCTCTTTCAATTCTCCTGCAGCTGGCTTTGAAGGATCTGTAACCAGTCCTTCCTTTACAGCACGCAGTTCATGCACTCTCATCGGTCCAATTTCCACATTTCTGAAAGCAACAATGAACACCATTGCCAAAGTGGCCCAAACATATAAGTTCATCGGAATTATTTGCATAAATGCAGAGAATGCGGAGTAATCTGTTATATTATGTGTTGCTAGAATCGTTCCGATTAACGCAATGATTGAAGCACCCCAGCTAGACACAGGTGAAACAACACATATAGGTGCTGAAGTTGAATCAATCAAATAAGCTAACTTCGCTCTTGATACCTTCTGACGATCAGTGATTGGCTTTGAGATTTGACCAACTGCAAGCGCATTAAAATAATCATCGATAAAAATGATAATACCTAAGACGGCTGTAACGATTTGTGCACCTATTCGGGATTTCACTCGCTTGATTGCCCATTCACCAAACGCTCGGCTTCCCCCAGAAATAGAAATAAAAGATGTAATAATCCCTAGTATGATTAAGAATAAAAGGATATAAATATTCGAGTAATTCATTTCCCCATCTGATACAAAGATGCCTTTTACCGAATCATAGATGGTACTTATGGTGCCTGTTATACTAAACTCTGCTAGTAATAGAGAGGCTGATACGATTCCTACACCTAAGGATATCAAAACCTTCCGTGTAAATATGACCATGATAATCGCCAAAAATGGCGGGATTAGTGAAAAAATGGTATTTTCCATTTTTGTTCCTCCTCTTAATTAGTATGAGATATACGTTTGAATACTAATCCTTTATTTAGAGGGAATTGATAATAATAGAAGAAAAATAAAAAAAGAATAACGATAGAGATTGTCTACCATTACTCTTTATTAAGTAATTAGATTCTCCATCACGTCCTGTAGCTCCCCAATATGAAGGAAATCAAGCACTTGGCCTCCATAATGATAGTGTTACCCTTATTCAAAGTAACCCCAACAAATTATTGTTGACACAATTCATTTGCTTCGGCAAAATTCCCTTTTAGCTGTAATCACTGTTGTCATCCTCACACAGCTTACTCTTGAATTCCGCGCCTCTACCCCATCGGATATGATAAGGTTTATTTAATTGTATATTACTATATCAGAATAACAGAATGCTGATAAGCTATTGTCATTAAGTATAATAAATACTTTTTATGAAGTTCCTCTTTATTATTGACAATTCTTGTTAACATTTCTGCTATCTAAAAAGTTGTGTCACAAGCAGTCACAACAATATTTAACTCTATTTTCAAGTCTAACTCATATGGCTCTACCTGTTCACCATCATGCTCCATAATTCGAATAATAGGCCGGTCACCTAGACCTGTATTTTGCCCAGAAACAATTCCCTTTCGGCCATCACTCAGTTCAACTGTTATCCCAACCGGGTAAATAGCAACAGCATAGCGGAAAGCTTCAACAACTTGCTTCTCAAACAATGTTCCTGAACCTGCATAAAGAATCTCTAATCCTTCATGCGGAAGCATCGCTTTCCGATACACACGATTGGAAGTTACCGCATCAAATACATCCGCCACAGCTATGATTTTTCCGAAATAATGAATATCCTTTCCTGAAATCCCTCTTGGATATCCTGATCCATTAATCCGTTCATGGTGCTGATAGGCACAATGAGCAACCAATAAGGGAATCGTTTGTACCTTCCTCAATATTTGAAAACCTGCCTCAGCATGTTCTTTTATCGCAATATACTCTTCTTCCGTTAATCTTCCCGGCTTTAACAATACATCTAAAGGTACTTTCAACTTTCCAATATCATGAAAAATGGCTCCTAAACCAAGGGTTTCAAGCTCCTTTGGTGAAAGCTTCAGCTCCATTCCGATCGCTAAAGAATAGAGCGTCACATTTAAGGAATGGGTAAATATATAATTATCGTAGGAAAAAGCATCAGAAAGCAGATTTATTAATTCCTTATCCTCCGCTAATTCAGCCATTAAAAAACGGATCAATTCTGATAGACGCCTCGAAGCTTTTTCAACAACGAAAGAATTGGTTAAGTTAGCATCCTTTTGAATTTCAAGGAAAATCGAATTAATTGTTTGAATCGCTTCCCTGCGAACTGGATCTGAAAGAGTGCTCTTGTATTGAATATCTTCTGTTTGATTATCTTTTATAAAGATATAACTAATACCCAAAGCTTGAAGACGCTGAATCATTCCTTCCTTCAGCACTACACCTTCGTTTAGTAATATTTGTCCTGTTTCATTATAAATAGCTCTAGCAAGAATTGTATCGACCTCTACAGATGTTGTTGTCACTAATCTCATAAATTACTCCTATACAATTTCCGTAGTTTTTTCATTTTCGTATTCATAAATAATCACCTTTATCCATCATACCTTTTTTCGCCAATAAGTGACAGATGCCACTGCCACTTTGTCGAAAAATATTGACAGTTTATTCATTTAAAGAATTTAGTAAGAATAAAAAAGGCAGCCGGAATGAACTTTCCGGCATGCCTTTTATATCATTTTAAGAAGGGCCTCTTTTCCTATCATACCTTTATGAATCCCTAACGATTCTGCTTCATAGGTAACAGATTCTAATGGTGCCTCCAGAAGCTGTTCGATCGTTTTTACACCCACAGCTCTGCCGGCAATTACTTTGCGATCCTTTAACTTCTCATTTAGCAACGCAACATCTAGGGCACCACACATGATATATCCTTTATCACTTGTTACAACAAGTAAATTGGTTTTTGGCAATTCCACCGAGACACACAGGAATGTATGGCCCTTTATATCAATCGGCTTTAAATCAATCATGATCTTACACTCCTTTCCTACCCACTACAAACTATGCTAGTGACTAAAAAAGCGTGTAATATCACCAAGCCTACTTTTATATTTCAAGTATCATATTCGTTGGCCCTACATGGATAGGCATTAAAACAATTCCAATTGTCTAGGGGCAAGATCGGTATATTCAAGATTCAACATTTGGATAAGTTGCTTGGCATTATCAGCAGCATCTCCGCCAGAATTATTGTTAAAAACTACATACACCTTCTTACATGCTTCATCTAACTTCTTCAAGTACTCTGCCCACTCAGCAAGCTCCTTGTCATTGTATCTATAAAGATAACGCACTTCTCTCCAGTTAGGGGCATTCTTCTTTTGCCAGCCATGTACATTCCGCCCATGAAATCTTACTAATACCTTTTCCGTATTGGCTGGTTCAAGCACAATCGGTATCGAACCTGCTCCTGCCTGCGGCTCATCACAAATAGTATGAATCCAGCCTTCATCCTTTATAAATTGGATCGTTTTTTCCTTATACTCTGGTTTATACCATGACTGGTGGCGGAATTCTATCGCACAAGGAAGTTCTCCCATTTGCTCCTTACACCAACGCAAATAATCTACATTCTTTCTTCTACAATCAAACCAAGGCGGAAATTGAAAAAGAACCATCGCCAACTTATTTTGATATGGTTCCAATGAATCCTTACATGCAGCAAACATCTCACCTTTATCTTTATAAGGGATCTCTCCTCTTTCATGACCTGTCATTCCCTGATAAGCCTTCACTATAAATTGAAAATTATCTGGAGTCTGCTCTACCCAGCTTTCTGCATTTTGTTTTGACTGGACTGCATAAAAGGAGGCATCTACTTCAACAGTTGGAAAATGACTAGCATATGTCATTAATTTATTCCGTTTAGCATCGGGATGAGTATAAAGGGTATGATGGTCCCCCCATCCAGTTACTCCAATTAATATCATGAAACACACCTCTATTTGGAAGGTTTACATTTATATTGTAACAAGAAAAAGGCCATTAGCCAAAAGAGGAATGGACTTATTGTATGTACAAGCGCATGAGGCAAAGACTATGTGAATTTGCAGTATTCCATGGAATATATCTGCTACGGGAAAGGAACAATTGTGGGCTTGGAAATAAAACTGTTTCATTGAAAACGTCTATGGGACATAGGCCGGGGGCGGGGAAAGATAATTGTCTCATAGAACACAACTATGGGACATGACAAGGGGATTGGTAATAAAATTGTCGCATAAAACAAATCTATGGGACATAAACCGAGGCGTGAAAAGAAAATTGTCCCATAGAGTAGATCTATGGGACAACAACTGGTGATATAGCAAGGAAACTGTCCTTGACAGTGTTTACAGCATTTTAACCGATGCTGCCTTCCATCTCGAATTTGATTAATCTATTCATCTCAACCGCATATTCCATCGGAAGTTCTTTAGTAAATGGCTCGATGAAGCCCATGACGATCATTTCAGTAGCTTCTTGTTCAGAGATTCCACGACTCATTAGATAGAATAATTGCTCTTCTGATACCTTTGAAACCTTCGCTTCATGCTCTAATGAGATATTATCGTTCATGATTTCATTATATGGAATCGTATCTGAAGTTGATTGATTATCCATGATTAATGTATCACATTCAATGTTTGCACGTGCACCATCTGCTTTACGGCCAAATTGGACGATTCCGCGGTATGTTACTTTCCCGCCGTGCTTAGAAATTGATTTAGATACAATCGTAGAAGACGTATTTGGTGCAAGGTGAATCATTTTTGCTCCAGCATCCTGGTGCTGACCTTTACCTGCAATTGCAATCGATAAAGTCATTCCACGTGCGCCTTCTCCTTTTAAAATAACCGCTGGATATTTCATTGTTAATTTCGATCCGATATTTCCGTCAATCCATTCCATTGTTGCATTGGCTTCACAAACAGCACGTTTTGTAACAAGGTTATATACGTTGTTTGCCCAGTTTTGGATCGTTGTGTAACGGCAATAAGCATCTTTTTTAATAACAATTTCAACAACCGCACTATGCAATGAGTTTGTTGTATATACAGGAGCTGTACAACCCTCTACATAATGAACATGTGCACCTTCGTCAACAATAATTAATGTACGCTCGAACTGCCCCATATTCTCTGAGTTGATTCGGAAGTATGCTTGTAGTGGTGTATCAACTTTAATTCCTTTTGGAACATAAATAAATGATCCGCCAGACCAAACAGCAGAGTTTAGCGCAGCAAATTTATTATCCGTAGGAGGAATTGTCTTCCCAAAGTGCTCACGGAAAATATCTTCGTTCTCACGCAGCGCTGAATCCGTATCCTTAAATACGATTCCTAGTGCTTCAAGATCTTCCTGCATATTATGATAAACAACCTCTGATTCGTATTGAGCTGAAACCCCAGCTAAATACTTTTGCTCAGCCTCAGGGATCCCAAGCTTATCAAATGTTTGTTTAATTTCCTCAGGTACTTCATCCCAAGATTTCTCCGTTTTTTCAGATGGTTTCACATAATATGTGATTTCATCAAAGTTTAATGACGCTAAATCTCCGCCCCATTGCGGCATAGGCATGTTGTAGAAATGCTCCAATGATTTTAAACGGAAGTCAAGCATCCATTGTGGCTCTTGCTTCATTTTTGAAATCTCTTCAACAATTTCTTTCGTCAAACCGCGTTTTGATCGGAAAATGGAAACGTCTTTATCGGCAAAACCATATTTGTAATCGCCAATCTCAGGCATCTTTTTTGCCATCGTCGTATTCCTCCATTCATTGAAATGCGTAAGCGCCTTGCTCACCCCCGACAAGCACAAGACGAGCCTCACTGAAAGGCGTTCTTTGCCTTTCTGGGAGGATTGGCTTGTGACCTCGAGGGGGTAGGCGCTGAAGCTAGACAACTCTCAAATTTCTGTACTTTTTTATACAATTAATATTAAGAATATTATTCTTCCTTCAATCCCTTTTCCATTGCCTTCCAAGCTAAAGTTGCACATTTAATTCTCGCTGGGAATTTCGCTACTCCCTGCAATGCTTCAATATCGCCAAGATCGATATCATCTTCATAGTCTTTTCCTTGCATAATTTGAGAAAATACTTCTGAAAGCTTTAGAGCCTCTTCAATATTTTTCCCCTTAATCGCTTGCGTCATCATTGAAGCAGAGGACATCGAAATCGAACATCCTTCCCCTTCAAATTTCGCATCAACTACCTTTTCACCATCAAGCTTTAATGTTAATTGAATTCGATCCCCACAAGTCGGATTATTCATATTAATCGTTAAGCTATCATCTTCAAGAACCCCTTTATTTCGGGGGTTTTTATAATGATCCATTATTACTTGCCGATAGAGAGTATCTAAATTGTTAGAAGACATCGCTGAAATACTCCTTTGTTCTGACAAGCCCGCTTACAAGCTTATCAATATCTTCTTCTGTATTGTACAGATAGAAGCTTGCGCGTGCAGTTGCTGATTGCTTTAACCATTTCATTAATGGTTGTGCACAATGATGCCCTGCCCGAACGGCAATTCCTTCAGCATCCAATACAGTCGCTACATCATGAGGATGGACATCATTCAGATTAAACGTAACAAGTCCCGTACGCTTCGAAACATCCTTCGGTCCAAAAATGGTTATCCCATCAATAGTAGACATTTTTTCCATCGCATAAGCAGCTAGCTTATGTTCATGTGCTTCTATGTTGTCTAATCCGACTTCTTCAAGGAAATCAATTGCAGCACCTAATCCAATGGCACCAGCAATAATAGGAGTACCCCCTTCAAATTTCCAAGGAAGCTCCTTCCAAGTAGATTCGTACAAGCCAACAAAATCAATCATTTCGCCGCCAAACTCAACCGGCTCCATGTTTTCTAAGAGCTGCTTCTTACCATATAATACGCCAATCCCAGTTGGCCCGCACATCTTATGGCCAGAAAAGGCGAAGAAATCACAATCTAAATCTTGAACATCTACTTTTAGATGTGGTGTACTCTGTGCCCCATCTACCACCATAATCGCTCCGTTTTCATGAGCAATTTTGGCGATATCCTTAATAGGGTTTACTACACCAAGAACATTTGATACTTGCATAATGGAAACGATTTTCGTATGTCCAGTTACAGTTTCTCTTACATCCTCAAGTGCGATTGTCCCATCTTCCTGCAAAGGCAAGTACTTTAAAACCGCACCTGTTTTCTTTGCCACTTGCTGCCATGGAATGATATTGCTATGGTGCTCCATATAGGAAATGACAATTTCATCTCCTTCATGAAGATTTGCCATTGCATAACTTGCAGCAACTGTATTTAAAGACGTCGTCGTCCCTCTTGTAAAAATAATTTCTTCCGTTGATTTCGCATTGATAAACTTGCGAACCTTTTCTCTTGCCCCTTCATAGCCGTCCGTAGCTCTTGTTCCAAGTGTATGGACTCCACGATGAACATTCGAGTTGCTTTCACGATAATATTTATCTATTGCCTCTATGACCTGAACAGGCTTCTGGGATGTTGCAGCACTGTCTAAGTATACTAGTGGCTTCCCATTGACTTCCTGGTGTAAGATCGGAAACAGTTGACGAATATCATAGATATCCATTATCTTACTTTCCTTTCAATAACTGCAGTCAGCTGCTGTTTAACTCCCTCAATCGGAAGTGCATTGACAACTGGTGCAAGGAAGCCATGAATAACTAGTCGCTCTGCTTCAGTCTTCGGAATCCCACGGCTCATCAGGTAGTACAATTGCAATGGATCTACACGTCCAACAGAAGCAGCATGGCCCGCTGTTACGTCATCTTCATCAATTAATAGAATTGGGTTTGCATCTCCACGCGCCTTTTCACTTAACATAAGAACACGTGATTCTTGTTCTGCATTTGATTTAGAAGCCCCATGCTCGATTTTGCCGATTCCATTAAAGATAGATGTAGCAGCGTCTTTCATAACTCCGTGCTTAAGAATATATCCTTCTGTATTCTTGCCAAAGTGAACGATGCTAGTTGTAAAGTTTTGTGTCTGCTCGCCACGTCCAACGACTACTGTTTTCGTATCTCCGAACGATCCATCACCAATAAGGTTGGTCACATTTTCATAAACGGTATTGCTGTCATTCATCAATCCAAGCGCCCATTCAATGCGTGCATCTCTATCCGCAACTCCACGACGATTCACATAGCCAGTCAGCCCTTTAGCCAGCGTATCAACTGCTCCGTATTGAACTTTCGCATTCGCTTTAGCAATTACTTCAGAGATAATATTGAATACTCCATTTGCAGCATCCATTGTTGAGAAATAGTTTTCCACATATGTGACCGAGCTATTGTCTTCAGCAACGATAATAACATGGTTAAAAAGAGTAGCCTCTTCGTTGTCATGAATATATATAGCTTGGATCGGTGCAGATAACTCTACATTTTTGGGAACGTAAAGAAAGACTCCACCGTTTACTAAAGCAGCATGTAAGGAAGTTAAACGATGCTCATCAGCCTTTACTCCATCTTGCATGAAATATTTCTGCAATAGATCACCATGTTCTCTTGAAGCTGTAAAGATATCTGTGAAAATAACACCTTTATCCTTAAGCTCTTTCGAAACAGATAGATACGATGGTCTATTATTTCGTTGAATATATAAATTTTGGTCCGCATCTTCTAGGTTAATCAATGTTTGTACTTCTTCAGGAAGTTCGTTTAAAGAAGTAAAGTCTTTGCTGTCTACCATATGTTTTTGGAACTGTGTCAAGTTCCATTTATTAATGTTTGTTTTATCTGGCTTTGGCATCGGCAGATTTTCAGCGTTTGCTAGTGCATTTAAACGAAGCTCTGTAAGCCATGCCGGCTCGCCCATTTCTTTTGAAAAGGAGCTCACATATTCCTTATCAAATGGTAACTTTGTTTCTGTTGACATAATGATCCTCCTAACAAATTACGCTTCTTGGCCAACTGTTTCGTCTTCAATACCGAGCTCTTTCTTAATCCAGTCATATCCTTCTGACTCTAAGCGTTGCGCAAGTTCAGGTCCGCCTGACTTCACAATGCGGCCTTGCATCATTACGTGAACATGGTCAGGAGTAATATAGTTTAATAGGCGTTGATAGTGAGTAATGATCAAGCAGCCAAAGTCTTCTCCGCGCATTTCATTAATCCCTTTTGAAACAACCTTTAATGCATCAATATCGAGACCAGAATCGATTTCATCCAAAATGGCAATCTTCGGTTCGATCATCATTAGCTGAAGAATTTCATTACGCTTCTTCTCTCCGCCTGAGAATCCTTCATTTAAATAGCGCTGTGCCATATCTTGATCCATTTCAAGGAAATCCATCTTTTTATCCATTTGACGGATGAATTTCATTAATGAAATTTCATTTCCTTCTTCAAGACGGCTATTGATTGCTGAACGTAAGAAGTCAGCATTTGTTACACCAGTAATTTCACTTGGATATTGCATAGCAAGGAAGAGGCCTGCACGTGCACGCTCATCAACTTCCATTTCCAGCACATCTGCTCCATCTAATGTAACGCTTCCGCTTGTTACTTCATATTTTGGGTGGCCCATGATTGCAGATGAAAGCGTTGACTTTCCTGTTCCGTTTGGCCCCATGATTGCATGGATTTCTCCACCTTTTATTTCAAGGTTTACACCTTTTAATATTTCTTTGTCTTCAATTGAAACATGAAGATCATTAATAGTTAATTTAGATCCTGCCATTACTATACCTCCATCAATAAAAGAAGATTTTATATTACGGCAATAACCGCAATCCTCTATTCTCACTTTATTCTCATTACAATCTTATAACAAATGAAATCTGTTAGCAACTCTTTCAGACCATTAACAAAACTTTTATGCATATTTCAATTAGTGTATGAAAATCACACTTTTTTACTGACCGATATTGTTATATCTTCATAATCATTTACTTAATTATTCTTACCACAATAATTTCTTTTATGTAGTTAAATTAAACATACTTGTATAGAGAAAGCTGTTTTCGCAAATATTGTTACTATTGAGGACGTAGTTGGTAGAGGTTGATTTGCGCTCCAGGTACTCGCTTTCCGCGGGGTGGGCGGTGAGCCTCCTCGGAGCATCCGCTCCTGCGGGGTCTCACCTGTCCCACACTTCCCGCAGGAGTCTCGCACCTTCCGCTCCAATCAACCAATTTTTTTTGTAAATAGTTTTTCATACATGTTATTCAAAAGTAACAATCTTTTAAAAACGAGCTTACTTATAAAAAAAAGAGAAATCAGTTTAGATAAGCTGATTTCCCCACTTTCTTCATTAATATATTGTTTTAAGACTAGGAATGGATTTTTTTCTCTAGGGTAGCAACCATTTGCTGACATTTGACATATTCTTCTTGACGTCTTTTTTCGACTTCCATTCGAACGTCATGTTTTCTGCAATAAGTTTCATATCCAACACCATGCGCTCCATGCATTGCTTTTTCCATATCGCTTGTGTAATTCAACTGTAGCTGGTTAATAAAAACCAATCCTTTCGTCAGTGCGATTTTATTTCACGTTCAAATTTTACCACCGTCACAGCCGTCATACAATGACGAAATTCGCAGAAATTAAATGCAGAAAATTGAAATATCGTGGGTAAAACGCTTTCATTCACGTCATTCTTATAATTAGTGCAGATTCCTCCAAATAGAAAAAGCAGACACCATTAGGAGCCTGCTTTTTCTATTTAAATTATTCAGATACAGGTACAACTGCACCTTTGTATTTTTCAAGGATGAAATCTTGAATTTCTTTCGAACGAAGAACTTCCACAAGTGTCTTAATTGAATCTTTTGTTTCGTCCCCTTTACGAACAGTAATGATATTCGCATATGGTGATTCATTCGCCTCAATGGCAATTGAATCTTCAATCGGATTAAGACCCGCATCGATTGCATAGTTCGAGTTAATAACTACTACATCGCCTTCATTATTATTGAAAATTTGTGTTAAAAGTTTTGGCTCATAGTTTGCATCAAAATCGACATTCTTTGGATTTTCAACGACATCTTCAAGTGTTGCTTTTGTTTTATCAATACCGTCTTTTAACTTAATTAAGCCTTCTTTTTCTAAAATGGATAAAATACGTCCATGCTCAGCTACTGAGTTGCTTAAGATAATATGTGCACCTTCTGGAAGATCAGCAATTGAATCATATTCTTTCGAGTATACAGCCATTGGTTCAATATGAATTCCACCAGCATTAACAAAGTCATAACCATTTTCTTCAATTTGAAGCTCAAGGTAAGGAATATGTTGGAAATAGTTTGCATCCAATTCTTTTGATTCTAATGCTTTGTTCGGAAGGATGTAATCTTGGAATGTAACGATTTCTAATTCAATTCCTTTTTCAGCTAAAATTGGTTTAGCTTCTTCAAGAATTTCAGCATGCGGAACATTTGAAGCACCTACTGTTAGTTTAGAAGATTCTCCACTTTCATTTCCTTCACTTGCCGCACCATTTTCACTGCCTTTTTCGTCTGATGTTCCACATGCAGCAAGGAAAAGAGTAATTGCTAATGCGAATACAAATGGTAATAATTTTTTCATTTTTGACCTCTCCTTATCGTTTATCTAATTTTGTTGTTATGAAATCACCAATAAATTGAATGATAAATACAATGACAAGAATAATAATTGTAGCCATTAAGGTAACATCGTCTCTGCTTCTTTGGAAGCCTTCAAGAAAGGCAAGATTCCCAAGACCCCCTGCACCAATAACACCAGCCATCGCTGTATAGCCTACTAACGCGATCGCGGTTACAGTAATACCTGATACAAGAGCAGGCATTGATTCCGGTAAGAGAACTTTCCAGATGATTGTGCTTGTTTTTGCCCCCATTGATTTAGCCGCTTCAATGACACCTTTATCAATTTCTCTTAACCCGATTTCAACCATTCGAGCATAAAAAGGAGCAGCGCCAATAATTAAAGCTGGGAGTGCCGCATTTTCCCCAATCATTGTGCCCATTAAAAATGTCGTAAATGGGATAAGGAGAACGATTAATATAATGAAGGGAATCGATCTGAAAATATTAACGAACGCCCCAATGATTTTATTAATTATTCCATTCTCCCATATATTCCCTTTAGATGTTAGGAAAAGTAATAATCCCATTACTGCACCAAGGATAAAAGTAGCTATTACTGAAATACTTGTCATATAAAGGGTCTCAACCGTAGCATCCCACATTTTCTCCCAGTTCACATTTGGAAACCATTCATTAAGCATTTGAGATCACCTCCACTCCAACTTGCTGGGAATGGATAAATTTCATCGCTTTATCTAGCTCTTCTGTCTCACCATCAAGATGAATGAATAATGTGCCATAAGAACCATTTTGAGTTTGCGATATTTTTCCTTGAAGAATATTAACCGTCACCTGAAAATTCCGAATAATATTCGTAATAAGCGGCTGTTCTGCTGACTCTCCAACAAAGCCTAATTGCACGACACGACCATGAGGATATAAGTCAAGCAAGTGTTCAATTGTTTCTCTAGTTTCCTCAGGTTCAGTGACTTGCTGTACGAAACGTTTTGTGATTAATTCTTGTGGATTTTTAAATACTTCTAGAACTGGTCCAAGTTCAACTACTCTACCTTCTTCCATCACAGCAACACGATGGCAGATTTTTCGAATCACATGCATTTCGTGTGTAATTAACACAATCGTCAATCCTAAACGATCATTAATATCTACAAGTAAATCGAGAATCGAGTCCGTAGTTTGTGGGTCTAAAGCGGATGTTGCTTCATCACATAATAATACTTTTGGATTATTAGCTAGTGCTCGAGCAATCCCAACCCGTTGCTTCTGCCCACCACTGAGCTGTGATGGATAGGCATCCTCTCTTCCATCAAGACCAACAAGCTTGATTAATTCATCTACTCGTTTAGCTCTTTCTCTTTTTGACACACCTGCAATCTCAAGCGGAAATGAGATATTTTGTCTAACAGTCCTTGACCAAAGTAAATTGAAGTGCTGAAAGATCATGCTAATTTCTTGGCGAGCCTTTCTTAACTGGCTGCCTTTTATTTTAGACACTTCATTATTTGCAACAACTACTGTTCCTTCGGTTGGTATTTCAAGACCATTCAACATTCGAATTAATGTACTTTTCCCTGCTCCACTGTAACCAATGACACCAAAAATTTCGCCATCATTAATTTCGATATTAACATCATCAACTGCTTTTACTTGACCTTGTTTGGAAGGATAAATCTTTTGGATATTTTTTATTGAGATCATCGTCATGTTGCACCCTCTTTAAATCCGATTTTCCATATCAATTTAGAAGACTTTTAAAATAGACAGTACCTATTCAGTATTTGCCTCTAAGCACTTAACATTCAAAGAAAACAGAAAATGCCCTTCTGACATGAGCAGAAAGGCATAAATTAATTATTGTCCTTTCTCTCATCTCCCAAAGCAAACATCGCTTTGTGTGAATTGGCACCATTTCATTTTCATGACGGTTGCCGGGCTTCAAAGGGCACTTCCCTCCACCTCTCTTGATAAGAGCTTAACATCTATATTCAATTAACACTTTAAATTAATTAAGTAATTTGTCTACGCTAGATATCGTATCACGGAAATAATAAGGGTGTCAACGGAAAAAAGTTAATATTTTAGTATTTTTAAGAATAGTATATTTACTTCAATCAAACAGCTTGATTTAAGCATTGGCTGTAAGAGAAGTAATTCCAGTCGCTGCTTCAATGGCTTGTTCTAAGTCATCAATTAGATCCTCTGCATTCTCAATTCCAACCGAAATCCGAATCAAGTCTTCAGGTACACCAGCAGACTTTAATCCTTCTGCATCTAACTGCTGATGTGTTGTACTAGCAGGATGAATAATCAAACTCTTGGCATCTCCTACATTTGCAACATGTGCCCAAAGCTCAAGATTATTAATTAGCTTCGCCCCAGCCACTCTTCCTCCAGCAATCCCAAAGACGACGACAGAACCAGCCCCTTTAGATAAATACTTATCAACCAATGGTTTATCCGGATGATTCTCATTCCCTGGATAGAGAATCCAATGAATGGCAGGATGGGCTTCCAGATACTTGATAATTTTTTTTGTATTGGCTACATGCTCTTTCATTCTTACATGTAGTGTTTCTAATCCAAGTGTAAATTGGAATGCATTTTGAGGACTTAAAGCAGGTCCTAAATCTCTTAAAAGCTGGACTCTAGCTTTCGTAATATAGGCGACAGGGCCTAGAGCCTCGCTATATACGAGATCATGGTAACTTGAATCTGGCTCTGTAAATCCAGGGAATTTAGGAGAATTCCAATCGAATTTCCCACCGTCTACAATGATTCCCCCCATTGTCGTCCCATTGCCTAACAGCCATTTCGTTGCCGAGTGGATGACAATATCTGCACCATGTTCAATCGGTCTGCAAAGATAAGGTGTAGCAAATGTATTATCGATTAGCAGCGGAATTCCATTTTCATGGGCGATGTCTGCAACTTTTTCAATATCTAGCACCTTTAAGCTCGGATTCCCAATCGTTTCCGCAAACACAGCTTTTGTTTTCTCTGTAATGGCCGCACGGAAATTTTCCGGATTCTCTGGATCTACAAACGTTACATGAATCCCATATTTAGGGAGTGTTACTGCAAACAGATTATAGGTTCCTCCATACAGATTAGAAGCAGCAACAATTTCATCGCCTGATTGTGCAAGATTTAGAATGGCTAAAGTAATCGCAGCCATTCCGCTGGCAACTGCTAATGCACCAACCCCGCCTTCTAATAAAGCTACTCTGTCCTCAAAAACAGTCACTGTTGGATTGTGGATTCTAGTATAAATATAGCCTGCTTCCTTTAAACCAAAAAGATTAGCGGCATGTTCAGTATTCTTGAATTGGTATGCATTATTTTGGTAAATAGGTACAGCTCTCGCACCTGTTAAAGGATCAGCCTGTAGCCCTCCATGTACGCCAAGTGTTTCAAATCGATAGTTCTTTTGCTTTTCACTCATTTCTTTTCTCTCCTTTTTTATGTGTATTAGTCAAAAAACACCTTATTCAAAAAGAAGAGCTGAAAAAACCCTCTTCACAAGAAGAGGGTTTTAATCATCTCTTCTTATCTTCCAGAGCAGTTATGCTCTGCTGGAATTAGCACCGTGTAAATTACCGGTTGCCGGGCTTCGTCGGGCCAGTCCCTCCGCCTCTCTTGATAAGAATATTCAATTTTTTCACTTAAATTATTAATTTTGATATTAACACACTATAAAAAGAAAGGTCAAGATGGTTTTTTAAATTTTAAAAATATTTAATCGGAATGCCTTTTTGAGAGAATAAATAGAGATTCTAGAAATAGAATTCTTCTAAATGTAGACTTAACAGTAAGTTTTCTTGCCTTCATAGCACTTCTTAATCGCTCTTCCCCAATCAATACCGAATGAATACTTTCTTCTGTGCCAGATATAGTCACATCATAACTTTCATCATGATAGGGTGAAGAAATCAATATAGCCCCATCCCGAAACATGATTGGCACTTTATCCTTCCCTGTCTCCATACATAAAGAAAAAGAAACATCTTTTAATAGACAGGATATATGCCCTTTTCTCTTAACCTCTTCAATAAATGCAGCAGCCATTTCTTCCATGTCCTCACCCCAGGAATACGTTCAAAGTGATTCGCACCATTCTCTAACTGATAAGATTCTGATGTCTTACCATACTATTTCCGCAAATGATTGAACAATCCTGCATGATTCGTTCGACATTGACTGGAGAACATTTCCTGAGAAATATGTCGTTTCCCTGCAACTCTAGCCTACTTTTGCCGTAGAAATAGCAGGTTTTGTCTTATTATAGTTTCGGAACACAATATAGAAGTACACAGAACCGATCATATAGAGAGAAGCAGTAATCGTAAACACAAGCGCATAACCCCAATATGCCCCATACTTAATGACAATTCCCGTAGATACTGGTCCCATAAAAGCCCATCCAAGATTAAAGACCATCTGATTGACTGAGTTGGCCAATCCCCTCATAGAGTCTCCAACCTTTGACATCATAAGTGACATTTGAATCGGATTCCCTGCATTCATCAGTGCTTGTCGGAATAGAAAGCCAATCGCTGCCAGCCAAAGATTTTCTGTATAAGCAGTCAGGAGC
This sequence comes from Cytobacillus mangrovibacter, assembly GCF_042865275.1. Taxonomy (NCBI): domain Bacteria; kingdom Bacillati; phylum Bacillota; class Bacilli; order Caryophanales; family Bacillaceae; genus Cytobacillus; species Cytobacillus mangrovibacter. The sequence goes on along the minus strand of NZ_JBIACJ010000004.1, from coordinate 285,640 downwards.
AGAAATGGCAATGAGGCTAGCTGAAGGATAACGACAGCCTTTACCTCTCCCACTTTTCGAACAACCATAGGGCCTATAATCATAGCAAAAGCGGTAGCTGCCTGCCCCATAGAGATAATAAATCCAATCGCTGAATTTGATGCATAGAAACGATCAGCAAAATACAAATTCAGATAAGGAATAACCAAGCCTGCGCCTACACCAATAAGCAGCTGTGCAAATGCAAACAGGAGAATGATTTTGAGACTTTCGTTTTTATGTAAAAGTTCTTTTAAAGAAATACGTTTCTTTACTTGACTCATTTCTCTTGAGACTAATTTTTCCTGAAAGCGAATAATCGGAACAATCCCAATGAGAAAGATAAGACTTCCAATTAGAAGCGTAAAACGAATACTATTCAATTCCGAAGTAAATAGAGAAAAGAGGTCTGTTAATATCCCTCCACCTAAGTTGCCGATTACATTTGCCCCTGTCATAACGGCAAAGTGAATGCTGAATAAGTGTACCCTTTGTTCCGGATTTGAATTTTCGGCTAGCCAAGGAATTCCAGATACTTGCAGAAAGGCAGAAGCTAATCCTGTAGCGAAAGCGGTAATAATCAGCAAGGACTGCATTTCGATTACACTTCTAGATAGTAAGACAATCCCAGTAGCAATTGCACCAAATAACATCGTTTTTCTTCGTCCAATGCGATCACTGAAGATACCAGCAGGAACAAGTATAAGCGCTGTGGCAAGTGCAGTCATAGATATGACCTGCCCGTTAACCTGCTCATTATATCCCAGCTCACGAATATAAAAATTATAAATAACCATGAAAATCCCAAATCCAATTTGAGTAAATATATTTGCCATAATCGCCAGTCTAATATTGCGATTATACCCTTTTATTTGGCTAGCCCATTCTTTATATATCGCCATTTTCACACCTGCTCCTCAAATACTTCGTGCCCCAAAATATACTATACACTAAAGGAAGGCTTTGTAAATATTAAAGTTAGACCATTTTGAAAAATATAAAAAGTCCAAGCTTTTTCACTTGGACTTTTCAAATATGCCATTTATTTTTTCGAATAAGTAGGGAACAGAATGAAAAGCATACACTTTTTCTTCCAATTCCCCTTCTTTAAAGATTAAGAGGCACGGGACGCTTTCAATCCCAAACTGTTCAGCAAGCTCTGGCATATAGTTCAAATCACTTTTCCCAATTTGTATATTCGGCATGAGCTCAGTAATTACAGTCAGCATTTTCCCTGCCACTTGACATGTTCCACATAGTGGCGTGTATAAATAGAGTAATTTTGCTTCATCTCCTGCTAGCACCTCTTTAATCTTTTCCCTAGACCATTCCTGCAATTCTTATCATCCTCTATCTAAAAACTCCATATATACATCTATATTTGCTCCCAATAATACAGTTGCTAAATGATGTTCAGGCGCCGTTGCGACCTCACGATACATTCGATCGATATAAAGGTGCTCCGCCTCTGGAAACTCTCTTTTAAATTGTTTCCGAAGCTTTTCACCCGCATCATCCGCATCAACTAAAATAAATACATCCTTATCGAATAAATTTTCTATTAACTCATCGAGCTTCGTCAGGCTAATTGTTCCATTTGTACAAATAATTTCGACAGGCTCACTGATGATTGCTTTCACTTTTCGCTTGTCTGAAGTACCCTCTACGATAATTACCTTCTCTGGCATTGCCTCATTCATAATAATCACCTGAACCTGAATTGAAGTTTTGGATTATAACTCAATGATTTCAAAAAGGAAAATTCAATCAAATATGTTTAACTTTATCTTACCATATTCAATATTCGAGGTAATGGTGTAGAACTCCTGCCCTTTTTAATAAACCTATATTTTATAACTTTGCCTAATATGACTCCCTTATCCCTTTCGTTATACACAAATACAAAAAAGAGCTACCTCGATTAAGGTAACTCTCTTTCAACACTGTCCATTTTAGCCGAACAAATCGAACCCGAAATGTCCACAACGGTGTCTTAGTCTTCTTTAACCATTTCTTCGTATTGCTCAGCAGACATAAGTTTGTCAATTTCACCTGCGTCTGACGGCTCAACAACGATCATCCATGCTTTTTCATATGGAGATTCATTAACAAACTCAGGGCTGTCGCTTAAATCCTCATTGATAGCCACAACTTTACCGCTGATTGGAGCATAAAGCTCAGATACAGTCTTAACTGACTCTACACTTCCGAAAGGCTCGTCCGCAGTAATGCTATCGCCTACTTCTGGAAGCTCAACAAAAACGATGTCGCCTAACTCAGATTGTGCAAAATCTGTAATCCCAATACGAACTTGCTCGCCTTCAGTTTTTACCCACTCATGCTCTTCTGAATAACGTAATTCCTTTGGTGTGTTCATAACTAATCCCTCCATTTTTTAATTGCAATCTATGATCGTTGTATCGATCTCATTGTTCAACATGACAATAAAAAAGCAATTTTGTTTATGCAAGCCATGTTTTTTCATAATCCTCTTCTTTATAGCCAACCGTCACTTTTTGTCCATCTGTTAAAATTGGACGTTTAATAAGCATCCCATCGGTTGCCAGCAGATCAAGCAATTCATCATTGGTTGATGATTTTACTTTATCCTTTAAGCCTAGTTCCCTGTACTTTTGGCCGCTTGTATTGAAGAATTTCTTCAAATCTAGACCGCTTTTTTCATACAGATCTGCAAGGTCACTGCGAGAAGGCGGATTTTCTGCAATATGTATTGCCTCATAAGCTACTTCATGATCATCAAGCCATTTCTTCGCTTTTCGGCATGTACCACATTTTGGGTACCAATAAAAAGTTAATGTCACTTTTCCACCACCTAGATTATCATGTCCAATTTTAAAAAGATAGTAACTGTCGCTAAATAAATACTACCATAATTATATTACATTTCATAACGAATGGCTCGTATTGAAAATTCGACAAATTTCAACATAACTCTCTGATTCTATTTCCTATTTATATGCATAACTTTTTCACAAACATAGTTGGTAGAGGTTGATTTCCGCTCCAGGATGCTCGCTTTCCGCGGGGTGGGCGCTGAGCCTCCTCGGCGCTATTGCGCCTGTGGGGTCTCAGCTGTCCCACTACTCCCGCTGGAGTCTCGCACCTTCCGCTCCAATCAACCGACCTATTTTGGTTACCATCTCCATTCAAATTACTTATGTAAATACAACATTTTTAAAAAAGAGCAATTCTATTAATACCAAATGGAAAACTCCCTCCATAAACGAAGGGAGCTAGCTTTAATTGAGATTAAAGAACAAATTTCTCTGCGTCTATTAATTTTTCAGATGCTTCACGTTTTTTCGCAATTACATTAATTGGTGTATGACGAGTAAACTTACGTAAAGAAGAAAGCATCATGCGAAGTGTATCACCTTTTTCAACAGCTACAAGTGTTTCCTTTGCATCTTGTTCGATTTTGTTGAAAGCTTCTTGGCAGAAAATTTGTGTATAAAGAAGCTTTTGCTTGCTCTTCTCTAAGCCGTCTTTTTCAATTGCTTTTTCCGTACGGAGAACAGCAGATTCCATAGCATAAGCATTAGAAACGATATCAGCAATATTCACTAATACCTCTTGTTCTTGGTCTAATGCTTTGCCATATTTCTGAGCAGCTAATCCGGCAGCAAGCAAGCCTATTTTCTTTGCATTTTTCGTTAAATATTTTTCCTGTGCTAATGGTGCATCGCCTGGCTCTTCAGGCATCATCATCATAAGTTCTTCTTGTAGAGCCATAGCTTTTTCGAATAAAGGCAGCTCACCTTTGAATGCTTTACGCATGAATGTACCAGGTACTAATAGACGGTTAATTTCATTTGTTCCTTCGAAAATACGGTTAATACGGGAATCACGGTAAGCACGTGCAATTTCATATTCTTCCATGAAGCCGTAGCCGCCATGTAATTGAACGCCTTCATCAACCACATAATCAAGAACCTCAGTGTTGAAGAACTTTCCAAGAGAACACTCAATAGCATACTCTGCAATCGATTGAGCTACAGCTTTACCTGTTTTTGCCTCTTCTTCAGAAAGTTTGCTCATACGATCCTCAAACAATCCTACAGTCCGATAAATGGAGCTTTCAGCCACGTATACTTTAGAAGCCATTGTAGCTAGCTTCTCTTTCGTTAAGTTGAAAGAAGAGATCGGTGTTTTAAATTGCTGACGTTGGTTTGTGTAAGGAATCGTAATTTCCAATGCGCGTTTCGAAGCACCAAGTGCACCAACCCCTAATTTATAGCGGCCAATATTTAAGATGTTAAAGGCAATGATGTGACCACGGCCAATTTCACCAAGTAAGTTCTCTACCGGAACTTCCGCATCTTGAAGAATTAATGTACGAGTGGATGAGCTCTTGATTCCCATCTTTTCCTCTTCCGCACCAGTAGAAACGCCAGGGAATTCTTTTTCAACGATGAATGCAGAGAATTTGTCTCCATCAATTTTCGCATACACAACGAATACGTCGGCAAAACCAGCGTTTGTAATCCATTGTTTTTCCCCATTCAGTACATAATGCGTTCCAGCTTCATTTAATTTAGCAATGGTCTTCGCTCCTAATGCATCTGATCCTGAACTTGGCTCTGTTAATGCATAGGCAGCAATTTTTTCACCTGTAGCTAATGCAGGAAGATATTTCTCCTTTTGTTCCTCATTACCGAAAAGAACGATTGGAAGGGAACCAATTCCAACATGGGCACCATGTGTAATAGAGAAGCCGCCAGCGATTGACATTTTTTCTGCGATTAATGCTGAGCTGACTTTGTCTAATCCAAGACCGCCGTATTCTTCAGGAACATCTACACCTAATAGTCCAAGATCACCAGCTTGTTTTAACAATTTAACTGAGCGGTCAAATTCATGTTTTTCTAAATAAGGAACTTCTGGTAATACTTCGTTTACAACATAATCTTCTGTTGTTTTTGCGATCATTTTATGTTCATCTGTGTAATCTTCTGGAGTGAATACTTGATCGTATGTTACATCTTCAATTAAAAAACTTCCGCCTTTAATCATTTTATCTGTTTGGTTAGTCATTTTTTCTTCCTCCATTCTGATATGAAAGGAACCGTGAACGGTCCTGTTATTTATTTGGGCTATTTCTAAATAAGACTAAGTTGGTTGAGGTTGATTTCCGCTCCAGGCCGCTCGCTTTCCGCGGGGTGGGCGCTGAGCCTCCTCGACGCTAAAGCGTCTGTGGGGTCTCAGCTGTCCCACTACTCCCGCAGGAGTCTCGCAACCTTCCGCTCCAATCAACAATATTTTGTAGAACCTACTCAAAAATAATAAGCTTTTAGAAAAGAGCCTATAAAAATGAGCCTTAATTACAAACCTTTTATAACAATTCAAATACGCCAGCAGCGCCCATGCCGCCGCCGATACACATTGTGACTACACCGAATTGTTGGTTTTGGCGTTTCATTTCATGAATAAGTGATAAAGTTAGCTTTGCTCCTGTGCATCCTAGTGGGTGACCTAGAGCGATTGCTCCTCCGTTCACATTTACCTTTTCTTCATCTAATCCAAGTTCACGAATGATTTGAATCGATTGGGAGGCAAAAGCTTCATTTAGCTCGAATAAGCCAATATCAGATAGTTCTAGTCCTGCGAGCTTTAATGCTTTAGGAATGGCAACGATCGGGCCGATTCCCATTATTTCAGGAGGTACGCCGCCTACTGCAAAGGATCTGAACTTTGCCATTGGCTTTAAGCCTGTTGATTCTGCCTTTTCGCGATCCATAACCATGACAGCAGCAGCTCCATCGCTTGTTTGCGAGGAATTTCCTGCTGTTACCGTTCCAGTAACTGAGAATGCAGGGCGAAGCTTCGCAAGTGCTGCTACTGTCGAATTAGCTCGAACTCCTTCATCCTGGCTAAATTGAATAGCCTTTTCTACTAATTTATTATCTTTGCCGACTGATCTTAAAATTACATCCACAGGCACAATTTCATCGGCAAACTTTCCTTCAGCAATCGCCTTAGCCGCTTTTTGATGGCTTTTTACAGCAAAAGTATCTTGATCCTCACGAGAAATTCCATACTTCTTTGCAACTTCCTCAGCTGTGTGTCCCATACCCATATAATATTCAGGTGCAGTCTCAGCTAATTTTGCATTAGGACGCGTTACATGCCCCATCATTGGCACAAGGCTCATTGACTCTGCACCGCCTGCAATGATTGTATCTGCATGGCCGATCATAATTTTTTCAGCAGCATATGCAATGGCATTTAGTCCTGAAGAACAATATCGATTAATTGTAATTGCTGGAACCGTATAAGGCAGGCCAGCTAATGCACCAATATTCCGAGCCATATTTAACCCTTGCTCAGCTTCTGGCATGGCACAGCCGATAATTAAATCATCGATATTGCCTTCATAATTCCCTGCACGTTTTAATGTTTCTTGAACAACAAGGGCACCTAAATCATCCGGTCTTACATTCGCTAATGTGCCTTTTTTTGCTTTGCCGACCGGAGTACGGGCACCTGCAACGATTACCGCTTCTCTCATTTTGTTCCCTCTCTTTCCCTTAAACGATCTAAATTCTATATGAAATCATTTATTATCTATTGTTGATAAAAGTTGTAGAAATTGCCTATGGGGTATACGGGCAAATTTTTGATCCATCTTGCACGCGTGTCCCACAGGCTTTTACTCTATGAATTCTAGCAATCTATTAATTACGCAATGGCTTTCCTTTTAATAGCATATGCTGCATGCGCTGCTGTGATTTCGGATCAGCAACAAGGCTTAAGAATGCTTCTCTCTCCAAATCTAGCAAGTATTGCTCATCCACTTCTGTTCCATATGGTACTTTTCCACCTGCAATCACATATGCAAGTTTCTTCGCGATTTTTAGGTCATGTTCAGAAATAAAACCTGAGTACATCATTGCTTGTGCACCTAGAAGCAAAGTGGCATAACCTGTTTCACCAACAACTGGTACCTTCTTACGAACTGGAGGCGTATATCCTTTTTCATATAACGAGAGAACTGCCTGCTTCGCATCATAAAGCTGATGATCTCCATTTATACTTATTCCATCAGCAAAGTTTAAGAAGTTATTATCGCGCGCTTCTTCTCCAGATGTGGAAACCTTCGCCATCGCCACAGATTCAAATACTTTGTTTGCTACTTTTTGAAGGTCAAATTCTACACCATTTGGCATCGAGTTAAGATGCTTAATATAAAGCTCCTTATTTCCTCCACCGCCAGGAATGAGACCAACACCTACTTCAACAAGGCCCATATAGGTTTCACTGGATGCTTGTATATGCGCAGTCGGCAGACAAACCTCTGAACCGCCGCCAAGTGTCATCCCAAATGGAGCAGCAACGACTGGCTTTGAACTATATTTGATTTTTGTCATCGCTTGCTGGAAGTGGCGAACGACCATATCGAGTTCATAAATATTATCATCCTGAGCTTCCATAAGAATCATTGCAAGATTAGCACCAACACTGAAGTTCTTCCCCTGATTGCCGATAACAAGCCCTTTAAAGTTCTTCTCCACTTCATCAATGGCAAAATTGATCATTTGAAGGATATCAAGACCAATCGCGTTGCTCTTCGAATGGAATTCAAGAAGTGCTACGCCATCGCCAAGATCAACCAAGCTTGCGCCACTGTTCTTTTTAATAACACCCTTTTGTTTTTTCAAACGCTTTAGATTGATTGCCTTCGGGTTCTCTTCGATTAATTTATATTCTCCATTGTGATAGTAATAGAGATTGCCTTCCTCTTCTTTGTAGAAAGAAGTGAAGCCTTTTTCGAGCATTTCTTTCACCCAAACAGGTACTTCTTCGCCAGCTTCCTCCATTTTCTTCAATGATTTCTCCAGACCGATCGCATCCCAAGTCTCAAATGGTCCAAGCTCCCATCCGAATCCCCATCTCATTGCACGGTCAACAGCGACAATGTCATCGGCAATCATGCCTAGCAATTGTGCGGAATAAATGAGTGCAGGACTTAATATATTCCATAATAAATGGCCTGCACGATCATCTGCATAAACAAGCGCTTTCATTTTGTTTGCCGTACCTTTTTCTTGCTTGCTTAGCTCTGTAGCTGCTGTTTTCAACTTTTTCCGTGGCCCATATTCCAAATTCACAGGATCTAGTTCCAATATTTCTTTCCCTTTTTTCAAAAAGAAACCTTGGCCGGATTTGCTTCCTAACCAGCCTTTATCAAGCATTGCCTTCATGAACTCTGGTACTTCAAAGACGGTCTTTTCTTTTCCTTCAACCTGCTCATATACATTTTTCGCCACATGTGCAAACGTATCAAGACCTACGACATCAAGCGTTCTGAAGGTAGCACTTTTCGGTCTGCCGATCATCGGACCTGTTACCGAATCTACTTCTCCGACACTATACCCGCCCTTAAGCATTTCTTGAACGGTGATTAGCAGTCCATACGTACCGATACGGTTCGCTATAAAGTTAGGTGTATCCTTCGCTTCAACAACGCCTTTGCCTAACACATCTTCTCCAAATTGTTTCATGAAGCTTAGAATAACGGGGTCCGTATTCTTTGTCGGAATAACCTCTAACAGTTTTAAATAACGCGGCGGGTTGAAGAAGTGTGTTCCTAGAAAATGTTTCTGGAAATCTTCTGAACGGCCTTCTGCCATTGCTTCAACTGAAATACCTGATGTATTGGAGCTAATAATACTGCCTTGTTTACGATATTGATCTACCTTTTCAAATACCTGTTTCTTAACAGCAAGATTTTCAACAACAACCTCAATGACCCAATCCACATCTTTCAGGCGTTCCATATCATCATCAAAATTTCCAGCTTCAATTAATGCAATATTCTTTTTAGAAGTCAGCGGAGCTGGCTTTTGCTTCAAGAGCTTCTGTTTACCCGATTCACTTATGCGATTGCGAACGACTTTATCTTCAAGGGTTAATCCCTTTTCTTTTTCCGCATCTGTTAATTCACGCGGTACGATATCCAGTAATAAGGTTGGAATTCCAATGTTTGCTAGATGAGCGGCAATGCCTGATCCCATGACTCCAGATCCAAGAACAGCTGCTTTCTTAATTTGTTGGATCAACTTCTTTTCCCCCTTTTAATCCCTTTTGAATGAATACTCATTCATTTTTATGTCAAAAAAAATTACATAAATAAGTCTCGTTATCTATAACTATAAAATATTTAAAAAATTTACGCAATAACTTCCTAACTGAAATTAGGAAATTTTTAAAAAATAATTATCTTACAGTTGTTTTTCTATATTTGGATACCCTATAAATGGAGGTGAAGAATCGATGGCAAGAAGAAAAAAGAATCCTTCCAAAGGCGGCGTCAGTGCGGCTAGTGTGAAAGGGGATGCAGGCCCAACAGTTGAAGCCGATGGCGGCGGAAAAGTAAATAGCCAAAATAATCAGTATAAGAAGCAATGAAGTACCTATAATAAAAGCCGTTCCCTTGATTGGAAACGGCTTTTATTATGGCAACTAAATTATTTTTTCTTTCTGTATTCTTCATTTCGCGTTTTAATTTCTGCGATCAGCTTTTTGACTTCTTCTTTTGCATCGGGATATGTACTGTTCCAATGCTGAACGAGCGGAGGCATGGATTTAGCGATATGAGAATAAAGAACCCATGCTTGAACTTGTTCCTTCAGTTCCTGACTCGTTTCACCAAACAGCAACTCTGAATACTTCTCTAACAATCCATCCATTTGTGCCTTCAATTCTTCATTCATCCGATTGAGCCTCCCTGCTTTGCATTTCATTAACAAGCGGAAATGCTGCACAAACCTGCGGGCATGATATACAGCGTTTCTTCGAGCTTGTTAAGTAAGAATAACAGCAAGTATTTCTTGGTCTTACCTCTTTTTCATATGCTTCTATATAAATACGCTCATTATAATACCTCTTTAACGGATTTTCGTTATAACCGCCAAATAACGAACCTGGAGCCTGAAAAAGAAGATATTGAAAGTCTTCCTTCGAACGACAAATAACATCCGCAGTTAAACCTTCTTTTTGTAAAATGGTTTCATATAGCCAAAAAACGTAAACGGCAATATTTTCCCATAGTATTAATTTGGATACTTTCGTTACTCTTGAAAGGCAATCTAAAAGTGGATATAGATGGTTGTTGAATAAGTTATTCACACATGCTTCTCGCCATTTTTCTCGATTATCTTTTGATGTTTCAATATGAAAGTTATTAAAGTAAAAATTCGGCAGCCATAATTCGTCTTGTTCATCTGTTTCAAGCGACACATTTTCAAAGGCAATTGAAAGCTTGCCATTTTTTAATGTCATTGTATATAAATAGGCAACTGCTAGGAAGGCGTATCGTTTTATAAATATAGATGCAGTCACTTTATCATTTGCAGCACCAAGATGTTTGCCGAGCATTTTCATATATTCTCTCATTGAATGTTCGTCAAGTAATTGTTCTATTTGTACAGAAAGTGTTGAATTTATTTTATTAGACGTTACACGAAACGGCTTTAGTTCACCTATCTGATAGTCGGAAAGTATATTATCCATTCCTAGAAAGCCCTTCCTGTTTTAAAATACAGCGCCCCTTCCCATAAGGGATACATAGTGGTGTACCAAATAGAGGATCAATCGTGACCTCACATTCCATTTCAAACACATTTTTTACTAAACTACAATTAATCACAACCTCTGGCTTTCCTTGAGCATAAATTTTTTGATCTTTAATCGCAACAATATTATGTGCGTAGCGGCAGGCTAGATTTAAATCATGCAGCACCATCACAATCGTTCTTTGCTCTTTTTCATTTAGCTCAAACAATAAATCAAGAATTTCAATTTGATGAGTCATATCCAAATAGGTTGTCGGTTCATCAAGAAGAATTGTATCTGTATCTTGAGCAAGCGTCATCGCGATCCAAGCTCGCTGCCGCTGTCCGCCTGAAAGAGAATCTACAGCCCTATCTTTTAAGTTCATAAGCCCTGTTGCTTCTAATGCATCGTTCACCTTTTCTTCATCTTCAGATGTCCATTGTTTCAGGCATGTTTGATAAGGATATCTTCCCTGTTTTACAAGCTGAAGAACTGTTAATCCTTCTGGTGCAGAAGGTGATTGTGGAAGGATCGCCATTTTTCTTGCTACATCTTTAGTCGATAGCTTTGCAATTGCTTCCCCATCCAATAACACTGCACCTGATTTTGGCTTAAGGAGGCGAGCAATTGAGCGGAGTAAAGTTGATTTTCCGCAGCCATTTCCACCGATAAAAACAGTGATTTCCCCTTTAGGAATTTCCAAATCAAGCTCATTTATGATTGTGGTATCCCCATATGACAGTGTCAATTGTTTTGTTGAAATCGCTTGGTTTGCCGTCATCGTCTGCCCTCTCCTTTTTGCAGTTTCCTATTTTAGTTTCTATTTTATCTAGTAGTTCATCGTTCAACCAAAATTATTGCTACCCATTTCTTGTTTTAAAAAGCAAGTAAATAAAGTATGGTGCACCTATGCTGGCTGTAAATACTCCAGCCGGAATTTCAAGCGGCGAAAATAGGGTGCGCCCGATCAAATCAGCAATCATAACAAGGATCCCGCCGATTAATGCTGAGGCAGGAAGCAATGCACCAAAAGAGGAGCCAACAAGCCTTCTTGCCATATGGGGTGCCATTAAGCCAACAAAGCCAATTCCTCCAGCAAATGCGACTGAACCACCGATTAAAGCGGTGCTAACCATTAGAAGGAGGAATCTATATCGTTGAACATTACTTCCTACTCCAGTAGCTATATCGTCACCAAGTTCCTGGATATTTATATTTCTAGCTAATATGAATGCCACAACACATAATACTAATATCCACGGAACTAATATAACTACATTACTCCAGTTTGATCCGTATACCGTTCCTGTAATCCAAATATTCGCTTGACTTGCTTGATAGATTGGACCTAGAAGCATCATAAGTGTCGTCAATGCTTTCATTAAGCTGTAAATGCCAATTCCTATCAAAACTAAACGAATCGGTGAAACGCCATCCTTCCAAGAAAGGAAGTAAACAAGAAAAGCAACAACAGTCGCTCCAGCAAAAGCCGCAACTGGAAGCCATTGAATACTCACTGTTAACGCGTTGCTTTCATCACTAAAAATGGCTAAAAAGGCAACAACTGCAACAGATGCCCCGCCTGTTATCCCTAAAATATCTGGAGAAGCGAGCGGATTCCGGATAATTCCTTGAAGAATTCCGCCTGCAACTGCTAGCCCGATTCCTACCATTAAAGAAACGATAATTCTTGGTAAACGGAAAGTTTGGACAACAAGCTGTTCCATATCAGTCCCGCCTCCAAAGAAGACTTTCACTACATTTAACGGGCTAATTTTCATCTCGCCAGTTCCTGTACTAAGGATGAATACTCCAGCCATAACGAGTAATAATAAGATAACAGCAACTAATGCTTTTCGATCAACTAAAAATGAAACTTTCTCTTTGAAAATACGAAAATTTTGATACTTCCTCATTATTTATTGAACCCCTTTCTTGCGATATATACAAAAAAGGGAGTTCCGATAACAGCCGTCATTACACCAACCGGCACTTCCTGCGGCATAATAATAAACCGAGAAGCGGTGTCAGCTATAAGAAGCAGCATTCCGCCAAAGAGAGCTGAAAATGGAATCACCCAGCGATGGTCAATTCCTACAACAGCACGCGTTAGATGCGGGATGACAATTCCTATAAAAGCAATTGGACCTGCTACGGCTACTGCTCCTCCAGATAAAAGGACAATAATCACACCAGACCATATCTTCAGCATGCCAGTCTTTAATCCCAGCCCCTTTGCTACATCCTCACCCATTGATAGGACATTTAGCTTATTAGAAATAAGCAGAGCTAAGCCCCATCCGGCTATTAAGTATGGAAGGACAGAAAGAAGCGTTTCCAGCTTTCGTCCAGATACAGAACCGGCGAGCCAGAAGAGAACCTGTTCAAGAGCCGTTTCATTAATGACAAGAAATCCCTGTGTCATTGATGCAAACATAGCACTCATAGCTGCTCCAGCTAATGTAAGTTTCATCGGGGTTAGTCCATCTCTGCCAATGGAACCAATAATATAAACGAGAACGAAAGAAACAGCTGCCCCAAGGAAAGAAATCCATGTGAAAATCTGAAGATTGCTCAAAGAAAAAAGGGTAACCGTCACGACAACCGCAAATCCTGCACCTGCATTTATTCCAAAAATCTCAGGTGCTGCCAGTGGATTTTTCGTTATTGTTTGTAATAAGACACCTGCAATTGCAAGGCTTGCTCCAACTGCAGCAGCAATAAGCGATCGAGGCAGCCTAACCGATTGGATGATGAGATGTTCATTTGACCCATCAAAGGCTGTAAATGCATCAATCGCCATCTTCCAGGTTGTATCTGTATACCCATACACAATACTTACACACATTAAAAATAATAAGAGGATCACAGCAAACAATAAGCCGCTCCATTTTTGCAAATTTGATTTTAATATCATAGCGGAACCGTTCCAATCTAAAATATAAATATTTTCCCTTTCTCAAGTCTATTAAAAGGAAAACTACATGTCAATGAGTCTGAAAATCATTTTCAATTAAAGATTGACATATTTGCAAAGTGAAATTATGATAAATTAGTAATTGAAAATCATTATCATTGGTATAATCTATTGGAGGTCAAAACATTGAAGAATATTAAATTTTTAGTCGCTATTATTTCCATTATGGGCATATTCTTATTAGCAGCATGTGGCAATAATAATGAAGAGAAAGCAGAAAAGAGCACCGATAAAAATACAGCTGGAGATTCAGGCTACACAGTTGAACATGCAATGGGTTCAACTATAATTAAAGATACGCCAAAGAAAGTGGTTATTTTAACAAATGAGGGAACAGAGGCACTTCTAGCTCTTGGTATAAAACCAGTCGGAGCTGTTCAATCATGGACAGGTGACCCATGGTACCCGCATATTGCTGATGAATTAACAGATGTTCAGGTTGTTGGTACAGAGAGTGAAGTGAATGTAGAGGCAATAGCAGGTCTTCAGCCGGATTTAATTATTGGCAATAAAATGCGTCAGGAAAAAATTTATGAACAGCTAAGCAAAATTGCTCCAACTGTGTTCGCAGAAACATTACGTGGAAATTGGCAAGAAAATTTCGAGCTGTATGCAAAAGCATTAAATAAGGCAGAAGATGGACAAAAGGTCATTGATGACTATAGTCAGCGGATTGCAGATTTAAAAGAGAAACTAGGAGATAAAGTGAATCAAAAAATATCTATGGTCCGTTTTATGGCTGGAGATGTCCGAATCTACCATAAAGATACCTTTTCTGGCGTGATACTAGACCAAATCGGCTTTGCCCGTCCTGAAAGTCAAAATGTTGATGACTTTGCAGAAAAAAATGCAACGAAGGAACGAATCCCGGCTATGGAGGGAGACGTACTTTTCTACTTTACTTACGAAACGGGTGATGGTGAAGCAAGCAATCTTGAGAAGGAATGGATTGAGGACCCATTATTCAAAAATTTAAATGTTGTTAAAGAAGGCAACATCCAAAAAGTAGATGACATCATCTGGAATACTGCCGGTGGTGTAAAGGCTGCTAACCTAATGCTCGATGACATTGAAAAATTCTTTCTAAAATAAGAAATTACCCCAAGAACCCCCGCAGAACATGCGGGGGTTCTTCTGGTTCTCCCTCTTAATCATCATTTGATTTAATTAGGCTCCTTTTCTAATAAATTGCTGTTTTTCAATAGGTTCTGTGAAAAGGGCTCCACTTTTTTGGCTTTGATTCATAAGAATTCCAATTACGGTAACAATAAGCGTAATGTCAAAACTGCCGGTGATTACTTAATGAGAAAATGGATAAAAAAGAAAAATGAAGAAGAAATATTTACAGGTGACTGGAAAAAGACATTTGAAAAGTCAATGGATTTTACAAACGCTTCTTATGTTAATCAAAAAAGTAATATTCATTTTCACTTGACTTTCATGACTACCTTGGTTGATGAACAGATCATTCAAGAGGGTGTCCTTCCCTATTTATTAGAAGGTGAATTACAGACCATTCAAGATGTAAAAAAGATTATTCCATCAGCCGATGTAGAAATTTCTAGTGATCAAACCATAATCGAGCAAAAATTACTTCACGGCTATATCATGCTAAGCATTGAGCCTAATCAGAATCAGTTTGTGTTCATCGCTACACAAAAGCAAATGGGACGATCTGTCTCCCCTCCTGAGATTGAATTCTCTGTCATTGGGCCGAAGGAAGCATTTGTTGAGGCTATCGGGCAAAATTTAAATTTAATTAGAAAACGATTACCCGTTAAAGAGCTTGTTATCGAGGAATTTATCCTTGGCAGTCTGTCCAAGACAAGAATCGCTGTACTGTATATGGATGGAATAACAAACCAGGAGAACGTTAACACAGTAAAGCAGCGTTTAAAGGAAGTAGAATTTGATGCCATTACAGATAGTTCCTATATTGTGCAGCTTATTTGTGATAACTCCAACTCGCCTTTTCCGCAATTATTAGATACAGAAAGACCTGATCGCGTTGCTGGGATATTGGCTGAGGGGAAAATCGCCATTGTCGTCGATGGTTCACCGCATGTTCTCATTACACCAACGACTCTAATCGAATTCTTTAGTTCATTTGAGGATTACTTTTTAAATTACATACTATCTTCCTTTTTCAGGTTGATTCGAGTCGGCGCGGTATTGTTCTCTATTCTTGTTACACCCGTTTATGTTGCTGTACTTTCCTATCATTATGAATTGATTCCTAGAGATTTATTAGGAACATTGGTTGCATCAAGGAGACAAATTCCGCTCCCTCCTATTCTTGAAGCCTTATTTCTTGAGCTCACGATCGAACTCTTAAGGGAGGCTGGAGCCAGACTGCCGACAAAGGTCGGACAGACAATTGGTATCGTAGGCGGGATCGTTATCGGAACAGCATCTGTTGAAGCAGGACTGACAAGTAATATTCTTTTGATCATTGTCGCCTTGTCTGCACTTGCTTCATTTACAACACCTGTCTATAAAATGGGCAATACTATCCGCTTATTGCGCTTCCCTTTTATATTCTGTGCTGAGCTTTGGGGATTACTAGGGATTGTCATTGGCTTCTGTATCATGTTTACACATCTAATACGTCTTACCTCGCTTGGAAGGCCTTTTCTTGAGCCTATTTATCCACCGAGGATAGCAGATTTGAAAGATTCATTTATTAGACTTCCTTTTCGGATGCAGTCATTGCGTCCAAGTCTTTTAAGAACGGAAAAGCAAGTTCGTTTTGATAAGAAGAAGGCGAAAATCAAAAAGGATATCGATGAAGAAGATCGGAGGTGACCAAAATTAATGCAGGAACAACCAATCCCTGAAGGACTAAAAATATCCCCCTTTTTAGTATTTTTTATGATTATGTCGATGCAAGTCGGCATTGGCGTTCTTGGCTACCAACGTCTGATTGCTGAAGATGCAGGAAATGACTCTTGGATTTCTGTACTAATTGCAGGGGGATCTTTGCATATTATCATTTGGATCATTTATAAAATTTGCGAAACAGTAGACGGGGATCTTGTAACCGCACATAAATATATAGCTGGTAATATCGTAGGCAAAATCTTAAGCTCTGTATTTATTCCCTACTATTTCGTCCTATCTTTAACTGTATTACGATCCTATCTTGAGGTCATTCAAGTTTGGATGTTCCCAACGATGAGTACTTTTTGGTTTTCTTTAGCTTATATGCTCCTTTGCATTTACATTGTTTATGGAGGATTTCGGACGGTTGTTGGTATTGCCTTTTTTGGAATCGTCCTCCCTTCCTATTTGTTCCCTATTTTCGGATACAGTTTCCAATTCGCCGATTTTCGACATCTATTACCTATTTGGAACCATACACTAAAAGACATATTATTAGGTTCTTATCATATGTCTTTGACCTTTATCGGATTTGAAACTGTTTTATTTTTTTATCCTTTTATTAAAAATCCGCAGAAATCTAAAAAGTGGGCCCATTTTGCTATATTGGCCACTACCATTA
Source organism: Cytobacillus mangrovibacter (assembly GCF_042865275.1). Taxonomy (NCBI): domain Bacteria; kingdom Bacillati; phylum Bacillota; class Bacilli; order Caryophanales; family Bacillaceae; genus Cytobacillus; species Cytobacillus mangrovibacter. The sequence continues at coordinate 268,568 of NZ_JBIACJ010000004.1, read as the reverse complement.
TCTATACTTCCATTATGATTATGACGATTTCCTTTTTTTCAGACAATCAACTAGCTAAATCCATCTGGGCCTCATTAACAATATGGAAGATTGTTGAGATGCCCTTTGTTGAGCGGTTTGAATACATCGGTATTGCTACTTGGAGTTTAGTTATCCTGCCAAATATCTGTATTGCGATTTGGATTTCTTCACGAGTGTTAAAGAGGACTTTTAACCTCAATCAGAAAAAAGGGGTAATTATTATTGCAATTGCCACTTTAATCATCATTAACTTTATTAATTCACGTGAAGAAGTAGGTTTATTAAATGATATTACTGGAAAAATGGGGTTTATCTTTAGTTTTGTCTATATTCCCTTACTGCTTGTAATGGTCTTGATTGTAAAGAAGGTGAAAAAGAGATGATTTATCGTTTTACTTTATCCCTAATCGCATTATTTTTATTATCTGGCTGTGTTCCAAAGTCGATTATCGACGATGTGTACATTCAATCGGCAGCAGCCATTGATGAATATGAGGAAAATAAGCTGATCGCTACCGTTTTAGTCCAGAATTATTTGCCCGACCAAGCAGTTGAGAATATTCGATTTACATCAACTGGAATTTTAAGAAGAAGTCTTCTAACAGATATCCAGAAACAATCCCCCGAACCCATTGTTGTTGGAGGACTAATGGTCACCATTTTTGGAGACAAGCTCGCAGATAAAGGCATTAGTGAGTATATTGATGCATTACAGCGAGATCCAAGCATCGGTACGAGAAATTATCTCGTTACCTCTTCTGGGAGCGCGTTAGAAATTCTAGAAGGAGAATATGGAGTACGGGGTAATGCAACATTTCTTCGTGATCTAATAGAACAAAACATTGAAGAAAGAGACGTACCAGATACAAATCTTCATATTTTTTTGCGTGACTATTATGCAGAAGGAAGAGATCCTTATCTGCCAGAAATAAAAAGACTAAGTAAAGATCGAGTCGAAATAAGTGGAATAAGTATTTTTAATGAAGATAAAGAAATAGATATTCTCCCGAAAAAGAAGATGTTCTTTTTTAAATTACTAACAGATAAATATAGCAACGGCTTCTTTCTGGTGAAATTGGATAATGGTACACATGCATATGTAAGGAGTATCAGATCTAAGCACAAAATAAAATATATAAAGAAAGATCCGCTACAGGTTGATATTCATATCGATATAAAAGGAGTCGTACAAGAATATACAGGCAAGAAGGTGACAGAAAAAACTATAAAAGATATCAAAGAAGAGCTAGAAAAGAAGGTAGAAAAAGAGTGTTTAGAGTTAGTTAAACAATTTCAGGAACAAGGAGTAGACCCTGTCGGTTTCGGTTCCATTTATAAGCAAACTTACAGAGGCAATGCACATCTTAAAAACTGGAAGGATCAACACTACAAAAACCTTTCATTTAAAATAAACGTAAATGTTAAAATTGATGAAACGGGCGTTATTGAATAAGAGCGGACCCAAAAATGGGCACCGCTCTTTAATCATTATTCGAAAACATGTATTTCTTATAGTGATAGTGAATCGAGAAGATTAAGCTCATCGCAAGCATATTTCCCATCAAAGAGCTGCCGCCATAACTAATAAACGGCAATGGGATACCAGTAATCGGCAGCAAGCCGATAGTCATCCCGATATTCTGGAAAACATGGAATGTAATCATACTAATTACACCTACACAAATATACGTATAGAAATTATTTTTCGTTGCCATTCCAACCTTAGTAATATGATAAATGAGCAAGAAGAATAGGCTTACTAGTATACTCGCACCGATAAAACCAAACTCTTCACCTACGATACTGAAGATAAAGTCTGTGTGGCTCTCCGGCAGATACACTTCTCTTGTTCCATAGCCTTTTCCACTCGTTTCTCCTGAACCAATAGCAAGCAGCGATCTTGTTAATTGAAAGCCTGTTGAGCTCTGATAATTATATGGGTCAATCCAAGAGTAAATCCGGGCAAATTGATACTCCTTCACTCCTAAATATTTCTCTAGAATCTCAGGCTGCCAAAGGACGAAATAGAAGATAACAGAAATCAATGTAATACCTGTCCCAAAAATAGGGGCAAGCAGCTTCCATGTAATGCCGGAAATAAAAATCATTCCAAGCATGATTGCAATGAATACCAGCCCTGTCCCAAGATCAGGCTGCTGCATGACAAGTAAGAGCGGCAGCATCGTAAAAAGCCCAATTTTCAGAAGCAGCCATAAATCAGTCTGTATGGTTTTTATCCGATTTTTTTGATGATGATCATCGATTACCTTCGCAAGCACAAGTATGATAAAAACCTTCACAAGCTCAGATGGCTGAAGGGACCCCATACCAGGCACCCTATACCATGCTTTTGCACCATTGATAACAGGTGCGATACTGCTTGGAGCAACAATTAAAAAACCAAGAAGAAATAGGCCAAAGCCATAAGCATACCAAGTTATTTTTTTTAGCTGGTCAGAATCTAATGTAATCACTGCAGCAATAATACCTGTACCAACCATATACCAGACCATTTGCTTTAATAGGAAATTTTCCTTATATTGCCCAGTCGTCTGCGCACTATAAATTGAAATACAGCTTACCAAGAATAATAAAAATAAGATTAATACTAAACTAAAATCCACTCTTGGGGGTGTTGTTGTTTTATTTGATGTCATATCATTCTCCCTTAAATCAAAGCAATAACAACTCATTTCCCATTATATTTTTTACAAGCGAAAATCACAACTTTCAAAAGCAATTGGCTGCTTTTCCCACTCCTCAAGATTCATTTTCTAAAGTATTTCTCCTGTATATCACTTTTCATCCATTCCATATTATTTGGAACTTGCGGGATAAAATACCCGATGAATAAAGGTGTCGTAATAAATCGAGGAATAATCTTTGCATATATGTGACCATCAAGCTCATAAAAGAACAAATTATAACTGCTGCATTTAAACGGGAAGGCATGTAAGAGATAATGAGCAGCAATCTGAATATATTTAGCAAATGCAGTGATATCCATGATATCTGCCAATTTGACATTAAACTCATAAAAGCCTACTCTCGGCGCGGTTGAAATGGAAAAAACTGTGCCATTTTTCTCATCAATCACGATCCCATCAAAGTCACGTGCTTCAACCTTCTCTTTATAATTGATTTCTTGTAGTCCTATTATTTGCATATGCGGATGGGCAATTGTCCCACCAGATAACGGCCCATGATTTTTGAAGAAAATAACCGATTGAAATTCACCCGTTTGCGTCATCTCAAGCCAATGGGTCAAACCGAAGCGGATCAGCTTAAATAAATGCTCGTCCGGATAAGTGGATAGTTCTCCATCACATTGGTCTGTTTCAATCAGAACTGTTTGATAAGTATTTTCTAAAACAGGGTATTTATTTTTCAACAATATAATGGAACCGTCAACTGCTAATATATCGTTCAGCTGATCCCTGTCGCAAAAAGGGCAGCTTAGTTCTTTATTACGGATACTATTTGGTTTCTGCTGGCCTATCCCGGTATTAAATAAGAGATGCGTTTTTGTCATTTCCTTTACACCTGCTTTTCTATCTGTCTGCCTCTATTTTAATAAACCATATATGAATTGGCGAGAAGAAAGCATTTAAATTGACTGTATTCGCGTGCATTGTTGCATTTAACATGAATGAGTGCAAGTTGATTTCCGCTCCAGGTACTCCCTTTCCGCGGGGTTGGCGCTGAGCCTCCTCGTCGCTAACGCTTCTGCGGGGTCTCACCTGTCCCACACTTCCCGCAGGAGTCTCGCACCTTCCGCTCCAATCAACAACTTTTTTTGTACATAGCATTCATTTACACAACTATTCAAAACAACTATCTTTTAGAAAAGAAACTTTATATTAAATCAATTAAAAAGCGCACCATAGGATGCGCTTTTCTCATTTATTCAACTGTCACTTCAATTTCTGTATGTTCGTGTAGGCCTTCATCATTTTTTACATGAATTCTTATGGTGAATATTCCTTTATTCGGGAATTGATGTTCACCTTTGTATTCTCCATCGGCAGCTTCAGTCATATCCACCCATGTAGGATTTGATTCTTGCTGGAAGATCTCCAATCTAACCTGTGCATCACTTAGGGACTCTTCACCTTTTTTCAATACCACCGCTAGAGGTGTTTTCTCGTTTACATGAATCGTACCTGGTTTTTCTAGGTTAATCGAAACATCTCCATGATGATGGTGACTTTCTTGGGTTGCATCTTCACTATGTTCATGATGATCTTCTTCCTTGCCAATTTGAATCGTCTTTTTTGGCATTGTATGCATATCTCTTGCTGTCACATGTGATTGAACTGTGTAAAGACCGTTTTCCTTGAATGAATGGTTAATGCTATATTTTCCATTCTCAGAATGCACAGCTTCTACCATCTCACTTGCATCCTCTTGTCCAGCTTTCCATATTTCAAATTCTACTTCATCCGCATCCTCAACTGGAGCATCTCCTTGTGTAACAGTGACCACTAAGGCGATCTCTTCATTTAGTTCCCCATTTTCAGGGATATCTAATACTGCATTTAACACTTCTGGAACCTCTTCTTTACTGCTATTATTTGTATCACTCGTGTTTCCGCAACCTGCTAATAATAGTAAAGTAGTGCATATTCCCACGATTAATTTATTCAAATGAGCTCCCTCTTTCTAAATAGAGTTAATAGGATTAATACAGTAACTATACATAGATTTTGTGATAAAAGAATGAAATGATCCCCAAAAGTCCCACTTTCATTTTGAACATTTTGTGACATTATGATACAAAAATAAACAAAACTCAACATAACATAACAAAAGTCACAGTAAAGAACATGGGATTTTTGTATTTTGATATAGGGTTAGAAAGAAGGTGACAACCATACTCGAAAAAACCTATACACCAGATGAAATTGCAAAAATATTTAAAATATCCAAAAATACGGTTTATGAACTTATCAAACGCGGAGAGCTGAACGCCTTTAAGATAGGGAATAAAATGAGGATTGAAGAAAGAGAGCTCGTACGCTTCAAAGAAGGCGGAAAACGATCCTCTTCATCCCATACCGGCAATCTTACTCAAACAGATCACTCGCTACATATTGCAGGCAGCCATGACTTCTTAATCGAACAATTAATCAAGTATGTAACTGGCCAATCAGGTGCCATAACAATACAGCCAACTTTTGTAGGCAGTTTGGAAGGCTTAATGATGCTTTATAAAGGCAACTGTGATGTTGCAGCGATGCATTTGCTTGATCCTACTTCGAAAGAATATAATCTCCCCTTCATTAAACAGCTTTTCATTCATGAACGGATAACAGTCATGAGATTGGCAGAAAGGGAGCAGGGCTTGATTACCGCTAAAGGAAATCCTAAACAAATATTTCATGTGAAAGATCTTACAAATAAGGATATTCGTTTTGTAAATCGGCAAAAAGGAGCTGGCACCCGCTTTCTATTAGATTCCCTCTTAGCTGATGAGAATATTGATCCTGCTGATATCACTGGGTATGAGGTTGAGGAATGGAATCACCTCGCAACTGCTTCTTATATTAGCGGAGGCATAGCAGATGCAACATTCGGCATTCGTTCAGCTGCTAACAAGCTTGATTTACATTTCATTCCTATCGCGAAGGAAAAGTTTGATCTTGTTTTCAGGTGGACGAGCAAAAACGAGAAAGCAATCGAGTTTTTAATCGATATTTTACAGTTAACCAATTTCAAAGAAAGTATTAGTCGGGCAGAAGGCTATGACGGAACAGAACTAGGACAACTCTTGTACGAGACTAAAAATTGGAGGAAGACAAAATGAAATGGAATCGCATATTCACGTTTAGTTTGATTGCACTGCTGATCTTTATGATGACAGCATGCTCAAATTCAACAGATGAGACAAACAAAAAAGAAGATCAACCAGAAACAGCTGCTGTAGCAAAGGATTTAATTTTGGCAACAACAACGAGCACACAGGATAGCGGTCTGCTCGATGTATTAATTCCGATGTTTGAAGAAGAAAGCAACACGAACGTTAAGACAATTGCAGTAGGAACAGGACAAGCTTTAGAAATGGGCACAAAAGGAGAAGCTGATGTCCTTCTTGTTCATGCTCCTGCTTCTGAACAAGTGCTTGTAGATAGCGGTGACGCTATCAACCGCAAACGAGTGATGTACAATGACTTCATTCTAGTTGGTCCAGCTAATGATCCAGCAGGTGTGAAGGGAATGGAAGTTGGAGAAGCGTTCAAAAAGCTATTTGATAACGGAGCTGTTTTCATTTCCAGAGGAGATGATTCAGGCACACATAAAAAGGAATTAGATATTTGGAAATCACTTGAGATTACTCCTGGAGATAATGCTGCTTATGCAGAAACAGGACAGGGAATGGGAAATACGCTTCAAGTAGCTGCAGAAAAACAAGGTTATGTAATCACAGACCGTGCAACATACTTAGCACAAAAGGCAAATCTAGACCTAGAAATCCTTGTTGAAGGTGACGAAGACTTATTAAATATCTACCATGTAATGCAAGTTAATCCTGAGAAACATGATAAAGTAAATAATGAAGATGCAGAAAAATTCGTTGAATTCATGATTAACGAAGAAACACTAAAAGTAATTGAAGAGTTCGGTCAAGAAGAATACGGCGAACCATTATTCTTCCCATACACTGAATAGATAACAAATACGATACAAAACACTTCACGCGGACAAGTTCAATGAATTTGTCCGCGTTGAATATACATAATTATTTAGAAAGCTGGAATTTGCATGGATCTATTACTAGAGGGAATGAAAAAAGCAATAGAGATGCTGCTTTCAGGTGATCCTGAAATATTCGAGATAACTTGGCTCACTTTAAGAGTATCGCTAACAGCAGTCTTAATCAGCACCTTCATTGGTATACCAGCTGGAGTTATATTAGGGCTGACGACATTTCCAGGCAGACGGCTCTTGCTTATATTGATCAATATCGGTATGGGGCTTCCTCCTGTTGTGGCGGGATTATGGATTACGATGCTCTTATGGCGCTCAGGCCCTCTAGGGGACTTCTCTCTATTATATAGTCCATTTGCCATTGTCATGGCACAAATTCTAGTCTCCCTTCCTATCATCATTGGGTTAACATGCAGTGCCTTTCAACAAATTGACGAAAAAATGCTTTTGCAAATTAAAGCCCTTGGTGCCACACGATTTCAAACTGTCATATTGTTAATAAGAGAAGCAAAGATAGCAATTCTTGCTGCTATCATTGCAGGCTTTGGACGCGTAATTGCTGAGGTAGGGGCAGCAATGATGGTTGGCGGGAATATCCGTGGGGAAACGCGTATTTTGACCACATCCATTGTAATGGAAGTATCGAAGGGGAATTTTGATGTAGCCTTAGCCCTATCCTTCTTATTAATGAGCTTAGCCTTTTTCATTACCTTCCTTCTTACTAACTTACAGCAAAGGAATAGAGTTCGATGAATCCAATTATCCGTCTAGAAGATATCCAATTTAATAAGAAGGACAGTATGATTCTATCTGTTCCCAATCTATCCATTACTCAAGGGGAAATCCTCGGAATTATGGGTCCAAACGGTGCTGGAAAAAGCACATTGGTTAGAATCCTTTCCTGCTTACAAGCTCCTACGAAAGGCAGAATTTATTATAAAAGTGTTGAATTGCCATCAAGTAGAATCTCGATAGAGCTAAGGCGAAGATGGGCGGTCGTACTGCAGCAGACACTCATTTTCGATACGACTGTTTTTCAAAATGTTGCAGCAGGTTTAAAAATCCGCAAAGTTCCTAGAGCGCAGATTAAGGAGAAGGTTGAATTCTGGCTTGATCAGTTTGGCATCTCACATTTAGCAAAGAAAAATGCCCACCATCTATCTGGTGGCGAGGCACAGCGAGTCAACCTGGCAAGGGCTTTAATTTTAGAACCAGAGGTATTGTATTTAGATGAGCCGTTCTCAGCTCTTGATTTCCCAACAAAAGTTAAGCTTCTTAAAGATTTCAAATCCATTATTAAGGATACTGATACAACAACCATCTTTGTCAGTCATGATTTAACAGAGATTCAATTTATGACTGACAGACTTGCGATCTTAATGAACGGAGAGATCGAACAAATCGGCTTGACTAAGGATGTTGTAAACAATCCTATTAATCGCTCTGCTCCATTCATAAATGAAATGAGCTTACATATTGAGGAATGAACAGCACCCATTATGATGTGCTGTTTTTATTTTGAGTAATATTTCTTATTACTCAAAATATTATATTGAAAGGATCTCCTTTTATTGCTATGAAAAATAGTACAAAAGAATAAGAATGGAATGATTCACTTTCAATTAGATGGGGGGCAAAGAGTAAGAATGGGAAATGTTCTTAAGGCACCAATTGGCGGCTTCTTATGGACAATTGTTTCAACATTTATTATGTATATCCTAGTTGGATTATCAACGCTAACTGTCATATGCTTCATTTTAGGCATCGTTTTGACTGTCATTCACTTTATAAAGGATGAGTATAGGTATTACGAGAGACAGCAACACGAAATAGTTGAATGGAATGATCAAAATTTCTCCTCTGGTGATTAAAAAGTGGGGATTTGACTATACTGTAGCTAGTAAGTGTATTCCCCCCTTTATAATCGCTTCCATTTGGAGGCATTTTTTTTTGCAAAGATTGTTGTTAATTAATATGTAGTTAGTAGAGGTTGATTTCTGCTCCAGGATGCTCGCTTTCCGCGGGGTGGGCGCTGAGCCTCCTCGGCGCTAAAGCGCCTGTGGAGTCTCGCACCTTCCGCTCCAATCAACTAATCTTTTTTCCTTCAGGAAACTTATTCAAAAGTTATAATCTTTTAGTAAAGAACTATACAAAAAGAAACCCGTTGAATATACAACGGGCCTCTGTTCTTATTGGATCAATTGTAAAAACTGCTTGGTTCGTGCTTCTTTTGGAGACGAAAAGATATCCTCAGGTTTTCCGCGTTCAATAATCACTCCACCATCCATAAAGATAACTTCATCCGCCGCATCTCTCGCAAATCGCATTTCATGGGTTACAACAACCATTGTCATCCCTTCATTCGCGAGATCCTTCATCACTTTCAGCACTTCCCCCACTAGCTCAGGGTCTAAAGCAGAGGTTGGTTCATCGAAAAGCATAACTTTAGGCTCCATTGCGAGCGCACGGGCAATTCCAACCCGCTGCTGCTGCCCACCTGATAACTGGAATGGATAATAATCAAGTTTATCGCCCAATCCAACTTTAGATAGAAGCTGTTTCGCTTTTTCTCTTACAGCTTCTTTTGAATCTTTCTTAACAGTAACTGGACCTTCCATTACATTTTCAAGGGCTGTCATATGAGGAAACAGGTTGTAGCTTTGGAATACCATCCCTGTTAGGCGCCTGAAAGGAGGAATGTCCCTTTTCGATACGGAACGAGAGAAATCTAATGTCTGGTCTTCGATCCCAATTATACCCGAAGTAGGTGTCTCCAATATATTAAGACATCTCAGCAGCGTCGTCTTTCCTGATCCGGACGGCCCAATCACGACAACTACTTTCCCCTTTTCAACAACTAAATCAATCCCTTTTAAAACTTCAAGCTGGTCAAACTGCTTGTGTAAGCCTTTTATGCTAATCATTTGAATACTCCTTCACCGAAAAAAGAAAGCAAACACCTAATTGATTAACGAAATTAGTTACTTTCCTCAATCTATCGGTTCTCTTTCCAATTTTTCGATTACCATTTTCGGTTTACCCGTCACTTTTGCTGGTTTTCCCGTCACTTTGCTGGTTTACCCGCCACTTTTGTTGGTTTACCCGCCACTTTGCCGGTTTACTCGTCACTTTTACCGGTTTACCCGTCACTATTACCGGTTTACCCGTAACTTCGCTCTCTATAGCGTTTTACAAAACAAATCGGTCGAGTTTCTTTTCCAATCTTCCTTGAACAATAGATAGAAGGAAGCAAATCACCCAATAGATAAGTGCAACTTCTAAATATAATAATAAAAACTCATAATTAGTAGCGGCAATCTCCTGTGCCCTTCTGAACATTTCAGTAACAAGTATCATTGCTGCTAAGGAAGTGTCTTTCACTAGACTAATAAAAGTATTTGATAACGGCGGCAGTGAAACGCGTGAAGCCTGCGGAAGGATAATCCGCTTCAATGTTTGAGGATAGGACATCCCAATTGAATATCCCGCTTCCCACTGTCCTTTAGGAATGGATAAAATAGCTGCACGAATAATTTCTGACGCATACGCCCCTACATTTAAAGAAAAGCCGATAACAGCAGAAGGAAATGGATCGATCACAATACCGATCGTTGGCAGCCCATAAAAAATTATAAATAATTGCACAAGTAATGGGGTTCCTCTTACTGCTGATACATATATCCTCGCGATGATCTGCAGCGGCTTGACAGAAGAAATACGTGCAAGTGCTGTTAAAACAGCTAAAATAAGGCCGCAGACAAATGTTATCAATGTTAATGGGATTGTATACAAAATCGCTCCCTCCAGCAAAGGCTGAAGGGAATTTTTAGCAATCTCTATAAGCCGTGAAACCCTCTCAGGATCGGCCATAATACTATTTAAGAACATCTTCACCAAACCATTTCTCGGAAATTTCTAAATACGTTCCGTCTTCGATCATTTCTTTCAATGTTTTATTCACTTCATCAATAAGTGTTTCGCTTCCCTTTCTAAACATTAATCCGCTTTGAGAAGCATCATCTAAAGTTGCTGCAATTTCAACCGGTGCATCTGGCTTATGCTTCTTAAAATCCAGAAAAGAAAGATTATCATTAATTGTTACATCTGCACGCTTTGAGTTAATTAATTCAATTGCTTGGTTAAAGCCCTCAACACCAACTATTTCTGCGCCATGGGATTTTGCGATATCAGCGTAATTGCTTGTCATCGATTGGGCAGCTTTCAATCCTTCAATATCTTCAAAGCTTGTAACAGCTTCATTATCCACATGTTTAATCAATACACCTGCAGATGTAATATACGGATCCGAAAAATCATATTTCTCCTGACGGTCTGCACGAATACCCACCTGGTTAGCAATCATATCGAAACGTTTTGAATCTAAACCAGCAAAAATCGCATCCCACTGTGTCTCCATGAATTGCGCCTCGATACCTAAGCGTTTAGCTACTTCTTTTGCAATTTCTACATCAAACCCAGTTAATTCACCTTTATCATCATGGAACGTAAATGGAGGGTATGTCCCTTCAGTTCCAACCAATAACTTTCCTTCATCCTTTACTTTTGCAAGAAGATCTGTACTTTCTGCTTCTTGTTTATCGCCTTTGCTAACTTCTGTTTCAGGATTTGCTTTATTTGTTCCGCAAGCTGAAATCATAAGAATAAGACCTATTAATAATGCTAATAATGGAAACTTTCTCACTTCTAACCCCTCAATTCACATAAGTTTTGTCGGTATTAACAATACTAGTACAAGACCATCCATTTTGTCAAAGGATATTTCCTTTCCTCTTATCTTTTCCAATCAGCATCTTATTACTACTTAATTTGTACATAAAATGCAATAAACAGTAGAAGATAAATAGGAAAAGTGAAAGGAGCTTAATGATGACTAAGAAACATAATAATGGAAGCAACAATCAAAGTTCTCCAAGAGGAAATCAATCAGCCATAAGTGGAGATAATAGCAAGGGAAACAAAAGAAATAAAGACCAGCATGCCAAAACAAATAATGATTAAAAGATCCGGCTTTCACATGAAAGCCGGACCCTGTTTATTTCACCTTTATTTTTATGTCGCCTTCAATCCAAGCAGGAAAAGCTGATAACTTAAGCTCCAGTGGATTTTTATATGAACCGGGTGGAAACTCTACTCCAATTTCTCTTTTTCCATTCTTATCTCCCGTCCAATAATTGGAGTTGAGTTCAATTTCTTTTCCATCCGCATCTCTCAATGATATAAAAGAAGAATAATTAAATTCCTCTTCTGTATCCAACGTAAAAATAATGCTTCCATTTTTAACATCCAAAATGGTTAGCCCTTTTAGTTGGTTTATAATTTTCTCATTTTCCATATCAACCCTTACAAAAGCATCTTCTTTATCAACAGCCTGAAGCTTGTTCATCACAAGATATAACTCTTTAGGCTCTTTAAAATAGTTGCTTTGTAAATAAAGAATCTGCTCATTATCACTCAAGGAATGTGCCGTAAACCCATTCACGACTTTAGTCCAGGCTTCTCCGTTTTCATCTACCAAGCGGATATCCTCAAACGCAAAAATTTTCTTGCTGTTTTCTGGATCCACGACAACATGCACTGCTACCCGTAATGGATAGATCTTAATATTTTTGATTGTTACTTTTTGTCCTTCAATGGAAACTGTTTTGTTCAGTTCAATTGTCTTCGTCTCTTTTAAAGGCTTTTCCAATGTAAATAGGAAATGGAATTTTTCTTCATAATCATTTGTTTCAATTGTAAAAGTGACAACAAACTCTTTTGTTTTCAAAGGCTCCTCAAAAAAGAAATCCATCGTAGCCATTTCCTTTTTCCTCAATTCACCATATGGCTGATGAGCACCATAGCTATAACTGCCTAAATAGAGCTCTGTCCCATCGGCTGATTCAAGCTTTAGGTCATTTACGTAAAATTTTTCTTGTTTTTCTTTTGCTTCAATCGTCTGGAATATCACCATTCCTTTTTCATCGGCGATTACCGAATCAAGCGTTACCTTCAATCCATTCATTTCTTGTGTTGCATTAATTTCTTGTACATATTCATTTTCAACCGCCAACATTAATCCTTTATTATCACTAATTAGCTCGACCAATTTTTCCATACCAGGAATACTTGAAACATAACTTGCAAAAACAGGAGAAATTCGAATACTTGTGAGAAATCCAATGATAAACACAGCAGCTGCTAATCCAGAAAGGAGCCATGTTTTTTGGCGAGGTTTATTCTTAACCTCAGGTTCCTCTTTCGCTTTGTTAAAGCCTGATAAGATCGCTTCATCAATTTTATCAACAGGAAAAGGCTGATCGTCATATACTTTTTTCAATTGGTAAAGATCTTTTTCTTCCTTTTCAAACATTAGAGATTCCTCCCTTTTCATCCAGTTTTTCACGTAAGGATCTCAAGGCCTTAAATAACCATGTTTTTACCGTTCCTTCAGGGCAGCCTAGCATTAGTGCAATATCTTTTATTTTTAGATCATGGAAATATTTTAAAGTGATTATTTCGCGGGACCGTTCATCCAACCGCTGCACCGCATCTTCAATCTCTATAAGTGAATGATTTTCTGCCTTTCCTTCTGCAAGCAGCAATTCCTCATTCAAAATAATTCTTCTTTGTTTTTTTAATATATCATTGCAATAATTAATCATAATGCGAATAATCCATGTTTTAAAATAGCCTGGCTCTTTCAACCCCCGCAGCCCCTTAAATGCACGGAAGGTCACTTCTTGTACCGCTTCCAACGCATCCTCTTCATTCCGCAAATAGGCTAAAGCTGTTTTATACAAATCTATTTTCACCATTTGGATGGCTGCCAAAAATGATTGATCATCTCCATGAACGGCCATCTGTACAACTTCTTCCGAGCTCACCTCATGACCTCCCTCTGTTCGATCTATGTATTAGACTTCTCTCTAAGCAAAAGGTTTTATAAATTTTTGGAAGTGACAAGAGGACAGGAACCTTGTCCCACTATTTCTGTATAAATTGGACGGGGTTCATGTCTCACAGCTTTCACATGAAAGCCGGTTTTTTATATACAAATATTGTATTTTATCGATTACAATGAATAAGTAAGTCTCTAGTCGTAGAGGCAATTCGTACTTCGGCTCAATGTTTTTTTGCTTATGATTTTATAAAATATGTATAACAGAACGAATACGATAGAAAGTTGGGATATCATTGAAAAGGATTTTTTTCCTATTTATTATTTTAATCGGCCTTTATTTAATCGTAACAAATGTGGGGAGTTGGCTGTCATTTGGAAAAGGCAATACGGAATCAGCAGTAGCTGCAAATATTAAGATGATCGAAATTGATCTTTCATCTGTAAATGCAACTATTATTCCGGAAAAGAGAGACGATATTAAAGCGGATCTAGATGGAAAAGGGAAGGTGAATATAAATAAAAGTGGAAACAAGATTAGAATTGAATATGAGCAAAATTTATTAGATGGAATTCAATTTCTCAATCATACTTCTGAACTAAATATTTATATCCCTGAAGATTATGATCAAAGCATGACTATTGATGTTGGGTCTGGCTACTTACAATTTGATGGATCTTCTATGGAACTAGACGAACTGAAAATTGATTTAAGTTCAGGCAAGATTGATCTAACAAACATGACAACAGAAAAGTTTGTGAATAAAGGTTCCTCAGGTATGATCGATATTAACAAACTAGTAACAAAAGCTGGAACCATTGACATGAGCTCTGGAATTATTAAAGTTAAGAATTATCAAGGTGCTCTCGATGCAAGCGTATCATCTGGCCAGCTAAATATTCAGATAGATAAATTAGTAGATGATCTAAATGTAAAAGCGAGTTCTGGTCAAATAAAGCTCGATCTTCCTGATGGTGCAGATTTCACCTTTAATGGGAAAGCAAGCAGTGGTTTTATTGATTGCGATCTTCCACTTACTAATAAAATCACGGATGAAGATAAGATTGAAGGAGTCTCCGGTTCAGGTAAACATTCAGTAGATGTAAACATTACAAGTGGTTTAGCAAAAATTTTCTAACTGGATAGGAATTTGTGAGATTTGCAAAAATATTTCTTCTTTCGCAAAATAAAAGGAGTTAATCGCAAAAAAAGCAATTTTGCGCAAAAAACTCTATTTTTTATATAAAGGAAGGAATCCAAATTGATGGATTCCTTCCTTTTATAATATCCAATTAATTTGCACTTCTTTTAAATGGCCACCAATTGGCTGCTCCGAAGTTTTTGACCATCACTGGAATAAACAGCGGAAGCATAATAAATGCATACAGGAATAAACCAACAATAATAATAGAAGCAATTTGCAATAGCGATAGCATACCAGATGGCATCATCGCGGCAAATGTTCCACCTAAAATGACTGCTGCTGAGATAATTACTGTACCCATTTTTTTCATAGCGAGAAGCATCGCATCTGCCACAGAAAGATCTTTGTACTCGTTAAATCGATCCATTAGGAAGATGCTGTAATCCACACCAAGAGCAACGAGAATAACAAATCCAAAGAATGGAACTGCCCAGCTAATGCCTGTGTAGCCTAAAATATTGACATAAATAGCCTCGTTGATCGCCATCGATGTAAAGTAAGTAAGAATTAATGAGCCAATAATATAAACTGGCATGATAATGGAACGGAATAGGAAAACCAAGATAATTGAAATTCCAATAAGCATAAGGACAACTGTACGAGAATAGTCTTGATCAGATAAGTCACTTAAATCCGCATTTGTGCTTGTAATCCCACCTACTGCAACAACGGCATTTTCAAGTTTCGTATCTTTTGTTGCTCTATCAACAGCGTCTTTAATCTGATCAACTTGACTGATTGCCTCATTTGAATAAGGGTTTGCTTCAAAAATAACATCAATTGTCATCACTTTACGGTCATTAGACATATACACATCATATACTTGGGCAAATTCTTCACTTTCTAATACTTCTGCCGGCAAGTAGAAACCATCCATATTCTCAGATTTAGACAATCCTGATAGATAATCCTGTGCAGATTCTAATCCCTCAGAAACTTTATTCAATCCCTCCGTACTTTGACCGAGGCCATCTGTTAACTGGCCGATTTGGCCGCCCAGATCACCGAAGCCAGCGAGAAGCTGTTTCTGTCCATCATTAATACTATTTAACCCATTAGTTACCTGTGGCATATGTGAGATAATCTGTCCTTGGCCATCAGCCAGCTGATTGAATCCTGCTTGCTGTGCTTCAATGCCTTTAATTAACTGCTCTAATCCTGCAGCTAGGCCTCCTTGGCCCCCCATTGCCTTTTCAAATCCAGCATTAGCTCCAGCCATTCCTTCAGTCACTTTGGCAAGGCCAGCATTTAATTCATTAACATTTGCAGATAAACCGCTAAGCTGCTTAACCAAGCCTTGCTCACCTGCTATCGTTTGCTTCATTTTCTGATATTGGTCATCTGTTGATAAATCTGTATACTTACTTTCTAAATACCCATACATTCCGGCATTTGCCTGCACAAGTCCATTAGATAATGCAGTCAAGCCTTGACCAACCTTTTCATAATTTGTAGTTATTGTCTGAAGATTTCCGTGCAGGTTTTTATATCCCCCAAGAAGCTCCTGATACCCAGCAAGTAAATCCTCCGCTCCTTTTTTAGACTGAGCTAAGCCTGCTTTAATATCATCCGATCCTTTTGTTCCTTGGCGAATTCCATTTTCAATCTTGGCTAGATTGGTTTGAATCTCTTTTAAGCCTGACTGAAGTTCACCCGTACCCGATATTAAATCATTAATGCCATTTGTTGCTTTCTTTAATTCCGGCTCTGATTTCGATAACTCATTGCCAGCCTCATTTAAACCTTCACTAATTTTATCAAGGCCCTCTTTTCCTTCTCCTAAGCCCTCTTCAAGTGTTTCGGCTTGCTTCGCAACAAAGAAATCATCAATCGGTTCTCCTGTTGGTCTTGTTACAGAACGTACCGTACCGACTAAATCAACCTTTTCTAACTCTTTACTAATTTTCTCAGCCAATCCGATGTATTCAGCAGAATCCATTTCCTCATCATTTTTAATCACAACTTGCGTTGGCATAGATTCTCCCGGTCCAAAGCTGTCTGCAATCGCATTGAATGCTTTAATGGAGTTAACATCTCCGCCAATTTCCTCCAATGAGTTATAAGAAAGCTCACCATCATAGGTAACTAGGAATGGTACACAAACGGCAGCTACTATTAGTAAAGCAATGAAGGGACGTGCCAATGAAAACCTTCCTACTATGCCCCAAAGCTTGCTCTCCCCATGCTCTGCTTTGCTTTTGGATGGCCAGAAAAGCTTATGTCCTAATACAGCCATGAAAAACGGAACAACTGTAAAAAGGGCAATTAGTAAAAGTGCTACGCCTACCGCAACTGCAGCAGCTGATTGATAAAGAATAAATTGTGAAAATCCGATTGCAGCAAATCCAATCATAACAGCTACGCCACTAAAGAATACCGTACGCCCTGCATTTCGATAGGTTGCAACAATCGCTTCAGCAACACTTTCGCTATGTGATAACTCTTCTTTAAAACGGCTAAGTAATAAAATACAATAATCCGTTCCAATTCCAAATAATACAGCAACTAAGAAAATTTGCGTGTAATTGGAAATCGGGAAATCAAACCGATCAACTAAAAATGAAACGATCGACTGTGAAACAAGATAAGAAAATCCGACTGTCACTAAAGGGATGATCGGTGCAATGACAGATCTAAAAACGAGCAATAATACAGCAAGAATAAAGATAACAGTAATTCCCTCCGTTTTCTTTAATCCCTCTTCAGAGCTTGCCATTAAATCTTCATTTATTTGCCATTCACTTGTATAATAATGATCCACATTAATATCTTTTATGGCTTTATATAATGAATCATTTAATTCACTTGGCTCACGATCTTTCCAGTCGAGCGTGATCGAAGTAAGAATCGACTTTCCATCTTTTGAAACGAGCTGATCCTTTAAAGTCTCTTCATTAAAATGAGTAAGAATCTCGGTTATCCCTAATTCCTTGTCTTTCTCAAGAATACGAACCGCTCTTTCCGCTTCCTTTATATCTTCTTCTGTTAATTTCTTATCATTATGAAAGACAAGAGCAACCTGGGTCTCATCTCCTCCGCCCTCCTGCTTCGCCACATCTGCCAATATTTCCCCAGCAAGCGTGGAAGAATATTCATCAGGAACAGTAATCTGTCCTTTTTCTCGGACAAGATCAGCCATATTAGGCGCAACCAGAAAAAGACCAACAGCAATAACGATCCAGGCAATGATAACGATCCACTTATTTTTTATAATTTGATGCATCCCTATTCCTCCACCTTATGTTCTTTACTCTCTATTAATATTTGGTTTAATTTTTCATAAGTTTCAATGAACTGTTTAATTTCTATAGGGTCAAACTTTTTGATAAATGATTCTACAAGCTTAATTATTCGTTTCTCACAATTGGCATACAGCTGATTTCCTTTATCCGTCAATGTAAGGTATACAACACGACGGTCCTTCTCATCACGTGTCCGCTGAATTAATCCCTTTTCCCACATTCGGTTGATAATGGCTGTTATGGCACTTTTCTTTACATCGAATTCCTCAGCTAATTCCGATGAGGTGCATGATTTAGTCTGACTGATATACCTCAATATATAATGCTGATCATTTGTAAGATCACTGCCTATTTGATCCCTAATAAGCGATTCGCCTTTTCGATGGACGGAAAATGACAAATCAATATATCGATCAATTAGTTCTTGTAAATTATCTAACAATTTCCCACTTCACCTCCGTAAATGATTCTATTGTTTAATTGTTCAACACATTAACTATTAATGAATTTAACTTTACTAAATGGAGGGCTTTTTTGTCAATAAAAAAACGAACTGTCCATGCATTTGGGAAAGTTCGTCTGAATTCACTATTTAACCTAATTATGTTGTGCTATTATTTCGGGGTTTTGGTTTATGGAATAAGCCAAGTTCTTTTTTCTCTTTTGACAAAGAGCGATAAAGTGAAATCATCATTAGGAGCATAATAAACGAAAATGGAAACGCGGCTGCAATTAGCGCATTTTGAAGCGCTTGCAGCCCACCACTATAAAGTAGAATTAAAGCAACAGTTGATTGCGCAATTCCCCATGTTAATTTCACTCGATTCGGCGGTGTAAGTGAACCATATGTTGTTTGCATCCCTAGTACAAATGTTGCCGAATCAGCAGACGTAATAAAAAATGTACTGACAAGAACAATGGCAACAATTGATAAAACCATGGACCAAGGGAATTGGCTAAAGACAGCAAATAAAACTTCTTCAGTTGCAAATTTCGTTAAATCTACATTTCCTGCATTTTGTACCTCAATAGATGAAGTCCCAAATACCGCAAACCAGAAAAAACTTACTAATGCCGGCAGTAATAGCACACCAATGATAAATTCACGAATGGTTCTTCCTCTTGATACACGCGCAATAAAAATCCCAACAAACGGGGACCATGAAATCCACCAAGCCCAATAGAAAATGGTCCAATCATTTATCCAAGTACGATGCTCTTCATTAAGAGGAGCAATCCGGAAACTCATTTGAATGATATTTTGAATATAACCGCCAATAGAATCAGTAAACATATCGAGTATTAATATTGTAGGTCCTGTGATAAACATTAATAACAATAAAGCCACTGCTAGTAACATATTTGTATTACTTAAATATTTGATTCCTTTGCCTAAGCCTGACCAGGCTGAAATCATAAATAGAACAGTCACTACCGCAATAATAATAAATTGGACTAGGAAATTACTTGGTATCCCATATAAATACGATAATCCTCCATTAATTTGTGCAGCTCCAAAGCCTAAAGTCGTCGCCACCCCAATAACTGTAGCAAAAACGGCCAGTACATCAACAATTGTCCCTAGGATCCCATCCATGCTTTTCCCTAAAACTGGCTTTAGGGTAGCAGAGATAAGGCCCGGTTCTCCTTTGCGAAATTGAAAATAAGCTAATGAAAGAGCAACTAGTGCATAGATCGCCCACGCATGAATCCCCCAGTGAAAAAAGGTGTATCTCATCGCCTCTTTATTTGCAGCAGCAGTCCCGCCTTCTGCTAAAGGTGGATCAATGAAATGGGACAGTGGTTCAGCTGCACCCCAGAATACAAGTCCAATCCCCATCCCCGCACTAAATAACATCGCAAACCAGGAAACCTTAGAAAACTCTGGCTTTTCATCCTGCTTTCCTAGCTTAATGGCACCAACAGGGCTAAAAATAAGAAAAAGACAGAATATCACAATGATTGTAACTAAAATTAAGTAATACCAGCCAAACGCTGTTGTCAGAAATGCTTGCAAATTGCCTGTAGCTTCTTCAAAAGTGTCTGGTGCCGTTGTCCCAAAAATAACCGCAGCAAGAACAATCGCCACTGAAATCCAAAAGACATTTGATACCTTTTTCATAAAAAAATCCTTTCTGTGACCAAAGTTTTCTCTTAGTATGCTTACAATCCATTACATTTAGTATTTGAATCGCCAGGTATCTTCACTAGAATGGCTTAGCAACAAAAAAACCTGTAGATTTATCCACAGGTTTTCCCTCATTTACTATAATCTTGTACTTTCATTTATTTTGTACTTTGCTTTTTCGCAAAATACTTTAAATCATTGATCATCTCTTTTTGTTCCACTTCATTTATATCAAAATGAATGCCATAGAAGTAGCTATCAAATGCCTTCTGTTTCCAAATGATTTCTCCTTGTATCTTATGTTCTACTTGAGATAATTTAAATCTAACTGTAATCTTTATATCCTCTTGATAGGAGATAGGGATATCAAATGGGATACTTAATTTCATCCCATTTGGGCTTAAATCAATCAATCTTGCTTCCCCATTTGAGATTCCGATTCTATTTCCATTCATTTCATCAATCGTAAAGAAAGCAGTTATTGGCGTTCCAAATGAAAAACGGAAGCCCTCATCCCTTTTGAATCTCATACATTTACCGCCTTTATACTTAGTAATAGAACATCTATATTTTACAAAAAATAGATGTTAATGACAATAAAAAGGCAAATCATGCTGTTTATTTATATGAGAAATAAATGGTCGGTCTGATTAATTAAATAAGAGTAATCCCCTTTATTCTATTTCTTTAATTCATTTTTTGGAACTTCTCTAATAAATGCCCGTACCTCCGTCGTTGTAAGCCCCAGCTTCTTTGCTTTAAGAATAAGAGCCATCCATTCCTTATCTAGCTTTTCCTGCTGCACCTTCTTCCTCGAATTCATACAACTCTCAACCCCTACGATCATTCTTCTTTGATACTCTTATTTATGACCCCATTCAGAAATATATCAACAATCTCCTCGGCAAGTCTATTCGGTTCCTTTATACCCGGGAATAATTGAGTGACAGTTAGACGTTCAATCAAGCCAACAAGGCTTTCCGCGAAGGTGCACATATCTACACTCGCACTGAAATAACCATTCTCTACTTCTGAAGCGAGATTTTCTTCAATTTGTAGTGCTAGTTTCCTTTTCAGCTCCTCAGAAGTGGAAGATTCAAAGAAGCTAATTTTTGTTAAATCGGGATTCTCTTTAAAAAAGGTAAACATTTCTGCAAGTCCGTATGTAATCCGACCTGATAAGGAGTTTATTTCGATTCCTGGCTCCAAACGGCTCTTTCTCGTAAGATTAAATAAATTTCCCCGAAACGATTCGACTAATTCCTGAAAAATCGCTTCTTTATTTTCGAAATATAGATAGAAGGTAGGCTGGGTCATTCCAGCCCTTTTTACAATAGAACTAACCTTCGTACCATGGTAGCCATTTTCAGCAAATTCATTTGCAGCAATACGTAATAGAAGGGCTTTGCTTTGTTCGCCATTTGATCCCTTTTTTCTTCCTCTTTGACCCATTAATGACCTCTCCAAGCTGTAAACGATTATATTACTCAAGAGTATTATCTTATGATTCATCAATTAAGTCAATATTTTTAAAATTTAAATTATTACCAAAAATGAGCTTACCCTTTTGGATAAGCTCGCAGTTATTTACTCCATCAAACTTGATTCATTCCCTCTGTTAGGTTCTATTTTTTTACTCCAAATCGGTACGATAATGGCACAAATGAATGAAGAGTAATATGGTAGAAACTTTATTCCAATAGGCTGATCGAATAGGATCATGCCGATTATTCCAATAAAGCTTGATAGGGCTATTCCCAGAATGAATCCTCCTACTGCTCCAACAATAATTGCCAATAATGTTCTCATCGTTATTTCCCACTTTCACTAGACTTTTTATAAAGTAAATGCCAGGTCTTAGTAACAATTGTGAGTGATAAAATAAATAGCAGTGTAGCAATGACTGGATGTGCTGCACCTGCCCATGGGAGAGCTCCTCTACTATTTGCCGTAAAGTACATAGAGAATATACAAACAAGTAGCCCAAGTATTTGCCAGTATGCCCAGCGTGGCATTCTACCGACAAATGCCATCACTAGCATAAAGAGCGGTGTGTTAAACCCAAAGAGGTGAACAAATATGAAATGCTTTGTCCAGTTTACAGGATTTACAAAAATGGCCAATCCTGCAATAAATATTTGTATAATTGTACAAACAGCAAAAATTACGGCTAAAGTAAGATAGCTAACTCTTCCAAATCGTATACGTTTTGATATCTTCGTATTTTCCATGCTCAGTTCCCCTTTTTTAATCTATTTTGTTCTACATACATAAGATATCGCTCAATTCTAAAAGTCCTCTTAGCTAATTCTTAAATAATTATTAAAAATGGATAAAGTTCAAATTTCATATAAAAAGACAGGAGATGCTGGAGCATCTCCTGTCTTCTTAAGATTTAAAACGGTAACCTGCACCCCAAATAGTTTCTATATATTCGGGATTAGATGGAGCAGTTTCAATCTTTTCTCGGATTTTTCGAATGTGGACAGTAACGGTTGTCAAATCTCCCATCGAATCGAGCCCCCAAATCCGTTCAAACAAATGATCTTTACTAAAGACTCTGTTTGGATTTTCAGCTAAAAATGTTAGCAGATCGAATTCCTTTGCCGTAAAAAACTTCTCTTCTCCATTTACAAATATTCTTCTAGCTCCTTTATCAATATGTAGCCCGAAGACTCGAAGCTCATCCGGATTCTCTTCTTTGCTTACTAATCTGTGATATCTCGCAAGATGAGCTTTCACTCTTGCCACTAATTCATTGGGACTAAATGGTTTAATGATATAATCATCTGCCCCAAGCCCTAGTCCCCTGATTTTATCAATATCTTCTTTCCTAGCAGAGACCATCAGAATCGGAATTTCTTTTGTCTTTCGAATTCTTTTACATATCTCGAAACCATCCATTCCCGGAAGCATTAAATCTAATAAGATAAGATCATACTCCTCTGAAATGGCTTTTGTTACTCCAATTTCTCCGTTCGTAACAATATCTGCTGTAAACCCATTGATTTCAAGGTAATCACGCTCTAGTTCCGCAATGCTGAGCTCATCTTCAATAATTAATACCTTGCTC
This sequence comes from Cytobacillus mangrovibacter, assembly GCF_042865275.1. Lineage (NCBI taxonomy): Bacteria > Bacillati > Bacillota > Bacilli > Caryophanales > Bacillaceae > Cytobacillus > Cytobacillus mangrovibacter. The sequence goes on along the minus strand of NZ_JBIACJ010000004.1, from coordinate 245,293 downwards.
ATTTACTCACCTGCTTTTTCAATGTAAAGAAGATACTTGTTCCATCTCCTAGCTTGCTTTCCGCCCATATTTCCCCGCCATGCTCCTCAACAATTCTCTTAACAATGGCAAGCCCTAATCCACTGCCTCCAGTTGCTGTATTTCTCGAAGAATCGGCTCGATAAAACCGATCAAAAATATTGGGAAGTGCTTCGTCAGAAATTCCGCCGCCATTATCTTCTATTCGAGTGATTACTTTATCTCCGAATGCCTCCATATGAACATGGATATGCTTTTCTTCCTTATCAAGATACTTCAAACTATTATGAATCAAATTGGTCACTACACGCTTTAATTGTTCCCGATCTGCCATCACTTGATAAGAATCTGCTTGATCTGCTTGGAAGGTGACAGCAATCCCCTCTCCTTCCAATTCAAATCTTAGTTCATCTAGAAAATCTACTATATACGTATAGAAATCAAATGTCTCAAAGTGAAAAGGAATGCGGTTTAAATCCAATTTTGAGAACAAAAATAATTCATCAATTAAATGATCCATATCTATTGCCTTTGAATAAATCGTTTGTATGTAACGATTCATTTTTTCTGGCGTATTAGCAACACCATCACGTATTCCTTCCACATATCCCTTGATTGAAGTAATAGGAGTTTTTAAGTCATGAGAGATATTAGCTATTAAATCTTTTCGATTTTCTTCATATTTTAATTGCAGTTCAGCGGATTCTTTTAATTTATCTCTCATTCGATCAAAAGTTTCTGCCAACTGGCCAAGTTCATCATTCGTTATCGCTTTAATGTGGAAGTCTAAGTTCCCCTTACTAATCTGTTCAGCAGCTTCAATCAGCTTACCCACCGGCTTAATAATGCTTTTTGAAACAAAGAAGGTGAGCAAACCATTTGTAATAATAATAATGAGCAATAAAAAACCAAATCGTATCTTAATAAATATTTCAATCGAGTCTCCGTCTAGTCTGCGAATTAGGAAAATTCCTAAGACGATTTCGAAAAGAAAAAAAGATAGAATTGGAATAACAATCATGGCAATATTCGATGCGATCAAGCGATTACGGATAGACACTGCTTTTCCCAACTTTCATTTAATAGACCTATTTCTTCTATTATATTTTTCTATATGAACGAAGCATATAGTGGAAGTCTAAATACATTCTAAACAAATGATTAAATTTTTATTAAATATTGTGTATCCCTTATTTTTCACTATAATAAGTTTAGAGGTGAGCATATGGCACGTGAGAGGAAATTTTCGATTGAAGAGTTATTTACATCAACTAAGGAGCTGCTCCTTATACATGGCTATGAGGGATTTACCTTTAGTTTACTGGCTGATCGATTAAATGTTTCGAGAGGGACATTGTATAAGTACTATGAAAATAAAGAGGAACTCATAACCGACTTTATGATTGCTGAATTGAAGCACTTTTTAACTGACCTGCAAAAAATTGAACACTGTAAAGGATTTGAGGCTCAATTTGATTTTCTGATGAACCTTATTTTTGACATGCCCGAGGTTCAGCAGTTAATAAAAATTGCTGTTCAAATTCCTGTAAATATCAGTGATAAGGTTAAAAAAAATAAGGAACATTTAGATAAGCTCCATTTGGATATGTATACACATTTGCAAAGTTTTCTTTACCTAGGTAAAGTTGAGAAGAAATTAAAAGCTCATATTCCCGATGGATTAATACTAGGTTTTATTTTTCAAACGATTGCCATTCCTAATCATTTTGGGATTCCACATTCCGAATGGGTTGCATCCATCAAAGAAATGATCAGTCATGGAATGTTCACAAATAATTAATTGACACTTGTGTTACTTTTAAAAGATAATAACAGTGACAATCATGTCATTTTTATTTTCTTCAAAGTAACACCACTGTCACCTTTTATAAAAAATGATGAAAGGAATTATCATATGAAAACTTTTTTACAATCCATAACTGACCGTGTCACAACGAAAAAAGGAATGTGGACTACTTTAGCTATTTGGTTGGTGGCCACTGTACTTTTAGCAGTTTTTGCCCCAAGTGTAAAGGATTATGAAGTTTCAAGAGTTGCTTCTCTGCCTGAAGATGCTCAATCCGTTATTGCACAATCCAAAGTAGACAAATACTTTAAAGACACTGATGGGACTCCAGCTATTTTAGTCTTTCAGGCTAAAGAAGGAGAAGTCGAACTCTCTCAGCTGGCTGAACTCTTAGCTAAAATTGAGAATGAAAATATTGAAGGAGTCGAGCAAGTAATTCCTTTAGCTGCCTTGCCTCCTCAAGCCGCAGCCGGGTTTTTCTCAGAAGATAAGACAACAGCTTTAATCCCTTTAACCTTTGATTCTTCTTTAGAAACAAAAGAGTTGAAGGTTTCATTAGAGCCTATTAAGGATATTGTCAAAGAATCATCTGATTTAACCTTATATGTGACCGGACCTGCTGGAATTGCGACAGACTCGCTTGATTTATTTTCTAGAGCAGATGTTGTCCTTATTTTATCAACAGTTGGATTGATTCTTATTCTGTTAATTGTCATCTACCGTTCACCATTATTAGCGCTAATCCCGCTGCTTGCAGCTGTCTTTGTTTATGAAGTTGTTATGCAGACACTTGGATTAATGGGAAAAGCAGGATTAGATATTAGTAATCAAACGATATCGATTGCATCGATTCTTTTATTTGCTGCAGTTATTGATTATTCCCTTTTTGTCTTTTCTCGTTATCGTGAAGAGCTGAAGCAACATGATGATAAATTTACTTCAATGAAAGCGGCAATGAGAGAAACTGGTATGCCTGTTTTCTTCTCTGGTGGAACCGTATTAGCAGCCATGCTCGTATTGTTCTTTGCAGGTCTAGGAGATTACCGCAATTTTGCACCGACATTTGCAACAACCATGGCAATTATTATGCTTGCATCCATTACACTTGTTCCGGCGTTATTCACCCTATTCGGCAGAAAGTCCTTCTGGCCTAAGATTCCGAGGGTAGGCGAAACAAAAGTCAAGACAAACTCTATTTGGAGCAAAGTTGGACGTTTTGTTGTGAAAAAGCCTGGGTTATCCGTTGTAGTTATTGGAGCCTTTCTCCTTTTATCTGCAAGCAATATGTTTAATCTAGAATATGAATTTGATACAATGAAGTCTTTCCCTGATGATATGCCATCTCTTGTTGGCTATGAAATTTTAGAAGCAAAGTTTGAAAATGGAGATTTAGCACCGACAACCGTATTATTCGAAGCAAATGATGAGGTTAGCACTGAACAGCAAGAAGCATTAGTAAATACACTTTTAGAACAGCCGCTTGTTAACAATGTGCGCTTAAATGGCAAAACAGAAGATAATAAGGCACTTAATTTTAACTTGACCTTTGAAGAAAATCCTTATTCCGTTGAAACAATGGATGCGCTGGAAAAGATGATACTGCATTCTGATCAGATTGTTTCTGACAGCAATCTTACTGGAGAGCTTTACTTCGCAGGTGAAACGGCCACTAAAGTAGATGATCGGTCTGTTAATAATAAGGATGTCATCCTCATTGTTTTACTTGAAACGATATTAATATTCATTATGCTGATTGTATTGACAAAATCCTTTAAAATGCCGATTTACATGATGGGGACGATTCTCGTTTCCTTCCTAGCTGCTTTAGGCTTAGGGATGTTCTTAACTAATCTAATCTTTGATATCGATACCATCAGTAACCGGGTTCCACTCTATGCCTTTGTATTCTTAATTGCACTTGGCATTGACTATAATATTATTTTAATTTCAAGATTCCAAGAAGAACGAAGAACGCATTCAGTCAAGGAAGCTGTAGAAATTGCTGTTGCTAATACGGGTGGGGTCATTTCCTCAGCAGGAATTATCCTTGCTGCAACCTTCGCGGTCTTAATGACACAACCTGTTCAATTATTATTCGTCTTTGGTTTCATTGTCGCAGTTGGAATTTTATTAGATACTTTCTTAGTCAGAGGGATCTTACTTCCTGGGTTAATTGTGATGTTCGAGAAGGATAAAGCTGATAAAAAAGTAACATCAAAATAGTTAGACAAAATAAAAGCCGATATGCACTGCAAATGCAGAGTATCGGCTTTTTTTATAGTAAAAAAATAAAAAACCACCAACTGCTTATTGATGGCGGATGGCTCATCTTAGCTGGTAAGCTTCAATAGATCGGCTGCTTGACTTTCTGTGATATCCCTAATGAGGATCATTTCACTAATTACATTTCTCTTCGCTTCATTTAACATATGACGTTCACTCGTATTAAGCACCTTTTCCTTGCTGTAGTACAAAAGGTCCCGAATCACTTCTGCTGAATCCTGTACATTGCCTGTCTTCATCTTCTCCATATTCGAATTAAATCTTTCTTTCCATGGAAGTGATTCCTTCGGCTCCATATTATGAAAGTCAAACAATATATCTTTCATTGTCTGCCGATCGATAATAGGACGAATACCAGATTTCTGTATCTTTTTAATAGGGATCATCACATTCATATTACTTATAGGAATGTTAATCACATAATATTCATGTGTCTCGCCGAGAACTTCCCTTTCTTCGATGGCTTTAATGATACCTGCCCCATGCATTGGATAAAAGACCTTGTCACCAACTTGAAACAAATCATCCACCTCCATATATACTTACATATATATGGTATCACAGTATTGTTTTTTAATCAAATTTTTAAATATATCATATTATAAACTTATCCGTCAATACTTTTTCTCCACTTTTTATTCGTTTTTTCATTTTCAATTAGCCCTATAAATTGGCTGACACTCGCATTCCCCCCAAATCTAAAAAGCCAATCCATCAGTATATTTTCAATACAATGGATTGGCTTTTGTATGACTGCTATTTATTCCATCTTAATATGAAACTTTTTATTGGATTTAACACAAAATGATCAAGAATCAGAATGATTAAGATACAAATAATCGTCCATGCAAATACTTTGGCCGTATTAATATTAACCCGGGCCAATGCTAACGAATAGCCAATTCCTGAATTTGCACCTAACAGCTCAGCCATAATCGTTATACGAACAGCCGATCCTACTGCTAGAGATATTGCCGAGATAATTGGAACAGCTAATCCCGGCAGGATAATATGCCTTAAATTCTGAAAAGGAGAGATTTTATAGATTGCGCCCATTTCAAGTAATTGTTTATCAATATTTCGCCAGCCATCTGCCGTATTTAAATAGATAACCGGAAAGACCAATACACTTACAACAAAAGTAGGGACAACCGTACTTGTTCCGAACCAAACCATCGCCAGTACAACGACAATGATTGGCGGCAGCCCCATAATAATTGAATAAATTGGGCGAAAGGCTTCGTACACAAATTCAAATCTTCCCGCAAACAATCCACACGTTATCGCAATCAGAATACCAATTACAAGGCCTAGCAGCATTCGTAAAGCAGACTGGGATAACTGGCCAGCTAATTCCCCATTTAAGATCAATTTTATCAATTCATTCCAAGTTTCTAAAGGTGATGGCAATAAGATACTTGGTAAATAAAATGAACATACCTGCCAAATACAAAGCAAAAGGAATAGGACAAAGATCCGAGTGAATCTTTTCTTATTTTTCGTAATAGAAGCCTTCATCTGGTAGTTTCCCTCCAATAATTTCAGGAGAAAGTGTGGCTAGTTCATTAAAAAAAAACTCTAAATCATCTTTTGCATCTTTTGCTGAAACAAATTGTAAATTTAACGATGGAATAACCTTTTCAATAATTGGCTGCGGTACATCTTCATTCATTTTATTAATAATGGCAGCGGCTTCAGTTGGATTCTTATTAATGAATTGAATACTTTGTTCGAATTGATTTTGGATTTCCTGAACCAATTCAGGATTTTTTTCAATTAATGCATTGGATACCAAAATCCCTGCCTGTGGAATGAATGAATCTCTTCCTGTTGCCTTTTTCCACTCTTCTTGTAAATTCATAATCTTAGCAAGGTTCTTCCCTTCCTGCTTACCTTTCACAACTGATAGTGTCGCTACATGCTCAGGAACAACAGCATATTTTGCTTTATCTGCAATCATAAGCTGAACGATTTCTTGTGGAGAAGAAACATACTCTATCTTAATATCCTTTGTTGGATCAATCCCGTTTTTCTTCAATAAGTATTGGAAAACTAAATCTGGCATATCCCCTTTGAAAGGAACATGAATGGTCTGCCCTTTTAATTGCTCCCAGCTTACCTGTTCACCATCTGGTCCTACCACATACAGAATACCCCAGATTAACACATTCATTAGCTTAACATCCATCCCGCGATTATATAAATTGGCGCCTACATAAGTTGGAACAGCTGAGATATCTGCCTGATTGGCACTAATGCGCGCACGGAGTTCATCTGGATTCTTCCATGGCAAATAGTTTAATTGATTTGTAAATTCTTGCAGATTATTGTCATCCACTACCTTATAGATTGGTGCGGCAATTGAGATACCCATTGGAGCTTGAATCGTTAGTTCACTTAGTTTTTCTGTTGCTTCTTCCTGCTTGGCCGGCTTTTCATTTGCCGTTGTATCCGACTCTTTTTTCGTTGATTGTGAACACCCTGTTAAAAATAGTCCTATTAATAAAGTAAAAATAAGAAGATATTTTAATCTGTTTTGTTTTGTCATTATGTAATCCCTCCAACCCAATTCCTGAGCTCTAGTTCAATTTGTTTTAAGTAGCTGTAATCTCTTTCTGTCCTGCTTCTCTCAATATTCATTTCATATTTAATAGAGCAGCCTTGACTTGATAGGACCAAAATTCGATCTGCTAGTTTTATAGCCTCTAGCGGATCATGTGTGACATAAATAATACCGATCTGATTCTTATCAATTAGCTTTATCACATCTTCTTGCAGTTCATTTTTCAATTTAGGATCAAGTGCTGAAAAGGGTTCATCCATTAAGATAATTTGTGGATCTGCTGCTAAGGCACGAGCAATTGAAACTCGCTGTTTCATCCCTCCAGATAATTTTGACGGGTAATCATTTGCTACATGATCTAATCCAACCATTTTTAATATTTCATTGGTCTGTTTTTGTTTAACTTCTCTGTCCTTCTCTTTCATAACAAACAGAATATTATCAATGACGGTCCGCCATGGAAGTAATCTTGGCTCCTGAAACACATAGCCGAACTTTTTTGTATGCACGCTGACTTTTCCAGCAGTCTCAGCTAATAAGCCTGAAGTAATATTTAAAATGGTTGTTTTCCCACAGCCAGAAGGTCCTAACAATGCAATGACTTCCCCTTTTTTTAAAGAGAAGGATAAATTTTTAATGACTTCGTGTTCATTATATTTTACTGAAACAGAATCAAATTCTAATAGCACTTCCATTCTTAATCACCTGCTGTTGTATAGTTGCTATAGCATTATTCGATCATCCTATCATCCTAACGTAAACATTTTCCTAAATGATAATAATTTTCATTTTCACTTAGAATTATAATAGATACTATTTCAGATTAATTGTGATTTAGCTCACACTTTATTGCATGATTTGTGTCTAAAATGTGTCTGATAATTTTAAAAAGCAATTTATATCACTCAACAATCTTTTATTTTCACTTTATCGAAACAATTAAGAAACCAAAAAAAGGATGTTCAGAAGGCTGAATTCCAGCATTCTAAACATCCTTTTTAAACTGTTTTCACTAATAGATAGATGAAATATGGTGCACCTAATATTGAGACAACTAATCCGACTGGTAATTCCATCGGTGCCATAATTACTCTGCCTAAAGTATCAGCAGATAGCAGTAATAGGGCTCCAATTATTGCCGTTAACGGCAGAATTTTTGCATGTCTTGCTCCTATGAGGCGTCTCGCTATATGTGGGGCAATAAGCCCTAAGAATGTAATCCCTCCACCGACTGCAACACAAGCTCCCGCTAATGCAACAGAAACAAAGAGCAATACCCTTCTTTCTTTCTCAATGAAAACACCGACACCTATAGCTACATCATCTCCAAGACGTAAAACATCTAGAAACCTTGCTTTATAGATCGCAAAGGGAAGGAGTAGTATTAACCACGGCAATAACGCCAGTACAAATGTCCAATTGGTTCCCCAAATCGTCCCTGACAGCCAAATAATGGCCTTCATAAAATTAATCGGTTCCATTTTCATTTGAAAAATAATTAATCCTGCACCAAATGCAGCATTGATTCCAATTCCAACTAGCAGCAAGCGAACAGGTGTCACTTTTCCATTTTTCCAAGAGAGAGTGTATATTAAAATCGCTGCAATAAAGGCACCAATTAAAGCTGTAAGCGGCATGATAAATACCGATAATCCCCCTGTAAAAAAGGCTGTATGTTGAAAGAAAAACATATAAAGAACAACCGCAAATCCTGCACCAGAATTAATGCCAAGAATCCCTGGATCTGCAAGTGGATTTTGTGAGATCCCCTGTAGAATAGCCCCTGATACGGCAATACCCATTCCAACTAATAGTGCAAGGACGATCCTTGGTAAACGAAAATCAAAGATCGTTAATTCATTTTGCGGTGTACCCTTGCCCATCAGTGTTGCTAATACTGTATCTAAAGGAATTTTAATATATCCTGCATTTATACTTAAGAAAAAGACAATAACGGTTAAAATACTTGTTGTTATCATTAGGAATTTAAATTTATCTTGGTCTTTCGACAACAGCTTGCGCATTACATTCCTCTCCCTTCTTTACGTGCTAGATAGAGAAAGAACGGAACACCAATGATTGCTGTTATCGCACCTACTGGCGTTTCAAAAGGAGCATTTATCATCCTGCCGACAATATCTGCGACAATTAATAAGATTCCTCCTAAGATCGCTGAACACGGAATGATCCATCGATAATCCACACCTACTATAAAGCGAGTGATATGTGGAATAACTAGTCCAACAAATCCAATCATTCCAGCAATTGACACAGCTGCACCTGTTAAGAGTAAAACGGCTAGTATACCTAGTATTTTAATAATATTTGTATTCTGTCCTAACCCTTTTGCTATTTCCTCACCCAAACTCAGAATGGATATTGAACGTGATAGGAAGATGGCTAAGATCAGTCCACCTAGTACGAATGGAATGACATACATCAATTGCTCCATTTGGACACCCGACACACCGCCAGCATACCAATAGCTAATATCCTTCGAAACATTGTATTTAATTCCAATAGCCGTTGATAACGAACTAAGCAATGATGTAATGGCTGACCCTGCTAGTGCAAGTTTGACTGGTGTAACTCCACCCTTAGATAAAGAAGAGACACCGAATACTAAGATCGCTCCAAGTCCAGCTCCAATAAATGAAAAGGTAATCATCCCTGTGTAAGTAATGGCAGGAAGGAATGCAAAAGCAATCGCTATTAAAAAAGAGGAGCCCGCTGTTACACCCATAATGGAGGGTGAGGCAAGTGGATTTCTAGTCATCCCCTGCATAATGGAGCCTGAAGCTGCAAGGGCTGCTCCGACAAGAACGGCGGCTATTGCTCTTGGAAGCCTTAATTCTCGAATGATGACATGCGAGGAATTTTCACTATCAAATGCGAATAATGCCTTCCAAACCGTGTTATAGCTAAGATCTGCTGCCCCAAAATGGATCGAAGTTACGATTGAAAGCAAAAGTACAATCGAACCAACAAGCAAAATAATTGAACCTAATAAATGATTACTATGTAAGACATTCTTTGCAGATCCAGCATGATTATTAGTACTTTGATTCATAATAAAACGACTACTTTCTTCAAGAAATGTTCACATCTTTTTATAATACATTATTGACAAATTATCAATTTTATATTTTAATTGAAATCAATAATCATTATCAATAGTGTATATTTTACCATACTTCTAGGAGGATTCCAATGAATAATTTGTTAAGTAAAAAGAAAATCATGCAGTTAATGGGCGTTGGTCTGCTTGCGTTTTCTTTAGCAGCTTGTGGAGATGCTGATGAAAAAACAACAGATCAAACTGAACAGCAGGCTGCGGATTCAAATAAAGATGAAGTTGCAACTGAAAGAACACTAACAGATGCGATGGGCAATGAAGTCGTTGTCCCTGCTAACCCAGAACGAGTTATTGCTACATATCTTGAAGATAATCTTGTTGCTCTAGGTATTAAGCCTGTAGCACAATGGAGTGTAAATGATGGAGCTAGTATTCAAGGGTATCTTCAAGACAGTTTAAAAGGAATCCCAACCATCCCACATGATTTGCCATTTGAAGCTGTTCAAGAGCTTACACCAGACTTAATCATTATGGACTCTGCAAGTATGGTTGAAGGCGGAAAATACGATCAATACAATAAGATCGCTCCAACCTATGTAATTGGGACTGAAGTGAACAATGACTGGCGCGATGAATTGCTTCGTGTTGGAGAAGTATTTGGAAAAGAAGACGAAGCTAAAAAGGTATTAGAAGACTACGAAACAAAAGCGAAAGAGGCAAAAGCAGAAATTGAAGCTACTGGTGATCAACCTTCTGTAGCTGCTATTTGGTTAGTAGGCGGAAACTTCTTCATTGTGAGTGAAAACTTATCAAGCGGTGCCGTTATGTATCAAGATTTAGGATTAAAAGTACCTGCTGTAGTAAAAGAAATTTCTGCTAGCGGCGAAAGCAACTGGAATGCTATTTCTTTAGAAAAACTAGTTGAACTGGACGCTGATCATTTATTCCTGATCAATAGTGATACTGCAACTGGATCATCTGCTTTAAGTGATAAATTATGGAGCAGCATCCCTGCTGTTAAAGCTGGGAATGTCCATGAGTTCTCTCCTGATGAAAGCTGGTTATACACTGGTGCGATTGCAAATGAACAAATTATTGACAATATCTTAAAAAGCATCGTGAAATAATTGGAAAAGGGCTATCGCATGATTGATTGTGATAGTCCTTTTCTCTTAAATTCTATTTGTTATTGATTCTCATTATCAATTATTATAAGATATACTTATATAAAGGGAAACTTCACACAGCAGGGATCTTGCCGCCCGCTAATCTGTGATAAACTAATGATGAATGAATATGAGAAAGAAGGCTTTGACATGACCCGTTTACTTACTAAGGATTTACATGTCGGTTATCAAGAAAACTTAATTGTTAATCAAATGAATATACAGTTTAAAAATAATGAAATCACTACGATTATTGGTCCAAATGGCTGTGGAAAATCTACATTACTAAAGGCGATCACACGAATAATCCCCCATTCAAAAGGGAGCATTTTATTAGATGGCCAATCAATCGCGAAAGAGAACACCAAAAAGCTAGCACAGAAAATGGCTATTCTGCCTCAAACACAGGAAAGTGCCTCAGGTCTAATGGTTGGTGAACTTGTTTCCTATGGTCGATTCCCCTATCAAAAAGGATTCGGAAAGTTATCACTTGCAGATTATGAAGTGATCGATTGGGCACTAACTGTAACCAACACCATGGATTATAAATTTCGGACAGTTGATTCCCTTTCAGGCGGACAAAGACAGCGTGTATGGATTGCAATGGCACTCGCACAAGAAACCGAGATTATCTTTCTAGACGAACCAACGACATATCTTGATATGGCCCATCAGTTAGAAGTGCTTGAATTGCTAAAGAACCTAAACGAGACTCAGAACCGCACAATCATCATGGTTCTACATGATTTAAACCATGCTGCACGCTTTTCACACAATATCATTGCACTAAAAGACGGCAATCTAATAAAGGCAGGAACAAGTGAAGAGGTCATGCATAAAGAGACTCTGCAAAAGGTTTTTAATATTGATGCAGAAATTGGATTTGACCCACGGACAGGGAAACCAATGTGCGTGACCTATGATTTAATTAGAGGGTAATCATTCGAATCAAATAGCCTGTTTTGAAGAAGGATTCATCATTTGAATCACTTTTTCAAAACAGGCTTTTATTTATCCAAATGCAAGCAACAAACTTGACTAGTAAATAACCCCGTCCTTTTCCAGTAATTGATAATTAATTGTTCAAAATTTTTTTCTATCGAATGAACAAATAGTGTGTTAATATTTTACCAAGATATTATTTCGCAATTATTTGATTTAAGTGTATTGTTTAAATATTTACACTTAGTGGAAGATCCTAGCCTAGTCATAAACAGAAAGTGGGAAATGATATGCAAGAACAAAAGCTAGCAAGAGGCCTTAAAAACAGGCATGTGCAACTAATTGCAATCGGCGGGGCAATCGGAACTGGATTATTTCTTGGGGCAGGAAAATCGATTCATTTAGCAGGACCGTCCATTTTATTTGCCTATATGATTACAGGCGTCATTTGCTTTTTGATCATGCGCGCACTTGGAGAACTGCTCTTAAGCAATTTGGAATATCATTCTTTCGTTGACTTTGTCAGAGATTATTTAGGAAATATGGCAGCATTTATCACTGGCTGGACCTACTGGTTTTGCTGGATTTCAATCGCAATGGCCGACTTAACAGCTGTTGGACTCTATACGCAGTTTTGGCTTCCTGATGTACCACAATGGATGCCTGGCCTAATTGCACTTGTTATTTTGCTAGTCATGAACCTTGCCACTGTAAAGCTTTTCGGTGAAATGGAATTCTGGTTTGCATTAATTAAAGTTATTGCGATTCTAGCATTAATTGTTATTGGTATATTCATGATTATTAAAGGCTTTTCAACTGATTCAGGTGCATCCAGTTTCTCGAACTTATGGAGCCATGGCGGTATGTTCCCTAATGGAATAAATGGGTTCATCCTCTCATTCCAGATGGTTGTATTCGCATTTGTAGGCATTGAACTTGTAGGACTGACTGCAGGTGAAACCGAAGATCCTGAAAGAGTTATTCCGAAAGCAATCAATAATATTCCTATTCGGATTTTAATATTCTACATCGGTGCACTCATCGTTATTATGAGTATTTATCCTTGGAATGCTATTAACCCAATGGAAAGTCCCTTTGTTCAAGTATTCGTTGCCGTTGGTATCGCTGCAGCAGCGGGTATTGTCAATTTTGTCGTACTAACATCCGCAGCTTCAGCATGTAACAGTGCTATTTTCAGCACAAGCCGGATGCTATACTCACTTGCTAAAGATAAAAATGCACCTGTACCACTTACTAAACTTACTTTAAGTAAAGTACCTTCTAATGCATTGTTCTTTTCAACTGTAGTTATTCTCATTGCCGTTGTTTTGAACTATGTTATGCCAGAGGGAGTCTTTACACTAATTACTAGTATTTCTACCGTATGTTTCCTCTTCATTTGGGGGATTACCGTTATTTGTCACTTGAAGTATCGCAAAACTAGACCAGATTTAGCAAAAATAAATAAATTCAAATTACCGCTTTATCCATTTGCTAATTACTTAATTCTCGTTTTCCTAGCATTCATCTTTGTTGTACTTGCACTAGCAGAAGATACTCGTATTTCATTATTCATCACACCTGTATGGTTTATTCTGCTGATTGTGATTTATAAGATACGCGAAAAGAAAGGGAATCTCGCAGATCAGAGTAGAGCAATTGAAAATTAAGCAACAACAAATCCCTGTCCACTAGAAGGACAGGGATTTGTTAACATGAGGGAATGAAACCCAAAAACAAAATCTGGTTTCATTAACCATCCCCCTTTATTCAATTCTCTTTTTCCGTCATCTACTAAAAATTATTTAAAGTTTTTATAAAGATTCCCCATTTCAATCGCTCCTACCGCTGCCTCATATCCTTTATTTCCTGCCTTTGTACCTGCACGTTCGATTGCCTGTTCAATTGTATCTGTTGTGAGTACACCAAAAATAATCGGAATTCCGCTCTGCATTCCTGTGTTCGCTACACCCTTTGCCACCTCACTGCTTACATATTCAAAGTGAGGCGTTGCCCCTCTAATAACTGTTCCTAGTGTAATGATTGCGTCAAAGCCACCTTGATCGGCTAACTTCTTTGCTGCAAGCGGAATTTCAAAAGCACCTGGAACCCACATGACCGTCACATCCGCTTCATTCACTCCATGTCTCTTCAGACCATCCTCTGCTCCACCAAGCAGTTTACTCGTAATAAACTCATTAAAACGTGCAACCACAATCCCAATTTTCAACCCTGTGCCAACTAAATTTCCTTCAAGTACTTTCATTATTATCCACTCCTATTAAAATGTTAGTAAATGTCCTAGCTTTTCTTGTTTTGTTTTTAAATACTGTTCATTTTCCTTTTTGGGTGTTATTTGAAGAGGAACGCGATCGACTACCTCTAAACCATACCCAGCAAGGCCGGTTATTTTCCTTGGGTTATTTGTTAATAATCGCATCTTTTTCACACCTAGATTTCGAAGTATTTGAGCACCAATCCCATAATCACGCAAATCAGCTTTAAATCCTAGCTTATGATTCGCTTCAACCGTATCGAAGCCTTCCTCTTGGAGCTTGTACGCTTTTAATTTATTGATTAGACCAATACCTCTTCCTTCTTGTCTCATATATAGAAGGATTCCTCGCCCTTCCTCCTCTATTTGAGCAAGAGCCGCATGTAGCTGAGGTCCGCAATCACAGCGATTCGAACCGAACACATCGCCAGTTAAACATTCTGAATGTACTCTTATTAAGATAGGCTCATCTTCACAAATATCTCCTTTTACAAGAGCAACATGCTCCTTGCCATCACTTTTACTCGTAAATCCGACTGCCCGAAAGTCACCAAACTCTGTTGGGAGCTGGATTTCAACCTCTCGTTCAACAAGCGAATCATGCTCAAGTCGATACTCAATAAGATCTTTCACCGTAATCATCTTTAAATCGAATTTGTCCGCAACCTCTTTTAAATCATCTACACGTGCCATCGTTCCATCATCTTTCATGATTTCACAAATGACGCCTGCTAATTTCGAATCAGCAAGTCTTGCCAAATCAATCGCTGCTTCGGTATGGCCAGCCCGGCGAAGAACACCGCCTTCTTTGGCGATAAGTGGGAAAATATGTCCTGGCTTTCTAAAATCACTTGGAAGCGATTCTTCTTCCAGTAATTTTTGAACAGTTAATGCACGCTCAAACGCACTTATTCCTGTTGTTGTATCCACATGATCAATACTAACGGTAAAGGCTGTTTCATGACTGTCTGTATTGACTTCTACCATTGGTTGAAGTTCCAGTCTTTCCGCTATCGACTCAGTAATCGGAACACAAATTAGGCCCCTTCCTTCTTTTGCCATGAAATTAATCATTTCTGGCGTCGCAAATTCGCCCAGGCCAACAAAATCTCCTTCATTCTCACGATCATCATCATCACAAACGATAATGACCTTTCCTGTCTTTAAATCTTCAATTGCTTCTTCTATTTTATGGAACATGAATTTGTTGCCACCTTTCTGCTGGTTCATAAGAATGTAAGTATCGTGTCTTTACTTAAGGCTGTTTTTGCAAACATTGCCTTAAACATGAATTCGTAGAGGTTGATTTCCGCTCCAGGATGCTCGCTTTCCGCGGGGTGGGCGTTGAGCCTCCTCGTCGCTCACAACACTCCTGCGGGGTCTCACCTGTCCCACACTTCCCGCAGGAGTCTCGCACCTGCCGCTCCAATCAACCAACCTTATTTGTCAACGGTTTTCATTTACACAATTTATAAAAGAGCCTTGCTTAATTTCTACATAAATCCGTTATTCTTAAGAAAATCAGTAGAAATACTGCTTTCTTGTTTTTGCTGTTCATTTTTCTGAAGGAAGGAATATAAATATTTGCCGATGATATCGAACTCGATATTCACCTTATCGCCAATCTTTTTGTGACCGAGTACCGTTTCTTTTGCTGTATGAGGAATAATCGACACGGTTACTTGATCCTTGCTGATGCCAAAGATCGTTAATGATGTTCCATCAAGCGTGATTGATCCTTTATATAAGGTTAGATGGCTGAATTCTTTAGAAAAGTGAATGTCAATATAGATGGCATTTTCTTTTGGCTCTCGCTTGAGAATTTGTCCGACCGTATCAACATGCCCAGTTACAAAGTGGCCTCCAAAACGGCCATTTGAGCTCATCGCCCGTTCAAGATTCACGAGTGAGCCTCTCTGCAGACCGGATAAAGCTGTACTTTGAAAGGTTTCAGGCATAACATCTACAAAAAAGGACGTATGATTGTATTCTGTTACCGTTAAGCAGACACCGTTCACGGCAATGCTATCTCCTAGATTTAAGTCTTCTAGCACTTTCTTTCCTTGAATCGCAAGAACGAGTGTATTTCCTTTCGTTTGGATGTTTTGAATCGTTCCGATCTCTTCAATGATTCCAGTAAACATTATTCGGTTTCCTCCTCTATGAGAGGTTTTGCAGTGATTTTAATATCTGGACCTACCTTTTCTACCGCAGTAAAGCGAAGCTGTTTCCCTAACTTCACAAGCTCAGGACCTGCTCCGCCAATAAAAGGAATAGCCTCTCTGCCACCTATGATTTTCGGCGCCATATACGTAATAATTTGCTGGAAAGCTTCTTCTTCAATAAATGAAGCATGGATTTCTGAACCGCCCTCTACTAAAACGGACAGGATGTCGCGTTCTCCTAGCGTATGCAGAACTTCCTTTAGCGAAATTTCAGCGCTATTTTGTGAAATAATCGTTACGCCTTGGCTCTCAAGTTCTCTTTTCTTAGTTGCATTAAACTGACTGCCTGTAAAAATGATTGTCTGAGCAGAGCAATCTTGAATAACATTTGCTGACACTGGAATTTTCAATTCCGTGTCTAATACAATTCGAATGGGATTTATTCCACCTCGGGGTCTTCTGGTGGTTAAAAGAGGATTATCTTGTAGGATTGTGTTAATTCCTACTAATATTCCATCATGCTCATGACGGAGCTGATGTACATCTTGTCGTGATTCAGGGGAGGTTATCCACTTACTATCACCTGATTTAGCTGCTATCTTTCCATCTAATGAAATGCCTGCTTTAATGGTTACAAATGGAGTGTTTGTTTGGATAAAGTGAAAAAACTTTTCGTTCAGCTGCAGCGCTTCTTCCTTACACAAGCCTACTTCGACCTCAATTCCAGCACTTGTAAGCTTGTCAATGCCTTTACCTGCCACAAGCGGATTTGGGTCTAGCGTTGCAACGAAAACCTTTTTAATACCTGCTTCAATAATGAGATCCGCACACGGAGGTGTCTTCCCATGGTGACTGCATGGCTCAAGTGTCACATACATGTCAGCACCCTTGGCAGCGCTTCCAGCCGCTTTAATTGCATGAACTTCTGCATGGGGAGTACCGGCTTTCATGTGCACACCTGTCCCTACTAATCTTCCATCTTTCACTACCACCGCACCAACACTTGGGTTCGGACTTGTCTGTCCCAATGTTGCGCGAGCTAATGAGATGGATACGTTCATATATTCACAATCATTCATTTTGAAAAAAAGGTAGCCCCTTTCATAATAAATTCTCCATTTAAACACAAAATCCCTTACTAATAGTAGTAAGGGAGAAAAAAAGCAACACAAATAAATGTCAAAAAAGAGCTTTTTTGAACAATTAAATCTTCCTTCTCCCATCCAGACTTTTACTGTCGGCTTTGGAATTTCACCAAATCCACCGTTTTCATATATATGAAAACGGGTCACGGACTAAGAGGTACAACCTCATCACCGCCGGTTGGGACTTGCACCCGACCCCGAAGGAAATCCTATTCAATTAAAAAAAGCATAGCAGATTAAATAATATACTACAAGAGTAATAGGGTTTAAATAATGGTTTAAATTTTGCAACTCTTTCAAAAAGAGTTCAAAATAACTTCACTTTTCATTCACTTTCTTCCGCTACATTAGATAAGCAAACCGAATTACTTCTGATGGAAAGGAGATTTTCAATGAAGTACCAAAACGTACTTCTACTTTTAGTACTCACTCTATTAACTTTGCCAATTAGTGCTAAAGCAGATAAACCATCTTTACAAGAAATGATCGATGCTGCTGACGATGGAGATACTTTAATCGTTTCACCTGGTTCTTACACAGAAAATATTACTATAACAAAACCAGTAACCTTAATAGGAGAACATAAAGCTACAATTCAATCCTGTAAGAATGCACCTGTTTTAACGATTAAAGGTGAACATGTCCAATTAAGCAATATAACGATTGAACAATGTAACAAAAATGATGAAGGATCTCCAGCAATCTATGTAACAGGAAGAAATCATGTTCTGACAAATTTAATTATTAATACGGAACAAATAGGCATTCAGTTAAATGAAGCAAATCAAATCCGAATTGAAAAAAGTACGCTCACTGGCAATCGTAAACATAATAGTATCGACCTTTGGGCATCTAGCAATAATGTTATAACGTCATTGCAAATCAATAATGTATTGGACGGCATTTACTTAGAGCAGAGCAACAGTAATGAGATAACGAATAACTTCATCCAAAATGCACGTTATGGTATTCATCTAATGTTTTCAGACTATGTATTGGTAGAAAAAAATCATTCCCAGCATAATTTTGCTGGTGCAATGGTGATGCAGGCAAAGGAAACATTCATAAAAGACAATGAATTTTCCTTTAATAATCAAAATGTCAATTCACAAGGACTACTGCTCTACCAGACTAATAACACCATTGTAACGGATAATATGTTTACTTCTAATAGAATTGGTTCCTTTATAGAAGAAACATCGGGTGCTCAATTTAATAATAATACATTTGAGTCAAATACAATTGGCATTCAAATGAAAAGGGCTTTTAATAACCGATTATCTGAAAATATCTTTAATGGCAATGTCAATGATGCACAAGCAATTGAAAGTGCAGATAATCTTATCGAGCATAATTATTGGGACACATCACTTAAGCTTGATATAAACGGAGACTCAATTAGTGAAATACCACATGCGGCAGATCCTTATTTTCTAACGCTAATCCAATGGGTACCCGAGTATCAGCTATTTTTTCAACATCCTGGCATCACTTTATTGAAACAAGTGTTTAATAGCCCTACAGAAACCTTATTAATGGATTATCACCCTTCTATGAATTCAGGAATTATTAATAGTCATCAAAAGGAAGATAAGCAAATATCCCTTTGGTTCTTGGGTGTTTTCTTTACAATTTTCAACCTATATTTCATTCAAAAATGGAGGAGATTTTCATGAAGAAATTAATGATATTAATATTTTTAACCTTTGTAACAGGAGGCTTACTACTAGGGTGTGGAAAAAAAGGAGTGGAGCCGAGAGCAATCAATGAAGAAACCGATAAATGCGCAATCTGTAATATGACTGTGATGGATAACCAATTTGCTACGCAGATCGTTCTTAGCAATGGACAATCCTATGTATTTGATGATATCGGATGCATGTACGGATGGATGGAAGAAAATCAAGATAAAGAAGTTGAAGCCTCCTTTGTTAGGGATTACAACAATGAAGAATGGATACTTACTGAAGATGCCTTCTATGTTTACAACAAGGATGTAAAAACCCCTATGGCCTATAATATGATTTCCTTTAAAGATAAATCGGCGGCTGAAGAATTTATAAGCCACAACAAAGGAGAACTTCTCAACTCTAAAGATATAGCAGAACATAAATGGGCTATGAATCCTGAAATGATGAAAGAGCACGGACATAGTGATGAAGGACATGGAGAAGATATGGAGGATATGGGAGATATGGAATCAGAAAGTGATCATGCAGAGAAAGAAGAAACTACATCTCACTAAATATTTGCTTAACAAAATTGAAGGATGGTCGTAATGGGTAATTTTTGTTATTCAGAGATTTATACTACAATCAGGCAGCGATCTTATTACTCATTCAGTATTTTATGGATTGCTGTACTAACATTATTATTTTTATTACAAAAAAGCGTACCTTCATTGACATTATATACAAATATGACAGGTACTGTTATGAATGTAGCGTTATATATTATTCCTATGTTTATGTTATTAGCCGGGTCATTTTCCATTTCAGCAGAGATGGAAAATGGACAATGGCGGCTTCTAAGTACCTATCCATTCCATACATTGGCATATGTGTTAGGGAAAATCGTAGGACAGTTTGTATCACAAATATCAGTTTTCACCTTCAGCTTTGGGGTAAGCATTTTAATAGCCTTGCTTACCGGAGGCGGAATTACTTTTCAATGGGCTATCTTTCTTTATTTGTTTTCTGCATTGTTAATGTACATTTTTCTTTTAATCGGTTTTACCGTCGGATCGCTTGTTTCAACAAGATGGCAATCTTTATCACTATCCGTTGGCATATGGTTTTTCCTCATCATGGTTTGGCCCATTGCCTGGATAAATCTTTTGAGTTTGCTTCCATATACATGGGTCACTCCAATAATGAAAATATCATTATTTCTAAATCCAGCTGAATTTCTAAGAGTTATCTATGTTATTACACTAGATGGCGGTGCAGTTTTTGGACAGCCTTACGACGGAATGGTTAAGTTTTGGGAATCTCCCTTTTCTTTAATCATGTTAATCATTTATCTAGCTGTTTTATCCGCAGTGTGTATATTGACTTCTACGTTTGTGTTAAACCGGAGGAAACAAATATGAAACAATTAATTGTAGATGGGATCAGTAAAGAGTTTAAAGGAAAGATAGCCCTTCATAAATGCTCTTTCACTGCAACTCCTGGAAGTTGTGTCGTCCTATGTGGAGGAAATGGCGCTGGAAAGAGCACAATGATTAATATTATTGCAGGAATTTCTTTACTCAAACAAGGAAGCGTTACTTTTGGAGAAACGAATCTAGCACTTAAACCAAAAGAATATTTAGGTCAAATAGGTTATATGCCAGATGATTATCATGCACAGGGGACGCTCTCTGTAAGGGAGTTCCTTATGTTCTATGCCTCCATTCGCCGCATCTCCAAAGAAAGAGTGGCAGAAGTAATGAATATAATTGGATTAACCGAGCAAAGTTCGACATTAGTAAAGAGCTTATCAAAAGGCATGAAACAAAGGCTTCTTTTTGGTCAATCCATTCTTTCCGATCCACCTTTGTTAATTATGGATGAACCTACCAATGGTCTTGATCCCTATTGGGTGGATAGATTTATTGAAATTCTGAAAAACCTCCGACAAAATGGAACAATTATTCTTTTCTCTACTCATATGATGGATGTTGCAGCAGAAATAGGTACAGATATTATATTTATGAAACAAGGAAAAATCATTGAGGTATTAAATTCTAGTCATTCCATGCAAGACAATATTACTCGCTTAATGCAACTGCATAGATGTTAGATTACACCAAATTGGAAGTGTTTATTTTCCTGTTTTAGCAAGGCAGTAAAAATTCACTGCCAATTTGGTGACTGAGAGAGTTCGACCAAAGCGATAACAATATTGATCATAAAAATTGCTATAATAAATGGTATGGATAGCAGAATACTTTTTCCTAACTTTAGCCTAATAGCTGAAGCATAATAACCACAAATAAATAAGACCATACATGCCATAATAAGCATGATAAGTAAAATAATGTACATAGAATTACCTCACTTTATATGAAAGTAAATGTTCAATATCTCTTCTATCATAAAGGACTTCAAGAATATGAATCTCCCATTTTGTCCTCTTTTATATGGTAGCGTTTAGTGCACTCGCAAACCGCTTGATTCCTTCATCAATGCCCTTTTCATTCTCTCTAGCAAAAGTAAATCGTACATAACCTTTTTGCGATCCCATCGTAGCCCCAGGGACATAGATTACCCCTCGCTGAATGGAGTTTTCTAATAACTTCATTTCATCTACATCTCTTTTCAATTGACACCAAATATGGATCCCCCCTTGAGGAACCGTAAATTCCACTTGATCTTTTAAATGACACTTTAAGCTTGCCACAATTTGATTGCGCCGTTTCTCTAATTCCTGCACTAATTTTTGAATATGAGAATGAAAATGCGCTGATTCTAAAAAGTCATTTGCAATCCATTGGGTAAAGCTGGCATGTCCAAAATCAATTTGTTGTTTGGCATCAGATAATCTCTCTATGACCGATCTCGGACCGATAATCCAACCAATTCTAAGACCCGAGGCAACAACCTTTGATAAAGAACTAATGTATAGGACATTCCCGTGCTTATCCATCGACTTTAATGTTGAAACCTTTTCTCCGTTAAAAGACGTTAAACTATACGGATCGTCCTCCACAACAGGAATGCCATGTTCAGAGGATATTTCCAAGATAGCTTTCTGCTGACTTTCTTTTAGTAATGAGCCTGTTGGATTTTGAAAAGCAGGGTTTAGAAAGATCATTCGGATTCGATGTTTTTTATGTAATGCGAGTATCTCATCAGGGTCTATCCCATCGTCATTGACCGGTAAATAATACGTTTTTATACCTGCTGTTTTAAATATTGGAAGATTGTAATGATAAGATGGATCCTGTATTAGCACTGCATCCCCAGGCTTTAACAAGCATTGAACAACTAAATGCAAGGCCTGTTGCGCTCCAGAGGTAACTAGAATAGAAGATGGATTTGCTTCAATATTTCGGAATTCCTTCACATGCTTTGCAATGGTAGTCCTTAATATGGCATTCCCCTGTGGATGATCATAACCTAATCGACCGATAAACGAGCGAGTAGAGGTAATCTCCCTTAAGGCACTTATCGGAAAGAGATCCTCCGATAATTCACCACTGGCCAGATTGATTAGTTTCTGCTCTTCCATCTCTTTACGTATTCTTTGAGTAAGTGGCAGATTGGGTAAAAATGAACCAGCTTCAATATACCTATTCCAACTCGGTATACGTTTTTTAGTGATCCCCCATATATCCTTACTTATCATGGTACCACTTCCACGATTTCGTTGAACAAGACCATTTGATTCAAGCTCATCATATGCAGCTACAACTGTACTCCTATTTACATTTAGCTCTTTAGCTAAGTATCTTTCTGATGGAAGAGGTTTATCTGGCGGAAACATTCCCTCAGCAATTCCATTTTCTATATACTCGGCCATTTGCTTATAAATGGGCTTCTTAGCCTTTCGATCAAGATTCCAGTCCATTTCATGACATCCCTTTGAATTCAAAATTGTAATCTTATTTTCGTTATTTATATCTATTATAACGATAAGTAGATACCTTATTGAATTCTCCTGACCAAATATATATTTAAAGCTGCCTCCATTAAACGAAGAAGCTAATATACACACCAAGAGCAATGATAGACAGAAAGATAACCGCAGCATATATTAACGTTAAATTGGTTGTATTTTTCTTCACCGTATCCCCATATTTTTCTTCCGTCTTCCTCGTTACCATTAAAGTTCCTGCCAAAGCGATTATCAAAATAATAAAGACAAAGGCAATTAGTATTTTCATCGTCCACCTCTATTTTATAAAAAGTGATTTAACTACTTTAAGTAATCAGTATAAAATAAATCCAAAAGAAATTGCCCATCCACTTTTGAAGAATTTTCACCATCCACTTTATTAATTAATCTAAAAACATAACTATTGTCACCCTACTTTTGCGGCTTTGGGACACCAGTTT
This sequence comes from Cytobacillus mangrovibacter, assembly GCF_042865275.1. NCBI lineage: Bacteria > Bacillati > Bacillota > Bacilli > Caryophanales > Bacillaceae > Cytobacillus > Cytobacillus mangrovibacter. The sequence goes on along the minus strand of NZ_JBIACJ010000004.1, from coordinate 221,812 downwards.
CTTTATTTGTGACAAAATAGGGTAATTCTATTATTTACGGACATACGTTCCGCTAATTTGTTAAAATATAGTGATTTCCATGTTTATTTTCGTAAATAACGTACTCAGTGTCCGCTCAGCCTATAAATTAGGGCAATTAAATAAAAATAACGGTTTCACTGTCCGCTAACTAGAAGAAATTACTACAGGATTTTTCCCAAACGCAACTTACTTGCCTCTTACTTACTTATATAAAATAGTGCAAAAAGATTGCTCTAGACCCACCCATATTTAAAGTTGTATCATGGTCAAGGGTTAATGGGGGGCAAAGAAAAATGGAAGAACAAAAATATAAGGATCTAAAATTAGGAGAACGCGGGGCAATCATTAGTATTCTCGCTTACATATGTCTTTCGATCATTAAATTAGTTATTGCATATAGCAGTGGCTCTGCTGCCTTGAAGGCAGATGGGCTTAACAATACAACCGATATCATTGCATCAATTGCCGTACTTATTGGACTTAAGTTATCTCAAAGACCACCTGATAAAGATCATCGGTATGGACATTGGAAAAGTGAAACGATCGCATCAATGGTTGCTTCTTTTATTATGGTTGCAGTCGGCCTGGAAGTGCTGATTGATGCGACTACCTCCATTTTTCAAGGAGAAAAAGAAACACCAGATATTATGGCGGCTTATGTAGGTATTTTTTCTGCACTAATCATGTATGTTGTGTATCTTTACAACAATAGATTGGCTAAGAAAATTAATAGTAAAGCCGTTATGGCAGCCGCAAAAGATAATCTTTCAGACGCATGGGTGAGTATTGGGACAGCCGTAGGTATACTCGGCTCTCAATTAAAAATGCCCTGGCTTGATACGGTAACTGCTATTATTGTTGGCTTATTAATTTGTAAAACAGCCTGGGACATCTTCAAACAAGCTTCACATGAACTTTCAGACGGATTTGATGAAGGAAAAATTCAACTTTATCAGGATGTAATCCAAAAAGTGGATGGCGTGAAAGGAATAAAAGAAATTAAGGGAAGAAACTATGGGAATAATGAGGTAATAGATGTTGTTATTCTTGTTAATTCCACGCTAGATATAAAAAAAGCACATGATATTGCTACCCATGTTGAAAAAGTCATGATGAACGAATATGGGGTATATGATGTACATGTTCATGTAGAGCCGAATTGATTGAAGATCTTTTCCAAACATAATAAGACAAATAAAAGCTATGTGAATATAAGTTTTCACATAGCTTTTATATTTTAAAAATATGATTGTATTTTCACCTTTCTTTTTGAACTATCTGTTTAATTATATAGTTATCTTTGTTTCTTTTTATAGATAATCGTCGCCACAACTAGTACAAGTAAAACAGCCTGTCCCAACATTGTTTCAACCGTTGGATAGAAACCAATGATGCTGACTACAGGCAAGCCATCTACAATTGTTGTTGAGACTGTTTCCCTTAGCTGCAGTGTATGCAGACTCACTCCAATAATTTTAAAGGCAAGTACGTAAATCAATACTGTTGCCACTGCAAAGAACTTATGAATGGGAATTTTTCCACTTGCTTTAAATAACACAATGGCAAAGATAATTAATATAAGAACTGCTACTACGATTCCTAGCACAAATTTAGAAGTCTCCATTTTAGGAGCAATTCCTGCATAAAAAACAATGGTTTCTGCTCCTTCACGAAATACGGATAGGAAGCTAATGGCTGCCATCGCAAACACAGAGCCCTTTGAAATAGCATTGCCTATTTGTTTAGTAATATAGCGATTCCAGCTCGACACACTCGATTTACTATGAAGCCATATTCCTACTCCGATCATCATCGCAGCCGCTAATAAACCAACATATCCTTCCATGAGCTCTCGATTCGAATCAACCATTGCTGAGTTGAAAATGGTTGACATTAAAATAGCAGCAAGTGCCGATACAAGTACCCCCACCAATGCACCTAGATAAATCCATTTACGCATTGTCTTTTGTCCTGATTTATCTAAAAATGACACTAATGCTAATATTATGAGCAACGCCTCTAAACCTTCACGCAATAAAATAAGCGCTGAATCCCACATCGTATAATCAGTACTGCCATTTATCAGCTCTATCTCTGTTCGGAAAGTATCTAGCTTACTACTAATAACTTGGACATCAACCTTGGATTTTAATAAATCACTTACAAGAATCGGCATATCACTTTCTATCTTTGTATACAGACTGCCATTACGTGTTGAAATATCTATCTCAACACTTGGCCATATTTTAATAAACTCTTTAATTTTATCAGAGGCTGCTTTATAGTCACCTGCATCAATAAAATCATTTGCTTCATCAATATAGTCAATCAATGTCGATAATGAATATTCTCCCTCGATGACCTTCGCCGTATCATTACCTGCTACGAAATCTTCAATCGTCTGTTTTAAATCTGCATATTGTGATTCCATTAATCCTATATCAGGCTCTTCTGAAGCAAGTGTTATCCGAATAAAAGCCATTTGCGTTTCAATTTGGCCATACATGGCCATACTCTGCTCTCGCACTGGACGTTCAATTTTATTCCACTTTATATTGAAATCCTTATAGGCAGCATCAATTGCAGCAATGTCACCACTTGCTAGAGCATCTTCAAAGGCTTTCATGCTAGGCTTAAATTTCGTCCCAAACTCCGCTCTCTGTGCTGCTTCATCTACTGGATTTTCTAGCTTCTCTAGTGTTCGTAATGCGTTTGACAAAGCGGAAAGAGCTTGCAATCGATCTTCCTTGGACAAAGCTTCCCTTGCTTTATCAAGAATATCATCAACTTTAGCCTTGGCTTCCATTTGCTCAGATGTGACGGAATCCCAATCCTTGGCAAACTGTTCAAGTGCAAGCTCGGCCTCGGCATCTTTATCCTGCTTCGTATTCATTAGCGCATCACTGATAGAAATATATAAGTGACTGTAAGATTGCTCGGCCAGCACTGGTATAGCAAGTATCAGGATTAAGCAGATCAAAATACTACAGCGCGTTAAAAAGTGCTTCACCTAAATAGCTCCCCTTTTGTACACCAGGGAAGCAAGCAAACACAGCACTGCCTCGATGGGTAACGTACTCATTCATTTTATCCAATCGCCCTAAACTAGTTTGAACAGTCGTAAATTGAGCTGGATCTTTTTGAAAAGAGATGAATATAAGCCCTGCGTCATGTGCCCCAGTATTCGACATTACACCTGATGCATAAGAATAGGAGCGACGTAAAATACGTGCACCCGATTTACGTGCCAAATGCACATGTGACGTATCTGGCATAATATATTCACCCTTACTGTCCTTCGCCTCGACATCAAAATCATCAAATTCCTTCGTTTTCCCAAATGGAGCCCCACTATCCCGATAGCGTCCAAATGTTGCTTCCTGATCCTTTAAAGATGTACGATCCCATGTTTCCAAATGCATTTGAATTTTGCGTGCAACTAAATACGTGCCACCCTTGAGCCATCCTTTATCTACCCAGACAACTTGATTTAAATCCTTCTCATCTGTAATCGCAGGATTCACCGTACCATCCTTGAACGCAAATAAATTAAGTGGTGTTCCTCCACCAGACGGAAACGAGTTAAAGCCTGCCTGTGACCATTTAATCTGTACCTTACCAGAGGCTGCACGTACTAAATTACGTACGGCATGGAATGCTACCTGAGGATCATCTGCACAAGCTTGAATACATAAATCGCCACCTGTAAATTCCTCTTGCAGCTGATCTTTCGGGAAATGTGGCAAGTCCTTTAATTCTTCAGGTTTCAAATGCTGAATTCCAAGCTTATCAAACAAAGATGGTCCTACCCCGATTGTAATCGTTAAATTTGAAGCATCCAGTCCCACTGCTTCACCTGTATCGCCTGTTGGAATTCTAGTATTCGTTGTTAAATCGGCTATTAATTCACCATTCATTAAACGTACAACAAGAGGTGTCCATTGTTTGAACAACTCTTGCAGATCATTTTTAGAGGTAAATAAAACATCCAAAGAAGCAAAATAAATATTTGTTTGCACCGGAGTAGTAACGCCTGATTGATGCTTGCCATAGAAATCAACTTTATTGCTTGCTGTCGTGCTGTCTGCAACAGGCTCAAATACATTATAGCCCATTACCTTCATAACACCCCCTAAGCTAGAGGCACCAATTGCTACACCAGCTGCTCCTATGCCTGTCAGCTTTAACATATCACGTCTAGAGACTTTTTTATTCATCCTTTTTTTATCGTTTGTCACTATCATTTATACTCACTCCAAAATGATACCCATTTGGCTTAATGGTTCTCCAAGTTGATTAACTGCTGCTGCAAGTGCTTTCGTGTTGTCTTCTGTTAATTCCTCATAAGATATATAGCCACCATCAGCTGTGGCATGCAGCGCCAATAAATCATCCACCGCTTTGAATTTCTCATCAAGTGTTGTTACTAGTGCTTGATCCTTCGCTTCTAATTTTGAACGTAAAATTTCAAAGATTTTTTCTGCACCTTCAATATTTGCTTTAAAATCATAAAGGTCCGTATGTGAGTAAATTTCTTCTTCACCTGTAATTTTAGATGTCGATACTTCATTTAATAAATCAACAGCCCCCGTAATCATTAAATCAGGTGTCACTTCTACTGTTTGCACAAGTGCATGTAATTCTTTCGCATCGGCAAGAAGTTGATCTGCTACAGCTTCAAAACCCTTCGTTGTATTTTCTACCCACAGTGCATGTTCAAGCTTATGGTAGCCCGACCACTCTTCCTCGCCTTTACCCTCTTCCTGAATATCCGCCAGACGACCGTCAATACGAGGATCAAGATCCCCAAAGCTTTCTGCAATTGGCTCTGAGCGTTCAAAATACATACGTGCTGGTGCATAGGCTGCTTTCGCCCCTTCAATATCTCCAGCCTTAAATAGGTTGACGAATTCTTCTGTTTCTAGTAGAAATTGGTCCATTTGCTCTAAAGCAAATTGTTGATAGGCTGATAGTTCTGTAGATAAATCAACCTCTTGTGCTGCTGATTCTGTTTGCGCTATTGCGGGTTTGTCCTCTTTTTTCGCTTCCTCGGTATTCCCACACCCAGTCAATAGTATGCCTCCTGCTACTAATACTGACAATAATGATGTCTTTTTCATATTTGGGCCCACTTCCGTAATAGTTTTATATTCCAATAATAATGATAATGATTATCATAATCGATTACAAGAGTTTTTTTAGGAAAAATTGTCCTTTTAGAGTTAATCTATTTATTCAGTTAGTAAACTGTTTTATGAGCGGTGTTTGATTTGTTTAGAGTACTTGTATGGAGGGGTTTTTTATGAGGGATTTGGAAGCATCATATTAAAAACGGTATGCACACATAAAAAGGATGAAATCACACTGGTTTCATCCTTTTCCTGTTTACAAATGAATAATAACAATGAAATGAAACAAAATAACTAAAACACTGTGACGGAGGTGTTTCATCATAAGCCAAATTATTAAATTCTTTCCTGGGTGGATAAGCATTTTCCAAGCCGCAGTTTTATTCGTTGTTCCGCTTGCTATTTTTAAGTTTGATAAGATACTTCGTAAAATTAGGGATGATAGTCAGTGAGAACCCGGAAAAAAGATTTAAAAGACCAGTCAATTAAATCATTACAGAATCAGCAAATGTTAACCGGTGATTTTGAAATGGATATCGAGTCATTAAGACTAAGGCTTGGTCAGAACACGGATGCGATTTACCGTGAATTTAAATTAAAAAATACAGAATTGAACGCAGCATTATTTTATGTGCCTGGCCTTGTAGATAAGGAAATGACGGATAAATATGTACTTCGATCGTTAATGGAACCTATAACAAAAAACGAGTTAAATCTTTTGCAAGCTGAAGCGTCAACAATAGAATACTTAAGAAAGTATTCCCTTTCAGTAAGCGATCTTACGATTGAGAATCAATTAGAAAAGATTATAACGGATATTCTTAACGGAAGTGTAGTTCTTATTATTGATAATGAACAATCTGCCATGATCCTTGGCTTGAAAAAGGAAAAATCAAGGAATCTGGAAGAACCAATCTCAGAGGTGCTGGTCAGAGGACCAAGGATTGGATTTACTGAATCCTTGAATGATAACACTGCTATCCTTAGAAATCTCTGTGCAAACGAAAATTTGACATTTGAAAAAATAAGTTTAGGTTCAACTGTAAAAAAGGACATAGTAGTTGCTTATATTAAAGGAATAACCAACACAGAATTGGTTGCAGAAGCTATAAAAAGAGTAAAAAGCATTGATATTGACTACCCGCCTGAATCAGGTTATGTCGAACAATTAATCGAAGATAATTATTTAAGCCCATTTCCGCAACTACAAAGCACAGAAAGACCAGATCGTGTCATGGTTTCTCTTGTGGAGGGCCGAGTGGCTATTATTCTTGATGGAACGCCGTTTGTTCTAATGGCGCCAGTGACCTTACCTATGCTTCTTCAATCTCCTGATGATTACTATGAAAGGTGGATTCCAGGAAGTTTGATCAGAGTCCTTAGGTACTTCTCGGCATTTATTTCGTTGTTCGGTCCTGCACTCTACATATCATTTATTTTATTTCTTTTCATCCCGGATTAATTCCAACAAAATTAGCAATAACCATGGCTAGCACACGAGAAGGTGTTCCTTATCCTGCATTTATAGAAGCACTTATGATGGAAATAGCAATAGAAATATTAAGAGAAGCTGGTCTCCGACTTCCGAAACCAATTGGTCCTGCAATAGGAATAGTGGGGGGACTAATTATTGGAGAAGCTGCTGTCAGCGCAGGTATAGTAAGCCCCATGATGGTTATCGTTGTAGCGTTAACAGCCATATCATCTTTTGCTATTCCACAATATAGTGCAGGTATAGCAATTCGAATGTTAAGATTTATTGCCATGCTATTTGCATCCGTTTATGGTCTTTATGGGGTGATTCTCTTTTTCTTACTGGTTTGTACTCATTTAACACGACTGGAGAGTTTTGGTACACCTTATTTAAGCCCATTAATACCCTTGAAAAAGCGCGATCTAAAAGACTCTATTCTTCGACTCCCGCTTTTTAATATGAAATGGAGACCCTCACTATTACAAAGCAATAACCCAAAACGGAGAGGATAATTGAAAGAGTGATTAATCTATGAATAGACGTGAATCAACCATTTCAAACTATCAGGCAGCTGTAATTATCATTAATTTCATCCTGGCTGCAGGGATCTTATCTCTTCCTAGGACTGCTACTGAAGAAGTAAAAACCCCTGACGCATGGATTAGTGTTGCTCTGGGAGGAATTATAGCCATCATTATTGGCTACTTTATGGTTAAGTTGAGTCAAACTTTCCCGAATAAAACATTTTTTCAATATTCACGAACTCTATTAGGTAAGTGGATAGGGGGCTTTCTTAGTATAATATTGGCTTTTTACTTCATAACCTTGTCTTCTTTTGAAATACGAACGCTGTCCGAAGTTGTTAGTTTTTACCTTTTGGAAGGGACCCCAAATTGGGCTACCATCATGCCGTTTCTATGGATTGGGCTATATCTTAGTTCTGGAGGCATTCAGGCAGTTGGGCGCATGTTTGAAATCATATTGCCGATTACCATCCTTTTTTTCATCATTGTTATTTTAATGAGCTTTAAGATATTTGAAATAAAAAATCTTCAGCCTGTGATGGGACATGGAATCGTACCTGTCTTAAGAGGAGTGAAGACAACTGCCCTTTCCTTCATAGGGGTGGAAATCGTTTTAGTCATCCTGGCATTTATGAAAGAACCCCAAAAGGGTGTAAAGGTTATGGCATTAGGAGTCATTATTCCATTAGTATTTTACTTAGGAATCGTAACGATGGTAATTGGTTCATTATCGGTAGATGGGGTAGTCCACAAAACTTGGCCATCATTAGCACTTATTCGAAGTTATGAAATGCCAGGACTTTTTTTAGAAAGATTTGAATCACTTTTGCTTGTTATTTGGACTATGCAGATTTTTTCTACCTTTTGTATTACGTATTTTGCTGCTTCATTAGGGTTAAGCCAGGTTTTCAATGTTAATATTCGAAAATTTTTGTTTGCTTTACTGCCTATCATCTATTTAGGGTCAATTATTCCTAAGAATATTGAACAGGTTTTTAGTTTGGGAGATTTCTTGGGGGAAGTTGCTATCGTACTTTTTGTATTTTTACCTTTACCTTTATTTTTGCTTTCAAAATGGAAGGGTGGATCGAAATGAAATTTCTACAGTTCGTGGTCCTCTTTTTCGTTATTATATTATTCCTGCCTGGCTGCTGGAGCAGTAAGGAGATTGAAGAATTAGCTCTAAATGTCGGAGTCGCAATCGACCCAGGAGATGAACAAATACCAGCTAATCAATTAGATGAAAATAGAGATACATACTCCAAAGAAAATATTTTATCGGTAACTTATCAATATTTGATACATCCATCAGATGCACAGAATCAAGGAAGTAATCAAGCAAGGTTCGAAAATACGACGGTAATAGGAGATTTAAATCATCAAATGTTAAGGGAGATTGCACTGAAAAAAGGTGACCCTATTATGCTTCATCATACTAAAGTGATTGTGATTAATGGGAAACTGCTGAAAGAAACCAGTTTAGAAGAAATCCTTGATTATTTTTTACGGGATAATGAAATGAGACCAAGCTGTTTGCTATTGATAAGTAGTGTACCAGCATATCAAACTTTGGAATCTGCATCTATAGATGTCGTTCCAGCTTTTCAGCTCATCGATATAAGTGATAATGTTTACCGTACCAATAAAATTATCTCACCTGTCACGCTTGCAAAAGTTGAAGGAAAAATGTTTTCAGGCTTTAGCTATTTGCTGCAGAACATATATGCAATGAATGGTAATAGAAAGTACTCAGGTGCTGCTGTTATTAAAGGAAAAACAAATAAATTAGTTGGCTCCTTAAATGAAGATGAAGTAGTAGGAATCAATTTAATCTCGGGTGAAGCAAAAGGGGGGGTGCTCAAATCCCAAGATGAGGAAGGGAAAGTTATAAGTTATGAGATTAAAGAGTTGAAAAGTAGAATTATCCCTGTTGTTAAAGGTGATGATATTTCATTTGAAATCAAATTAAAATCAAAGGGCAGAATTTCAGAGGATTGGTTTGACCAGCAAAGTAGTAGTGATAAATTTTTAAAAAAGGCAAAATTGATAATTCGAAATGAAATAGGCAAGGCAATAGAGAGTACGCTTAGTAAGACACAAAAGGAATTCAAAGTTGATGTTATAGGATGCGGAAAAGAACTAAGCATCAAATATCCTAAAGTGTGGGACAGTGTTAAAGATAATTGGGATGAACTTTTTGCTGAGTTGCCTATAACATATAACATAAATTTAGAAATAACTGACTATGGAACAAAGGTGTATTAAGAAATAACGGGGACTGGTCTCGAGTTGCTTTGTGCAGGAGGCCCGTCCCATTGATATTGATTGATGTCTAACCCCTACTTTATGCAATCATAAACGAATTTTTAAGTATGAACTCCATGAAAAGAGTGAACAGGTTCAAAACCAAGTATATACTAATTATTTTTCAAGCTTGCTTTATTAAATTTCAATTGTCAAAGCCAAAACTCACCATATATTTTAAAGCATAAGTAAGTATTCATTTCAACCATAACCCTTCCAAACGCAGCCTCTGTATTTCCCACAACCAGCCACTTGAATGCCTCCTGCTACTAATACTGAAAATAATGATAGCTAGAAGTATATTTTCCCATGATAGAATTTGATTCAAAAGCATTGCTTCATACCTAAATTCAAGCAAAATAACTTTGAAAATTACATAAAATTAGTTTAAAATTAAACTAACAGAACGTATGCTCTAATCTTGTGTGGAGGGATTTTTATGAGGGATTGGGAAGCTTCATATATTGCAGGAATAATAGATGGAGAAGGGTCAATTACCTTAACTAGATTGCATATCAATGAACATCGCAGACCATGTATAACTATTGCTTCAACTGATATAGAGCTATTAATTTATATTCAATCATTAACTAGTGGAGGCATAAGCAGGAAAAAAAATTATAATCCTGATCGACATAAGGATTCATATACATTAAATGTAAGGAAAAAGGAAGATGTCTTGAGAACCCTTAACGATGTTTGGCCCTATTTAAGAGTAAACAAAAAGAGGAATCGCGCTTTGTGGATACTAGAAAACTATGAAAGGGTTACTCCACGCAATGGAAAGTATAGTCCAGAATTGCTGAGTAAAAAACTTTTATTTGAAGAGCACTTTTTTCAAATATAAAAAGACAAATAAAAAACCACCAAATATGTATTTGGTGGAGACGGTGGGACGTGCACTTCCATGCTTTCGTCATGGCACTGACTATATCTTGAACCTGTATCTTACAGGCCCTTCGGCGTATTATGCGAAATATATATTTACCTGAATGTTCAAGTAGGATTCCGCATCCTAGTACTACCATCTGATGGCAGCCTATAAGTCGATACACGGCTGTTGGATTGCTCCACATACCGCTCGGCATTGCCTTACCACGTGTATACGTGACTTAGGTTTCACCGATAAAGCCGAATTTTCACTTATGTGTTGCCACATAAGGCGACTAATTACTAATCGAACCCACGTCCAGAAACATCGGCACTTAAGCTTCTACGAGTGTAGTCGACATATTCGCATTTCACTGAACCCTTCTGCCTATCGACAGGCGTCCGGTCAGCTAGTCTGGTTGTTCTCTTCCTTCTTCCTCAGACGGTGGAATCCGGCGTAGCCCACTTAGAGTGAGTCCGTTACCCTACCACATGGGCAATGGAGGGACGAACCGCTAAGCGCTATTAAGCAGCTAAAGCGAAGTTGTTTTGTTGTTTGCCAGTTATAGGCTTTGACGTTTTAACGAGGCCGATCCCCTCGACTCGCAACCTAAGCTCGAACTATCCCTGTCGAATCCGTAGCGTCCCCATTGTAAAAAAATCGGCGGCGAATCTCGGCGTCAACTTCAATCGTCAGCATCCTCACGTACAAACTACGTACGCTCCGGTGCTTCCTCAATCGTTTCCTTGACCTTCTTGCCGCTTTTTTTCCAATGATGTAGTTATAGCGTCAAAATTATATTCTGCACGCTGACGACATCCGGAATGCTCAAGTAGCCTGAGCTAAAGATTGTGTCACTTACTGTGACAAGTTTTATTATAGCATACCTAGTGGAAATTTCAATTGTAAGCTTTTGGAATTACATTTTCTGTCTTTCTCTAAATGCACGCTCGACTTCACGTTTGGCTTCTTTCTTTTTCAAATCCTCACGTTTATCGTATTTCTTTTTCCCTTTTGCTAAACCGATTAATACTTTTGCATAGCCATTTTTTAAATAAAGCTTTAATGGGACAAGGGAATAACCGATTTCTTTCGTTTCTCCGATGAGCTTGCTGATTTCTTTATTGTGGAGAAGCAGTTTTCTCTCGCGGAGGGGATCATGATTATAACGGTTTCCCTGCTCATACGGACTGATATGCATTCCGATCAGAAAGACTTCACCTTTATCAATCCTTGCGTAGGATTCCTTTAAATTGACTTTGCCTTGCCGAATCGATTTTATCTCTGTTCCCTGAAGGACGATTCCCGCTTCATATGTTTCTTCGATAGAGAAATCATGATAGGCCTTTTTGTTTTGCGCGATCATTTTACCGGTGCCTTTTGGCATTTCATTTCCCCCTTACTTCTTCTAATCTGTCAGTTCATTTTGGGGGCTGCCAGATAGAATGCAGTTTTCTATATTGTACCAAAAATAGTGAAGCCACTCAATGAAGAGCCTGCTTACATAAGACTATAAGTGCCCTTTGTATAAAAAACTCGGTTCGATTAATTGAGCAGGCCTTTATATATGAAGCATTGATCAGCACAGTGAAATGAGGCAAATCAATATTTACCGGATGCTCATAAATATTTTTTCCTACAATTCTCTTATACCATAATAGAATTCTATACTTTAGTGACCTGATTTTACTTTTATATCCAGATTTGAGTTCCTATTTTCACTTTAGTACCCGCAATTTCCAAATTAATCCATTCTAGAGCTCTAAACTTCACTTTGGTACTCTTTATTACATAAATTTCCCATAAATGAGGTCTAATCCTTATTATAGCGATCCCTGCTTACTACTATTGCCAGATATAGGCTCCTTTTTCACTTCAGCGACTCTGCTTTCCTTATCCATCTAAACATTTGGCCAAATCCATTAACTGGATTTGGCCAAAACCTGACTCATTTAACGTTTTTTATTTTTCCGCTTTGCTTTTGGTGCATTTTCATAATGTTTTTTCGCCTTTTTTGGCTTTTTCTTAGCGTCAGCGGATTTATTTTTGTCACGGCCTTGTTCAGACTTTCCTTTACGAGGCTTTCGCTCACTGCTGCCTGTTCTAAAGATTTTCGGCTTATCTTTTGTATCTTGCCTGCGTGTTCCCTTCATGCCGACAATTTCAAAATCTATTGATCGCTCATCCTTATTTACTTTCACAACCCTAACAGTTATTTCGTCTCCGATTCGGAATATATTACCCGTACGTTCACCGATCATTGCTAAATGGCGTTCATCATACCGGTAATAATCGTCAGTCATATAGCTCACATGAATAAGACCTTCAATTGTATTTGGGAGCTCAACAAACATCCCAAAGTTCGTCACAGAGCTGATAATGCCTTCATATTCCTGGCCAATTTTATCTTCCATGTATTCAGCCTTTTTCAACTCATCTGTTTCTCGTTCGGCTTCAACAGCTCGTCGCTCCATATTCGAAGAATGCTGAGCTATGTCAGGAAGTTGAGCATTCCATTTTTCTCTTGTTGATTGATCTAGCTTCCCTTCAATTAAGTAAGTACGAATCAATCTATGGACAATCAAATCCGGATAACGACGAATCGGTGAAGTGAAATGTGTATAGAATTCTGTTGATAGTCCAAAGTGCCCTAAGCTTTCAGGGTCATATTTCGCCTGCTGCATGGAGCGAAGCATAACCGTAGAGACTACCATCTCTTCAGGTTTTCCTTGCACCTCTTCAATAATTTCCTGCAAGGCACGAGGGTGAACAGAGTTAGCTGACCCTCTGACGATATAGCCAAAGTTAATAATGAACTCAAAGAATCTTCTTAGCTTATCCTCTTTCGGATCTTCATGAATACGATAAATGAACGGCACTTCCATCCAATGGAAATGCTCTGCAACTGTTTCATTGGCTGCAAGCATAAATTCCTCAATTAACTTCTCAGCAACTGATCGTTCACGAATAACCACATCATTCGGTTTTCCTTCGTCATCAACCATGACTTTCGCTTCTTTAAAATCAAAATCAATGGCGCCACGCTTCATCCGTTTAGTCCGCAAGATTTGCGCCAGCTCTTCCATTAACTGAAACATTGGTACAAGCGGCTCATAGCGTTTCAGAAGTTCCTCATCTTGATCTTCAAGAATTTTATTCACATCAGAATAAGTCATTCGCTCGGTTGTCTTAATCACACTTTGAAAAATTTCATGTGAGACAACTTCGCCACCAGGAGTAATTTCCATTTCACATGACAATGTAAGTCTATCCACTTTTGGGTTCAATGAACAAATTCCATTAGAAAGACGATGTGGGATCATCGGAATCACACGATCAACTAAATAGATGCTTGTTCCGCGTTCTTCAGCTTCACGGTCAATAGCAGAATCTTCACGGACATAATGGGTGACATCTGCAATATGTACACCAAGCTTAAAGTTCCCATTTCCCAACTTTGTAACGGTTACCGCATCATCCAAGTCTTTAGCATCTGCACCATCAATCGTAACAATCATTTGATCTCTTAGATCACGGCGGTTTTCTAGGTCGCTAGGATCAATCGTCTCTGGTGTATTTGTTGCTTGTTCCAGCACTTCATCCGGAAATTCCATCGGAAGGCCATGCTTATGAATAATAGAAAGAATATCTACACCTGGGTCATTTTTATGACCTAGAATTTGGATAACTTCTCCTTCTGCACTTTTTCTTCCTTCTGGATAGGTCGTCAGCTTGACAACAACTTTATGTCCCTCCACCGCTCCAAGTGATGCAGCTTTTGGAATAAAGACATCACTAGTAAACTTTTTATCATCAGGAAGAACGAAACCAAAATGCTTGCTTTCTGTATACGTTCCAACAATCTGCGTAATTCCTCGCTCAAGAACACGGACAATTGTCCCTTCTCTTCTTTGTCCAGAACTCTCTGAACTAACTCGGGCTAGAACAATATCCCCGTGCATCGCATTATTCGTTTCATTTGGCGGGATAAAAATATCATCCAGTCCCGGCTCATCTGGAATAACGAAGGCAAATCCCTTTGCATGCCCTGTCAGCTTACCGCGTATGAGATTCATTTTCTCTGGCAGGCCGTAGCGGTTGCTCCTTGTTCGTACAACAAGCCCCTTTTCTTCCATCATTACGAGCGCCTTAACAAAGTTCTTAAATTCAGATGAATCTTCAATGCCAAATGCCTGCTCCATTTCTTGAACAGTGAGTGGCTTGTATGCCTCATCTTTCATATAGTACAGAAGCTTTTCCATTAGTTGTTGAATATTATTTTCCATTCTATTTCCCCTCCTTAACAAAGGTATTTCTTCTATTCTTCCCAATCTAACTTTTCTAAAAACTGATAAACATCTTCATGAAGCTGATCCCGCTCTTTATCAAGAGTAATCACATGACCAGATTCCTCAAACCATTTCAATTCCTTCAGTTCCGATTCTACTTCGTTATAGATAATATTCGCACTTTCCGTATTGATCATATGATCCTCACGCGCCTGTACGATGAAAGTAGGCGAATAAATCATATCGACATGGTTGCGCACATCTGCAATCAATTCTTGCAGCGCCTTTAATGTGTTCATTGGCGTTTTCTGAAAGTCAGCCATCTCTACTTCAATTTGCTCTTCAGCTTTCCCTTCCAGTCTCTTATATTCCCTTGCATATTGCAAAATTCCTTCATACATAACCTCTTCACTTTTAATATGCATAGGCGCACACATCGGGATAATTCCCTTGATAGGTACAGTGTAACCTAATTTTAAAGAAAATACGCCACCTAAGGAAAGTCCTGCCACAGCAATTTCATTATGTCCCTTATTTTTCAAAAACTCGTAACCAGCCATTACATCTTTCCACCAGTCCTCTGGCCCCGTATGTACAAGCTCTTCTGGCGGTACACCATGACCTTTATATTGTGGGGCATGACAAGTATATCCTTTCCCTTCTAGAAATCGGCCCATCATCCTGACATCCGCAGTATTTCCAGTAAACCCATGCAGCAGCAGCACTGCTCTCTTTCCATTTCCAAAGGTAAACGGCTTAGGTGCAACAATTTTCATCTATTTAATGCTCCTTTTAATTTCTTTTAATCAAACGTTTGATTAATGATAAATACTACTATTTTTAACAATTGATTGGGTGATATGTATAAATGAAGGCTCTTTTCGCAAACTTTGTTGCTTTTAACATGATTGGGTAGAAGTTGATTTGCGCTACAGGATGCTCGCTTTCCGCGGGGTGGGCGCTGAGCCTCCTCGTCGCTAACGCTCCTGTGGGGTCTCACCTGTCCCACTCCTCCCGCAGGAGTCTCGCACCTTCCGCTCCAATCAACTAGTCTTTTTGGTAAACAGAAAATTTTTCTAAAAACAACAATCTTTTAGAAAAAGCTTAAATGAAAAAACCTGACCTAATGAAGGCCAGGCAAATGATTATAACGCGAAATAAGATACTCCAATAGTTAAAATAAAGAATAGGACGGCTAGAACAATTGTAATGCGGTGAAGAATAAGATCCAACCCGCGTGCTTTTTGTTTTCCAAAAAGCTGTTCTGCTCCTCCAGAAATGGCACCGGATAGACCAGCACTTTTACCTGATTGCAGAAGTACAACAACAATTAGTCCGACAGATACAATAACCAATAGCGTGATTAATAGTGCATGCATGAAAGCCCACCTCCTGAAAACGCACAATAACAGTATTTTAAATTTATCATATTTGTGTTTTATTGGCAATAGAATTACACATTTGGCTATCAGAAAGGGCGACCAAACGGCCGCCCCCCAGTTAGATTACTTCTTCAAATTGTAAAAACTCTTCAAACCATCATACACAGCTAATTCACCAAGCTCGTCTTCAATGCGAAGTAATTGGTTGTACTTCGCAATACGGTCTGTACGTGACATAGAACCTGTTTTGATTTGGCCTGCGTTTGTTGCGACAGCGATGTCAGCGATTGTTGCGTCTTCTGTTTCACCTGAACGGTGGGAAACAACAGCTGTGTAGCCTGCACGCTTAGCCATTTCGATTGCATCAAATGTTTCTGTTAATGTACCGATTTGGTTTACTTTGATAAGGATTGAGTTGCCTACGCCTTGCTCAATACCTTGTGCTAATTTTTTCGTATTAGTAACGAATAGGTCGTCTCCAACAAGCTGCACTTTGCCGCCGATGCGCTCAGTTAATAGCTTATGACCAGCCCAGTCGTTTTCATCTAGACCATCTTCAATTGAGATGATTGGGAACTCGTTAACAAGTTCTTCATAGAAGTTAACCATATCTTCAGAAGTTAAGCCTGTACGGCCTTCGCCTGAAAGATCATATTTGCCTGTTTCTTTGTTGTAGAATTCAGAAGAAGCTACGTCCATTGCCAGGTAAATATCTTTGCCTGCTTCATATCCAGCGTTAGAGATCGCTTCAATGATTACTTCTAAAGCTTCACGATTTGAACCAAGGTTTGGAGCGAATCCACCTTCATCACCAACAGCAGTGTTTAAGCCTTTTCCAGATAACACTTTCTTTAATGAATGGAATACTTCTGCACCCATACGGATTGCTTCTTTAAAAGTAGGTGCGCCAACAGGCATAATCATGAATTCCTGGAAGTCCACATTGTTATCTGCATGTGATCCACCATTGATGATGTTCATCATTGGTGTTGGCAGTTGCTTCGCGTTGAACCCGCCAAGGTAACGATACAATGGAAGTCCAACTGACTCAGCAGCAGCATGTGCAGCAGCCATAGATACCCCTAGAATAGCGTTTGCACCAAGCTTGCCTTTGTTTTCTGTTCCATCTAACTCGATCATTGTACGGTCGATGCCCACTTGATCTGTTACATCCATACCGATTACAGCTTCAGCAATAATATCATTTACATTATCTACTGCTTTCTGAACACCTTTTCCAAGATAGCGGGACTTGTCACCATCACGAAGCTCTACTGCTTCATGTTCGCCAGTAGATGCGCCAGAAGGAACAATTGCACGACCGAAGAATCCTGATTCTGTTAAAACCTCTACTTCTACTGTTGGGTTACCGCGGGAATCTAAAACTTCACGAGCGTATACATGTTGGATAAATGGCATATTAATTCTCTCCTTTAAGATCATTATTTAATTAAAGATGTACCTGTCATTTCTTCCGGTTTTTCAAGCTTTAATAAATCTAACATCGTTGGTGCAAGATCTCCAAGAATTCCATCTTCACGAAGAGTCGCACCTTGTTGTGTAATGATTACTGGTACAGGATTTGTCGTATGAGCTGTCATCGGACTGCCTTCAAGGGTAACGACCTCATCTGCATTCCCATGATCAGCCGTAATGATGGCTTTCCCGCCCTTTTCTAAAATCAAGTCAACAATTTTACCGAGGCATTCATCAACCGTTTCTACTGCCTTAATCGTCGGTTCAAGCATACCTGAATGGCCAACCATATCAGGATTCGCGAAGTTTAAGATGATGGCATCCTGCCTATCCTCTTCAATTTCCTTCAATAATGCATCTGTCACTTCGTATGCACTCATTTCAGGCTTTAAATCATATGTAGCGACTTTTGGTGAATTAATCAAAATTCGCTTTTCACCTGGAAATTCCGCTTCACGCCCACCACTCATAAAAAAGGTCACATGCGGATATTTCTCTGTTTCAGCAATTCTCAGCTGCTTTAAGCCATTTTGTGATAATACCTCTCCAAGTGTATTATCCAAGTTGCTTGGTTCAAATGCCACATAACCATCAACCGTTTCACTAAAATGCGTCAAGCAAACAAAGAATAGATGATCTGGATGTTTCGGACCTCTTTCGAACGAACGGAAATCTTTATTTGTAAAAGTGTTCGAAATTTGAATCGCACGGTCTGGTCGGAAATTATAGAAAATGACGGCATCATTGTCTTGAATCGTTGCAACAGGTTCACCATTCTCTCTTGTAATCACCGATGGAATGACGAACTCATCAAAAATCCCATGTCGATAATTATCCTCGACTAAATCGATCGCATTTGAATACGTTGGACCTTCACCATAAACCATAGAACGATAAGATTTTTCTACACGTTCCCAACGCTTATCACGGTCCATCGAGTAATAACGGCCAGAAATCGTTGCGAATTCTCCAACACCGTATTCCTTCATTTTTTCTTCTGCTGCCTTTATATAGCCTTCCGCTGTTTGCGGACCAACATCCCTGCCATCTAAAAATCCATGAACATAGACATTTTCAATGCCCTCTTCCGCAGCAAGATGCAACAAGGCGTATAAGTGATTAATATGGCTATGTACGCCACCGTCTGAAAGCAGACCCATTAAATGCAAATTCGTCCCTTGTTTCTTTACATGATTAATCGCATTTAAAAAGGTCTCATTCTTTTCAAACTTACCTTCTCGAATGGCTACATTCACTCTTGTTAAGCTTTGGTAAACGATACGACCGGCACCAATATTCAAATGACCGACCTCTGAATTACCCATTTGTCCTTCAGGCAAACCAACCGCCTCACCACTAGCCGTTAATGTGGCATGTGGGTACGTATTCCAAAATCGTTCGTAATTTGGCTTCTTCGCTTGAGAAACAGCATTCCCTTTCTCCTCGCTTCTCAGCCCAAAGCCATCTAAGATGATTAATGCAACAGGCGATTTACTCATACTGCCCTGCCCCCAATAATTGCAGGAAGGATTGAGCCTCTAAGCTTGCTCCTCCTACTAAAGCACCATCAATATCTGGCTGTGACATATACTCTTTAATGTTTCCTGGCTTCACACTGCCGCCATATTGAATTCGAACAGCATCAGATGCTTCTTGAGTAAATTGTTCTTTCACCACTTGGCGAATATGCGCACATACTTCGTTCGCATCTTCTGCAGTAGAGGATTTCCCTGTTCCTATTGCCCAAATTGGTTCGTAAGCAATAACCGTTTGTTTTACTTGTTCTTTAGTTAAGCCTTGCAGTGCTTTTTCAATTTGCGAGCCAACAAAGGCCATCGTTTCGCCATTCTCACGTTGCTCTAGCGTCTCTCCACAACATACGATTGGAGTCAGATTATGTTTGAAGGCAGCCAATGTTTTTTTGTTTACTGCTTCATCTGTTTCATTAAACATTTCACGACGCTCAGAATGGCCGAGAATGACATATTTTACGCCAATATCTGCTAAAGCCACAGGGCTGATTTCTCCTGTAAAAGCACCACTTTCCTCAAAATGCATGTTTTGAGCACCAATTCCTACATTAAAGCTTACTAAGCGCTCCAAAAACAATGCCGGGGCACATACAACCGTCTCAACCTTGTTAGCATCTGGAATTGACCCCTTTATTTCTTCTAAAAAGGCAGTCGCCTCCGAAAGTGTTTTATGCATTTTCCAGTTTCCAGCAATAATCGGTTTACGCATGCTCGCACATCCTTTCCTGCTTATTTTGTGTAAAATTGCTACGCTTTTCTTTGTCCAGCTTCAGCGCCTAGGGGCTCGAGGTCTTAAGCCATTCCATCAATAAGGTTAAAGAACAACCTTTTTGATGGCCTGTCTTAAGCTTGTCGCCCCTGAGCAAGGCGCTTACGTTTTTCTATTTATCGTTTAAAGCGACAACGCCTGGAAGAGCCTTTCCTTCCATAAATTCAAGTGAAGCACCGCCACCAGTAGAAATATGGCTCATGCGGTCAGCAAGATAGAATTTTTCAACAGCTGCTGCAGAGTCTCCTCCACCGATGATCGAATAGGCATCATTTGCTTCGGCTAAAGCTTCAGCAACCGCTCTAGTACCACCTGCGAATGGATCCCATTCAAACACACCCATCGGTCCATTCCAAATAACAAGCTTCGAATTTTGGATCACATCACTGTAAATCTCAGCTGTTTTCGGACCGATATCAAGTGCTTGCCAGTCTGCTGGTATCTCTTCGATTGCTACCGTTTTTGTATTTGCTTCCACAGAAAAGTCATCTGCTATGACAGCATCGACTGGCATATAGAAGTTAACGCCCTTTTCTTCTGCTTTTTTCATAAATGTTTTTGCTAACTCTATTTTATCTTCTTCCAAAAGTGACTTTCCTATTTCATGGCCATTTGCTTTCACAAATGTATAAGCTAAGCCGCCGCCAATAATTAAGTTATCCACTTTCTCAAGAAGATTTTCGATTACACCAATTTTATCCTTTACTTTTGCCCCACCAATAATGGCTGTGAATGGGCGTTCCGGATTGGAAAGGGCTTTGCCAAGAACCTCTAGCTCCTTTTCCATTAAAAGACCTGAAACAGCTGGAAGATGATGGGCAATCCCTTCCGTTGAAGCATGAGCACGATGTGCTGCACCGAACGCATCGTTCACATAAAGATCAGCTAATTCAGCAAACGACTTTGCTAACTCAGGATCATTCTTCTCTTCACCTGCATAGAAACGAACGTTTTCTAAGAGTATAACGTCTCCCTCATTCATCGTTTCAATCATTGCTTTCACCGCATCACCATAGGCCTCATCGGCTTTTTTTACATCTTTTCCAAGCAACTCTGATAAACGAGCTGCAACAGGAGTCAAGCGTAATTCTTCAACTGTCTTGCCCTTTGGACGTCCAAGATGACTAGCTAGAATGACTTTAGCACCATTCTCCATTAAATATTGAATAGTCGGCAGTGCTGCGCGGATTCGCGTTTCATCTGTTACTTGACCATCCTGCATAGGAACATTGAAATCAACCCGGCAAAATACTCGCTTCCCTTGTAGCTCTACATCTTTTATGCTCTTTTTGTTCATCGCAAAATAACCCCCACATTTTTACAAATAAGTAGTACGAAAGCAAAATTTGATTGCGAAAACTAAACATATAAAAAGGAGAGGGGTTTGTTCCCCGCTCCCCTTTTACCCTATATCATTATAGACGTTTGCACATTTAATTTCCAATATGAATCAAACTTTCCACGATTATCTTACAATGAGAAATCAATCTATTTTTGAGTGACTATTATAGCCCCTTTTGAGCGATGTAATCGATTAGATCCACAACACGATGTGAGTAGCCTGTTTCATTATCATACCAAGAAATAACTTTGACCATACTGCCTTCCATTACCATTGTAGAAAGAGCATCAATGGTAGATGAGCTTGGGCTGCCGTTATAGTCACCAGATACAAGCGGCTCTTCACTATATGCTAAGATTCCTTTTAATTCACCTTCTGCAGCTGCTTTAAATGCTGCATTCACTTCTTCAGCCGTTACTTCTTTTTCAAGTTCAGCAACTAGGTCAACTAAAGAAACGTTTGGTGTAGGTACACGTACTGCTCCACCGTTTAATTTACCTTTTAGTTCAGGTAATACAAGGGAAACTGCTTTTGCAGCACCTGTTGTTGTTGGAATAATATTCTCAGCAGCAGCACGAGCACGACGATAGTCTTTATGCGGCAAATCAAGGATTTGCTGATCATTTGTGTAAGAGTGGATTGTTGTCATCATTCCACGCTTGATGCCAAATTGATCATTTAATACTTTAGCAAACGGTGCTAAACAGTTTGTTGTACATGATGCATTTGAGATAACATGGTGGTTTGCTGGGTCATAGTTTTCATGGTTTACACCCATAACAACCGTAATATCTTCATTTGATGCTGGCGCAGAAATAACAACCTTTTTCGCACCTGCTTCTAAATGTTTCGCTGCATCCTCACGTTTTGTGAAGCGTCCTGTTGATTCAACGACAACATCTACACCTAAATCTCCCCAGCCAAGCTGTGCAGGATCACGTTCAGCAATAACCTTTACTTTATGTCCACCTACAACAAGATAATCGCCATCTACAGATACTTCCTCATTCAATGTTCCATGTACGGAATCATATTTTAAAAGATGGGCAAGCATATTTGCATCCGTTAAATCATTAACTGCAACAACTTCTATATTAGGGTTCTTAAGTGCTGCACGAAATACAACACGACCAATTCTTCCAAATCCATTAATACCAACTTTAACTGCCATTTTTATTTCCTCCCTTAATAGGATATATATTTTTATCAGGAATTATCCTTCTAGCAAACGTTTCGCAGCACCTTCATCTGTTACGAAGACTGTTGATCGCGGTGCTTGTTTCATATATGCAGCAATTGCTTTAGCCTTTGTTTCCCCGCCTGCAACAGCGATGACACATGGGATATTTGATAGGTCTTGAAGCTGCAGACCAATCGTTTGGACTTTATAAACAACCTCGCCATTATCATTGAAATAGTAGCCGAAAGCTTCACCTTCAGCTTTTGCACCTTGGATTTCCTTCAATGCTTCACTGCTCGTTTTTCGGCGCTCAGCCATTGTAATAGCGTCTCCAATTCCGTGTAAGACCATGCTTGCAGACTTAATTAATTGGAGAACCTCACTAATTTCAGGTTCCTTAATGATGGACTCATACATGTCCCGACTAACCTGGTCAGGTACATAAAGAACGCGGTATTTAGAACGAGTACGCTCTGCCATCGTTGCACAGATTAAATTTGCCTGGTTTTTAACCTCTTCGCCTATTCCACCTCTAGCTGGAACAAAAAGACAGCTTTTCTCTGTATCTACAGGGGTCAATCTATCTGCCACAGCCGCAATGGTTGAACCGCCTGTTACAGCAATAATATTTTCTCCTGTTAGGCTTGATTTCATCCAATTGGCAGCGGCTCTGCCAAGTTCCGTTTTTACCCATGGAGACTCATCACTATTACCAGAAACGATAATAACCTTCTGAATGCCAAGTTTACGCTGAAGGCTCTCCTCCATTTCGTTAATTCCCGAAATATCGCGGATCACACTTGCTAATTTCTCAAGTAATTCTTTGCCATCATTCGTTAGGCTCATTCCAGAAGTTGAAGTCGTAAGTAGGTTCTGGTCTTTAAGAAATTCCACTTCGCTTCTCAATACTCTTTCCGTTAAGCTAAGACTTAAACTTAAGTTCCTTCTTCCTACCGGTTCCATTAAACCAATGTAATGAAGAATATGATAGCGTTTTTGCATAACGGCTAATAAATCAGGTAATAATCTCTTTTGAACATCAATTAATGAGTACATTGATTTTCCCCTTCATTGATATTGGACGTTTTTTGTCCCTCGTAGACATATTATGTCCCGATTGAAGCAAAAAAAATCACTCCTGCTATACTTTCATTTTAACAGGAGTAATCATTGAATTCAATTATAAAGTGAAACTTCCTTCAGTGGGGTGCTTTTCCACACTGAAGGTTAGTTTCACTTATCGGGCCTTTACGGGCAGTTATTCCCATTTATTTTATGGGAATTTACTGCCCGTTAATCTGCGATAAAGATTTACTTTTTTCTGAAAACGCTTCACTAATGGTCAGATGATCAATTTGTCCATATTGAATTTCTTCTCCATCAATCTCAACAACTGGAATCATAATTCCGTATTTTTCAGTTAGTTCGTCACTCGAATCGATATCCATCTCTTGAAAAATAAAATCCCACTCTTCTTGCAGCTCAAGAACAATCTTTTTGGCTTTATCACATAATGGACAGCGGCTGCGAGTATAAAGCACAAGTGTACTTTTATCCACAATTATTCTCCTTTCAATCATACCGTTTTCTCTTTGAAGAGGACTGGATGCCAAGCTGATCCCGATATTTGGCAATCGTTCTTCTGGAAACGACCATGCCCTCCTGCTCTTTTAACAAATGAACAATTTCTTGATCAGATAGTGGCTTCTGTTTATTTTCGCCCTCTACCAATTGACTAATAATCGTCTTTACTTGTTTGGACGAGGTATTCTCATCTGATGTCGTTTTGATTGTACTCGAGAAGAACGATCTTAATTCAAACGTGCCAAAAGGGGTTTGCGCGTATTTCTCCCTTACAGCTCGGCTGACAGTCGATTCGTGAATCTCAAGTTCATCTGCGATCTCCTTCATCGTCATTGGCCGCAATTGGGTCGGTCCATTCATGAAAAAGTCCTGCTGTTTTTCTACAATTTTCAAAGAAACCTTCGTTAATGTTTCTTTTCGCTGCTCGATACTTCTCATGATCCATTGGTAATCCTGCTGATTTTCCTGAATAAAGCGGCTTACCTGTTTATCATGATTAGAGGAGAACTTTTGATAGTATGCTTCATTAAAACTAATTTTCGGAAGTGCTTCATCAAATACACTTACCGAGAATGAGGAACCATCCCACTGAACAATCACATCTGGCACTATGTAAGCTGATTTTTCATGTTGAAAAGAGGCAGCTGGCCTTGGATTTAATTGTTGCACCCGATCAAAAACCTCTTGAATCTCACTCATCTGAATATCTAGATTCTTCGAAATGTCCTTCCACTTTTTCTCGGCAAAAGCGTTAAAGTACTTTTCGATAATTTCTTCAGCAAGCTGGTTTCTTTTCTCATCCCTCTTTAGTTGCAGAAGGAGACATTCCTGCAAATTACGGGCACCGATCCCAGCAGGCTCCAATTCCTGCAGAAGCTTCAAACTCTCAAAAGCTTCTTCTTCCGAAATTTGAAAATACGCAGCAACTTCACTTAATTCAGTACGCATGTAACCGTTTTCATCTATGCACTCAATCAAATAATCAAATACTCTTTTTCTATCAGAATTTAAATGATTAAAGTCTAACTGAGATTTTAAATATTCATCAAGAAAGGCGACTGTTTCACCAATCTGTTCTATCCAATTTTGCTTATCTTTATCCACTTTTTTACGAGTCGGCTTCACTCGGTCCTTCCGTGGGTCCATGGCTTGCACATTGCCAGGCTCTATCTGCAATAAGGGGTTTTCCAATGCTTTATTCTCTAGGAATGCAGAAAGCTCCTGTGCATTATATTGCAATAAAGCAATGGCCTGTGTCAGCTCTTGCGTCATCGCTAGCTTCATAGTCTGCTGCTGCCATAACCCTGCTTGTAAGTTCATCTTCATCCCCCCTCGTGTTCATTTTACAATAACGTGAAGGAATGTTGTATGGAAAAATATTGTCATGAGGTTTCTAGTGGAACTGTTTGAAACAAAAAAGTGAGAAACAGAAGTAATAAAAGGGGATAGCCTATGGGTCGCAGCTTTCTAAATAAATCAGCTTGCTTATAGGAAAAAGATCCCCGTTATAAATGAAAGGCCAAAAATCACTGTCATAACTAAGTAGAAGTTGTAATTTTTATCTTTAGTTTTTGAGCCAAAATAGACTTTTGTTACTGAAGCTGTAAAGAGCAAAAGTTGAGAGGTCACAAACATCAACTTACTATTTCCATTAATTAAAAAGTAGGTTGATAAGATCAAGAGAATAACAACAAATACTCTTAACCAGATCGGCGTTTGATTTAACATTTGATCCTCCTCCTTTTACATATTGAGTTTTTTTTGATAACAGGTAAATCTAGTAATATTTTAATAATCCACACATAAGTTACATTCTACATTCAAAACCTTAAAAAAATCAGGATATCTTCAATTATCGCTTACCCCTCTCCTAAAAATAAACATAAAAAAAGTGTTTCCACGAAAGAAACGTGGAAACACTTTGATTTTTTCAAACTATAAGTAGCGCCCTCGGAGGGAATCGAACCCCCATTTTAAGAACCGGAATCTTACGTGCTATCCGTTGCACCACGAGGGCATTAGAAAAATTACCAATGATAAGCATTTGTGTTACAAATATAAATTATATGCGATTTTTTTCAACATTGCAAGGGATCTTTTGTTTAAAAACTGGTGGAGCGGGTATGATGGAGTAATGGAAACCAAGTGCGTAGAGCTCATTTATTGTCGAATAAATAATCAGGCAAATGTAAGTGTATTGTTTGACCTTTATTGACCATCAGTGTATCATAATATTACATACATGTTTCTTAGAAAACCCTTTTCAAAAGGAAGAGCTCAAGTATCGATTTTGTATGTCAACCCTTACTTAATTAAAGGAGGAATAAAGAGATGAACTTAATCCCTACAGTTATTGAACAAACAAACCGTGGAGAGCGCGCGTACGATATCTACTCCCGTCTTTTAAAAGACCGTATTATCATGCTTGGCAGTGCGATCGATGATAATGTGGCCAACTCGATTGTAGCACAATTATTATTCTTAGAAGCTGAAAACCCTGAGAAAGATATTACATTATATATTAACAGCCCAGGTGGAAGCATTACTGCTGGTATGGCAATCTATGACACAATGCAGTACATTAAAGCAGATGTTTCAACAATTTGTACAGGTATGGCCGCTTCAATGGGTGCATTCTTGCTTGCAGCTGGTGAAAAAGGCAAGCGCTATGTTCTTCCAAACAGTGAAGTGATGATTCATCAACCACTAGGTGGAGCTCAAGGGCAAGCAACGGAAATCGAAATTGCAGCTAAACGAATTCTATTCCTTCGTGATAAGCTAAATACGATTCTTTCTGAACGCACAGGCCAACCGCTTGAAGTCATTGCAAGAGATACAGATCGCGATAATTTCATGACTGCCGAAAAAGCATTAGAATACGGATTAGTCGATAAAATTATTACTCGTAATCCTGCAGAAGACAAAAAAGAGAAGTAAAAATATAGAACACATGGGATTTCTTAATCGAACCCCATGTGTTTTTTTGTTTATCGAGCACTAAAAAACAGAGGGACGGTTCTTCCGTTCCTCTGTTCATTTAGCAAAAAAAAGAAACAAGAGAAACGTCCCCTTGTTTCCTATTCTTGCTGAATATAGTTGGACAGTTCTTCAAGCGCTTCTGTCTCATCTCTGCCGTCGACCATTAATGTAATTACTGAACCAGAGCTAACTGCAAGGCTCATTAATCCCATGATGCTTTTTGCATTTACTTTCTTACCATCTTTTTCAAGAAAAACGTCTGATGCAAACCGGTTTGCTTCTTGAACAAATAATGCTGCCGGCCGCGCCTGTAATCCCGTTTTTAATTTCACTTCTATCTGTTTCTCAACCATTTCTTCCTTTCCTCCCTTATAAAATGATCAACCTTAAATCGTTTCCCCTATTCGTAGCTTTTCAGCAATCTCATCTATTTTTCTTAAACGATGATTAATCCCTGATTTACTAATGTTTCCCCCAGAAACCATTTCACCAAGCTCTTTTAAAGTGACATCCTGATAGGCGACACGCAGCTCTGCAATCTCCCTAAGTTTATCAGGTAAAATATGCAAGCCGACCGTTTCATCGATAAACCGTATATTTTCTACTTGGCGTATTGCAGCACCAATCGTTTTATTTAAGTTCGCTGTTTCACAATTAACGAGTCGGTTAACGGAATTTCTCATATCACGAACAATCCGTATGTCTTCAAACTTTAGCAAGGCACTATGAGCACCAACCACACCCAAGAATTCCGTAATTTTTTCTGCTTCTTTTAAATAGGTAATGAATCCTTTTTTGCGCTCAAGTGTTTTACTATTTAATCCAAATGTATTCATCAATTCACATAAAGAGTCGTTATGTTCTTTATAAAGTGAAGAAATTTCCAAGTGATAGGAAGAAGTTTCAGGGTTGTTAACTGATCCTCCAGCTAGAAAAGCACCGCGCAGATAAGAGCGCTTACAACACTTCTTCTTGATTAAAGCTTCAGAAATATCATGAGTGAGAACAAAACCCTCACTAATAATTTTCAAATCGTCCAGTATTTCACTCGCTCTCTCTGAAAGTCGAACAATATATACATTATTCTTCTTCAGCCTCATCTTCTTTCTAACGAGAAGCTCTACCTGTACATTATAATTCTTTTTGATTAGGATATAAATCCTTCTAGCAATCGCTGCATTTTCCGTTTGAATATCAACAATTAACTTCCTGTTGGAAAAAGAAAGCGAGCCATTCATCCGTATAAGTGCAGACAATTCCGCTTTCCCACAGCAATCCTTTACCTCCAGATTCGTTAACTCCTTCTTCGTTTCTGAAGCGAAAGACATATTTCCTCACCACCTTAATAGAAAAGCGCAAGCGCCTTGGTCCCCCCCGACAAGCATAAGACAAGCTGGCCGGAAGGTTGTTCTTTAACCTTCTGGACAGATTGGCTTATGACCTCGAGGGGGTAGGCGCTGGAGCTAGACAATATAGAAAAGCGCAAGCACCTGTATATCGATTATTTTTTATGTTTTTTTGCCATTTCGTCCATAAGTAATAAATATAGCATTTCTGCCACTTCTTTTGTATCATGACGTATCCGGCCATCTTTCAAACTGACAATTTCGCCATGAATAACTTCCAAGCCCAATTCTTGAAGACGCTCGATATCAAAGATAACTGGTTTGGACATTTCCTCACTATACCGTTCTTGAATGTGGGCAGGGATATCCTCATTATTAACAAGAATTGTGTTCATAAAGGCACAGCTCATATGATCGTAGATCGCCTTTACATGATCACTCGCAGAGTAATCAAACGTTTCGCCTGCCTGTGTCATTAAGTTGCAAATATATACCTTTTTAGCCTTAGAACGACAAACCTCTAATCCAAGCTTTGGAACGAGCAGATTTGGTAAAATACTTGTATATAAGCTTCCTGGGCCAATGATAATTAAATCTGCTTGCCTTATGGCCAGAATTGTTTCAGGAAGGGGTTTAATATTGCTTGGTGTTAAAAATACCCTTTTAATCTTTTTTCCAGAGTATGGAATTTTCGATTCACCAGAAACTACTGTACCGTCTTCCATCTCTGCATGCAAAACAACACTTTGGTTAGCCGCTGGCAGCACCTTTCCTCTTACATTCAATACTTTGCTCATCTCCTGAATGGCATGAACAAAGTTGCCTGTAATCGATGTCATCGCGGCCAGAATTAAATTCCCGAGAGAATGCCCAGAAAGTTCATTTGACGTCTTAAAACGATGCTGAAACATTTCTTCAATCAGTGGTTCAACATCAGACAAAGCTGCCAAAACATTGCGTATATCACCGGGAGGAGGAATATGCAAATCATTCCTCAGTCTTCCGGAACTACCTCCATCATCAGCAACTGTCACAATTGCGGTGATATCAACAGGATATTGTTTTAACCCTCGTAATAGAACTGGTAATCCTGTACCTCCTCCGATGATGACAATTCTTGGCTGTCTGTTTTTCATTTATCTTTTTCCCTTCTCCCCTCAATATCACGGTGTGTAATTCGCGTATGATATTCCTTCTTGAAGTAATCACCAATATATTCGGCCAAGGCTACTGAACGATGTTGACCGCCTGTACATCCAATCGCGATAACAAGCTGCGCCTTTCCTTCCCTTTTATAATGAGGGAGCATGAAGCTTAGAAGCTCTGTTACCTTTTCAAGAAACTTAGTTGTTTCCGTCCACTTAAGCACATACGTAGAGACCTCTTCATCCAGACCTGTTTTTGGCCTCATATGTTCAATATAATGAGGGTTGGGTAGAAAGCGCACATCAAAAACAAGATCTGCATCAATTGGAAGTCCATGTTTAAATCCAAAGGACATCACATTGACTGTAAAAAATGTTGCTTTATTAACAGAAAACTCCGTAAGAATCTTTTCACGCAGCTCTCTTGGTTTTAATTTGGTTGTATCATAAATAAGCTGAGCTCTTCCTTTTAACTCCTCAAGAAGCTCTCGTTCCAGCTTAATTCCTTCTAAAGGTAGTCCTGAAGGGGCAAGCGGATGAAATCGTCTTGTCTCTTTATATCTTCTGACTAAAGTTGCATCATCTGCATCCAGGAAAAGAATTTGCGGGGTTACCCACGATGTTTCTGAGAGATCATCAAGCGCTTTAAACAGATGGTCAAAAAATTCGCGCCCACGAAGGTCCATTACTAATGCAACCTTATTCATCTTATTCCCTGATTCCTTCATCAGTTCAAGAAATTTAGGCAAAAGAGTTGGCGGCAAATTATCAACACAGAAGAATCCTAGATCTTCAAAGCTTTGAATGACAACTGTTTTCCCTGCACCTGACATTCCCGTAATCACGACCATTTGCGTTTCATTCACTGCGCCTGTGCTCATTTTCTTTTCCCCCTGTATATCAAATTAGCTCGGATCTAGTCGATAACTAAGTAATTGGAAATCTGGCGTATAGGTGAAAGTGCCGTAGATTATCCCTTTTCCATGAATCATATATTCTAGAATATGGTAATCCCCTGCAGCCATAGGAAGATTCTTAATTTCTTCAAATGGATGCCAGAGAATCTTCCCTTCTTCTGATTCATCTAAATTCATCCCATCAGCCTCTGTGGCTAAAAAGGTGAACATCATCCATTCAGAAAGAATCTTGTCGCCTTCCTTCATTATAAAGGTAAAGATCCCCTTTATATTCGGGTTGCGCAAGTAGATTCCAGTCTCTTCCCTGAACTCGCGAATACATGAGTCTCTAACTGATTCTCCCTGCTCCATCTTACCTCCAGGAGCTACCCACCAGCCTCGACTCGGCTTTTGCAGAAGCAACACTTGCTCATCCTTTAACAATACACAGTTAGTGACTCGCTGCAACTTTCTTCACCTCATCTTCCATCCAGTCTGCTTATTCCTTACATTATACTATTTTTGTTATACGCTCACAACGAATTGAAGATTCAAACAATGGAAAACCAATACGCTATTGAAAGAAAATCATTTATTTGCATCAGGAAATTTTTTACTTCCTCTTTGGATAAAAAAAAAGCACAGATTATCTGCGCTTAACAAAGGAATATATCTTAAAAAGGGGGTCAATTTCTATTTCTTATATTACCCGAAATGTATTGCACAACTGTTACAGATAAGTTAAAAGAGAATGACTTTTTGTAAATATTACGATTATCGAAGAACACAACGAAAAAAGCTGCACCATATAGGTACAACTTTTCTATATTATGCTTTTGCTTTCAAGCTTTCTTTTAATTCTTCAATAAAATGTTGAGCACTTTGTGCGGCGATACTGCCATCACCAGTTGCTGTCACAATTTGACGAAGCATTTTTTCACGGATGTCACCAGCAGCAAAGATACCAGGAACCTTCGTCTCCATTTTTTCGTTGGTCTCAATATATCCATTTTCATTTGTTATACCAAGGCTTACAAATGGCTTGGATAATGGAAGCATTCCGACATAAACAAATACGCCCTCCGTCTTGAATTCTTGCTCTTCACCTGATTCAGTTGATACAAGTGTTACGCTGCCAACTTTTCCGTCTTTTCCATTAATTTCTTTGACGGTATGACTCCAGATGAATTCAATTTTCTCATTATCAAATGCGCGCTGCTGTAAAATAGCTTGGGCACGAAGCTCATCACGACGGTGAACAATAGTAACTTTTGAAGCAAAACGAGTTAAATACACGCCTTCTTCAACTGCTGAATCTCC
Organism: Cytobacillus mangrovibacter; assembly: GCF_042865275.1. Lineage (NCBI taxonomy): Bacteria > Bacillati > Bacillota > Bacilli > Caryophanales > Bacillaceae > Cytobacillus > Cytobacillus mangrovibacter. The sequence goes on along the minus strand of NZ_JBIACJ010000004.1, from coordinate 190,249 downwards.
CCCGCCAATAACAACAAGCTCTTTTCCCTTAAAGAAGGCACCGTCACAAACCGCACAATAAGATACGCCGCGACCGCCGAGTTCCTTTTCACCTGGTACACCAAGTTTCTTATACTCCGCACCAGTTGTGATGATGACTGTACGGGCTTTATATTGCTTAGATCCCGCTACAACCGTTTTGAACTCTTCACCATCAATAATTTCCTTTATATCTCCATATGCATATTCTGCACCAAATTTCTTCGCATGCTCAAACATTTTTGTTGATAAATCTGGACCTAGAATATGATCGAAGCCTGGGTAATTTTCGACTTCTTCTGTGTTTGCCATTTGTCCGCCAGGAACGCCTCGTTCGATCATTAATGTGGATAAATTGGCACGAGATGTGTAAACAGCAGCCGTCATTCCAGCTGGACCTGCTCCCGCGATAATGACATCATAAATTTTCTCTTCAGTCATGCTACTTCACTCCTAAGAAAAGGGACTTTTCATTATTATGACCATCTACTGCTATCCTATAAAAATAAGACAGATCCGTCCAAATATCTGCTCATGAAAGGAAACTTTTTACCATTTTTATATACTTTTGCAAAGTGGAGAGGGAAATTCCATATTTCCCTGCTAACTGCTGTTGAGAAATCTTTTCTTCTCTCCATTTTAACCAAACATATTCAATAGCCGCAGCGGTCGCTTGATTGTTTTTAATGGGCTGATTATTATTAGCCATTTCAACAAAAACAGAAAACCACATTAAAAACAAGCCAGCTTCTACCGTACCAATCGGATGATAATGCTGATAAAGAAGTACCGCCGTATCATGTACAGGCAGTTGCTTAATTTCTTGTTTACGCACAAAAGATAAATATTCCCGTTCTAAATGAGAAAACTTCTGATTTTGCTTCACTTCCCGTGAGTCTAAGATCTCTTCTTTAATAGCGGACATAGAGATTAAGAATAAGGCAAAGAGCCGCTCTTCAATATAATCACTATCTAATTTTTTTAGAATGGATGAAGAATGGTTTTCAAAACCATCCAGAGTAGTCTTATCCGTATTCCACGGTTCAGAGCCTTCTTTTTCAGGATTTCTTTCGATCGCTTTTTTCCATGCAGATTGTGCTAGAGCTTCCCTGCCTGTATGATACGCTGAATAAGAAAGCCAGTAATAAAACGCACCATCTCCGTCAAACCCTTTTTTCTGCAAATTACGAAGCAAGGCAAATGCTGAATGATATTCACCCGTCAAAGCAAACGTTGCTCCCAGCTTAAATTGATGCTCAATCGAGATTGGCTGGATCTTTTTCAACATTTCCTTTAACACTTTTACTTCATTAAAGTCATGCTGGTAAAACGCAAAAACGAGTTTATTGCATAAAGCATGCAAGTTCCCCGGGTTTTCTAGAAAGACCTTTTCTAAAATATCAGAAGCCTTTTGAACCTCTCCAAGGTAAAAATAGGCAAGCGCCAAATTATTATAGGCGGACCAATATTCAGGATACTCGTCGATTACTGAATTAAGAATTTCCACCGCTTTCGGGAAATGACCAGATTCAAGCAATTCACGTGCCTGTTCCTGTTTCGTAATGAGGTCATCCTGATCATATAGCTCCTCATCCAGCTCTTCTGCTTCCATCGTTAGCAATTCAAGCAAATCTAGCGTATCATCGGCAAATTCCCCATCCTCTTCCATCTCCAAATATAAATTGGCATGATGGTATGCATCCTTGAAGAAGCCTAAATGGGCATAGTTATTCGCAAGAAAGTAATGGCATTCCACCATATCGCTATCAAGTTCCTCAAGAATGGAGTGTAGCAGAACGTTTGCCTGTTGATATTCTCCCATTTCAGAGCGAATAATCGCTAATTGACAAACAATCATCGGTTCACCAGGCTCAAGCTGCATCGCACGCTGTAAATATTTCTTTGCTTTATAAAAATCCCGTTTGTGGTAAGCTTTTAATCCTTTTGCAAAATAATACTCGCCAGTCGGGTTAAATGTTAGTAATTTTCCTTTTGGTTGTCTTGCTTTAGAGTCTTTGCTCATGAAATCCTCCATCATTCATAATCAACCCAAGTAGTATATCACATGACCAACCTCATGGAGAAGGGCTTGGAGAATATTTGAACACTATCTCGTTTGGTTATTTCAATATCTAGCTATCAGCATGATTGATCGAGCCCTTTTTACATTTTACGGGCCATTTATTATGATTCGCGGGCCACCTTTTACGATTTACGGGCTACTTTTCGCAATTTACGGGCCACCTTTACTTTTTTTATCGAGCAATTACGAAAAAACCGGCCATTACTCGGCCGGTTTCGGTTCATGTCTTTGTTCTAGTACATTCAGAATTTCGCTAAACGGAAGGTTTTGTTCTTTTAATAAAACTAGCAGATGGTAGATTAAGTCAGCCGCTTCCCATTTGAGTTCTTCACTATCGCGGTTTTTAGCAGCAATAATGACTTCTGCTGATTCTTCACCGATTTTTTTCAATATTTTATCGAGCCCTTTTTCAAATAAATAGGTTGTGTATGCTCCTTCCGGGCGCTTCAGCTCTCGATCCGCAATAACTTGTTCCAGCTTGAACAGAATATCTGACTTTCCGCTCAGCTTTTCAGCAAAGCAGCTTGTCTCACCTTTGTGACAAGCCGGGCCAGCTGGTTCAACAAGCACAACGATCGCGTCCTGATCACAATCCACCTTCATTCCAACAATTTTCTGCGTGTTCCCGCTTGTTGCACCTTTATGCCAGAGCTCTTGTCGCGAGCGGCTGAAAAACCATGTTTCACCAGTGCTCAGCGACTTTTCTAGCGATTCCTGATTCATATAAGCAAGCGTCAGCACTTCTTTCGTCACAGCATCCTGAACAATCGCTGGGACAAGACCCTTTTCATCAAAACGGACATTCATCGCACAAGCACCCCTTTTCCCTTTAAAAATGTCTTCACTTCAGCAACAGATGTTTCTTTATAATGAAAAATAGATGCAGCAAGAGCAGCATCAGCTTTCCCCTCTTGAAAAGCTTCAGCAAAATGCTCGGCACGACCTGCTCCTCCAGATGCAATGACTGGAATCGTGACAGCCTCACTCACTGCTCGCGTTAACTTAGTATCAAATCCATTTTTCTCGCCATCAGAATCCATGCTCGTAAGAAGAATCTCACCCGCACCAAGTGCAGCTACCTGCTGTGCCCAAGCAATGACCTCAAAATCAGTAGCCGTTCGCCCGCCATGCGTATACACTCGCCACGTTCCAAGCGCCTCATCGTATTTTGCATCAATTGCCACAACCACACATTGCGACCCGAAAAAATTCGATCCCTCTGTTATTAACTGAGGATTTTTCACAGCGGCCGTATTTAAAGATACCTTATCAGCACCTGCTCTTAAAATCACCTTCATATCCTCCAAGGAGTTGATTCCACCGCCAACCGTAAAAGGAATGGCCAGTTCTGATGCGACAGCTTTAACGACTTCAATCATTGTTTTTCTGCCTTCAACCGAAGCGGATATGTCTAGAAAAACAAGCTCATCCGCACCTTGCTGATCATAAAAGCGAGCAAGCTCAACCGGGTCGCCAGCATCCCGCAGCTGCACAAATTGGATGCCTTTCACAACCCGTCCTTCTTTTACATCAAGGCATGGAATAATTCGCTTCGTTAGCATGAAACCGTCACCTCGCTTACTGCTTCGGAAACGGAAAAACGCCCTTCATAAATGGCTTTTCCTACGATAGCTCCTGCTACACCTTCATTCACGTATGCCCGCAAACGAGTCAAATCAGAAAGTTCACTTACTCCACCGGAGGCAATCACATTCTTTCCTGTTACCTGTGCCAGCTGCCTTACCGCTTCGACATTCGGTCCAGAAAGCATACCATCTGTGGCAATATCAGTGAAAATAAAAGTCTCTGCACCTGCATCAGCAAAACGCTTGCCAAGCTCAACAGCCTTTACCTGAGATGTATTCAGCCAGCCTTCAGTCGCCACATAGCCGTTTTTCGCGTCCAGCCCAATCGCAATTTGCTCCCCATATTTTCGAATCATTTCAATCGCAAATTCATGATTAGAAACAGCAACACTTCCAAGAATGACACGAGCAATGCCATTATCTAAATAATGAGCAATATCCGCCTCCGTTCGAATGCCGCCGCCGATTTGAATGTTTGCCTTCAACACATTGGCAGCTTGAAGCACAAAAGAATCATTCACTCGTTTTCCATCCTTTGCCCCATCAAGATCAACCATGTGAATCCAGCTCGCACCCTCACTCGCAAATTGCGTTGCCATCTCAAAAGGTGAATCACCGTACACCGTTTCCTGGTCATAGTCCCCCTGAAGCAAGCGGACACATTTGCCGCCTCTCATATCAATGGCTGGATAAATCGTAAAGCTCATGCTGTGGTCACCCTTTCCCGTGCAAGTTCCGTAAATTTTTGTAATAGCTCCATCCCAAGCTTGCTGCTTTTCTCCGGATGAAATTGCATGCCGAATAAATTTTCCTTGCCAACTATAGCAGGCACTTCCACATCATACATACACTTAGCCAGTAAAACATCCTTATCAATTAAGTCAACATAATAGGAGTGAACAAAATAAGCATAATCCTCACCCACAGTAGAGGAAATCGGCGAAGACTGCACCCATTCCAGTCGATTCCATCCCATATGCGGCACCTTATATCGCTCCCCAGCTGCGGTTACTCCCGGAAATTTCTTCACATAGCCTGGAAGCAGCTGCAACCCTTTCGTCTGCCCGTTCTCATCACTGCCTTTAAATAGAAGCTGCATGCCTAAACAAATGCCAAGCAGCGGTTTCCCTTGTTGCACATATTCCTTCATCATGTTTGAAAGACCAGTTCTGTTTAACCGCTCCATTGCCTCTTTAAATGAACCGACTCCTGGTAAAATTAACCCATCCGCCTTCATCAGTTCATCGGCTTTTTCGGAAATAAAATATGGAACATCAAGCCTTTCGAGTGCTTTACTCACACTGAACAGATTGCCCATCCCATAATCAATGATACCGATCATTTATAACATCCCTTTCGTTGACGGAACTCCTTTAATTCGCGGATCAATCGTTGTCGCTTCATCCAAAGCACGAGCAAGTGCTTTAAAAATCGCCTCAATGATATGGTGCGTGTTTTTTCCATAATGAACGATTACGTGCAGGTTCATCCTCGCTTCAAGTGCAAGCTTCCAGAGAAACTCATGGACGAGCTCTGTATCAAATGTTCCTACCTTTTCACTTAGCAGCTCAGCACGGAACTCCAAGTGCGGACGATTGCTTAAATCAACCACCACCTGTGCAAGCGCCTCATCCATTGGAACAAAGGCATTGCCATAACGCTTAATGCCCTTTTTATCACCAAGTGCTTCCTTCAGCACATGACCAAGGCAAATGCCGATGTCTTCTGTTGTATGATGATCGTCAACCTCAATATCCCCATTCGCTTGAACAGTCAGATCAAACTGCCCATGCTTCGCAAACAAATCGAGCATATGTGTTAAGAAAGGAACGCCCGTGTCTAGCCTGCTTTGCCCTTCCCCATCAAGATTTAATGATAGCTGGATATTCGTCTCATTCGTTTTTCTAGTAATCTCAGAAACTCTCGCCATTCTCAGGTCCCCCATTACTGTTGCTTTAATCTTGTTTCAATCGCACGCGCATGCGCTTCAAGCCCTTCAAGGCGCGCAAATGCCGCAATTTTTTCGCCATTGTCCTTTAAAGCCTTCTCACTGTAAAAAACAATGCTCGACTTTTTTTGGAAATCTTCTACATTTAACGGACTCGAGAATCGTGCCGTTCCGTTCGTTGGCAGCACATGATTCGGTCCGGCAAAATAATCACCAACAGGTTCAGGACTAAAGCGCCCAATAAAGATGGCTCCCGCATGCCTGATTTGACCGAGAAGCTCCATTGGATTTTTCGTTAAAATTTCTAAATGCTCGGGAGCAAGACGATTGATTGTTTGGACAGCTTCCTCTATCGAATCAGTGACATAAATCGCCCCATAATTATGAATCGCTTGTCTTGCAATCGCCTCACGCGGCAGTGTACTCAATTGCTTTTCAATCTCAATTGCCACAGACTCAGCTAAGCTTTCCGAAGGTGTGACAAGAACACTGCAGGATAAAATATCATGTTCAGCCTGTGATAATAAGTCAGCAGCTACTTCATTTGGTTTAGCAGAATCATCGGCTAGAATCGCAATTTCACTTGGACCGGCAATCATATCAATATCAACATCGCCAAAAACCTCTCTTTTTGCTAAGGCAACATACATATTCCCTGGCCCTGTAATTTTATCAACAGGAGCGATTGTCTCTGTTCCATAGGAAAGGGCAGCAATTGCCTGCGCACCGCCAATTTTATAAAGTTCTTCGGCACCAGCTTCCTTGGCAGCTACAAGAACAGCTGGCGGAAGCTTTCCTGTTTTTTTATCTGGCGGAGAGGTGATTACAATTCGTTCAACACCTGCTACCTTCGCAGGAATGACATTCATCAAGACTGACGATGGATAGGCAGCTGTCCCACCAGGCACGTATAGTCCTACCGAATCAAGTGGTGTTACCTTTTGACCGAGAATCGTGCCATTTTCATCCGTTGTCATCCAGGAAGGACGTAATTGTTTTTCATGAAAAGAACGGATATTTGCTGCAGCCTCCCTTATGAGTGCCAACGTTTCCTCATCGATTGACTCATAAGCTTCTCTTGTTTCTATCTCTGAAACTGCGAAATTTTCCAAAGAGATACCGTCGAATAGTTCTGTGAACGCTCTTAAAGCTTGGTCTCCATCCTGTCGCACCTTCTCAATAATGGCTTTGACAGCAGCCCGCTGATCTTCTGTTCCTTGATCAACCGACCGTTTAATCGATGGCTGTTCACTGATTTTTACAATCCTCATTTCTAATCACTCCTGAAGGGCATAGCTTTTTATTTCGCTTAATCGCTCAACTAGTTCATTAATACGCGTATCCTTAAGACGAAAGCTCACTGGATTAACAATTAGTCTGGAAGTAATCTCTACCATTCGTTCATACTCGATTAAGCCATTTTCTTTAAGCGTTCGTCCTGTGGAAACAATATCAACAATTCGATCGGCAAGACCAATAAGTGGGGCAAGCTCAATTGAACCATTCAGCTTAATAATCTCCACCTGCTCCCCCTGTTCTCTAAAATAAGCGGCCGCCACATGCGGATATTTAGTGGCAACCTTTGGCGCTAGCTCATTTATTTTTGCATCTGGAAGGCCCGCAACCGCCAGATAACATGCACTAATTTTTAAATCAAGAAGCTCGTAAACATCCCTTTCCTCTTCAAGCAGCACATCTTTCCCCGCAATCCCAAGGTCTGCTACCCCATGTTCAACATATGTAGGGACATCCATTGGCTTGGCTAAAATAAATCGAAAACTTTCTTCAGGCACATCAATAATTAATTTCCTTGAATCATCGAACTCTGGCGGTAATCGAAAGCCTGCCTGCCTAAGTAAATCAACGGCATCATCGAAAATTCTGCCCTTTGGCATTGCAATCGTTAGTACATCTCTCATCTGAAAGCCTCCTTCCCCGCTTTGCCGACTAAAAAGGTAATGTCATCGTATTTGCTTGTGCATGTGTCAATATCCTTAACCCCGCTAATATCCTGCAAAACGATTTTTTGACCTAATTTCCTTTGTTCTTGCGCATATTGAAAGGCTTCCTTTCGCCGTTCTGGGCTAAATAAAACACAGGAGGAACGCTCAAGTTTGTCCGCATTTCCACCTAGTGCTTCTAGCAGACGATCCAGTCGAATCGCAAAACCGGTTGCACCTGCCTGCTTCCCGAATTTTTGCAGCAAACGATCATAACGTCCGCCATTGCCAATCGGATAGCCAACATGATCGGCATACGCTTCAAACAATATGCCAGTATAGTAACTCATATGACTGACAAGTGTGAGATCGAAGCTGACTTTGTCCTCCAGCTCGTAATCATTGATCATTTCCCAAAGCTGTTGAAGCTCGATGACCGCTTCTTTTCCTAGATCGTTTTCCAGTAAGCCGAATGCCTTTTCAATTACTTCATTTCTTCCTCTAAGCATTAAAAATGCAAGCAATCGCTGTTTATCAATTGATGATAAAGGTAGCTCATTTACATGCTCCCGGTAGCCAACATCATTTTTTTCATATAAGAATCTAGTTAATGCTTCGACTCGTTCCTCTGTTCCTAAAATTTGCAGGAAAAAGGTATGAACAAATCCGATATGACCGATCGAGAGGCGAAAATTTTCTAACCCAGCCGCTTGCAAGGACTGAATCATTAAAGCAATACATTCTCCATCTGCACTAATCGTGTCATCGCCAATATATTCAATTCCAATTTGCTCAAATTCTGCTGGCCGGCCTGCTTCCCTCTGCTGTGCCCGGAAGACATTGGCCGAATAAGCAAGTCGAATCGGAAGTTCATTTTTTAATAGTTTTGAAGCAGCAGCCCGTGCAATCGGCGCTGTCATATCCGGCCGCAGCACGAGTGTGTGTCCTTGCTGATCAAGGAGCTTGAATAGCTGCTGGTCAAGGATCGCTGATGCTGCCCCAACCGTTTCATAGTATTCAAGAGTCGGTGTTTCAATAAACTGATAGCCCCAGCGCTTCATTTCCTCTTGAATTAATGACCTGGACGCATATTTTCTTTCATACAAATCTGGTAATGTATCTCTCATCCCTAAGGGCTTTTCAAACATAAATAAGCGGCTCAAATCCATTCACCTCAATAGCTTTTCACTTTAGTTCGCTAATATGGTAGTAAATTAAAGATATATGTATTTTAACGCTCCTTACATATCCCGTCAACAAATAATTCTGAAAGTTTTTATGATTTATTTTGGAAAAGTCTCTGAGATTTGATGAATTGCTAGATAAAGCGAAATAGTTACTTGATATAATTGAGAAGTTGCTCGATAACCTGGAATAGTTGCTCAATAAATCCTATTTCCTGCCCAGTAACTTCAAATTAAGCTACATTCAGGACAAAATAAAAACTCTGCTAGCACATGACTAGCAGAGTTCGATACATTTTATTCTTTTTTCTTGCCGTAGATGGGGTCGTTTGCCCAACGCTCCGCCATGACTTCTTTTGTATAAATAACGCGCATCGGATTGCCTCCGACAAAAGCGCCGGCTGGTACATCTTTATGCACAAGAGTCCCCGCTGAAACGATGGCACCATCGCCAATTGTTATGCCTGGCAGGATCGTAGAATTGGCACCGATCATCACTTCGCTGCCAATTTCTACATTCCCCAGCCGATATTCTTTAATTAAGTATTCATGCGCCAAAATAGTTGTGTTATAGCCAATCACCGTATTACGGCCAACACTAATTTTTTCTGGGAACATGACATCAAGCATGACCATTAGCGCAAATGAAGTCTGATCGCCCACTTTCATACGTAAGAATGTGCGGTACAGCCAGTTCTTCATTCCCAAAAATGGGGTATAGCGCGCGAGCTGAATAACAGCAAAGTTCTTAACCACTTTCCAAAAAGGAACAGTTTTATAGACATGCCAAAGGGAATTCGCACCCTCTACCGGAAATCGCTCCGTTCGCCTCATTTTTTCTCTACCTCAAGAATATCAAGTAAATCAGTCATATTATCAAGGATATAATCCGGATTAAATCCGAGCAAGAATTCTTTCCCCTTTACACTCCATGCAACGCCAGCTGTTTTCGTGCCAGCATTTTTCCCGCCGAGAATATCATGAGAGTTATCACCAACCATGATCGTCTCTTCCGGCTTGGAGCCTAGAAGCTCCATCGCCTTTAATATCGGCTCTGGATCAGGCTTTGGCTTTTCGACATGATCTAATGCCACAATCACATCAAATAATGAATCAAGCTTTGTCAGCTTCAATCCTTTTTCAACAACCATTAATACTTTTGTTGTGACAATACCTATTTTGAAACCGGCTTCTTTTAATTGTTGAACCGTTTGAAAAACACCATCAAATTCTTTTACGAGCAAATCATGCTGGCTAAGATTAAACTTTCGATACACAGCAATCATTTCATCTACTTTCTCCGCATCAATCGACTCAAACGTCTCCTTTAGCGTTGGACCAAGAAAGGGAATCACGTCTTCGCGCTTAAAACGATCTGGATAATAGTTTCCTAGCGTATGCAGAAACGACGATATAATCAATTCATTTGTATCAATTAACGTTCCATCTAAATCAAATAGAACAGTATTAACTTGTTTGTTCATATGATGCTTCCTTTCTTTTCTCCATATCAGTCCGGTTCCAAATAAATGCGACAATCAGTGTTAATAAAATAGCTACTCCCAAGCGGAGAAGAAGGAGCGGCAGAACCGGAATACCTAATGGAACAAAAATCAGTGTATCTTCAATAACTGCATGGCAGGCAACTAAGAAAATAAAGGCAATGGTAACATCCTTTTTGCTCACGCCATCCTCTTTCACTGCTTGAATCATGACCCCAGCACCATAAGCTAGGCCAAATAATAAGCCAGCAGCAAGTGTGGTTGAAGTATTTTCTTTCATTCCCAAAAGCCTTGTAACTGGGGCCATCCATTTTGAAAAAACATCAAGCCATTTCAAATCCTTTAAGATTTGAATGACAATCATGAGGGGGATTACTATGATTGCTAGCTGAAAAATGCCAAGCCCTGCTTTTTGGAGCGCATCTAGCAAAACACTGCCCCAGCCATTAATCTCTTCAGCTTTCGCTGGAATCATCCCGTATTTAGCCATCTCTGATCCACCGTGCCAGAGAAGATTAATAATAATGGCAGAAAGAAGTGCCAAACCAAGCCGAACCGCAACAACAATCCAGAGTCTAACCCCCACTTTTATCGCAACGCTTGATTCAATAAACAGATTATGTGAAAACGAAAGCATGACGGCAATGATAAATACTTCTTTAACCGTCAAATCAAGGGTTAGAATCGCCCCTATTGCTGCATATAGATTCAAGAAATTCCCTAATACAAGCGGAATGGCCGCATCCCCTGACAAGCCGATGACATTCATTAGCGGGGTGATTAGCTTAATTACCCATGGAAGCACGGGTGTATGTTGGAGTAGGGCGACAATTAATGTGACTGGAAAGATAATTTTCCCTAATGTCCATGTCGTCTTTAAGCCAACCTTTATTCCCCTTTTGGACGATTCGACCAACATGTCTCTACCCCTTTTTACAAACTAAATTTTCTCATTTATCTCTAAAGTTTAAACACTCTCATCTAAATAACGCGCATCTGCATATCCCTTCATCCTTCTCAAGATGATTAGAATGACAGCTCCGATGACTAGTGCAATTGAAATAGTCTGTGCCATTCTTAGCTGCTCCGTGAGCATCAGACTATCTGTCCGCATCCCTTCTACAAAGAAGCGGCCGACCGAATACCAGATAACATACGTAAGGAAAGATTCCCCGCGTCGCAAATTAACTTTTCTTAGTAAAATAAGAATAACGAATCCAATAATATTCCAAATGGACTCATATAAGAAAGTAGGATGGTAATAAGTGCCATTGATGTACATCTGATTAATAATAAATTCCGGAAGATGAAGGTTTTCTAAGAATGCTCGGGTCACTTCTCCTCCATGTGCTTCTTGGTTCATAAAATTACCCCAACGGCCAATTGCTTGACCTAGAATAAGTCCCGGAGCCGTAATATCAGCAATCTTCCAGAAAGAAACGCCTCTCTTTTTCGCGAAGACAACGGCGGTAATGACAGAACCAATCAATGCTCCATGGATGGCGATTCCGCCTTCCCATATTTTAATAATCTCTCCAGGGTTCTGGGAATAGAAGTCCCATTGGAAAATAACATAATAAATCCTCGCAGACAGAATGGCAATGGGAATGGCCCAAAGCATTAAATCAGCGAATAAATCCTTTTTAATGCCTCTTTTTTCCCCTTCTCGCATGACGATCATTAAGGCTAAGGCGATGCCAATCCCGATGATCAGGCCATACCAGCGGACTGAGATTGGCCCGAGGGAAAAGACGATCGGGTTAAGCGGTTGAATAGTCGATTCCATAATCACTGCTCCTTTTAATCTTTCATTTTTCTATTTTATCGTAAAAATTAGGATTAAAATAACCCTTTTCATAAAATTATGTAAAGATACTGATCGCTCTATTGCATATAAAGGCACGAACGATCCATGACATAGTTAATCGCTATCTTCAATGACATCGGCAAGACGGTTGGAAAATTGCTCAGCTGCGTTTACACCCATTCTTTTAAGGCGGAAGTTCATTGCAGCCACTTCGATGATAACGGCTAGGTTTCGGCCTGGACGAACAGGGATCGTTATCTTTGGAACATCCATTTCAATGATCTTCATCTTTTCTTCATCAAGTCCCAATCTGTCATATTGTTTGTTTTGATCCCATAGCTCTAAATCCATAATGATCGATATTCGTTTAAAGCTTCGAACAGCTCCAGCCCCAAACAATGTCATCACATTAATAATTCCGAGTCCTCGAATCTCAAGCAGATGCTCAATTAGTTCTGGGGATGTTCCGACAAGCGTGTTTTCATCCTCCTGCCTAATTTCTACACAATCATCTGCAACTAAACGATGTCCCCGTTTGACAAGCTCCAGCGCTGTTTCACTTTTACCAACCCCGCTTTTACCAGTTATGAGCACACCAACCCCATACACATCAACAAGCACACCATGAACGGCTGTTGTCGGGGCAAGCTTACTCTCGAGATAGTTTGTTAGTAAGCTGGAAAAACGAGTTGTCTTTTGCTTCGTTCTTAATAGAGGGACTGATTCTCTTTCTGCAGCCTCCACCAATTCTTGAGGTACCTCCATTCCTCTCGAAATAATGATGGCAGGTGTGATATCTGTACATAAGCGTTCAAAGCGATCTTGTCTATCCCTATCATTTAATCTCTCTGTAAATGTAAGCTCCGTTTTACCGAGCAATTGAATTCTTTCAGCAGGATAATAGTTAAAGTACCCTGCCAATTCGATACCAGGTCTTGATAAGTCACTTGTTATAATTGGGCGATTTATTCCCTCTTCACCACTTATTAGTTCTAGTCCAAATTTTTCTACAATATCCTTCGTGCATACCTTTGGCAATTACATTTCCTCCTTTGTCAGGAAATTTACAAACAGATGCTTCCACTCTATTATGGCAGTTTCACTATATTTTAGCACTTTTTACCGCAGAACCAAATTTCACTGCTTGATGAAAGGTCCACCTAATTGGAAAGTCAATTTTCTCTGTTACCCATGTCCTTTCCAGTGTCTTATTCATATGATAAAGATGATTGATTATTTAATAGGGAAGTCCACAAAGATAGGTGTAGTTAGTTTTTGAATTCGTGAATATATTAATAAAACTAAAAAACCGGATATTAAACTTTTTTATAAAAAGGAGTGACAGGATGAAAATCATACTGGATGCTGGGCACGGATATTCAACTGCCGGAAAGCGGAGCCCAGATGGGATGAGAGAATATGAATTCAACCGGGTTGTTGCTAATCATGCGAAGAGTCTTCTAGAAAACTATCAAAATGTGGCCGTTTATTTCGCACACTCAGATGATCGTGATGTACCGTTAAAAGAACGGACAGATAAAGCTAATCAACTAAAAGTTGATTGTTATGTATCTATTCACGCAAATGCCTATGGTTCAACCTGGAATAGTGCCAGCGGGATTGAAACCTATGTCCATCCGATTAGACCAAAGAAAACAACAGAGCTTGCACAAAAGATTCATCGAAACTTGATCATTTCTACCGGTCTAAAGGACCGTGGAGTGAAAGAGGCAAACTTTCATGTATTAAGGGAAACAGATATGCCAGCTGTTTTAGCAGAATGTGGGTTCATGACCAATCATGCCGAAGCTAACCTATTAAGGTCAGATACATTCCGCAAAACTTGTGCAGAAGCTATCGTTAAAGCGGTAGCTGATCATTTCAACCTAAAGGCAAAGGAAAATGCTGGAGCCACTCCTCCTAATCCACCAACTCCTCCAGCACAAACAGGAACGTACAAAGTCCAAGTTGGTGCCTTCAAGGATAGGAAGAATGCAGAAGAACTTGTAGATGCCTTAAAGAAACTGGGTTACTCCCCGTTTATCTATGTTGAATAATAAAGAAGCCAGCACGAATGATGTGCTGGCTTCTTTACTTTGACTCTATTTTGATGAAACTTTTAATCCTTTGCTGGCTCAAGAACGACCTTTTGAATGATCAGGTTTGCAATGGACATGATGATCGCTACAAGCAGCGCCGTTCCAAAGCTTGCTATTTCAAAGGAATCACCCATAATTCTATCTGTAATTTGTAATGTGATGGCATTAATGACAAACAAAAATAATCCAAGTGTCACCAATGTAACCGGCAGCGTCAGAATGATCAAAATTGGGCGAACAAGTACGTTTAATATCGATAGGATAAAGCTCGCTCCAATAGCTGCTCCAAAGCTCGATACGAAAAAGGATTCCTCAAAAAAGCCCGCAATGGCAACGAACAAAATTGCATTTATTAATATACCTACAAGCCATCTCATGAAAGCAGACACCTCAATTTCTCATGTAAGCCTTAGAAAGCAGCTACTTTCGCCTTCTTAACTTGAATAGATCCTGTCTTTGTTTCTGCGATAATTTTCAAGGCATCATCTGAATTATTAACGGACTTAAAGCGCATCACTTTTTGAATCACATCGCTTTTTTCTTCTACGACCTGAATCCCTTCTAAATTCACATTGAACCCGCCAAGATTGGTTTTCAATTCACCATCTACAAGAACTTGATGAGGGATTTGTAATTCAATCCCGCCTGTTGCTGCTTTTGCCTCAACAAAATCACATGTATCTCCTGTTAATGAACAGAAGACATCTCCATTAAATGATTGCAGATCTACCTTCTGATAATCACCATCAATTAATATTGCCCCATTCAATGTCTCAGCATCGAGCTCTTTAACGCTGCTCTTTTGAACCAGAATTTGTCCGTTTGCTGTTTCTGCTTCGGCATATTTGCCTTTCATATCTTGAATCGTAATTTTTCCATTTGCTGTTTTGGCTTTATAATTCTCAACTGTTAAGTTGCTGCTTTCTATTGAGCCGTTAAACATACGGATTTTTATATTTTCATAATCAGTTTGCGGAATGTAAATCGTTGCTTCAACCTTCATCCACTTTTGCTGTGTTGCAAACCGCAGCTTCTGGCCATCAATACCAAAAGTGACTTCATTTAGGAATTTCCTGCGTGCCTCATCCTGTGTTTCCACACGGTAAACTTTTGCATGGCACTCAATACGAACATCCTTTTGTTCCCATGGAAGAAGCTTGACTGCCCCATTGGCTAAATCGATATCTACATCTTTCAGGCTCACATCTGCTTGTTGGAAGATATGTGAAATTTCAATGGATTTTCCAAAATTGAAGTCGAGATCAAAATCTTTTATTTTTTTATATGCTTGATCGACAAAGTCAATAATTTTATCCTTTGCAGACTGGAATTTATAATTGAATGGGTCTTCTATTTTGGCTTCTTCAAATTTCACCGTTGTGGATAGTTCTTGTACAAGCTCTTCCTTCTTTTTCTCGGCAGCCTTGTTTGATTGATCAAGTCCCTCCATCAATAGTAAAGCTTCGTCTACAGTCAACTTCCCCTCTTCAACCATCTTAAGTATGCGTTTGCGCTCTTCTTGCATCTAAATCCCCTCCAGCCATTTTCTTTTATATACGAAAAAAGAAATGATAAGGTTTCAACAATTCAAATAAATTTTTTAATGGTCAGACAATTGTAAAAAAGAAACAGCACCTTTATAGCACTGCTTCTGTCATTTACTTAAGCATTTGTTACACTTGCTTCTTTTTCTTCAATTTGCTTCTTCATTCGTAAGCGATCGCGTTCTAAAATTGGCTTTAAATATTTTCCGGTGTAGGATCCAGGTGTTTCAGCAATTTTCTCTGGTGTACCTGTTGCAATAATGGTTCCACCTTTCCCTCCACCTTCTGGGCCAAGGTCAACAAGATAATCGGCTGCCTTGATCACATCAAGATTATGTTCAATAACAAGAACAGTATCCCCATTTTCAACGAGACGCTGAAGAACGACGAGCAATCTTGAAATATCATCTACATGCAGTCCAGTTGTTGGCTCATCAAGAATATACATGGAACGGCCTGTTGAGCGACGATGCAGCTCGGAAGCGAGCTTCACACGCTGAGCCTCCCCACCAGATAAGGTAGTAGCCGGTTGACCTAATTTAATATAGCCAAGGCCCACATCATAAATGGTTTGAAGTTTCCGGCTAATCTTTGGAATATTTTCAAAGAATGTAACCGCATCTTCGACCGTCATATCAAGAATATCTGAAATATTTTTCCCCTTGTACTTCACTTCAAGCGTTTCCCTGTTGTAGCGCTTTCCATGACAAACCTCACATGGCACATACACATCTGGCAAGAAGTGCATTTCTATTTTGATAATTCCATCCCCGCGGCATGCTTCACATCGTCCACCTTTAACATTAAAGCTGAAACGCCCCTTTTTATATCCACGGACCTTAGCTTCATTTGTAGTTGAAAAAACATCGCGAATATCATCGAATACCCCTGTGTAGGTTGCCGGGTTGGAACGAGGCGTCCTTCCAATTGGTGACTGATCGATATCAATAACCTTCTCCAGATGTTCAATGCCCTTAATCTCCTTATGCTCACCAGGCTTGCTCTTTGCTCGATAAAGTTTTTGCGCTAATGCTTTATGTAGAATTTCATTAATGAGTGTGCTTTTCCCTGAGCCCGATACCCCTGTAACTGAAATAAAAGTACCAAGCGGAAATTTGACATTCACATTTTTTAAATTATTTTCCTTTGCCCCCTTAATTTCGATAAATCGCCCATCATGTTTGCGTCGTTCAACTGGTAGTGGGATGTATTTCTTCCCTGCAAGATACTGACCAGTTAAGGAATTCTCATCAGCCATTACTTCTTCTGGTGTGCCTGCCGAAATAATTTCTCCACCATGAACTCCGGCTCCTGGACCAATATCAATTAAATAATCGGCCGCAAGCATGGTATCTTCATCATGCTCAACGACAATTAACGTATTTCCAATATCACGCATATTTTTAAGCGTGCCAATTAATCGGTCATTATCACGCTGATGCAATCCAATAGAAGGCTCGTCTAAAATATAGAGGACACCTGTTAACCTGGAACCAATCTGGGTAGCCAATCGAATCCGCTGAGCTTCTCCTCCAGAAAGTGTTCCTGCTGCACGGCTAAGTGTTAAATAATCAAGACCAACATTGACTAAGAAGCCAAGCCTCTCTTTGATTTCACGGAAAATTAAATTGGCTATTTTCATTTCTTTTTCCGTTAAAGAAAGATTTTCAATAAATTGATGTGCTTCTTCAATAGACAATTCAGTTACTTTCCCAATATGCTGGCCTGAAATAAGAACGGACAGGGTTTCCTTTTTCAAACGATACCCTTTACAAGTTGGGCAATCCTGCTGAGCCATATATTTTTCCATTTGCTCACGAATATAATCCGAGCTTGTTTCCTTGAAACGGCGCTCTACATTTCGAATGACACCCTCAAATTCAATTGTTGTTTCTCTTACCTGACCAAAGTCATTTTCATAATGGAAGAATATCTTTTCACCATTCGAACCATATAGAATTTTCTCCAAAAGGTGTTCAGGTATATCCTTAACTGGGATATCCATGTCAATTCCATAATGGGTGCAGACAGCCTCAAGAAGCTGTGGATAATATTGTGAACTTATCGACTCCCATGGTGCGATTGCATTTTGTTTTAATGAAAGATCCCGATCTGGCACAACTAGATCCACATCCACTTCAAGCTTAGACCCCAGTCCATCACATCCAGGGCAAGCACCGAAAGGGCTATTAAAGGAAAACATCCGTGGCTCAAGTTCACCAATAGAAAAATCACAATGTGGACAAGCATGATTTTCGCTGAATAATAGCTCTTCCTGCCCGATCACATCAATAAGCACCTTTCCGTCACCAAGCTTTAATGCCGTTTCAATGGAATCAGCAAGACGTGCAGCTACTCCCTCCTTGACAACAATTCGGTCAATGACTACTTCAATCGAGTGCTTTTTATTTTTCTCAAGAGCTACTTCTTCTCCAAGGTCATACATTTCTCCATCGATACGCACACGAACAAACCCTTGCTTTTTGACATCTTCTAGAACCTTTACATGGGTCCCTTTTCTGCCAGATACAAGCGGTGAAAGTATTTGAAGCTTTGTTCGTTCAGGGTATTCAAGAATTCGGTCAACCATTTGCTCGATTGTTTGCGATGAGATTTCAATATGATGAATCGGACATGTTGGTCGGCCCACTCTTGCATACAGTAACCGTAGGTAATCGTAAATTTCTGTTACCGTCCCCACTGTGGAGCGAGGGTTTCTGCTAGTCGTTTTTTGATCAATGGATATGGCTGGCGATAAACCTTCGATTGCATCGACATCAGGTTTATCCATTTGTCCGAGGAACTGACGTGCATAAGCAGATAGTGATTCCACATATCTGCGCTGTCCTTCTGCATAAATTGTATCAAAGGCAAGCGAGGACTTTCCTGAACCAGAAAGCCCTGTTAACACAACAAGCTTATCCCTTGGAATTGTGACATCAATATTTTTTAAATTATGGGCTCTGGCGCCTTTAACTATTAATTTATCCATCGCCATTCGTACGTCATCCTTCCGCTTTCAACTCTAATAGTAAATCACGCAGCTCAGCAGCCCGTTCGAAATTGAGTGCTTTTGCTGCTTCCTTCATTTCTTTTTCCATACTCGTAATCAGCTTTTCACGTTCTTTCTTATTCAGCTTGCCAATTTGTGAGGAAGCCTTGTACTCTTCTTGCTCTTCAGCCGCATGTGTCGCACGAATAACATCTCGGATTTCCTTTTGAATCGTTTGTGGCGTAATCCCATGCTTTCGGTTATGCTCCTCCTGCAATTTTCGGCGCCGATTTGTTTCGCTAATAGCTAATTCCATTGAATTAGTTATTCGGTTTGCATACATAATAACTTGCCCGTTCGCATTCCGAGCCGCACGACCGATCGTTTGAATCAAAGAACGTTCAGATCGAAGGAAACCTTCCTTATCAGCATCTAGTATGGTAACGAGTGAGACCTCAGGAATATCCAGCCCTTCTCTTAAAAGATTAATCCCAACTAATACATCATAGGTCCCCATTCGGAGTTCACGGATAATTTCAATCCGCTCTAGTGTTTTTACCTCAGAATGGAGATATTGCACCTTAATGCCAATTTCCTTTAAATAATCGGTTAGATCCTCGGACATTTTCTTTGTTAACGTGGTAATTAATACCCGTTCATTCCGCTTAATTCGATCTTGGATTTCACCAATCATATCATCAATTTGTCCCTCAATTGGGCGGACATCTATTGTTGGGTCAAGCAATCCAGTCGGTCGAATAATTTGCTCAATCATCACTGGTGTATGTTCAAGCTCATATGGACCAGGTGTTGCAGATACATAGACAATTTGATTAACATGCTTTTCAAACTCTGGAAACATCAGTGGCCGATTATCCAATGCTGAAGGCAGACGGAACCCATGTTCAACAAGAACGGACTTCCGTGCTTGGTCCCCATTGTACATCCCGCGTATTTGCGGAAGCGTAACATGGGACTCATCAATGACGATCAATAAATCCTTAGGGAAGTAATCCAACAGCGTATAAGGTGTTGAGCCTGCGGGCCTTAATGTCAAATGTCTGGAATAGTTCTCAATCCCTGAACAAAAGCCCATTTCCCTCATCATTTCCAGATCATAACGAGTTCGCTGTTCTAAGCGCTGTGCTTCAAGCAGCTTGTTATTTTCACGCAAATCCGCTAATCGTTCTTCTAATTCCTTCTCAATATTTTGAATAGCTACAAGCATCTTTTCTTCACGGGTAACGAAGTGGGATGCTGGGAAAATAGCGACATGATCACGTTCACCAATAATTTCGCCAGTCAATGCATCTACTTCTCGGATACGATCAATTTCATCTCCGAAAAATTCGACCCGCAAACAATGTTCATCTTTAGAAGCTGGGAAAATTTCAACGACATCCCCACGAACACGAAAAGTCCCACGCTGGAAGTTCATATCATTGCGTTCATATTGAATGTCTACTAGTTTGCGCAGCAATTGATTTCTTTCAATTTCCATTCCTGTGCGAAGAGATAAGACAAGTTCTCTGTATTCCTCGGGAGAACCCAAGCCATAAATACATGACACACTTGCAATAATAACAACATCCTTACGTTCAAACAGTGAAGATGTTGCCGAGTGGCGAAGCTTATCTATCTCATCATTAATACTTGAATCCTTTTCTATGAAAGTATCTGTCGATGGAACATAGGCTTCCGGCTGAAAGTAATCATAATAGCTAACAAAATACTCAACGGCATTATCTGGAAAGAACTCTTTAAATTCACTGTATAGCTGACCAGCAAGGGTTTTATTATGAGCAATGATTAATGTAGGACGATTCACTTCTTTTATTACATTGGAAATGGTAAAGGTTTTTCCTGTTCCAGTTGCTCCTAACAGTGTCTGATGGCGTTTTCCAGATTGAATGCCCTCGACAATTTGCCTAATTGCCTCTGGCTGATCACCCTGTGGCGAATACTTTGAAACGAGTTTAAATTGATCCTTCACTTACATGCCTCCAGTTCGATTATTCTATTCTCTATTAGCTCTAGCTCGGTTTATGAAAATGTTTGAAATTGTCTATTGATATACTGGCTGATTTGTCATTATTTAACTTCAATTCTATATAATCATTCTACCACAAAGCGGTTAAAACAAACCAGCAATATACGAACGGATATTCGTTTTATTTTTCTGTTTGTTGTGATGTTAGATTGGCTATTATCAAAGAAGGGAGAATATTGTCGAAGTTTTGTTAATCAAACGTTTGATTAGATTTTTTCATTGGGGTTAGTCGTCATTTTGCAATCATTTCCACTCGACAATTTCCCGAGAAATTCTCCTTTCTTTTCTCGCGAATTATATCGCATGATCCATTATTAAGAGGAATCTGGTCAAAGTATCGTTAATCAAACGTTTGATTGAATTTTTATGATGGCTATCGCCTGGAAAAATCCATAAAAAAACCTGTCGAAACTGGACGACAGGGCTTTATTATGATTTTTTACGAAATCTCATTCTCATTT
Organism: Cytobacillus mangrovibacter; assembly: GCF_042865275.1. Taxonomy (NCBI): domain Bacteria; kingdom Bacillati; phylum Bacillota; class Bacilli; order Caryophanales; family Bacillaceae; genus Cytobacillus; species Cytobacillus mangrovibacter. Next base: position 169,035 of record NZ_JBIACJ010000004.1, on the reverse strand, counting down.
TTTGCGCATACCAAAATCCCACAGTTAACGAAAAGGCATCCACTACGATCAACCAGAAAGAATCTGTGTAACCTTTATAAACAGAAGCTGCAATTAATGCTACTGTCAGGACAAGACCAATCACATGATTATAAGCCACTCTTGTAAACAGCACCACAAGCAAACCTGGAATCAGCAAGGCCGATAAAAATTTCAATCCCACTTATTACACCTTCTTTTACTAATTTCACCTATCAATAGAATAGCGTATTTTGGTAACATACACCACCCGCTTTAAGCGAATGATTCCATGCTTGTCCCCACATGATAATCATATAACCATTTTAGGGAGGCTTAAAGATGGCTAGAAGAAAACGACGCCCGCTCGTTCCAGAATCACGAGGAGCATTGGATCAGTTGAAAAATCAAGTCATGAAAAATAAAGGATACGAGATCGATCAAGAAAATCCTGATGATGTGAAATATGAGGTGGCAAATGAAGTCGGTGTTCCTCTCCATAAAGGTTATAATGGCAGCTTAACCTCAGAAGAAGCAGGAAAAGTCGGCGGCGAGATTGGCGGCAATATGGTGAAAGAGCTTGTACGTATGGCACAAGAACAGATGCGAAAGTAACTATTCTAAAAACGAGGCTGACTCAAGAACCGTTAAAAAAACGAGCTTTTTGAGTCAGCCTCACATTTGAGCTTATATTTGGAGATTTTATCATATAGATTTCTTCTATGTGACAGCCTTTAAGCTTTTTTGGAGATTTTGTCTCATTGAACTCTTTTATGGGACTTTCTCCTTCAGCTTTTTCAAAGATTGTCTCATAGAGCATTTCTATGGGACTTCTCCTTCAGCTTTTTCGAAGATTTGTCTCATAGAGCATTTCTATGGGACTTCTCCTTCGGCTTTTTCGAAGATTTGTCTCATAGAACCTTTCTATGAGACTGTTCCTCTAGCTTTCTCGGGGATTCTTTCTCATAAGCATCAGCTATGAGACAACTTCATTCTCTTTTTCAGTGATTCTGTCCCATAGACCTGTGCTATGAGACTGCTCAAATGTCTCTATTTACTTTCCGCAGCTTTTCTCTCTTGGAATTCTTCTTTAATTGCTGCCAATCGCTCGGAGTTTATAATTAACTCTAGACCAGTTAATGCTAATGCCTTCGCTCCAGTAATTAAGGCTTCATCTCCCTTTGCAGATGCAGCTGCTTCTCTAAAAGGAACCGTATGGCCAACGAGATCATCAGAGCCAATTTTAATATATGGATGAATGGTCGGTACTACCTGGCTGATATTTCCGGCATCAGTCGAACCAATGCCATCCTTATCGTCTAAAACAACGGTTTCTCCTAGTTCTTCGATAATGGTATGAAATACTTCATCAAACTTCCTATTTAATAGAAGATTATCGACTTCATTTTGGAAGGCAATGATATTTAGCTTAGCACCTGTTGCTAATGCGGCTCCTTCTGCTACCGCCTTTACCTTTCGAGTTACTTCATCTAAATGTGCTCTTGTTGCAGCACGGATGAAGAATCTTGCTTTCGCATATTCTGGAATAATGTTCGGGGCATCTCCACCGTGTGTAATAATGCCATGGATACGGACGTCATCCTTTAACTGCTGTCTTAAAGCATTGATTCCATTAAAAAGCTGGATAACCGCATCTAGTGCATTGATTCCTTCATGTGGAGCAGCTGCGGCATGTGCCGGCTTCCCAATGAACTCAAAATCAAGCGGATCAACAGCTAAAGATGTGCTAGTCAGTCTTGTTTGATTAGATGGGTGCACCATAAGCGCTGCATCTATTCCTTCTAAAAGCCCATGCTTGACGAAACTTCCTTTTGCACTTCCATTCGGTCCACCCTCTTCAGCAGGAGTCCCTAATACGACAACCTCACCGCCTGTTTCATCTAAAGCTTTGCTTAAAGCAATCGCCGCTCCAACACTCGTTGTTCCGATAATATTATGGCCGCATGCATGACCAATTCCTGGCAGTGCATCATATTCAGCCAAGAAGGCGATGGTTGGCCCTTCTAAGAAGGATTTTTTACGAGCAAGGAACGATGTAAGATGACCAGCCACTTCCCTTTCAACTTCAAATCCTTCTTTCTCTAGAGTATCAATCAGCAGGCCAGAGGCGAAAAACTCTTCATTACCTATTTCCGGATTTGAATGAATTTGATGGCTCGTTGAAAGATAACGGTCTCTATTGCTTTCTACATTCTGAATAATTGCTTCTTTTAACTCATCAATTGTTTTTAATGGGGTAGTCATTGTTTATTTCCTCCTAGAATGGTTTTTTTATTAAGCTGTTTTCGCAAATATTATTGCTAATTTAAACTTAGTATGGGTAGAGGTTGATTTCCGCTGCAGGCACTCGCTTTCCGCTCCAATCAACCTACTTTGCAAGTATTTTTCATTCATGAGATTTTGCAGAAAAGATTACCAGCCAATATCACTTAACGGAATAAATGTTGGAATAGAGTTTCCTTTGTATTCTTTTTCAATAAATTCGGCTACATCATCCTCTTGATAAAGCTCTGCAAGTCTCTTTAAGTTTTTGTTATCCTTGTCTTCTGTTCGTGTGGCAATAATATTGACATATGGAGTAGCTGTTGCACTCTCATGGTAAATCGAATCCTTCGTTGGTGTGAAACCAGCATCAACCGCAATTCCGTTATTGATAATCGAAGCGGCTACATCTGGAAGAACACGCGGTGTTTGAGCCGCAACCATTTCGATTATTTCAAGATTTTTTGGGTTTTCGACGATTTTATCTAAAGATCCATTGCCATCATAGTCTTCTGTTAAAGTAATCAGACCCGCTTCTTCTAGGAGCAATAGGGCTCTCCCCATATTTGATGCATCATTCGGCACCGCAATTTTTCCACCCTCTGGGATTTCGTCAACAGACTTATATTTATCTGAGTACAATCCCATAGGGGCAAGAACAGTTGTAGCAATTGGCACTAAATCTAAATTATGTTCTTTAATAAAAGAGTCAAAGTAAGCAACTGTTTGAAAGGCATTGGCATCTAATTCGCCTTCTGCTAGGGCAATATTCGGCTGAACATAATCTGAGAAACTTATAATTTCTACTTCAATGCCTTCTTTCGCTGCCTTTTCCGCAACGAAGTCCCAAATGCGATTATCTGATCCGCTTACCCCAACCTTTACCTTCACTTTTTCACTTCCACTTGTTTCACTTGAGCATGCAACACTAAAAATAGCCAATGTAAGAATAATGAGCGTTAATACTAATTTTTTCATGTGTGTTTTCCTCCTGATTATCGTCTTCTAATTTGTTTTGATAAGATATTTCCAAAAGTTTGTAGACCTTGAACCATTACAACTAAGATTCCTACTGTAATTAACATGACCATGGTGTCAAAACGCTGATAGCCATATGTAATGGCCAGATCACCTAGCCCACCGCCTCCAACAGCACCCGCCATAGCAGAGGCACCAACCAAACCGATTGTGGCAATCGTGAAGGCTAATACTAATGAGCTTAGCGCTTCTGGAATGAGAAATTTGAAAATGATTTGTGCTGGTGTTGCGCCCATCGCTTGTGCTGCTTCAAGAACGCCCGGTTCGACTTCAAGCAGAGAATTCTCTATTAATCTGGCAATATAAGGCCCTGCATAAAATACAAGCGGGACGACTGCAGCGGCTGTACCAATTGATGTGCCTACGATTAGCCTTGTAACCGGGATGATCGCGACCATTAAGATAATGAATGGGACCGAGCGAAATATATTAATAATTCCGTTGATCACATTGAAAACTGGCAGATTTTCTAGTAAATGTCCCTTTCTTGTGACGACAAGCAGAATCCCAAGGGGCAGCCCCAGAACGGCTGAGAATAAAAGAGAGAAGGCAACCATTTGAATCGTTTCTACGAGTGCCTCGATGATTTTGTCTGAATTAACTAGCATGTGCTTTCACTTCCTTTATCGTTACTTTTTCTTGGCTGATATACATTAAGGCCCGGCTGATCTCACTATCCGTTCCTTGAAACTCAACAATTAAGTTCCCGAAAGGCGTTCCTTGAAGCTCTGTAATATTTCCAAAAAGAACATTGATATGAATATCGAATTTCTTTGCCAATTGCGAGAGCAGCGGCTGTCCGGCTGATTTGCCGATAAAGTTGATGCGGAATACTTTTTGCAGCCCCTCGTTTTTCTCGACAATTTCTTTAATTGAATCTGGAATCTGGTCATTCATAACAGAGCTGACGAAATTCCTCGCTGTCTCTGTTTTCGGTGAAGAGAACACATTGAAAACCGTACCTTCCTCAATAATTTTTCCTGCTTCAATGACTGCCACCCGATCACAAATTTCTCTAATGACTGCCATTTCATGGGTAATGATGAGAATCGTTATATTGTATTCCTGATTGATTTTTCGCAAAAGAGCTAAGATCGAACTTGTTGTCTGCGGATCAAGAGCTGAAGTTGCCTCATCACATAAGAGTATGGATGGCTGTGTTGCAAGTGCTCGTGCAATGCCGATCCGCTGCTTTTGCCCCCCGGATAACTGGTCAGGATAATTATTCGCCTTATCTGACAGACCGACAAATTCTAATAGCTCATTAACCCGTTTCTTCACCTCTTCCTTCGGTACCTTCGCTAAAACGAGCGGCATGGCCACGTTAGCAAACACAGTTTTCGAATTTAGTAGATTGAAATGCTGAAAAACCATCCCTATATTTCTTTTTACCTTACGAATTTCCTTTGCTGATAAGGTAGTAAGATCGTATCCATCCACAATGACGCGGCCTGATGTTGGCTGCTCCAGCCAATTAACACAGCGTATTAATGAACTTTTCCCTGCTCCACTAAACCCGATAACTCCAAAGATCTCTCCTTCGTTAATGGTCAAATCAATTCCATTTAGCGCGGCAACCTCCTGTCCCCCGCTTTTATATACTTTTTTTATGTTTTGAAATTCAATCATTTTACTCTCTCCTTTCGGTAAAATAAAAAGCCCTCTTCCTGAAAACAAGAAGAGGGCATGCTTTTATAAGCAATGATTCTCTTCTTATCTCTCAAGCTATCCGCTTGCTGGATTTGGCACAGATTCCTTGTGGAATCCGCTGCCGAGGCTTCATCGGGCCAGTCCCTCTGCCTCTCTCGATAAGAATGATTGATTTAGTTTTATTTTTATTATTCCTATATGAAAACTATGCTTAAGGGGTAAAAATATTTACTTTTCCAGCCTTTTTATATGCTGGAAAAACAAAAACCCTCTTCTTGAAAAAGAAGAGGGCATAATTATTCAACACTAGTCCTCTCCTTATCTATCAAGACATGCTTGCTGGATTTGGCACGGTACTATATAGTCCGTTGCCGAGGTGTCATAGGGCCAGTCCCTCGACCTCTCTTGATAAGAAGTATCTTACATATTCGATTTGTTTAACTTGATGTTTACTTTACATTCTAAAAATTAGAAAGTCAACAACTTTTTAAAATTTTAGGGGTAGGAAATATCACATGTTATATTTCAAAAAAACCATGTAATGGATTATTACTTGATATTTTTCACTTTATTTCTCTCCATAATTACCAAATCTTTTGAGATACTTGTTAAATTAGAAAAAAAGTCGTGAATTTCCTCGACTCCTTAGCAACAAGTGATTCCTGTTATTTCCCCGACTAAAGTCTTATTTAATAAAACATATTTCTGGGGTTCAGACAAACTACTAGCTCGCACATACTGAGGGTTTTGATAAAAGAATACATATAGCTCATCAAGTATGCTGCTTTTCAAAGTGGCTAGAACTTCTATTTTTCCAATATTGAGTTGTTCACCATCAAAATTTGTTTTTAATAACCTATTGCTTGAAAAACCATTCGATAATACTAGATCAAATATAACTTCGCCTTTATAACCAATAGACTTTAATTCATTTGCAATAGCATATATTTGAGGAAGAGGACTGACGTATGAAGTAGCTACTACCACTTTACGCGCGTCACTCTTTAAATCTAAAATGTGATATCTTTTCATACGTCAGTCACCCCTTAATTTATTTGCAGATTGTATACTAATGACTTCTCTATTTTTTCACTTGCCTCAATAATTAATTGTAAAGCATCTTCCCTTTTCTCAACCAATTTCATACCGGACAAAATCTGAGTAGCATGAAACATTTCATGACGGTTTTTACGTAAAAAGTCATAACATTCTACAATCGTATCCTTGGCATCTTGTGACATACTGCTGATATTCGAATTAACTCCAGTTACCGTATCATTTGTGAAATCTATAGAAAAAATCCAATCTGTAGCATTTTGATTTATATTATTTGTGAAATATCTAAATCCTTTTGTATCATCAATTATTACATTATAGTCTAAACAAATCTTCTTAATTCTATACTCTAGGACCCTCATAACAGGCATAACCCATGCAGCATAATCACTAAGTTTTGTGTTGACCTCAACTAAGTTAAAACTATCCTTAATAAACCCTTGAATAGTAGGCTCTAAATAGCTCCAACCTCTTGGGAAATACATTTTTATATGTTGCTGAACTTTATCTTCAAGCGCTTGCTCTCCAAGTTCTGTTTCTGTAATTGTATTATTTAATGTTAATAAATATGTTTTAATTATTGAATAGAGCTTCATTAAAAGTCCTTGATATAACATTCTACTAGTTGTTTTAAAATATGTCAAAGTAACAGAATCCCCAAAGTTTGTTGTAACCCTATATATAGTACCATTAACCCCTTTGTCTTCAGGATCTGAAACAGAAACACTAGGTAACTCTTTCAAAAACTTAATCAAGTATTCAAAAAAAACCTCAGACATTTTAGCAGAAAAACTACCACTTTTAACTTCTTTATACTCAATACTATTAATAATAGCTTGTTCTAGTTCTTTACCATTTTCACAATTAGCTAAAACTGTAGTTCTTCCTTTTTTCGTATAGAATACGTCCAAGTAAAATTCTTTACCCTCTTTTTCTACATAATACCTATTAAATCCTTGTGCTTGATTTTTTAATTCTATTTGCTTTAAATTACTATTAGCTTTTATTACTCCCTCTAATTGCTCCCTATCTATATATAAACCCTTAGCCATTCTCTCTAAACTCCTTTAAATCGAACTTAATAACTTCTTCATTACTACCTGTATTGACTTTAAAAAGAACTTGTCTCTCTTCTATATCCAAAAGAGTCTTAAATTCTATAATATCTTTCAACTTACTGCCTTTAGATTTCCACTTCTCCTTAAAAATCCTATAGATTCTATCACTATCATATATTTCATTATTAATCATAAGATTCAAATTCACTGATTTTTTAGTAGCATTTAAACCATCAAGCATTTCGTTATATTCTTTATTTAAAGATATTGTAGTTTTACTTGTTATTTCATAATCTTCTATCGCTCTTTTTGCTAATATATCTACTTCATCATTAAATTTATTTCCAGAATGTGACTTTACCTTTTTAAAATAGATATCAATATTTGATTTAACAGATTCGATGTATTCTACATAATTTTGGGTAAAGGGGTTTTTTGCCTTCCAACTTTTATTTGCCCAGTTCTCAATTCCTACATAATCATAATAGATATCAATAGATTTAGCTTCATTTTTTAAAGCCAAGTCAATAACGTGCATTGCTGCTTTAATTTCACCTGCAACATTTCTTAAAGCTATAAGAGAAGAATTAGAATCAGCATGTGAAAACTCTAGTCTTTCTCCATTCTTCAAAAATACAATTCCTGCATAACTATACAGTTTTTTTCTGTCATCATAACTACCGTCTATATATGCAGTTAATTCCGATATTTGTCCTTCTTCTGTTTCTTCTAAAGAACCACCTGTGCCCTTCCCACCTATAAAACTTTCAGCTTCTTCGTATGTAGGAAATGATTTATATAATGCATTGGGGAAACCATTAACTTGTTCTTTGCATTCATTCCATGAAGTGTATATACCTTCTTTTCTTCCCCTTTTTACTGCATAAAACTTGGCCATTAACTCACCTACTCCTTAATGTAATAACAATAGTTATATTTCACCACTCTAAAGAGCATGTTTTGAAAAAAAATTGATTAAAACATGCTCTTTAAGAAAATTTTATATATGAAATATCCATTCCATAGAATTAGTAACAGATTCCTCATATCTATGAAAAATTCACATCAAACCGCTTCACTGCCTTTGCTTCGCTCATCCTGCACAAAAAGGATGCCAAGTTCATGATGATCCCCTTCGTATAAAGCTCTTTGGGCAAAGCGGATTTGTCCATTTGTATCAAGAACCTCCAGTTTACAATGGGCACGATTTTTCAAAAGGGACTCATAGAAGCCCTTTTTGTCATGGACATGTACCCCGTTTACTTTCGTGATGAGCTCTCCAACCTTTAATGACATATGGTTAGCTGGTGATCCAGGAATAATGCCCAGTATCATGACGCCATGATTTCTTTTTGAAAAATAGAAGGGAAGATTCTCGTCTGTCATTCTTTGCCTTAATGTGATCAGCTCCCTGCCAATAATGGCGATTGTGACAACCGCAATGGAGGCTAGCGGAGACCAATAACCAGAAATAGACAAGAGAAGCACGAAGATACCGAGCCAAAGGACTCTTTTCCCAACAGCCTTTGCTGCTTCTATTGGTAGATTTCCTTGGATTTGCTGGTAAAAGCCGATAGCAAAGGGAACGAGAATAATTGAATAGGTATGCCCCGCAACTGAGAATACAGGCCACCACTCAAACGGGCTTTGCAAAGCCTCACCTGGAATAACTAGAAATATCGGCACCATCCAAAGCCGCTTCACTTCGTGTACACCAACGCTTTGTCCCCGCTTACTCTTAATCAGCTTAGGAGAACTGCCCTGCCAGCTGTTTCTGAAAATAAGTATCCCTTCCCCAATTAGCAGAAGCGCAAGCAGAACGGCAATGGATGGAAAAATAGATGTATCCATTTCGTGAGTTGTTTTTAGGAATGTTGGCAATGGCCATTTTTGTTCCATTGCAAAAATGGTCGCAAAAAAGGCAAAGCCTAATGTATACACCGGAGCCATCCAGCGTATCTTTGTTGTGAAACTGAATAAAATGGTTAACACAGCAGTAAATAGAATGGTTTCTATTGGAATAACAAGCCCTGCTGCAATAGAAACCAAGGACAATCCAAGCCCAATCAATAAACCAAGTGGAAAAAGCTGCCGCAGTTCAAAATAAGCATTCGCTGCTCGAACATGAAAATCACTTCGTTCCCTTTTTACACGGGAAACCCCCAAGAGTGCAGCAATAAAGAAGAGATAATAAAAAACAGGGTGAAGAAATAATTTTCCCGTTCCTTTTAATAATTCAATTAGCCAGTCTTGAACCACCCTATCCACCAACCTCTATTATAATTTCCTGTAAGAAAGAATGTGCCATTTCGATTATCTATTACTCTTATTCTACCAAAATGTCCACACAAAACCTATTGCAATATTTTTGAAATTAAAAGTATTCATGAGCAACTGCTCACAACCAAATATGTAAATGTCGGTCTGCCTCATTTCAACTGCACGGGTTTTACTTCGTACATAAAGGCTTGTTCAATGAATCAGACCGACCATTTATTTTTTACACTCAAAATAGCAAGGAGAATAGGCTCTCCTTGCTACTGATAATGCAGTTATAGTTGGGTTAGCGTGCTAAAAACCTTAATGCGGTTTGCAGTTGAATATCATTTTCTTCCTTTTTCAATTCTTCTCGAACTGCTTGCTCTAATGCAGAGGCTGTCGTTTGGTCGATGATCCCGCTTGCCTCTAAATCATTTTGCTGCTGGAAGGCCCTTACAGCGATCATCGTTAAATCACTGAAATAACCGTCTTTCCGGCCTGGTGAATATCCAAGACCCTCAAGCATCTCCTGCGCATTTTTTACCTGTTCATTATTCATATCCTTCTCTAGAGCCTCTTTCAATTGCAGTGGATGTGTGTTGAAAATCGCAGGCTGCTTTACTTCAAGTGTCGGCTCAATCCCTTTATCATGAATCCAATTCCCGTCTGGAGTCAGCCATTTAAATAACGTCAGCTTAATATTGCTTCCATCACCCATTGGAACAGGCTGTTGAACCGTTCCTTTTCCAAAAGTGGTTTCCCCGATAAGCGTATACCCTTCCGCTTCCTTTAACGCACCTGCCAAAATTTCTGATGCAGAAGCGCTGCCTTTATCGACAAGTACAGCGATTGGGTATTTTTTTGTCTCTGTTAGACTAGAGAATAGTCTTTTCTTTTTTCCATCTCGTTTTTCAATTTGAACAAATGGTTTTTCGTTAGTCACAAGCCCCTTTAAAATATCTTGAACGGCGTCAAGATATCCTCCTGGGTTTCCACGAACATCAATTACTAATCCTTCTATTCCTTTTTTCTCTAAAGCTTTTAGATTTTCTTCGAATTCATCAGCAGTATCTTCTGAAAAAGAGGTAATTTCAAGATAGCCAATCGCTTTCCCATCTTGTCTTTTCAAATCAGAATTTACAGTAATTTGGGGGATTTCATCCCGTTTCACATCAACAGTAAGAGGTTTAGTCATTCCTTGACGAGCAATTTCTAATTGTACCTTTGTGCCCTTCTCTCCTCTTATTTTTAATGTGGCTTCAACCAAGTCTAGTCCTTCAACCGTTTCACCATCAATCTTAGTAATTTGATCCCTAGATTTTAAGCCTGCCTTTTCAGCTGGAGAGTCTTTAAACGGAGAAACAATGATGATCTTTCCATCCTCCATGCTCACTTCAGCACCGATCCCTTCGAAAGAGGACTCCAATGCTTCATTGAATTGTTGAGCCGTTTCCTTATTCATATAAACGGAATATGGATCTGAAAGAGTAGAAAGCATGCCTTGAATAGCCCCCTCTACAAGCTGTTCTTCTCCAACCTTTTTGACATAGCTATTTAATATTAAACGATAAGCCTTTTCTACCTTTTCCAAATCTTCGCTGCTTGGCGAAATCGGCGTTTCATCTTCTGTGTAGGCAGGTTGGTTTTCGATGCTTACTTTAGGGGCATTTGTATTGACCCATTGCATACCCGCATATGTCCCGCCCGCTCCAGTCAGGAGAGATCCTGTCATTAACAGCGCAACCCATTTTCTTCTCATCCCCATCTCCCTTTCCTACGTGCTATTCATCTTTTTATAGTTCTACACTTGATTTAATTAACCTTTTTAGGGATGCTAATTCACTATATGATAAAAATGGACGAGTTATGAGGGATTTTTAGTTGGGGTAAGCTTGAGTAGCTTATTTTTACGTACATATGATAGTGAAAGAGAAATTTATCGAGCATTCTACTTTTTATCTGCTCACAATCAGACCGGCCATTTATTTTTCACATAGAAAAGAGACTGTCCCCTAGTCTAAAAGTCGACTTATGGGACAGTCTCTTACAGATTTATACTTTAAGAAATTTACGTACAGACATCATACTTCCCCAAATTCCAATTAATGCACCCATGAGGAGTAGCAAGCCGGAGACTTGGTAGACAAATGGATTAAATGCTAGAATCTCCATAAAGTTGCCTTGAAGCCTCGGTGCTATGAAGTCATATACATAGTGATAAGACACAGCAATTAGCACAATTGGGAGGACTGCTCCAAGGATCCCAAGCCATAGACCTTCAAGGAAGAATGGCCATCTGATAAATCCATTCGTTGCGCCTACTAATCTCATAATTTCAATTTCTCTTCTTCTGGAAACAATCGTTATTTTAATTGTATTTGAGATTAAGAACATAGCCGTAAACAATAGACCTACGATCAAGACTAGCCCCACATTCCTGGCGCCATTAATAAAGGAGAACAGCTTTTCCACTTCTCCCTGACCGTATTTAACTTTGGCAGCATACTCCATCTTTTCAAGCTTTTCAGCTACCTTCATTACATCTTCTGGATCTTTCGTTTTTACGACTAATACATCATTTAAAGGATTATCCTGCTCAAATAATTTATAGGCTTCCCCTTCTTCGCCAAAACTGTCAATGAGGTTATCAAGCTCCTCATCCTTTGGTGAATAGCGGACCGTTTTGACCTCAGGAAGGCTTTTAATCTTTTGTTCCAGGACCTTCTGATCCTGCTCATTCGCAGCAACATCAATATGAACACGGATTTCAACTTCCTGTTCAATAGTGGTTGCCACTTTATTGAGATTCATCATAATGACGAAAAATACACCCACTAAAATAAGTGTCACAGTAACGGCACTGGCTGAAGCAAAGGTCATCCAGCCATTTCTTGCAAGACTTTTTAAACTTTCCTTAAAATGACGGCGTAAGGTTCTAGCTTTCATAGCCATAATCACCCCTTTGCTCGTCACGGACTATTTTGCCACCTTCAATTGCGATGACGCGGTGCTTAATTTTATTAACGATATCTTTATTATGCGTTGCCATAACAACAGTTGTACCTCTAGTATTAATTTCATCAAAGATGTTCATGATTTCCCAAGATGTATCAGGATCAAGGTTTCCTGTTGGTTCATCTGCAATAACAACTTTCGGCGCATTCACGATGGATCTGGCAATAGAAACACGCTGCTGCTCTCCTCCAGATAGCTCCGTTGGCAGCATCCGTGCTTTATGTTTCAAATTAACAAGATCCAGTGTTTCCATTACCTGCTTTTTAATATATTTCGGCTGTTCTTCTGTTACCTCAAGTGCAAAGGCCACATTCTCATAGACTGTTAATGTTGGAAGCAGCTTGAAGTCCTGAAAGACAACTCCGATATTACGTCTAAGCAGAGGCACCTTGCTTGATTTTAATTTAGCAAGATTCACTCCATTGATAAGGATTGTCCCACTTGAAGGCTTTTCTTCTCGATACATCATTTTAATAAATGTCGACTTTCCAGCACCACTCGGACCTACAACGTACACAAACTCTCCAGGTTTGATCCGCACATCGATTCCATTCGCAGCAACGACACCATTTGGATACTTCTTATATACGTCCTGCATTTCTATCATTTCTATCACCCAATATCTATTGTGTTTATATATATTAAATTCGTAGCCTCATCCCACGAATTAGCATTATCTATCATTCAAAAGTATTTATTTCGCCATAAACCGACAATTTCCAGACAAAAATATATAAAAGTTAGCAAATTCCTTTGAATATCGTGCTTTTTCTTTTATCCATTTTCCATTATACCATCAACATTCGTCAAAATACCCTGAAAAAATATTACAGTTTCTTTTCAATGGGGAAAGTTGTCTAAAAATAGCATTCATGAGCATCTGCCTTTACAAAAAAAAACGCTCTGCCTAAACAGAACGTTTCATGTAGTATATACTTTGTAATTTATTATTTTTTAGCTGCTAACCATTCAGCAACTTGTGATGCTTCGTCACCACTAAGTAGGCCTGCAGGCATTGCACCTTGTCCATTAGCAATGATTGTTTCGATATCTTCTTTAGAATGAGTCGCACCAGCTTTATCAAGTGCTGGGCCTACGCCTCCTTCAAGATTACCGCCGTGGCAGCTTGAACACTTTTGGTTGAATAACTTTTCGGCATCGCCAGCACTTGCTGTTGTTTCTCCGCCTGTTGTACCTGAATCCGTCTCTTTTGCATCATCTCCGCCGCCACAAGCAGCTAGAGCTAGTACAAGAGAAGATCCTAAAAGTAATGCTAGAAGCTTCTTTTTCACTTAAAAATCCCCCTCTGGTAATATTACATACTACAGCTATATTATACCAATATTAAACGCGATTGAAACCCTCTCCAAGTACCTCAGATGCATCGGTAACAATGATAAATGCAGTCGGATCAATGCTTTTGACCAATTGTTTCAATTTTGTGAACTCCGTTTGATCAACGACACACATGAGAACTGGGCGCTCATTATCAGTATAACCACCGTATGCTGTTAGTTTTGTCACACCTCTATCAATTTTATTCAAAATTCCTTCACGAACTTCACTTTGTTTTTCCGTAATGATCATCGTCATTTTCGTTCGACCCAATCCAACCTGAACAAGATCAATCGTTTTGCTTGTAACATACAATGCAAGCAAAGCGTAAAGCCCTTTTTCGATATCAAACACAATTGCTGCAGAGAGAACAATTAGCCCATCTATGATTGCCACACAAGTACCTAAAGACAAGCCTGTGTACTTATTAATAATCTGTGCTGCAAGATCTGTCCCACCAGTTGAAGCATTTCCTCTGAAAACGACTCCTAGGCCAAGCCCTACTCCAATCCCACCAAATAACGAGGCAAGCAACGGATCATTGGTCCATGGTTCAAGATCCTTTGTGATAAATACGACAAGTGGCAAAAAAATCGTGCCCGCGAGCGTTTTTGCCCCAAAATGCTTACCAAGCAAAACAACGCCTGCAATAAAGAGCGGAATATTAAAAGCCCATTGCACATACGCAGGCTCCCAGCCTACAACCGCATCCAAAATCGTACTAATTCCGCTTACTCCACCGGAGGCAATCCGGTTAGGGAGCAAAAACACATTAAAAGTAATTGCCACAATCGCCGCACCAATCAGAACATAGATATACTCCTTCACTATTCCAGTCTTTGTCTGACCCGCAGCATTCCGTTTCTTCTTTTGCATAGCCCTTCTCCTTTATGCTGGATATTTATCCATAACCTTTTACTAGTCATTTATGTGTTTCTATAATGTTTCGAATATTTTTTCGACAGATACCGACAGTGAGTATATCACGGAGTTTTTCATGTGTAAATGCCAATCATGTGCTGTGTTAAAGGGGTAAAAGTTTCGATTCATATAATATATCTGTAGGTTGTGGAATTTTGCCATGAACTATTTACAAATAGATGAATTCTAGAATGAGGAATATCTTTCTGTGGTATAATGTCGAAAAAGGAGGTGAGGAGAATGGAAAAGATTCTGTATGAAATTTTGGAGCAAGTACAAGGACATTCGAAGCGTTTTGATGCAATTGATTCAAGGTTAGATAGTATTGAAGGTCGGTTAGGAAATGTGGAAACTGAGTTAGGCAATGTTAAAGGGCGACTTGGCAATGTGGAAACTGAGTTAAGCAATGTTAAAGAGCGACTTGGCAATGTGGAAGAGGGTCTTCATAGGCTTGAAGAAACAGTTAATAATAATGCTACAGAGTTTAGAAGCCATTTTAAGCAGATTGAATCAAAGTTAGACCAGCATGAGGAAACCTTCCGTGTAATATCAAATGAGTTAACAGGGACGAAAATTGATATTAAACACCTCAGTGAAAAAAGCGGAGTTCACGATACTGAAATCAACCAACTAAAGAAAAGAATCCTCGTCTAGATAATACTCCACCACATCTTTAGACAAATTCCAATTATTCCAATTTTAAAAAGCCTTTGCCCCATCTAAAACGGGCAAAGGCTTTGTTAAATAAAATCGTCTTCCACTACTCGCTCAACTTCGAACGAAGGTATGCATCAATAAATAGATCAATCTCCCCGTCCATCACAGCTTGCGTGTTTCCACTTTCTGTATTTGTCCGGTGATCCTTCACCATGGAATAAGGATGGAAAACGTAAGAACGAATTTGACTGCCCCAGCCGATTTCCTTTTGTTCGCCGCGGATTTCTGCTAATTGCTGCTCCTGCTCTTCAATTTTCCGTTGATAAAGCTTTGCTTGGAGCATTTTCATTGCACGATCACGGTTCTTGATTTGGGAACGCTCTGTTTGGCAAGTTACAACAACCCCTGTTGGAGTATGGGTGATCCTGACAGCAGAATCTGTTGTATTAATATGCTGCCCACCTGCACCACTCGCACGATACGTATCTACTTTCAGATCTTCTGTTCGAATATCGATGGCGATCTCGTCATTAAATTCAGGCATGACATCACATGACACGAATGAAGTATGACGGCGGCCTGAAGAATCAAATGGAGAAATTCGCACAAGGCGGTGTACACCTTTTTCCGCTTTCAAATAGCCATATGCATTATGTCCCTTTATTCCGAGCGTGACACTTTTTATTCCCGCTTCGTCCCCTGGAAGATAATCAAGTGTTTCTACTTTGAAGCCTTTTTTCTCTGCCCAGCGTGTATACATACGAAGAAGCAAGGAACCCCAGTCCTGTGATTCCGTTCCGCCCGCACCCGGATGAAGCTCAAGAATCGCATTATTTTTATCATAAGGCTCACTTAATAGAAGCTGAAGTTCAAAGTCGTTTAGACGCTTAGCCAGATCCTTTAATTCGCTCTCAAGTTCGGCTTGAAGCTCTTGATCCTCTTCTTCCTTCACAAGCTCATACGTTAATTCAAGGTTTTCAAACGTTTCATTTAAATCATATAATTCATGAACTTGGTCTTTCAGTCCATTAAGCTCACCAATAACAACTTGTGCTTGCTGCTGGTCATCCCAAAAGCCTGGCTGAAGCATAGTATCATCAAGTTCAGCGATCCGTGCCTCTTTGTTCTCTAAGTCAAAGAGACCCCCTAAAGTCTTCTAATCTTTTGGCCATCTTTTCTAGTTCATTGCGAATATCTGCTAATTCCATTCTGTCACCTCTTAGATTATTTTGTGTTATGTTTTTGCCGTATGATTATTATACTGCTCTATTCAATAAAATCACATATGAAAAGAAAAAAGAACTCCGGCAAGCTGTCTAATACGGCTTGCCGGCATTCTTTTGGAAATATCACTTAGAAATCAAATCCCACAGCAGTTTTTATACTTTTTGCCGCTTCCGCAAATACACGGATCGTTGCGACCAACGTCAAGCTGCTTAGTGACAGGTTTTTTCTTGACCTTTTCCCCGTCTTCCTTTGGATTGACCGCTTGTCCTTTTGCAACTTCTTGACGTTCAAGATTATTGCGGATTTCTGCCTTCATGATGTATTTCGCAACATCTTCTTCGACTGCCGCAATCATATTTTCAAACATTGCGAAGCCTTCCTGCTGATACTCTTGAAGTGGGTTAATCTGGCCATATGCACGAAGATGGATGCCTTGACGAAGCTGATCCATTGCATCGATATGGTCAATCCATTTCATATCAACCGCACGAAGAACGATTACCTTTTCAAATTCACGCATTTGCTCAGGCTGCAGATACTCTTCTTTTTCATCGTAGCGTTCTTTTACCTTAGCAAAAATGGCTTCAACGATTTCATCAGTATCCTTACCCTTGAGCATATCCACAGTGATATCTCCCTCGTGTAAAAGGTTTCCGTTCACATAATCGATCAGGCCAGGGAGATTCCAATCTTCCTCATCCCCATTTGCTGGTGCAAAAGCATATACATTACGTTCAATCGAAGTCATGAGCATTTTCTCAACAATTTCACGAAGGTTTTCTGATTCTAAAACCTCATTACGCTGTCCATAGAGAATTTCACGCTGCTGGCGTAGAACATCGTCATAGGAAAGAAGCTGTTTACGCGCATCAAAGTTATTGCCCTCAACTCGTTTCTGGGCAGATTCAACGGCTTTTGAGACCATTTTACTCTGAATCGGCTGAGTATCGTCCATACCAAGACGCTCCATCATCGATTTCATATTATCTGAACCGAAACGGCGCATTAATTCATCTTCCATTGAAAGATAGAATTGGGTAATCCCTGGATCCCCTTGACGACCAGAACGTCCACGCAGCTGATTATCGATCCGTCTGCTCTCATGTCGTTCCGTACCAATGACAGCTAGTCCGCCTAATTCTTTGACCCCTTCACCAAGCTTGATATCCGTACCACGACCGGCCATGTTTGTCGCAATCGTAACACTGCCCTTTTTACCAGCATCCAGGATAATCTCTGCTTCACGTCCATGGTTCTTTGCGTTCAGGACATTGTGCTGCACGCCTTTTTTGGTTAGATATTTAGAAATGATTTCTGACGTTTCAATCGCAACCGTACCAACAAGAACCGGCTGCCCATTTTTATGACGCTCGGCAATATCCTCAACAACGGCACGGAATTTCCCATCCGTAGATGAATAAATTAAGTCTGCACGATCATCACGGGCAATTGGACGGTTCGTCGGAATCACAACGACATACATATTGTAAATATTGCGGAATTCTTCTTCCTCAGTTTTCGCTGTACCTGTCATCCCAGCCAGCTTTTCATACATACGGAAGTAGTTCTGGAATGTGATGGTTGCAAGCGTCATGCTTTCATTTTGAATATCAAGGCCTTCTTTTGCTTCAATTGCTTGGTGCAGACCGTCACTATAACGGCGGCCCTTCATTAAACGGCCCGTAAATTGGTCAACGATCACAATTTCGCCTTCTTGAACGACGTAATCCACATCAAGATGCATGCTTGAATGAGCCTTTAGAGCTTGAGTAATATGATGATTCAGTGTGACATGTGTGATGTCAAAAAGGTTCTCAATGCCAAAGGCACGCTCAGCTTTTGTCATTCCTTCTTCTGTCAGCTGAACCCCTTTTGTTTTTTCATCATATGTGTAATCTTCTTCTTTTTTCAACGTACGAACAAAGGCATTAGCCTGAATATAAAGTGCCGTTGACTTTTGCGCTGTACCAGAGATAATGAGCGGTGTACGTGCTTCATCAATTAAAATGGAGTCAACTTCATCAATGACCGCATAGAATAGCGGACGCTGTACTTTTTGCTCTTTATAAAGAACCATATTATCGCGCAGATAATCAAAGCCTAATTCATTGTTTGTGCTATACGTAATATCAGCTGCATAGGCTGCCTGCTTTTCTTCCTTTGAAAGGCCGTTTAAGTTCAAGCCGACAGTCAGACCTAGAAATTCATACAGCTCTCCCATTTCGTTCGCATCACGGCTAGCAAGGTATTCATTGACTGTAACAACATGGACGCCTTTGCCTGACAATGCATTTAAATAAACAGGCATCGTTGCTGTAAGTGTTTTACCTTCACCGGTTTTCATTTCGGAAATATTACCTTCGTGAAGGGAAGCTCCCCCCATTAACTGAACAGGATATGGATACAATCCAAGAACACGTTTTGCCCCTTCTCTAACAACGGCAAATGCTTCAACAAGCAAATCATCTAACGTTTCGCCTTTTTGATAGCGTGCTTTAAACTCCTCTGTTTTGCCGCGAAGTTCATCATCGGTTAACTTTTCCGTATCAGAAGCAAGTGCTTCAACTTGTTCAGCTATTCTCGTGAGACGTTTTAGTTCGCGTTTATTTTGATCAAACACCTTATTTAAAATCCCAAGCATTTAAAACGCTCCTTTATATTGGATATGAGAGGATGGATAAGTATTTATTTAAGAAAAGATTCGCCTTTTTCTAGTAGAATCCTCCCATGTAAGATCGATTTATACCTATTAATATTACCACTTTCACTAGGGGGTGACAACTTATGGGGGTGTGGGGGCGGTTTTAGGTTTTACCTTGGTTAAGGTTGTGTGGCAGATAGACTCGATCCTTATAATGTCCTTTAAATGGTAAATTCATTGAAATTAGTAATTTTTTCGCAATACTTGCTGAGGAAAGATGAAGAAACTCTCGAAATTGCTGATTGGAGATAGAGGGATCATTGTTTAGAAGAAAGTAATCATTTATCGCACGTATATGTGCATTTTTATCTTTTGTTTGACATTTGGGGCAGAACCAAGTTCCGTAGTGCCTTTCTAGAGGCAAAGTAGATTGGCACTTGTCGCATAGGGCACCCGTGAGAATTTCATTACTTAGGATTTTATAAAATTGCAGTGGATCAAAGGTTTCTGGTGTATGCTCTTTTAAAAGTGCTCGGCAAACTTTCTTAAGTTCCTTTGATGAGATGATTTCTTTTTTATAGGACGAGCTTATTTTTTCAATTCTACTTAGGAGAAATTGAACATGAAGGACCTTTTGCAGCATTTTCATGTATCCAGGGGCTGTTTGGATGATAGTCGAGGGCTTGCTGATAATAATTAGGAATTCAATCGGGATGAAGATATTGCGTTTTTTCAGCCATTTTTCCAGCTCAATCTGTTGTTGGCGAGCTTGTTCAATTGGGTTGGCATATCCCTTTACCTCCCCGTTTGGATTCGTTTGAATGAGCTGATCAAGTATTGGATCGAAATAAAGTGTACCAGCGTAGTTTTTCACTTCAAGAATAAGTGCGAAAAAGGCGGTGAGGATTAAAGTATCGATTTGGAAGGAATATTTACCGTTTGAGAGGCGTATGCCATGGAAAATTAGATAGTCTTTTTCAGGAAGTTTACTTAAAGGAAAATCTACAGCTTGTTCCCCTCTGAAGCCAGCCCAACGTTTGGCCAGATCTGATACAATTTCTGCTCTTTTCCAATGATTTTCTGGAATTCTTCTTAAAAGTACTTCACTTTTTTGAATCTTGATAGGAATTGTACGTTCATTTACTATCAATTTTATCTCTCCCTTTTAAAGTTTAGCAAACTATTCGTTTTTACATAGAGATAATCCTGCTTAAATGATGAGTTTTTTCAACAAATCGGTTAAATCTTTCAGTTACGGGCCAGATTCTCATTTTATCGGCTACCTTCAATAATTTACGGGCCACTTCGGCTCATTTACAGGCCACTTTCTTCATTTTACGGGCCACTCAGCATTTTTGCATAATAAAAACGAAGAGCACAGCATGCTCTCCGATTAATTACTAAGCCATTCATTCAAATTTGGTACCTTTTTCCAGAGATGTTGATGCTCACTAACATATATGTCGGCTTCATTTTTATCACCGAAGCTGTAGTAGTCGGGAATATTAGCCGGAAGTTTCTTTTTGCCTGTTAATAGATCAATTACATATTTATTTGCCTTTTTCGCTTCACGAATCAGTTGATCAGCCTTACTGGTTAGCCCATTCGATAAGACTTCGGCCAACACTTGATTGTAAGTACCCCATGCGCTTTCTTCAGGATAACTCTCAAGAAGTTCCTCCGCTTTTTGAACCTGTCCATCCTCACAATAAGCTGTAAACAGCATATAGCGGGCACCCTGATTGTCCCCCGGATTTAATTCAAGCAGCTCTTCATACTGAGTAATTGCAGCTGCTGTTTCACCAAGCCCTTTTAAAGCAACCGCATAATTCATTGCTGCACGCATAAATGGCCTTGTTTCAAGTATCCCCCAGAAATGCCCTTTGTTTTCCTGAAAAAATGCTGCACCAAGCCCATCACGACCAAGGCGCATGCCCTTTTCATAAAGCTGGATAGCTAATTTCAGAGAATCTGCCCGTTCAGCTAGTATATTATATCCATCTGCGTGAGCAGGATTTAATTCCAAGGCTTCCTGTGCAAGCCTGTATCTCTCTTTCCCATTCGATTCAAAAGCTGCATAGATTAGCTCTTGTGCTCGGTCCTCTATACTTTGTACTTGCTTCTTTCTCGGTTTAGCAGGACCATCTAATTTAGACTGCAGGAATTCATTTATTTCATCCATACTGTTAAATTGATTTTCCTCTATTTCCTTTAATACCGCTTGTAGCTCTGCCTCAAGTGCAGGACTGCCTTTCATTTGATTCGGCTTCGGCTCTGGTTCCAGAAAATCCCCAATTAGATCCTCTACCACATCATAAATTTCACTATAATAGCTGGACACTCGGCTCGCCGTTAAGCCATAAATCTCGCCTAACCGCTTCTGTGTTAACTGTTCTTTCGTCGGAGCCAGCGAGGAAACAAGATAGCGAAGTGCAGAAACATAGTTTTCAGGCTTTTGAATCTTCTTATTTGTCTGCTTGCAATATTCCATCCAGAGCATGACGCCCATATTGATAATCCAGCCAATCTCTCCAGCAGCTTTCATATCCTTTTCAAAAAGATCAGCCACCATCTTTGCCCCATTGCTTGGCCATTCGAAACCTTGGAGATCAAGCGATAATGCAGCATCAGGAGTCTCATTCATCAATTCTAGGAAGTTATCCTCAAGAAACTCCTCAGGACTGTCGTATCCCGAATGCATAAACTCATTTTGAATAAAAGCTTCATAATCAGCCGTATGCTCAATCGAAAGTTCAAAGAGGCTAGGAAAAACAGTAAATTTATCCTCATAGCGATGCAAGATCGCAAAAGCAAACACACCTTCCTCATAACCTCGCGAATGTTCAAACAGCACAACGGGATATATTCTTCCAGTTAACGTATCTTCAATAATTAGACTGCTTCCATGATCCGCCTTCACCACACCTGCAACAGCATAACCTTTCTTCCATGATTCCAGAATATTTTTCACTCTTGTACGTGAAATCTTACGAAGCTTCTGTTCAATAAACTTCTGCATAATGGTTTCTCCATCCTCCAACGGCTCAAATACGAGAAACCAAAATGGGTGCATAAATTCATAGAAATCCTCGTCATCATCATCTACATCTTCCAGCACATCAAGTAAATCTTCAAAATCGTTTCGCATCTCAAATTCATAGCGCTGATTAGCAAACATCCGTGCTTCCTTTTGAAGCTCCAATATTTCCTTATCAATCACATCAGTAATAGAAACCGTATCCTTACTCCCGCAGCATTTTTTATATTTTTTACCGCTTCCGCATGGACATGGCTCATTCCGGCTTACTTTTACAGTCGTCATCCCCATTCTCCTCTTCCGTTTTGTTTATCTAATTCTATCATTCTTGCTTCTCACTGTTTATTTATTAGTTTTAACACTTATATCAAAAAATAAAACTGCTTCCTATCATATTTCCCAATCTGATTCAATGAAACGTATATAATAACATAAAAAATCCCGCTGCTTCACTTTTAGCAGCGGGATTTCCATTTTCATATTATTGCGCTTCAATCAGACCGTAACGGCCATCTTTTCGCTTGTAAACAACATTTGTTAGACTTGTATCAGCATTTGTGAACACATAGAAGTTATGTCCCAGCATATTCATCTGAAGGATTGCTTCTTCACTGTCCATCGGCTTCAGATCAAAGCTCTTTTGACGAACTAATTCAAGATCATGATCATCTTCAATAGGTGTTCTTTCAGATTCATCTAGAGTCACAAACATTTCTGGTAAATTACCTTTTTCACGGAATTTACGGTTTACCTTCGTTTTGTGCTTGCGAATTTGTCGTTCTAATTTATCTGTAATTAAATCAATTGCGGCATACATATCATCATGAACTTCCTCCGCACGGAGTACTAAATTCGGCATCGGAATTGTCACTTCTACTTTAGAGGTTTTGTCTTGATACGTTTTTAGATTCACATGAACAGTTGCATCTGGAGATTCTGTAAAATACCGCTCCAATTTAGCAATTTTCTTCTCTACGTATTCTCTAATTGCTGGAGTTACCTCAATGTTTTCACCACGAATGTTAAAATTCATAAGCGAACTCCTCCTTTTCATTATACAAACACTGCATGCCCCTTAATGATTAGCTATCTTTAACCTCTCATTAAAAAGCTGCTCAGCCCTTTTAAAAAAGGCTATGTATTACATTTCTATTTTACCCCATAAATCTCCTGCTAGTACATGAAAAAAGTTTGAGAAATTTGTCGGAATGATGAAGGATTCTTAAGAAAGACTATACACACATAGTTCTTTCTAATATTTTACCAAAAGGAAAATATTCCTTAATCCATCGAATAGGGGAAATGAGAAGGACATTTTAATTTAGATGTGGAGTGAGCCTGTAATTTGTTGATCTTTTACTGTAAATAAAGGAATTCAGTGTGTTGGAGAAGCGGGTAACTTGAGGGGTATCTTATTATTGCTGATGCAGTTCACGTATCTTTTTTTCATGCTGAATCGTTTTCACAGCAACAAATTCTACCGTTTCCTGTGCCTCTGTTAATTCAATTCGAAAACCATCCATTTTCTTCTCAATTCGATCTAATCGTGTATCCATTTGATCCATTCGATTTTCCAATTGATCCATTCGATTTTCCATTCGATCTAATCGACTTTCTATGCGATCTAATCTTTCATCTACTTTTTTAAACTTTTGATCCATAGACTCTGAATGAACCTTTAACGCATTGAGAATCTCCTTTAGCATTGTCTCTTGTTCCATTTTGTCACCTCCCTATTTTATCTAATGTTAAGTATACAAGGTTCTCTTTTTTACTTCAATAAGTATAAATTATTGGTATTTAGAGCAACCAAAATTTCCAATTAATCAAGTGGGTGAATATCATTTTGCAATGCGGATATGTGAAGAGTAGTATAGTTAACACACCGAGGATGAGGCTTATATGTTTTAAGTGACAGGGCATAATCTTATTGCTATATTTGAAGTAGGCAAGGCGGTGAATGATTCCGAAATTAGAAAACACTTCTAAATTTAAACTTCTAGATTTCCTCAGGTAAAATCCATTTCTGAAAAAATCGAAACTAGACAACAAACAAAGGAAAAGAGGGAAGAAAATGTCGACTAAAAAAGGAAAAATAGCTGAAAAGCAGGACATTTATAACTTGAAAGAGGAACGTTATGAGCTGATTGAGGATGTTCGCTATGAAATGTTGGCAGCCCCATCAGTGAGGCATCAGCAATTAGTCACTTATTTATGTAAATGCATAGAAGATACTTGTGCACCAGACGGCCTCGTACTGACTTCGCCCATTGATGTGAAATTTGATGATAAAAATGAGTTTCAGCCCGATATTGTTTATATTTCAAATGAAAATCTGCATATTGTTACTGAGAAAAAAATTATTGGTGCTCCTGATATCATCGTTGAAATTCTGTCCCCTTCCACAAGCGACAATGACAAAATACGAAAAAAGGCTGTTTACGAACGATACGGTGTAAAAGAATACTGGATTGTTGATCCAACCCATCTTTATGTGGATCAATTTATTCATAAAGACGGTCAATATATATTGGCTAAAACATATGGAAAAACAGACACGCTCCAGTCTGAGTTGTTTGACTGTATAAAAATTGATCTTGAGCCTGTTTTTAAACGATTGTTAGTGTTTGATAAGGAATAATAAATAGAATGGTAAAACACATTAATGAGGGGGATCGAGTTGCAAATATTCATTGAGGAGTGTCTTGTTCTCTCCTCCCTCATATCATTTCACTGTTTTAATTTGTATTCTATAGTCACTCGGCCTTACTTAACATTCCAACCGCAATTGTTGCAAGGAATGGCTTTATATTATTTGTTCTTTTTTTCACAAGCTTGATGTCATTAAGAAGCTGCTCAAGCTCCTTAGGGGAAAACTCTTCAATAAACCACTCCGCTAAATCGGTATGATTAATTGAATAGCCTTGAGTTGGAATGGTGATCGTCTTAATTGTATTCACTTCACGCTTCAACACATTTTTATGATAATCATACCTCGTCAAAACAGCATTACCTTTCACACGCCAATCGTCTCCAGAAAAATTCATTCCATCACCTTTAAAGAATAGTATTAAAACTTTTGTAAAAATTCCATCCAGTGGCTAATATACCACCTTTGTTAAAAATGTCAATAAAACAATAGGACCAAGTGAACAGGACGTTTTACCCCTTTTTCCATTAGAGGATAATTTTAGTATATTTCCAACTAGTAAAGTGCTAAATTTAGGACAAATATAGATAAATTTAGAATATTGTGTTAGGGGGATCCGACATGGAGCACGCACAAATATCATTTGACTTGGTAGGAAGTGCACTCAGAGAGGATATATTCTCTGAAGAGGGCATCTTGTTATTAAAAAAAGGAACTTTACTAAAGGAGATTCATATTCTTCTGCTACAAAAATATCGTTTTGGCACAACCGTATCCGTTGATCTTAATGAAGATGTTGATAAACATCTTCCGAGTGCAAAGCCTTATCAATCCATTCACTCCTACATAAAAGACAGCTTCCAAAGCTTTTATAAAAAAAATGAAATAAATTTACCTGAAATATGCAAGCGCTATCATTCGCTTATTGAATTGTCCCTTTGCGACTTTTCCATATTAAAGGTTATTCATACCGTAGGAAAAAAGGAAGAACAATTATACCAGCATAGCATCAATGTTGGAATTCTCTCCGCAATCATCGGGAAACTACTAGGATATAAGAAAAGCGATTGCTTATTGCTTGCCAACATGGGGCTATTTCACGAAATCGGAATGCTAGGAATTAACAAGAGCCTTACCGAAAAAAAAGGGACACTCACCCCCGATGAACGCCAACAAGTACAGAAGCATACTGAAATAGGATACAAGCAATTGAAAACAATCCCAGGATTAAATCGGCTCATCCCGCTAGCTGCTCTTCTACATCACGAGCGTATTAATGGAAGTGGCTACCCAAACCAACGAAAAGAGGGAAGCATCCCCTTCTTTGTTCAAATTATTTCAACAGCTGACCATTTCAACACAATATATATGAACCATCAACATGATGAGAATAAAGCAAACTTCACCACCATTTATAGCCTTATAGAAGAGGCGCATAATAATCGATTAAACCCAGCAATCGTTATCCCCTTTGTTAAATACATGATGCAGCAAAATCTATTTCAAAAAGTTGTATTAAGTAATGGGGAGCAAGCGCAAATCGTGTTTATTCATGAGAATGAGCCTTATCAGCCATTGGTGAGAATGCGGAATGGGTTCGTTGATTTGCGAAGGGAGTCGTCGTTGAGGATAGAAGGTTTTGTGAATGAGGTAGAAGAAGATGTGGAGAAGTATAGTTTTGCTTAGAAAACACACATTAGCCCAAACTCTCCTAAAAACATGAAAAAACAGGTAAAGAAAATGAATGATTTTCCTTTACCTGCTTTTTTATCAATAAGCTGCCTAATTTCTCTTATCATAGAACATACCATCTGTATTCATATGCTCATACGGATTGTTATACTTATTCGAGCTTTCTTTTGTTTCTGTTAAACGTTTGATATTTTTATGAATCGATAGCTTTTCATTTTTCATATGCGATTCTAATGCTTTCTCAAGCTGTTGAATCTTTTCGAAAAGCACTTGGTCTTCATCTGAAAAGGGAGGGGCTATTTGTTGAAGAAGCTTGTCTCTTTCTAAAAAAACCGCTTCACTCTGTTCCATTTTCAGCTCCCATTCATCATCTTTCATATTCGAAAAGGTCTCAATTAACTGCTTGGTTTTCTGATAATAGTTGAGAAGAGCAGACATTAAGCCTGCCCACTTTCTGCATATTGCTTTTGACGGTTAATTTGAATGACTTGCTTCCAAGTGTCCCGAAAGTCTAAAACAAAATTCTCAACCTCTTCTAAAATAGCTGCATCATTCTTTACATTCGCTTCGATTAAGCGGCGATTGATATAGTCGTAAAGAGACATTAAATTTTTCGAAACCTCAATATCCATATTTAAGGTGACCATTAATTCCTTGATAATATTTTGTGCCTTTTGGATATTAACATTTTTCACTTCGACATTGCCGTCGTTTATTGCTTTCTTCGCCAAATGAATAAATTTAATACATCCGTTATAAAGCATGAGTGTAAGATCACCCACTGAGGCCGTATTCACGGCATTTTGCTGATATGATTGATAAGGGTTATTCATTGACATGGATAAACACTCCTTAATTGCTAGATAAATCAAGAACCACTACTAAATTGCTGCATCAGTTGCGCTGACTGCTGATTCGCTCTTTGAATGGCTTTTTCCATTGCAGTGAACTGACGCCAATAGCGATCCTCAACTTGCTTCAAACGATCTTCAAATCGATCAATTCGACTATTCACATTATCCAAATTTCTGCCAAGCGCAAACTGCTGGTTTGTAGAAAACGCATTCCCTGCTTTTTCTTTCAGCTTATCCATCACTCCATTAACAGAATCCGTTAGCCGCTGGGCAATCCCTTTTTGACTTTCCGTCGTACCTGTTGCATTGAACAGCTTCTCTACTGCATCTGGATCTGCCTCAATCGCCTTTTTCAATTCTGCCTCGTTAATCTCCAGCCTTCCGCCATCTAAATAGTTGGATGTTGTCGTGATCCCAATACTCGCTAATTGTTTATACAGTGGATTAATTCCATCATTTTGGACAGGGGCATAGAAGTTCATCCTCATACTTGATAGGGCCTGTGATAAAATCGGGTCTCTCTTTAATAAACCGCTCTTGGCTTTCTCTTCCCACTGTTCCTGCTGCTTATCAGATAAGCTCTCACGTTGCTCATCCGTTAATGGAGTATAGGCACGATAGCGATCTTCCGATAGCTTCTTATTCATCTCGCCAATTAATGTATTGTATTTCTCAACAAATCCTTTAATATTGTCGAATACTTTAGCAGAGTCATTATTAATGGATATGTCGACAGCTCCAGAATTAAATGTTTGTTTTAAGGTAAAAGTAACACCGTTCATTGTAAAGGTGTTGGAGTTTCGTTCTGTCTCCAGACCATTTATTGTGAACTTGGCGTTTTGGCCGCTATCTACTGCTTTAGGGTTATCAAACCTTAGTACACTATTCAAAAAGTCTCCAGTCGTGACAATCTGATCACCATTCCCAAAATTCCCTTGTTCTGAACGAGTTAATGTCACTTGATCCGAAAATGAATCGTAAAACATTGTGACACCAGCACTAGAACTATTGACTTTCGTAATGACTTGGTTCAATGATTCTGAACCTTGGACAAAGAAAGTTTCATTTATTTTTCCTTTTGATGTATCCGTTTGTAAACCGAATGTGAAGTAGTTCTGCTGATATTTTACGGTTACTTCAGTATCTTTCTGGATATTTAACTCTTTAGGATTATTAAACGTTACTTTTCCTGTTGCAAGTTCAATTGAACCGATCTCCTTTTCTCCGTCATATAGAGTTAGGGAACTCTTTCCATCTTTAGTAATGTTTGTATACGTTTTTCCATTAACTTCAATAGAGACTTCTGTTATTGAACCCTTCATTAGTTGAAAACCAGCTTGGTCTTCTGAAAACTTAAACGTTTCTAGTTTTTTATCAGCAATATATTCTGCTTTAATTGTGCTGTTTGCTGGAATTGATTCTTGAAAATTAAGATTTCCGTCCGAATCAACCTGTACTTGATTTGTCTTCGATGAGTCAAATGCTGTAGTACTTGGAATGACTTCATATGATTTTCCATTCACCTTAATACTAATAATTTCAGATATAGGTACAGGTGGATCAGCTGTAATTTCAGAAAGTTTAATTTCAGCCCCTTCATTTAGACTTACCTTTGCTTTTTTCCCTGCTTCCTTAACATTAATCGTCTGGCTTTCAACGCTACCTATTTTCCAGCCGAATTCAGTAGAGGCAAACCCCTCTTTACTATCAAATAAACTCTTACCAGCATCAATTTTTTTATCACCCGATATTTTTCCAGCATTCACTTTTGAAGCTGCCGTCGCAAGCTGAGTTACTTTCGATATACTATATGTACCCTGCCCAGCTGCACTTGTTGCTGTTGCCGTTATCTTTGCATCATCAGTCGACGTTGTTGTCCTCACACGATACGTAGACGATAAACGCATATTCGTTAATTCTGAACGAAAGTTTAATAGCAATGTATTGATTGACCGATAATCATCACGTTGCCATTCCAGCACTTGTTTGTTCTGTTTCAGCTTATCTAATGGCATCCGTTCTGCCTTCATTAAGTCTTTAACAATCGTATCAATATCCATTCCACTTGCTAACCCACCAATACGCATGCATTACACCTCTTTATATCTTTTTATCTATCATTAAACCCACAAATTCAGTCATGGCTGCATAGAAGTCTAATAGCTTCTTCGGTGGAATTTCTTTCACAACTTCTTTTGTCTGATCATCAACAACTGCCACATAATATTCTTTCAGTTCATCATGAAATTCGAACTTTAATGATGTATGTGACGGTTGAAGAAACTCATTTATCCCATTGACAATATTCTCAATTTCTTTTGGATTAATTGGCTTTTGCTGTTCTGATGGAGAATCAAGCGGTTGCTTCATTACCTCATTAACTTGATCTCCTCTTATTAACTTTTGAAGTTCTGTCTGTTGTTGTGAAGAAAAACGATGACTTGCTACATTCTCAATCATTGCATTGCCTCCTCAAACAAATCTCTTATTGGTTATATCGGTACAAACTATAGATTATTTAGCGGAACTAAATGGTTAATATCAGAATACAAAAGAAAAAGAGTAACCATAATGGCTACTCATCTGCTTTTCTATCCTTTTAGGTCAATATTCCCTCCAAGATGCGGCTGTGCAGCGTGCTGAAGAGCTTGCAGGTTTGCTTCTCCCATCATCTTATTAATAAACTCAACATTTCCTTCTGCTTGATCCATTGCCTTTTTCATTACTGAAATCGATGCTTGCTGCTGAACTTGGCCTTGGCTTAATGCCATCGACATAAGAGCAACGTCCATATTGAAAACCTCCTATCAAATTCTCTTATTACAATTAGCGCCTTGCCACTTATTAATGAACAACACTAGAATGCAACTGCTTTTCTAAGGAATCTACTTCATTTTTCAATTCGCTTAATTGCACATTCAGATCTTCAATTTCTGCTGAAGTAAGTTCATGTTGAAGGGCATACTCCGCTATCTTTTTCATTTCAGAAAGTTTCATGTCAATTCCCCCAAAAATTCGGTCTTGTTTCTTACACCATTCAAGCTGTTCTTCAAGGAACTTTTTGTGATCTAGTTCGTCTTTGTTCATCTCTCTTCCCCCCTCCAAACAGCTTACTAATCCGTGAAATTGAGGTAATTAATTCATCCGTAGTTTTTTTATTTCGGCTAATGACAATTCAGTCAGCTTTGCAATTTGATAATCGGTAAACTCCTCTTGAATTAACTTTAGTGCCATACTCTTCCTAGCCTCTCTTATCCCTTCACTTTTCCCTTCTTGTCTACCTTTTTCTCTTCCTTCATTTCTCTCCTGCCTCATTAATTCACCGAACGTTGGAGGCAGGTTTTTCCGATCTAGATACATCATTTCTATCTCCTCCTTTGTGAGATTTATTTCGTTTCGTAACTTTTGTGTTAATTCATTTGGAATTTGCAATAGGTAGTCTATAAAGTAAATTAGTGCAGATACATATATGCGGTGTTCTTCTGGGGAAAAGTCAATCCTTTGTAAAATTAACTTAATTAATCTTCGTTTAAAGCGCAGGCGTTTTTCATTATCATTTTTTGTTACATTGGCATAATTCGCTGCTAATACGGCTATAGCGAATGGATTGCTAGAACGAATAAGCTCTTCCTCATTTTGAGTAGCAAATTGATATTGATTGAATTCATAAGTTAACGTTGTTCCGAAAGACGAATGTTTATACATGTTAGGATGAGAGTGTTTAGAGTCATCGGTCAATAAAGCAATAGCGACAATATCGTGGTCATATTTATCAAATATGCGATAATAATAACGAAACATTCTTTTGGCAAAATCCATATCGTGATTTCCCTGTACTTCTACATGAATTAGCAACCACTTTTCCTCACCGCTCTTTAGAAAAACCTTCACAATTTGATCGGCAACTAGTTTGCCTTTCTTTTCATCAATAATTTCCTGAAATAGCTCTTGCTGCAAAAATTCGGGTTCCTTCGTAAAATCAACCACCTCATACAAATCAGAAGCAAAAAACAAGACAAACTCTTCAAATAACTCAAAAATCAGCTTCTTCCATAGACCATCATAATCAACAGCAAAATATTCAGGTGGCTTTTCGTAAACCACGTTCATTACCATTAGTTTATCACATCCTTTATATAGATTATACACCAACTACGCCTAAACAGAAACATACGTTCTGTATAATAATTATAATTAATAGGAAGAAAAGAGAAGCCACGGCCACTGGCTGTGATTAGGAGGAATTTCGGGACACTATCTACTTTTCTAATTACAATTTGCGGAACAACTCTGTGAAACAAGATTATTCGAGGCGTCGCTGTGACCGTGACTTAATTTACACCTCTTTGAGATTATAAAGAAGATAATCAAATACCAATATACATTTTAAGGAATTAATTTGGGTTCCAAAACTTGTATCAGCACCATGTAAAATTGCATGTCTACTTAAATCTGATTTAATTTCTTTACCATGTTCAAAACCCACTAAAATTGTATTAAGGAAATACTCATTTATTGTGCTATCAAAAGAGCCAGTATCTGTACAACTTAATAAATCCGAAATATATTGCTTTTGAATCTTTACTGTCATATGTCCCACGTGATTATATCCTTCAGCTATTATGCCTTCAATTTGACTTAGCATAGTCGGAACTGTTAGATTATATAACCCCATGATGTGTCCTTGTATTGCTTCACGTAAAATGTGAATTCTGTTTTGACAAATGATTTGTTTCTCCCAGTATTGCAACAGAATATTTAGTTCTTTTTCATTGTAGCAGCCTATTAAAAAGTTAGTAATTTCCTCTTTCAGTAACTCGTTATTATTTCCATTGTATGAAGAGTACAAATCTAAAATGTACTTCATTTCTTTTGGAAACAATGTATCTGAGGGAGGGAAGCCTAAATCAAGCATAACGATTTGGAATAATTCTTTCATTTGATTTTCTTCTTCTATTTCTTTTTCCAAGTCTCTACTTAAGTATTTTTTAATTAATGAATCATTGAACTCCATTTCACCCCTCCTATACTAAAACCCTTGGCAAAATGCCAAGGGCTTTTAATAAATTTATCAAATTAACGAAGAAGTTGTAATACTCCTTGTGGTTGCTGGTTCGCTTGAGCCAACATTGCTTGTGCTGCTTGCGAAAGAATAGAATTCTTAGTTTGGTTCATCATTTCTTTCGCCATGTCTACGTCACGAATACGAGATTCCGCAGCAGTTAGGTTTTCAGAAGATGTACCTAAGTTGTTAATTGTATGGTCTAAGCGATTTGTATAAGAACCTAATTTAGAACGTTCTTCAGAAACTTTGTTAATGGCTTTATCTAGTACCTCAATTGCAGCAGTTGCAGTTTCAACAGATGATACATCAAGTGAAGCTTCCACATTACTATTATTAGTACCGTTAGTAACATTATTAGCTCCTGCGAATTTTGAATTAGCTACTACACCTTGTGCTGCATCTGCAGAACCAGAAATTCCTAGTGATTTTGCTCTCATATCGCTAATTGAAATACTCATTGTTTGTGCATTATTTGCACCAATTTGCATTTTTAAGTCATCAGAATTGCCATTGCTACCTGCATCTGTAACATCTGTACCATCAAATCCTAAAGCTGAAGCACCTGCAGCATACTGACCTGAAGTATCTATAGTCACTGATCCAGCAGTTCCTTCTTCTCCACTACTAATTTTAAGTGCATTACCACTAGTTAATTCTACATTAACATCTTTTCCAGAATATTGAGTGTTAATTTCGGATTCAATTAAACTTGCAATTTGATCTTTACTATAAGTACCTGCACCAAGTGTTACATCAACATTATTACCTTCTACAACAAAACGCATAGTATTATTCGTATCTTTACCATTAGTAATTGTTGCATTTGTAAAACCTAAAGCCTGTGCAGCTGTACCACCAAAGTTACTGAATGTTCCAGTAGATCCGGCATTTTCATTTACAACTTTTAATCTATTACCTTCTTTTGTTATAGATACACCCGCCCCACCTACTTGTGTATCGAGTGCAGTATTTAACTCAGTTACTAGATCATCAATACTTTTCGTTCCAGCTGATAACGTAATTGACTTCGATACTCCACCAACATCAAATGTTAGTGTTCGATTGTCATCAAGGCCAGCTACTTTTTCAGCTGTAGTACTCCAGTCAGCTCCAAACAATGCTGTAGCAGCTCCACCACCTATAATCTCTACAGAACCATCAGAACCAGCATTATTTGATTTAATTGAGATTTTACCATCTTTTATTTCAGCTGTTGCATTTGCTCCAGCAGCAGATAATTTGGCATTGATATCACTTATCAAAGCAGTACCTGTTGTTGTCCCTGATGTTGTATCAGCTAGTGCATTAGCACCGCTTAATTGATAAGTTGTTCCATCAACTTTAAGAACCAATTCGTTAAACCCAGTCTCTATATCCTGAGACATTGTAATAGTTCCTGCTAAACCATTAGATAAATCAGCTGCAGTAGCACTTTTTGCAGTTACATTTGCATTAGTGTCCGCAGTAAATGATAAAGAAGCTGGTAAAGTTGCTGTTAAAACCTCAGCTTTTTTATCAGTAGCAATGATTTCAACTGTTGCTGATAATTGATTTGAACCTTGTGCAAATGCACTATATTTATCTGAAACAGAAACAGAACCATCTAATAAATTCTTAGTGTTAAATTGTGTCGTATTACCGATACGGTTGACTTCTGAAGTTAACTGTTTAATTTCAGATTGAATTGCATTACGGTCATCACTATTGTTAGTGTCGTTAGCAGCTTGTACAGCTAATTCACGCATACGTTGAAGAATATTTTGTGTTTCGTTTAAGGCACCTTCAGCAGTTTGTACTAAAGAAATACCATCTTGTGCATTTTTAGAAGCCTGGTCCAAACCACGAACCTGTGCACGCATTTTCTCAGAGATTGCTAGACCTGCTGCATCATCTCCAGCTTTGTTAATACGAAGCCCAGAAGATAATTTCTCCATAGATTTTGATTGTGCACCTGCCGCACTGTTCAACTGACGAAAAGCAACCTCCAAAATCAAAAATCTCCCTATTCAAGAAACCTATGTGACTCAAGGAAATTACAGAAAGTGAAGGTACATCATTAGGAAAACCATATTTAATGGAAAGAACCAGTTCCAAAACATTAGGAAATCATAAAAAAATGGAAGAATGAAAAACAGCAGTTCATTAGGAAACCATTAGAACTGTTCTTCATTTCCTCCATTTGTAATCCATTGGCTAGGCATTTTGCTGTAATAGTGTCTCAACTTCTCGCTCATAACCATACTTCTGGAAGAACTCAATCAATGCTACCTCAAAAATCTCTCGCTGATTGATGTTCTTTTCCTTGCTAAAATCTCGAACCATTAAGTCTAATGTGTTCGTCATGTGAACGGATTTTGTAACGAACGTACCTGATAATGTAAAGCGTGGGATTTGTCCTGACGCTACTGTCGCTCCTAAAAGGCTTTGTAAGCCTTCCTTGTTCATTGCTAACCATTCAAGTAAAGGCAGGAATTGTTCAACACCTCCAAAGCCAATAGAATGAGAATCCTCTAATGAAGCGTCATTACTGCCAGTAGAAATACCCTCCTCATCACTAGGCATTGTTGAGGAAGCAGAGAGATAATTCCTTGCTTCCTGTGACCATTCAAACCCTTTTGATTTCATATAAGAAGCCATTTCTAAATGACTTTGGAATCCTACCTTCAATGCAACCTCCTTTAAATCCGCTCCTTCTTTATTCAATTCCATTACAATTCTTCGAACTCTATCGGATGGAAAATTCACTATTGTTTCAATTGACGCTTTTCTAGCATCTGCTGGTATATACGTTCCTTTTTTCTTGTCCCAAACAAAATTCTTACGACTCATATAGCTATCCATTGAGCGGTAGGTTGCATACTGAAACTGTTCAGCTACTTCTTCCCTAGAAAAACCATCACCTAATAATTGCAGTATCTTTTTAACCTTATCTTCATAAATCGGTTGTAATACTTCTGCATTAGCCATTAGTTATCCCTCCTTTACAGCGTGTTAACTGCATCTTTCAAATCATCCATGTTGCTATGAACATAAATACTCGTTGTTTTTAAACTGCTATGACCAAGCAACTTTGAAATCTTAACTAAGTGAACATCGTTTTGAACAAGCTTAGAAGCAAAAGAATGACGAAGAATGTGTGCAGTTACATTCTTTTTCCATCCTAATGCTTGATTCGTATCCCTAAATACCTTTGCTACCCTAGTTTTTGAAAGTGTACCTGTATTTCTTGTGGCAAAGAAATAGTCTGAGTTCACTCTCCAATTCTCTGTATAATCCACAAGCAACTCCTTTAATTTTGAGTTGATTGGAACAAAGCGGTCTTTGTTTCCCTTTCCATGCCTAATGTGAATTAGATTTCCTTCTAAATCGACATCATCCACTTGAAGGTGTAGACATTCCGAAATACGCATTCCAGTATAATAAAGAGTTTGTGCCACTAAACGAATCAATTTGTGTTGTATAGCATCCACAAACTGATTGACCTCTTTTTCAGAAAGATACTGCCGCTCTTTTTGTTGGCATTTGATTGGCTCTAGTCTTGCTGTAACATTCTTGTCGCACCATTCGCTTTTGTAGGCATAGCCAAAGAATGACCGCATGCTTCCTAACACACGTTTCCTACTAATCGGTTGGTAACCTTTGACCTCTTTTAGATAATATAGATACTCCTCCACATCTTCTTGTATAATATCCTCAAGATAAACTGGACTGTTGTACTTCACTTCAAGATAACGGTTCAAAAGCATCAAATCCTCATGATAGGCTTTAATAGTAACTGGACTCCGTTCAATGTTTGCTTGATATTTTCCAAACTGTTCAACCGATTCCATGAATAACATATCAATATCCCCTTTCTGATTAATCAAGGTAATAATATAATTTTGGATTCTTGTTTTGATTCGGGTAAAAGTAGCCTCACATAGCGTCAGTAGCAACCCTATTTCCGTTACTGACGCTACTGTTAGTACAAGTAGATGATTACCAATCAAATTCATCGTAACCTTCTGAAAGTTCAATATCTGTGATTCCATTTGAATCAGTTCCTGTAAGCTTCAACTTCCCTTGTTGAGGACGAATTGGGACAACATTGCTACCAGACTTTTGAATAGAAATCTTTTTGAAATCCCCTGCGTGTCGGATTTCAAATGTAATCCCTACATCTTCTAAATTGGACTTCACTTCTTTTAGCCTTCTGCTTAATATGTGAGCCGCTTTCGGGAAGTTTTTGACTTTGGTATTAATTTTTTCATGTTCGGCTATACGTTCTAGTTCACTTAACAAACTTGAAATGGAACCTGACCAAGTTTGATTATTTCTCATAAGAGCAACAATTGTAGCTGCTACAGGATGTGAAGAAATGGCTTCTTCATTGGATTGATTACGATTTTTACGATAGGCTTGTAAAAATCGTTCTCCTCCAATACCTAAGGCTTCCGCTATCGCATAGCCCCAGTGAGTAAAATCTGCCATTCTAGGAAGCTTGTCTAATTTTACATTAGGGAAAATTTTCATAGCATCTGCCAGAGCCTGCAGTGCTCCACCTACAATACAAGCTCTATCCTTTTCAAATGCTTCCCACACTTCTCGTTCTTCCTTCCGTTCATTTTCTGGAATACGGTCTAATTCAATAATGATGGAACGGTCTATCAAATCAGCCCTTGTAACCACTACATTGATACCTGTCAATACAACACAACGCCGAAGTTCAAGTAGTGTTTCATCATCGTCTGTGAATAATGTTCTCTTACTAAATGCACCACCTGTAGAGGTAATACATAAAAGGTCGCTTTTTTCAGCTGACAGACCATCCAAGTTATCAAAAGATGGCATATAGTTATTAGCTAAAGATATCGCCAAATCTTGTAAACTATTAGGCATCGTTAACAAATCTTGTACGGCTGGGTCAACGACTTGTCGTGTTAATCTCATAGAGGTGGACTTGGACGCTCCTTTTTCCCCACTGAATACAAGTACAGCATGAGGAATACTCGGAATAAGGCATGTCACGAGATAGATGAGATAAAGAATTTGGTCATCTTCATTTTTTATTCGTACATGATTTAGTATTTTTTTTAAATTTCTTCTAAAATCACCTGTAAAATCAGGCAATACTTGTGCTTTCATATTCTTATTGCGAGTAAAGAGAATTGGGGGTTCATGCAATACATGACAAGTTCCATTCTCTACTTTTACAACACTCCAATCCTCATTTGCTAGGTCATAATAAAAAGCACCATTTTTTTCAGCTACTCGTAAATGTAAATGATGGTCATCTCCTTCAAAAGCAGCTTTCATTTCTATGACACCAAGTGCTTGATTCATTGCATCACTCGTTGGAGCTTTTTTCGTAGCATCATAATATTGCTTCGTTAGCCACATTTTGAATTTCTTACTCTTCACTTTTAATACTTCCCTATGACCCTTAATGGTTACCGCTGCAAAGGCTTCTCCCAAATCATTTTGGAAAAATTCAGCTTCATCACTTTCCCGAATCAAAATATCTGCTTGTGATTCCTTTTTTGATTCTTCTTCATTTGGTGATGGGTTCCAATTAGGTTCAAACTTCTTCCGTAGGGTTTGCCAATTTTCTTCTGAACAGCTATTATGATGGCATTTAGCCGCAATAGCCCCATTTTCAAACTGGATAATAACCGCACTTCTATTCGTATGACTTTCATTCCAAGGACAAGTTGATAGCACATACTTTGTTGCTGTCTTTTGCCATGGAGCGGAAAAAGCAACATCCAACCCATGTTTTTCAATAAATTCTTCGAGATTGAACCCTACTTCTGTATTGCTCTTTTTAGAAGTTGATTTTCCTTTGTGAGCAATGGATGGACACATGGAAGCTAAAGCCTGTAATTGTTCTATTGATACCACTTTCTGTTCTTTTGGATAAGACAGTATTTGAGATAACCGATGTGGTCGTTCATCTGTATGGTCACCTTTACAAGCCATCGTGCCATAGAGCTTCCAAATTCGAGCGGCATTGTAGACACCCTTATCGACATTGACTGTTTCATTACTAAACAGAAAATCTAATGCTTCTAATGCGGATTTGATAACCATGGTACTCTCATCATCGTTTGGAAGGTCAATAGGATATAATAGATGAGCACCGTTGCCGCTATCTGCTACAACAGGTTCGCTCCAGCCTTTTTCTGCCAAAAAATGTTGTACTTCTTTTGCCATTGCATGGGCAGCTTGGTGTTCTTCATCTGTTGATGAAATACCCTTTGGACGTTCGGGGTCAAAATCAATAGGAAACCAACGTCTGCATTCAATGTCCGCATCAGTTGTTGTCTGTTTAGCCCTTTGTACACTACGATTTGCCGCTCTTGAAAATAAGTCGGGCTTCACTGGATTTAGCGTAAAATAAATCGCTGGAACATTTCCATCGTATTCCTCAGCATCTTCAGCAAATCGTTGGGAATCGTTAAAGTAGCCACTAACTGTACCTTTTGTTGTTTTCAGGATACGTAATTCTGTTACATCGACTTCACGTTTTAAAATAGAAAGAGATTCAATAATCATTTCTTCTGTTGTTTTTGCTTCTGTATGTGTCATTTTTCGTTAGACTCCTTTTTATTTTGTCTCGTATAGCGTCAGTAAGGACTATAGCAACCATCGCCGCTATAGTCGGTACTGTTGCTTCGTTAGGGTATTACATGTCACCAAAGTCAATATCATCAACATTAAACAGTTGCTTCAGCATCTCACTTTCTTCATCATTCGATACCTTAGCTTGAGTACCATTACCTCTCTTTTGGATTCTTACAATATTGCTATAAACAACATCGTCACGTTCCACATTTTCAATCGTAGCTGTTACCTTCATACCTATTAGTGCATTAACGTCTAGCTCAACACCTTCCGCTGGAACAACATCTAAGTCATGAAGCATTTTCATAAATTTTCCTTTTTCAGACCATGTGATGGTTGGAGCGTAATACAAATAGACAAATTCACCATTCGGTTTAATAAATTCTACTTTGATATTAAGAGCATTCCGTTTTCCCGAATCGTGATAGATACTATCAAACTCTTTAACTTCTACCGAAAAAATTCTTCCATTATGCATCCCTTCTGATAAGTAATACTTGTTTCTGTCTGATTTTCGAATTAATAATGATTGACTTTTATTCACTTAATATCCCTCCTATTGAGATTTATTTTTTGAAATAAGTTTTAGTTATCTTTCTTACAAGAGACATACTAAAACATCCAAAAAAATAACACAAATCGACAAAATCCTTATTTATCAAGACTTCAAGCCACTTCAAAAAAATATTTTTCCAGACGTTTATACTTAGTCGTTAAGTCTCCCCGTTTGAAATTTTCAAATTCCAAATCATGATTTTTTACTTTTTTTCTTTTTTCTAGCTATCAATTTATCTTTCAAACGTTTAGGCTTAGTGACTAACCGATACCGCATGTCACAATTTAGACACATTTTATATTCAAAAATAATTCAAAGCACTAGGCAACCACTAAAGAACCTATCGTAGCGTCAGT
Source organism: Cytobacillus mangrovibacter (assembly GCF_042865275.1). NCBI lineage: Bacteria > Bacillati > Bacillota > Bacilli > Caryophanales > Bacillaceae > Cytobacillus > Cytobacillus mangrovibacter. Next base: position 129,085 of record NZ_JBIACJ010000004.1, on the reverse strand, counting down.
AGCATCAAAGCGTCCCTACTTTCACTTCTGACTCTTCATTAGGAGGTCAAGAGGGTTTCAAAAAAAACAAGAACCTGCAATGGATTCTTGTTCATTATAGAAACAAATTGCTTCGCAATTTACCATCTATTCTTCTTGGACAATTCTTCTAAAGCGATCACTAAAATAGCACATACCACTTTTTTGATGATAAGAATATGCTTAGTATCCATCCCTTTCCCCTCCAATCAGTAGTCACTTGGAAACAGCATGATACAATGGGAACCAGCATCCATAATCCAAATAGTTATATCAATAGGTTGACTTGCTTCCAGTTCTAATCGTACAACCATTTCCATTGGTGGCTGTTCCTGCTTGTTTGTAATCCTTTGCATGTCACCGCTTCTTTGAAGATGAAACACTTGTAAGTAGTCCAATAGTTCCTGATTGTTCCTTCGGCTGTCCATTATTCTCCAAAGAAGTATCTGTATTTCATCACTTACGTTTGATGCTATTTTTTGCGTTGCATATCTTGGTTTGTCCCTTTCAAACATTTTCCCACCGCCCTTATAATAGATTGACCGCATCCATCTTCTCTTGCTTAGTCGTTTGGATGTAAAACCTTGCTGTCATATTCACAGTGGAATGTCCTGCCAGCTTGCTTACAGTTGTAAGGTCTACACCTTTTTTCAAAAGCCTTGTACAGAACGTATGACGAAACAAATGCGGATGTAATTTGAATCCTAGTTCTTTTGAAACCTTTGCTAACCAATCCCTCACTGCATCACGATGCATTTTTTCTGCCCGTTGGCTCACTAACAAATAGTCGCTATGGCTGAAATTAGACCCAGAACGCTCTTCCTTCACATACTCCCTTACTAATTGAAGCACATCCTGTCTAAGGCCGATTTCACGTCTCTTTCCGCCTTTTCCAATCACCGTCAATTGATTCGTCAGGAAGTCAATGTCTCCTATCTTGATTCCAACTAATTCGCTAACCCTTACACCCGTATAGAGCAGTAAATACACAATCAGCTTGTTACGAGTGCTAACTTTGCTTCTGTTTTCAACGTAAAATAGCAATTGTTCCACCTGTTCCTCCGAAAGAGCTTCTACATCGTCCTCACTTCCAGCAGCGATTTTAATTCTATCTCGTTTCAACTGAACGAATGATTCGCCTATGACTCCTTTGGTTCTTAGAAAATCGTTGTAAACCTTTAGGCTATTAATCTTTTTGTTAATCGTTGAAACAGCATAGCCCTCCTTCATCAGATGTTCCTTGTATCTCACAAATGAGAAGCGGGATAGGATTGGAACATCATTCAATTTCTCATGCAAATATGATTGGAATCCTTTGACATCGTTCACATAGGACTCGATTGTTTTGTCTGCTTTGCCCTCTGTAAAGAGCCATTGACTAAACTCAGCTATCTCCAAGATTGTTTCACCTCCAATAATGAAAAAAGGCTATTGATGTATGCAGTTATACACCAATAGCCTTTTACGTTTTTCTTGTATTCATTTCCCTATTCCTTTCCTAGCCAGCTCACGACAGTTATATAATAATGGCGGTAGTTTTTTCATACGAAAATCATTGCAGTTCTTTGCCGCTCATACGTCCTACAAATCATGATTCTATTCCTTTTAGTTTTGCCGTAAGATTGCAGAAAGAAATGTCGTGAATCTCGCTTTGAGGTTTAGCTAATCGACATACATCTCACAGGAAATTTGTTCCCCGTTCCTTATCCAAACTTCATAAAGTTTCTTTTTCGTTTTCTTGTCCAGTACATAACAAGCAATCCACTCATACCCTACATCATCCACATACGAAAGTGCTTCTATGAGCAATGGGTCAGGTAGCTTTTCTAAGTGTTCCGCTGGAATGAGTAAATCATCTACTTCTTCATGAAAGAAATCATAGGCTTCATAACCTATATCATCTTTTTTTACATCAATACCGAATGTACTTTTCATTGTTCCAACAAAACAGTCTAAATACATCATCTTCCTCTCTCCTTTCAAATGTATCCCTTTTCTTTAAGCGAAACGTATTCCCCATCACCCAGCACAATATGGTCAATGACATCAATACCAATGATTTTGCCTGCTTCTACTAATCTTTTGGTGACTTCCACATCTTCCCTGCTTTCAATGCTTTTCCCGCTGGGATGATTGTGCCCAACTAGAATTGAAGCAGCATTACTCAAAATGGCAGGCTTGAAGCATTCTCTTGGATGTACTATGCTTGCGTTTAGGCTTCCTATGTGACAAATATTGATTGCTGTTGGCTGATTTTTTGTGTCCAAGCAAACAACAACAAAGTATTCCCTGTCAACATCACCAAGGAATTGCTTCAACAATTGGTAGCCATCTTCAGGACTACGAACACAGCGATTCTTGTAAAGCATACTCGATTCCTTTACCAGCTTTAGGCTAACAATGTTCACACGTTTTGCAGATTGATTTTTCATGATTACGATTCCTCCTCCAAAATAGAAAAGGACTTCCCTCCGAAGAGAGAAGCCCTATTTTGACGAACATCATGTACATGTATGTTCAATATTATGATATATGCTTGTTATTCTAGTTGTTTCATCTACCCGTATTTCATAGATTGCACGATACTCAAATTTATGCTTTTGGTGACAGGTGTTGATGGCTTATGACTTGCCCACTATTACTTATGAAACAAGAAAAACGTCCCGTGTTTCCCGTTATTGCTCATATTCACAAATTCCTTTTAATATTCCCATTAATTCTAAGTAATTAGAGTCAACCCTGTAAGCCATGAAAAGATGTTGGCTAATTAGCTTTGTCTTTTCCGCAATACTAGTTTGCGGATATTTTTCTTCCAAATAAAGAGCAACCTTAGTTGCCCAAGCCACATATTCTTCTCGCACTGAAGTCTTATCAGTTTCCCTAAATATATTTCCTTCTTGAATTAACTGATTAGGATTCATTAGTTCGCCTCCTTTCAATTAAAAGTAGAAAAGAGACCCTAGCAAAACTAGAGTCCCTTCCAAATAATCTAAAATTAACGAAGAAGTTGTAAAACTCCTTGCGGTTGTTGGTTCGCTTGAGCCAACATTGCTTGTGCTGCTTGAGAAAGAATAGAGTTCTTAGTTTGTGCCATCATTTCTTTCGCCATATCTACGTCACGTACACGTGATTCCGCAGCTGTTAAGTTTTCAGAAGATGTGTTCAAGTTGTTTATAGTATGCTCTAAACGGTTTTGGTAAGCACCTAATGCAGAACGTTGACCTGAAACAGTCTTAATAGCATCATTAATAACAGTTATCGCTGAATCAGCTGCAGCTTGAGATGATACGTCGATACCCGCAACAGGTGCTGTAGCTCCTGCTGTTCTTCCGGAGATATCAAAAGTTCCTGTTTGATTAGCCGCAGCTCCTGTTACATCAACAGTTAGACCAGCATACGTGCCAGTTGTTGCAGTCGCAGCGCCATTTCCAGCTACAGAAAATGTTGTTCCACCAATGTCAATTGTTCCACCATAAGTATTTCCAGCTGTACCAGTAATACTGAATTGACTAGTTGCTACTCCATCGGCTTCTCCACTCATATCGTAATCAAATGATTGCGTTCCATCTGAAATGGTTACAACACTACCATTAACCGCAGTTGCAGCCCATGCTCCTGCTCCTCCACTATTTACATCTATTCCAATTTCTCCAATTGAAATATCTCCACTTTTCCCAATTGAGAAAGCTCCTGTATCATTACCAGATGTAATTCCAGCCATATCAATATCAAATGATTGCGTTCCATCTGAAATAGTTACTTTAGTACCATTAAATGCAGTCGCAGACCACGCTCCTGCTCCTCCACCATTTACATCTATTGATATGTCTGCGGCGTCATCAATTCCTGCAGCTCCACCTGCTTCAGTGTAGCTAATAGTCATATCTGCTAGGCTTCCAGTAAATCCAGAAATATTGGAAATTGTACCAGTGCTTGGTGCAGATGTAACTTCATAACTGTCAGTCCATGTTAATTCAATGTTACTTACATTCCCTGTAAAGCCAGTTGCACTAGATACATTTGAATCAGTAGAACCGTAAACTGTACTTGGGGTTACTGTTAAATTAGCAGTATTTACCGTCACACCTGTAGCATCTGCTCCAGCGTAAGTGCCTGTTGCAGAAATACTAACGTTAGAAGCTGTTCCAGTAACAGCGCTTGGTGTACCTCCCGTATATGTAGTCGTACCACCAGTACCTACTAATAACGTAGAGGCATCCATAGCATCAATTGAGATTTCAAGGCTTTGTCCAGCATTAGAACCAATATGGAATTTACCTGTAAAAGACCCATCTAATAAGCCTTGTGTATTGAATTCTGTGTTCTTTGCAATACGTGTTATTTCCTCAGCAAGCTGTGTAACTTCTTTTTGAATTTCAGTTCTATCATCGTTAGTATTTGTATCATTTGATGATTGAACAGCTAGTTCACGCATACGTTGAAGAATATCATGAGTCTCATTTAATGCACCTTCAGCCGTTTGAATTAAAGAAATGCCATCTTGAGCATTTTTTGAACCCATCTCTAATCCACGAATCTGCCCACGCATTTTTTCAGAGATTGCTAGACCCGCTGCATCATCCCCAGCTTTGTTAATTCGAAGACCGGAAGCTAATTTCTCCATAGATTTTGATTGTGCAGTCGATGCAGTATTCAACTGACGATAAGTATTCAACGCCGCAATATTATGATTAATTCTCATTTTAAATTTCCTCCTTGAATGTCGGGTTCACGTCCTTGTGAACCATCTGATTTTTCGGAGGGAAGCAAGTCGGCCGCCTTGGTTCCCTCTTACATTAGTAATATCGGAGGAAATTCAGGAGTGTTTACTGTTTTTCGAAATTATTTTTTGAAGTTCGACAGATTTTTTATGTTTGATAGTAAATTGGCTACGGAAGCGGTGGCTGCTTTGTTTTCGTGTTGGGTTTCTTCGTATAGTTCTTTACGAAGGATTTCGATATTTCTCGGTGCTTGGATACCGATTTTGACTTGGTCGTTGGCTAGGGCAACGATGGTGATTTCGATGTCATCGCCGATTTTGATGGTTTCGCCTTTTTTTCGGGATAGTACGAGCATGGCTGATCACTCCTTTGCAGCGATTGGTTCCTCTGCAAAGAGAGGATGCTTTGTTTGATAGTTTGTGTTATTCAGGATTACTTGCCTTGCTTTACGGTTTTTCTGATTAATGATGACAGGTGCTTGAAGATTGGCTGTTGATTGGCTGAATGGATCTTTTGGTGTTAGGATTACCAGCACTTGGACATCTGTTTCTTTTTCGAGCTGAAGACTTTCGACCATTGCATCCTCAAGTGTAAAATCATAGTCTTTCTTGAAAAAGAACGGATCTGTTACGATAAACGCAATAGCTTGATTGCTGATTGATTGTAGAACCTGAAATAAATTGTCCTCTGACAATGGGATTAAAATAAATTGTGTTTCTTCTGGAAAGCCGGGAATGCCTTTTTCAAAATAGAAAATGTCTTCAGGGGTAAATGACATTTCACCATGGTATTTTGTTTGTATTTTCATTTCATCATGTCCTTTTTTTCAGTATTGTAACATCCTGCATCCTTATTTCCTAATGCGATGGAGCACATCTTCTATCTAAAAAACCCTGTGAGTTCAATTCACAGGGCTTTCCTAATCTACCTCAAATAATCCATCAATGTTGGCTGGATTAGTCTTGCACCGACAGCCAAAGACGCTTTATGAAGATTTTCTTGGATGCTCAAGTCTATGATGACTTGTTCAAAATCAACATCTTCATTTTCCGAAACGGTTTTCTTGGCGATGACTTCCTGCTCAAGAAGGCGGTTTTGTACCATTTCCGCTCGATTGGTCCTCGCACCAAGTTCAGCTCTCGTTGAAACAACGTCATTCATCATTCGATCAAGGTGATCGAGGGTTTTATTCACGTCTTTTCCTTCAGTCGAAGGGTCATTCAACATTTTTTTCAATGATTCTAGGCCACTAAATAATTCAACGGAGAACGCTCCTTGTGGCTGAATATTGATTGGGATTTTAATTCCCTTCATAACTTCGATGGCAACATCTTCGGTGTTCTTGGAGACAGCACTTTCTTTCGAAATGACTAGTTTCTCTGCAGAAAGCGTCTTTTCAACATCTGTCATTTCCCCGTCACGATGCTCAATCGCTTCTTTGTATTGATACGTTACACGTTGAGTGTCTGGGTCAACGATCATTTTTTCACCACTTGCTGATACGAACGTATTATCAGAAGTATATTTAAATGTTTGGCCTTGGTAACTGATAACATATCCTTGCTTATCGGCTTCACCAACAAATTTACCAAAATCAACATTTAATTGATTTTCGTTAATCGGTTTCTTATCTGAGTCTGTTCCATTAAAAATGAAATTATCACCGACTTTTGCATTTCCTAATGCAACGAGATGCTCTTGTAAACGTTCAATTTCCTTCGCAATATTGCCGCGGGCTGTTGCGTCATAGCTGTCATTAGACCCTTGAACAGTTAGTTCACGAATTCGCTGAAGGACTTGTCCCGCTTCATTAAGGGTTGAATCTGCACTATCCATCCAGTTAAAGCCTTCATTTAAGTTTCGCTTAAATTGGGCAATTTCTGTTACTTGACTTCGGTAATGCATGCCCTTCATAGCAATAACAGGGTCATCAGATGGTTTAGAGATCTTCTTCCCTGACATCAATTGGTCATTCAAACTCGTTAACCGATTATAGTTTTGACTCAAATACTTCATATTGTTATTAATTAACATCCCTTGTGTAACGCGCATCATCGCTCACCTACCTTATCTTCCTACTACACCCATACCATTAATAATCTTATCAAGCATCTCATCAATCATCGTAATATTTCTTGCTGCTGCATTGTATGCATGCTGAAATTTAATCATATCTGTCATCTCTTCATCGAGAGATACACTACTAATGGACATTCGATTTTTGTCAACTGACTCGCTGAGCGTGGCAGATACTTCCACCATGCGGTTTGCTTCTGAAGCAATATCTCCTAATGTTCCAATCATCCCTTGGTAAAAGGTTTGGACATTTGTCAGGCTACCTCCATAATTAAGGATCGCATCCTTTACTTCAGCAAGCTTTAAAGCATTGGATCCATTTCCGATAAATGCTTCATCCGCAGATTTCACACCGTCAGCATTAAATTCGAATGACCACTCGTCTCCATTCTGTTGTGCACTCATACTAGAGAGGTCGATATTTACACCAAAAATACTGATGCTTTTTTCTGTTGAATCGATTTGTCCAGTATGGGATAATTCAGGATTGAGCGGCGTTCCGTTTGAATCTGCAGCTGTCAGTTTATACGACCATGCACCCGATTCATACTTCAATGAAATGTTTACCTTTTCTGCGTTATTGAAACCAGGTACAGCTGCTTCCGCGACAGTTTTATCATATATTCCTGAGATGATGGGATTACCAATCGTTCCACTATTTACAGTCGGTTTACGAACCATTACCCCTGATAACACATTTCCTTCAGCTGCTGCAGCGATATTATCAACATCATCCAAAATAGCCTGGGATACTCGAATATTGGCAGCAGCTCCTTTTGGGTTATCTGCCGAAAGCTGGAGTACACCAAATGAAAAGAAATCTTGTTGGACATCTGCACCATTTCGGATTTCATTCGGACTCCAGCCTGATTGATGCACGATATTAAATTGATTAGCATATGTAAAGGCCATGACATCTAAATCTGCAAGCATGTTATTATATAATCCTTCTACAGATTCCACACCATTCACATTGCTTTTATAACCATAACCTTCAATTAATCCTTTTAAATTCCCATTTGTGTTCAACTGAGAAAATGAGCTTAATTTATACACAGAGGATTGACTATTATCTGCATCAATTTGTGATAAACCTTTAAACCCTGGTTCATTGTCTTTCAACTCAAAGAACTTTATCTCTGCAACAGGACTATCCTGTTCCACACGATTATCATATTGAATATGGATTCCCGTTGCTGTCCCTGACGATGAATCAATCAGCTTAATTGGTCTGTTTCCTGAATCACGCAGGATTTCCCCCTGTGGTGTCGCCAAGTAAATATCGTAGAGGCCTTCCGCATTAGCAGAAGCCACACCTCCACTATGCTTCGGTTCAATTTTCACATTAACCATTGATGATAATTCATCGACGAGACGATCTCTCTGATCATATAAATCATTTGGCAAGTATCCATGTGGTTCAATCGAGCCAATTTGTTTATTTACTTGATTAATTTGACGGAGCAGTGAATTCATTCTTTGTTCAGTCACATTAATTTCATTTCTATAATCCTTTTGGATGGCTTTCATCGCATTGTGCATATAATTAAATGTATCTGCAACAGAGATTCCGCGCTGACGCACCACACGTCTTGCCCCGTTATTTTGTGGCTGAACGGCGAGATCCTGTAATGAATTCCAGAATTGATCAAGTGTACTAGCTAGTCCAGTATCTGAAGGCTCATTCATAATATTCTCCATTTGTGATGTCTGTTCCGCTTTCGCCTGCCAGTATCCTAGCTTACTAGTTTCGTTACGAAACTGCATATCAACAAATGAATCTCTTATTCTTTGAACATCACCAACTTGAACACCTGTACCCATTTGTCCAGGAATCTGTGGTCGATTGAAACCAACTGAAGGGAATGCCTCAGTTTGTAAAAAGTTCACTCTTTGTCTTGTATAGCCTGGTGTATTTGCATTGGCAATATTATGCCCAGTCGTATATAAAGCAGCCTGCTGTGTATTTATCCCTCGACGGGCAATCTCTAAGCCCTGAAAAGTTGAACGCATTGTTCACAACCTCCGTTATGCATTTGAATCAAAAATGGAGCGGCCCTCTTGCTCATAAGAACGCTGCTGATCTGGCCGCTCATAATTAAATGTATCCATATCAGGTTTTAATAAATCTAGCGACATTTGTACAAATGCCAATGACTGTTCTAATAGCTGCTGATTCAAGTCATTCTGTTTCTTTAAAGCTACCACTTGTTTGGTGAGCAGTGTTTGCAGATTCGTTAGCTTCTCACGATCCTCTTTCTCCATATAGGCTAAACAATCCCTTAGAGTTGGGTTTTCCATTGTTTGCTCATTAGCAGCGAGGAATAGGATCGTATGGTTTAATAAATCCTTTTGTTCATGATTGATTGACTTTATGAAATTCCGTTCCTCACTAGTGATCATTTTCAAAGCCTCTACATCCCCGCTTTTAATAACCTCCGTTTTTGAACGGGACTTATCGATCAGTTCAATATGCAGAGACAGTAGGTTTTCTAAAGATGTAATGATGTTTTCCACTGACAAAACGTCCACCTCGATTATTCATTATTCCAGAATGAATAGATCTTTCGTGCAACTTCTTCTGGATTTACTTTATATTCGCCGGATTCCACCTTGCTTTTTAGTTCATTCACCTTTTGCTGTCTTTCAATTTCTATTTGATTTCCGCCCTGCTGCAATTGCATAGCCTCTGTTGAGATTTCAAGCTGGTCTTTACGCTTTGGTGCCTGCATTTTATCTAATTTATCAATTTGCTTGTTATATGGATTCATGTTCATTGGTCTAATATTGTTGATTTTCACGATCCTCACCTCTTTCATCGTTATTTCCTATTATTGCCTACCTCGCCTATTCCGATTATATTTTCTATTTCTTATATCGGCATGATTGTGAATTTTTTTAGAAAGAATGCAAAAAAAGTACCCCTTTATCAAAAAAGCGGTACGTTACGTGTAGATATTGATGAGCAATCCTTTTATTTCGCCTATTTTGTTTAGGATATCTAAGCTATTCTTCTCTTTATCGAGGACTGTATTCGTTAAATCAATGAGTTTGCTGTCTACTTCTTTGACAATTTTATAGATTTTCGTTCGGCCACGGCGATTAAAGCCCCGCTGCTCTTCAAGCTGGAGTCCGTGCTGAACAGCTTCTTCCATGAATTCCTTCACCATTTTTTTGTATTTACGAAGATGGTCAACTGTTCGCTTTTCTGCAAGCACTTTCCCTTGGTCTTCAATTTCTGAGACCATTTTTGTTAGTCTTTCGTAGACGACATTTGTACGCCCTTTTGCCATTACCTCTTGGAAAGAAATGCTTTCTGTTGGCACACTCTGTTTACTCTTGATTCCTTCAAGACCCGTTTTCCCAACCTTCTGAACATCCATGCTTTTCCCACCTTTCTCATCGTATTCCATCAAATATTATTGTTATTTTAACATACTTGATACAGAAAAGAGAGGGTGCACCGTACGTATCGGGCACGCCTCTCTATATTAGATTAACGTTGAAGTAATTGTAAAATCCCTTGTGGCAATTGGTTTGCTTGAGCAAGCATCGCTTGAGCTGATTGGTTTAGAATATTATTCTTTGTGAACTCAGTCATTTCTAGCGCCATATCTGCATCTCTAATACGTGATTCAGAAGATGTTAGGTTTTCATGAGTTGTTTGCAAGTTGCTAATCGTATGCTCTAGACGGTTTTGTGTTGCTCCAAGTTTTGAACGAGTAGCTGAAATTTTGGTTACAGCTTGTTCAATTCGGAAGATCGCATCATTTGCATCTTGATGTGTCAGTACACTTAGTCCATCGATGCCCAACTTAACTGTGCTAAGCTCTGGAACGTCGATAAAGAGGCTTTGATCCGTATTCGCACCGATTTGGAAGCTTAGTGCTTTATTTGTAAGATCAAACTGTGATTCACCTTTTCGAGCATTTGCTCCAAATGTTAATTCAATTCCACCATGCTGTAAGATTCCGTTATTTGTTGTTAATTCCTTTTGGAAAGTGATTGGTGTTGATTGAGAACCAGGAATTGGGTCCCCATTTTCATCTGTCTGTACTTTTGAAACAGCAATCGTTAATTTATTCTCAATTTGCACCTTTGCTGTACCCGCTTGTGTAATTAAGCTCGTATCAATTTTTACTTGTTTGCCGTCAGCTGTGCCAATTGTTTCGATCGCATCCGGTCTATCTTTACCAATGACTGCAGCTTTTTTGCCAATTGAGAAGCCATTTGGATCGAATACTTCGATTGTTGCACTCTTGTTTCCATCTTTATCTACTTGGTAGTCGGAAGCAACGATTGTGTATTCACCGAGGGCGAGATCGTTGGTTTTAACATTGAATGTGCTCTGATGAGAACCATTAGTACTTGAAATCGTTGATAGATCTATCTCAAACCCTCCAACATCTAATTTAGAAGGTGACCATACACTAGGATCGTATGTAATACTATCAATTTGTCCCCAAATACCAGTGTCAGGATCCATACCTTCAACTATAATTTCCCTTGTACTCAGTGCAGTATCATTGTTCACAATAATTTCATATGATCCATCTTTTATTGAAGAATCAATTACCTTTGGAGATGTTCCGATTCCAGCTCCATCATTTATAAATGTACTTTCCTCAATCGCAATAACAGAAGCTGAGCTCACACCTGCTCCAGGCTGATTTAATTTATAAGTTAGTTCAGGATTGTTGATAACACCAATTTCATAACGACCAGTTGCGAGTGATGCATCAACTACTCTTGGTACCTGTTTAATATTCGTTTTTTCCATTTCGCCAACGATGTATTGTGTATCAGCTGCACTTGAACCGTCTAACAGCTTTCTTGTGTTGAATTCTGTTTTTGCAGCGATGCTGTCAATCTCTTTCGTTAATTGGTCAATTTCTAATTGAATCGCTTGGCGGTCAGATGTAGTATTTGTGTCATTAGCTGCTTGAATTGCTAATTCACGCATTCTTTGTAGCATAGAATGAACTTCTGTCATTGCTCCTTCTGCTGTTTGCATTAAAGAAACACCGTCTAAAGAATTACGTTCTGCTTGCTTTAAGCCACGGATCTGTGAACGCATTTTTTCAGAAATAGCTAGACCTGCCGCATCATCTGCTGCACGATTTATGCGAAGACCTGATGATAGTTTTTCTAAGTTTTTTGATGTGTTAAATTGGTTTTGGTATAGGTTACGGTATGCATTCAATGCTTGAATATTATGGTTGATTTTCATTCTCTATATCCCCTTTTTCACCTATTGATCAATTAAAACGTTTTTCTCGTATGCCATTGCTTTTTGTCTATTTGCATTTATTGGCTGCTTTGGTTTTTTCAATGCTTCATTCCATGCTTTCGATATGTCTTCAAGAATAGCAATCACTTCTTTTATTATCGAAGGATCCTTTGTGAGATTTGCTTCGAACAGCTTATCCGCTGAATAGTTATAGATTGCATCCAGCTGGTCAGAAACGATGCCTGCCTCATAGTTCAGTCCCGCTCCAAGCCTATGTAAAATATCATTTGCCTTTTGCAATTTTTGATTAGCGATAATGAAGTCCTTGCCATTAATATACTCGATTGCTTCTTCCAAACTAGTTATACAAGATTCATATAATAATGCCGTAATTTCTTGTGATGACTTTTGATAAATCATTTCTTTTGTTAAGAAGTCGGACACAGTGTGCGCACCTCCAAAATTCTCTACTGTTCCTTTTATCGGTTGAACTTTCCTAACTTTTAATAGTTTTGTAAATAGTTTTTTAGTAGTTCCTTTCCATTTCCTCAATCAACACAAGAATCTCTGCCATAACAGAGTAAAGCTGAGGAGGAATATTGTCTCCTAAGTCCATATCTAATAAGTTTGCAACAAGTGAGGAGTCTTCTTGCATATGGACATTATTTTTTTGAGCAAGTTCGATGATTTGTTGGGCTAACTGGCCTTTTCCTTGTGCGACAATGGTTGGTGATTTTCCAGTTTCTTCATCGTATTTAATAACAGCGGCTGAAGGGCCGTTGATTTCTTTGCGTCTTTTTTGATTGTAGTAATTGTTGGTAACCATCATATTTTGAAGTCCATTCCCTTCTCAGTGAAGACTGGTCTAGATTTCTTTACTCTACTTGTTTGTGTTTCTGACTCTTCTTGCAGAGTGGACTTTCCAGTACCTGAACTCATTCTCGTAAACTGAATGCTGCCTACGTTATATCCGACTTCTTTAAGCTTTTCTTTCGTAAATGATGCTAATGGCTCCATCCTTTCTTTAAAGCCTGGGAGATCATTTTTGATCGTAATCGATAAATTTCGGTCAGTTGTATTAAGCAGAATTCCAACATCGCCTAATTTTTTTGTTTCTAATAAAAAGTATAGATTACAGTTTTCCCAATCGACCTGCTGCCCTTCATTTTTCGAATTGATAAAGACTTGAAGGTTTTCAGGCTTTTCGCCAAGCATCATAGGAAGGTTGAAAAACATGCTTTGCAGCGTACCATTTGCATCAGATTTGCTTAATAATTGTTGGCCAGTGAGGTTTGTTAGAGCTTGTTCTGCCTGCTGGACCACTTTCGAATTTGTTTCCTCACCTTGTGTTAATTTCAAAAGTGCCGCTTTTAAATTTTGCTGTTGCTGCTGTTCTTGCAGCGATTGTTCGTTTTTCTGGAAGACAAGTGAGTTAGCTACATCACTGTCATGGTTAAGTCCAAGGGAACGAACCATTTCGAACATCTGCCTTGCTGATGGCTCCTGGTTAGCAAAGCCGCGTGCGGTGTCTCCAAATTGCGATAGCATTTGCTGTGAAGGGGAGCGATTTTCCAAGGCCATACTTTCCTTGTTAACGAAATGCATCATTTTTTGCTCAGTTGGCTTGAATATCAACTTGTCCACTAGTATTTTAACTTCACTAACAATTTTCCCTGCTTCAGCATGGTCCCCTTTTGAAAGGAGTTTTTTCGCTTCTGCTAATTGGGCGCTTGCCTGCATGAGCTGTTTTTCAGTTTTCATATCAGTGAGCAGCATCATTTCGCTTTTTAAAATGGCATTGTCCAGCTTGCTGATTGCCGTTTCTAGCATTTGTTTGGCTTGCGGATAGGCATTTTTCTTATATGTGTTAATTAAGTGCTCTACATTGTCTAGATTTCTCGAAATCTCTCGTTTCAACTCTCGAAAATCATGTGTTGCTTGAGCAAGCTTTTGAGTCACCTTCGTAACGATTATATCTTTTGATTGAATATTTAAAGATTGCAATTGCTCATTTATATCGTATTGCACGTCAAGTGTAGCCTTTTGGCTTGTAGTTGGTGCTGGTTCAGTTTTAGCCAATTCTTGTTCCATTTGTGTTAGCTCTTTTGTTATATTCTGCCGGGCTGCAATCTCACGACCTTTATCTTGCAGCTGGGTCGCATGATTAATGGCTTTTTCAGCCTTATCAATGGTTTTCAAATCAATATTCGGGTGACTCGTTATTTCTTTTCGTACTTGATTCAGAGCACGCTCTAGATCTGGTTCCTTCTGCAACTGCTTTAGTGCTTGTTTAATTAGTTCAGAAGGACGAATTTCATTTGTTTTTGTTTGATCTGTGCCTTCTGCGTTTTTAGCTGAATTACTTATCTGCTGATTGTTTATTGCAGACTGATCTTTTACATTTGAATTCGAACTATTTTTTGGTATCTTTGCTTGTGTTTCATTTTGTTTTAATAATGCTTCTACTTGCTCAAGTATCTTTGTAAGGCGTTCACGGCCCGCTTGGTCTAATTGGGTTGCTTGTTTAGCTAGACGTTCGATATCACGTACCAGTTCGGGATCGATTCGTTTATTATTAATTATTTGGTCTTGAACTTTTTGTAAGATTTTATTTATATCTGGCTCGGCTTGGGCCTGTGCACGGACCTGTTGGATGAATTCTCTTACTTGTTGTGCATCCTGCTTCAAAAGCTCGACTGCTGCCGGCTGTTGTTGTGCTTTTGATTGATCTGGTTGCTGCTCTATTTTCAACAGCTGTGCCTCCGCATTTTTCAAAGCTTGAATAAGACGGTCCTTTCCGATTGATTGCAGTTTTTCTGCTTCAAGGGCAGCTTTTTCAATTTTCTGTGCTGATTCACGGTCTATTTTGGGATTTTTAATAATATCTTCTCTTATTTGTTGAATTGCCTTTCTAAGATCTGGTTCTTTTTCTACGAACTCACGGCTATTTCGAACAAGTTCACTAACTTGTGCAGCAGTATTATCTTTTTTGATCCCTTCATTCGTGGGATTGCTTGCTGCTTGTGGCTGCACAACCTTAACAGGCTCAACTTCCTTAGCAGATGGCGTTGTACCTCTTTGAACAACCGGTTCCTGCTGACTTTTGCTAACAGTTTCTTTTGGCTCTAGTTTAAACTTCGGGTTAATTTCTTTTGCTAGATTAGATAGCACCTCATTTAATGGCTTGCCGTGTAAAGCTTCATGGACAGCACGAAGTTGAACCTGTGTTGCATCGAGTCTCTTATTTGCTAATGCTTTAACAGTTTCAATTTTTTCTTCGTTCGATCCCTGAGCTGTTTCCATAAATCCTTTCAGCCCATTAACAATTTCCTTCGAGATTGGCGCACCCTTATCTAATAGAATTTGCACAGACTGTTTCACGACTGGGCTTTCTTTTCCTGTTAGTCCGATGCTTTGTAGTATTTTTTCTTCACTAACTACCTGTGATCCAGCTTTCATATTGTCAGCTGCAATTGTTTTCACATTGACCATTTGTTCTTTTCGATCACTCACTAAAATAGTTACACGATTCCCTGATGGCACGCCATCTTCGAATTTAGCAAGCAGTTCTTTACCTTTTATTTGTAGAACCGCTTCATTATCTGTCAATTTTTCTTTTATCGTTGCTCTATATACTTCCCCTTCCTTCAGTTCAAAAGAACTTTCAGAAATGGGTAAATGATGATGTGAAGTTTGATTGACCTGCATATGTTCCACTCCCGTACAATGCTTTCTATAATGTTAATATCGGTATAGTTGCCATAATATTAACTAAAGCTTACTTGGATATTTCAGGAATCGGCCGTTGAACAATAGGTCTAATTATGCTTACAACACAAACGTATTTGGACACTCTCAAATATAAAAAGCAACAAATTTTACGAAAAAGGAACTAAAAAAGTTCAGAGCCATACGACTCCGAACTTACTTTTGTACTATTTTTTATGTGATTTGTGTTTCAGGTTCAAATTTTATTAATAATTTCCTCTTATTATCTTTTCCCTTTGATTCTTTCATCCATCGTAAAATAAGTCGCATTCTTTTCTCTTCTCTCAATTTCCAGTCTGCGCTCTTCCTCCATTGTATGGATATCAAGCTCTTTTCTCAGAAGTTCTGTACAGTTTTCACAGAGCTTTCCTGTTCGAATGATAGCTCCGCATTTGTCGCATGGATAGCCGAGGTTTGGAAATTGGGTTAGTTTAAGGCGGCCGGTTTTGATGAATTTAAGGATCAGTTCTTCATCGACTCCTGTTGCTGTTACCACTTGTTCCATTGTTGCTGCGCGGTTTTCGCGTTTGCGGATGAATTGATAGACCGTTTCATAGGTCTTTTCTTCCTCTTTCCAGCAGTTTTGGCAGATATCGCGGAATTTATTTTTTACAAATATATCATTGCAGTTTGGACAATTTGTTAGCTCATCCATTCCGTGCTCCTCCTTGTATAACAAATCTTTTTCATTCATTATAGCCCGAGTTCTGATTTTAAGAAATGGATGATTTATGGAATTCTATTAACCCCTTGCTATGGTTAGGGAGCATACCGATTGTGCACCTGCTTCTATTAGGATCTTAGCTGCATGTCTGAGTGTGGAGCCAGTTGTGTAAATATCGTCCATAAGAAGAATTCGCTGGTTTGGAATGCTTTCCTTTGTGTGGAACACTTGTGGGATGTGAATGCGTTCTGAACGGGATTTCTTCGATTGTTTCTCAGCATGTGTTCGGGTGAGGAGACGGGTTGGTTTATAGCCACTTGCACATATCAAAGCTTCCGATTGGTTAAAGCCACGTTCGTATAGACGTTCTTCACTTAATGGGATGAGCACGATTATATCAAAAGTGATTGAGTGGAGCTTCCGATTGATAAAAGGCGCAAATGCCTGGGCTAGTACATAATCTCCACGGTATTTATAGCGGGCAATCACTTCTTGAGCAAACTCATTGTATATGAAGAGTGAGTGATTTTTCTTAAGCATATCTGCCCATTCCCCATCCTTCTCCCAGCGAATACAGTCCAAACACTGATCTTCGACTTTATATTGGGGTTCTACATTTGCAAGTGGACGGTCACAATTTCGGCATGCTTCCCCTTTAATCATTTCTAACTTCCCACTGCACTCAGTACATAAATGGCTTGTGTTTTCTTTAGAAAACAGGGTGGTCCAGCTTACTTGTGGAAGAATCCCTGCATCGCAAACAAGACAATATTCAATAATCAATCAGTCCTTTCTTTCGTGCTTCTTCGTTCATTTGCAGGATTTGTTTTCGCGCGCGAATCATGGCATCTGTTTTTCCATAATGAAAAAAGGTGATCTCACCACCTGGAGCAGCCGCACTTCTGCCAACACGGCCAGCAATTTGGACAAGAGCACTTTCGGTAAAAATTCGATCCTCTGCGCCAAGGACGGCCACATCAATATTTGGAAAAGTAACCCCTCTTTCTAATATTGTCGTTGTTAGAAGCAGCGGGATTTCTTTGTTGCGCATTGCCTGAACTTTTCCCTTTCGTTTGGGGTCTTCGGCATGGACTGCTTCTATTTTTGGGTGGAGTAATCTAATAAGGGGTAGGATTTTTTCCATTTTGTCGATTTTCGGAATAAACAGAAGGCATTGCTTTTCTGCATCTAGACGTTTATTTATCCATTGGATTATGTTTCGGGGCAGCCTCTTCTTTTGAAGTCCCTTTTCCCAATTTCCACACCATTGAAAACTTGGAACAGGGAGAGGATGGCGGTGGTAGCGCGCTGGGATCGTGACGTATTCTCTTTTTCCCTTGATGCATTCTGCTTGCCATTTTTCATTCGGTGTTGCGGTTAGATAGATCATGGATGAAAGCGTTTTGCGTGATTGGCGGACAGCATATTGGAGGGATTCGTCAACAGAATACGGAAAAGCATCGACTTCATCCAGGATGACTGTATCAAAAGCTTGATAAAAACGCAGAAGCTGGTGAGTGGTTGTGATTGTTAATGGTGCATTGAGATGACGATCCTCACTTCCGCCATAGAGGGAAGCTACTTGAATGTTTGGAAATACCTTTTTGAGACGTGGAGTTAGTTCAAGGACAACATCGGTTCTTGGAGTGGCAAGACAGACCCTTTTTCCAGCGGTAATTGCGGCATCTATTCCTTCAAAAAGCACTTCCGTTTTTCCAGCACCGCAAACCGCCCAAACGAGCTGCTCTTTGTTTTCATTGATCGCTTGAACCACTCGTTTGGAGGCTGTTTGTTGGCCATCAGATAAGGAACCAGCCCAAGATAGCTGCAGACTGGTGGATTCCAGTTGTTGGTCGGGACCAGTCCAACTAATTAGTGGGGTGCATGCACTTACACGTCCCATCATGATGCATTTTCTGCAATACAGACAATCTTCGCCACATCGAGCACAAGGAAAGCGGCCGAAAAAATGCAGATCTTTGTTGCCACAGCGAATGCAGATGGGCTTATTTTTTTCTAAGTGAATTCCTTTCCGGTAAATAAGGTAACCATTTTCGAAGTGTTCTTGGATTTCTTCGATGGAGATGGTGAGGTCGTCTGGTAAAAGCTGTTTTCCAGCTAGCTGCTGTTGGAGTTCTTGATTGTAGATGTAGTTTGGGTTTGTTTGCTGAGCTGTTGAAATTTGTTCAAAGGAGGAAATAGGATATGTCTTTTCTGGAGAGTGCAGGAGTTTGTCAGGAATGAGTTTTGAATGGATTTGTGCAAATCTCAAAAGAACACCTCTTTTATGCTTTTTTTATGCTTTTTTTATGGTTATTCCTATTCGTTTTTTATATAGATGAAAGCTGTATGGGAGTGGCTGGCGATATGAACGTTTCTTAACTACCGTTTTTCCGGGGATTTGCTTTTTCGGGCGTTATGAACGTTCCTTAACTACCAGTTTTCTGAAGCTCCGCTTTTTCGGGCGTTATGAACGTTCCTTAACTACCAGTTTTCTGAGGCTACGCTTTTTTGGGCGTTTTGAACGCTCCTTAACTACCAGTTTTCCGAGGATTCGCTTTTTCGGACGTTTTGAACGCCTTTTGACTACCAAGCTTATCCGGATTCTGTCAATTAAGAGATTCACGCCCGCTGTTTTTTCAAAATAACAGCAGGCGCGCCTCCCTTGTTCAATCATATACCGATCAAAAAACTTACTTCTTCTTCACCCAGCCAAGTCCCATGGAGCCTTCGCCAAGATGGGTGCCAATGACTGGTCCGAAATAGCTGATCATAAATTCTACGTTCGGGAACTGTGCTTCGAGCTCTGCTTTCCATTCATATGCTTCTTCTTCTCTGTTGGCATGAATGATGGCTGCACGATACTGCTCACCGCTCTTGACAGCATCTTCGAGCAATTCGACAATTCGTTTCATTGCCTTTTTGCGTGTGCGGATTTTTTCAAATGGGACGATCACTTTGTCTTCAAAGTGAAGAAGGGGTTTCACCTGAAGCAGGCTGCCGATTAGCGCCTGGGCACTTGATAGACGTCCACCGCGCTGCAAATGAGATAAGTCATCTACCATGAAGTAGGCACGAATAGATTCCTTCATTTCATTCAGTCGAGACATGATTTCTTTCGGGGATTTTCCTGCAGCGGCCATTTCTGCTGCTTCAAGCACATAGAATCCTTGGACCATGCAGCTGATTTCGGAATCAAAAGGGTAGACTTCAATTCCTTCCGCCATATTTCCAGCAGTAACGGAACCTTGGAATGTCCCGCTAATTCCACTTGATAGATGGATACTGATGACTGCATCATATTCCACTGCAAGCTTTTCAAAAAGCTCAACAAACTTTCCAACCGGAGGCTGTGATGTTGTTGGAAGCTCCTTATGCTTTACCTCTTCATAGAATGCAGAAGCACTAATATCCACTTCTTCCTGATAGGTCTCATTTCCAAAAATAACACTAAGAGGAATCATATATATATTCAATTTTTCTCTTAATTCCTTCGGGATATAGGCTGTACTATCCGTGACAACTGCCGTTTTCATATTCTATGATACCATCCTTATTCTATTTTCTAGTTTCCATTTTATATGAAAGCGAACGGAAATGCATTAAATTTGGGTGTAAAAGGGGTTTTAATTAATATAAAATAGGGTGGAAGAAAACATGTATATACAGTGCAAATAATAAATATTTTACTTGTATGAATGCGTTCTCATTAAAAGAGGAAGCTTAAAAGTATTGTAAAAATAAATTAATTATATTGTTTTTCTGCATAAATTTCTAAGCCTCTTCTATTGATTTCAACTAATAAGAAGTCGATAAAGCCTGGCTCAAGATCAATCGCAATAGCTTTATAGTACGTTTCTACTAATAAAGAATCCGGAAATCTGACTAAACTAGACATTAAGTCACACCCTTTCTATTTCTTATTACCTATTTTTGAAAATAATCCCTATTTTGTAAAGGGATTATTGGCATGTGTCATAATCTTTACACATTCGACAAAATTCGATTGGTACACATTTCTGACTGTTAGAATTGCATAGAAAAAACCAGCATCGTCCATTAAGCACGCGAAGCGGACAAAAAAAGAGCTATTGCATCATGCAACAACTCTTCCTGTCTATTTCAATAATCCTTCATTAGGCCAACCAATACCTACTACTTTACTTCTACCCAGCCATTTTTGATGGCTACAACCACTGCTTGAGTACGGTCGTTTACGTTCATCTTTTGAAGAATATTACTCACATGATTCTTAACAGTCTTTTCACTAATGAAAATGGCTTCACCGATCCCACGGTTGCTCTTGCCATCTGCAAGGAGCTGAAGCACTTCACATTCACGGCGAGTGAGTAAATGAAGCGGACGGCGAATTTCAACGCGAGGTATGTATTTGCCTTGCCCTGATTCCTCAAGAGCTAATCGACGGTATTCACTTACGAGATTATGAGTCACCTTTGGATGCAAATATGAACCGCCATCAGCCACTACTTTAACCGCTTCGATTAAAGCATCAGCATCCATTTCCTTTAATAAATATCCGCAAGCACCTGTCTTCAGCGCATGAGAAACATAATTCTCATCATCATGTATAGATAGGATAATTACCTTTGAATCAGGATACTTTTCAATCAATTGGCGTGTAGCTTCCACCCCATTTATATTCGGCATGTTGATGTCCATAATGATTACATCTGGCTGGTACTCCCCAACAATTGAAACCGCTTCGCTTCCATCATCACCTTCAGCCACAACTTCAAATGATTTTTCAAAATCTAAAATGCGTTTTACGCCTTCTCTAAATAATTGGTGGTCATCGATTATGACAATCTTTGTAGTCAATTTCTTCCCCTCCTGCGTTCTCTCCATTAATTTATTCATATATTTATCTCTTTTCTTATATTATTTTTAGGCTGTTTTCGCAAACATGGTTTGGTAGAGGTTGATTTGCGCTCCAGGTTACGCAGCGACCAGTGGGGTGGGCGGTGAGCCTCCTCAGCGCAAAAGCGCCTGTGGGGTCTCACCTGTCCCACTACTCCCACTGGAGTCTCGCAACCTTCCGCTCCAATCAACTAGTCTTTTTGAGAAATAGAAAATTACAAATTTATTGGGATTTGAATAAGGATGACTGTTCCTTTTCCTATATTTGAATCAATGGAAAGCTGACCTTCTAGAAGCTCTACTCTTTCTCTCATGCCAATCAAACCAAATGAATCCTTTTTCTTTTGAGAGAGGTCAAAGCCTATTCCATCATCTTTAATGACAACAGTAACTTTAGCCTTTTCAATCTCCATCTTTACTTGTATTTCTCTTGGGTTGGCATGTTTAATTGCATTTTGAACAGATTCTTGTATGAGGCGGAATAAGGCCACTTCGTAATTCCCGGGAAGCCTTTTTTCCCCCTTTAAATTCGCAAATGTTATTTTTATCTTCTTATGGTACTCTTCGGTTGTTTGTAAGTACTTTTTGAGGGTTGGGACTAGGCCTAGGTCATCAAGCGCCATCGGACGCAAATCATAAATGATTCTCCTCACCTCATATAGTGCACTTCGAACCATTTTTTTGAGATCACGGATTTCCTTGATGGCATCACCGCCACCCTTTTCTCGATATACACGCTCGATAAGGTCCGAACGCATCATCACATTGGCCATCATTTGGGCTGGACCATCATGAATTTCACGGGATACTCTCTTTCGTTCTTCCTCTTGAGCGGCGATAATTTTCAAACCGAAGTCTTGTTTCATCTTGGCATCCTCTAGCATTTCTCCCACTTGCTTCAGATCGCTAGTTAAATAATTCATCACGACCGTAATTTGGGAAATTAGATGCTCCGCGCGCTCAATTGTTTCACTTAAGCCAATAAGCCTTCTCTCAATTTCATCACGCCGGTCCCTGAGCTGTTTCTCTGTCTGCTGATTAATAGAATATTCCATTTGCAGCTGATGAGCCTTTTCATAGGCATCACGGACTTCCTCTTCGGAGAAATCCTTGAAATGCTTACTAACCTCAGAAAGACGTTTCCTCGAAAATCGAGATTGAATCTCCAGCTTATCTCCTTCTTCAATTGTTTTCTTAACAAGCTCTTTCATTTCTTTAAGTTCATCACTCAATGTCATATGATCCTTGCGGCATTGCTCGCCAATCCGAAAGATTTCACTTTTGCTAATGCCTACCGTATCAACCATTTTTTCTAAAATTAAATCAAGTGTTTTTGTATCTAGTTTCTTTTTACTCATTAGAGTCCTCCAATGAAATCGAAAAGTGGAAGCCACCACTTTATCCCTACCCATCATAGACCTACAGTTAAACTAATTTCTTCCTCAATTATCATTATTTTAGCTTGAAATGACCTGATATACTATCTCTCACCACTTGGAAATATACGAAAAAGATCAAAATTCCGTAATTAGGCTTAGTATTGTGTTTCTGAACTAAGTCTTATATCCTATAGTATGGACATTATTTGTCATGATTAGGCGCTGTAATCCAGTGAAAAACTATAAATTATATACAAAAGCCACTTTTCACTATCGGAATATTGCTATTATACCATGCGGATATGTCCTCCATATTAAAGTTTGATTACAATCAGCTTATAATTGATGTTTCATAACCTGTCGAATTATAATGAAGAAAGGCGAATCTTTTAATTGTTCTTTATTCTTTGTAAAAGGCCCATTCAGATTCGCACAGATTGGAAAGGAGCGGTTATATGCTGCCCCGTTACTATACTGTAAAAGCTGACGGAGAACATGAAATTATCATTCAAAAATCGCGTTTTATCGCATATGTTTCAAGAGCAGAATCAGAAAATGAAGCACAGGCATTTATCCAAAAAATTAAGAAAGAAAATTGGAATGCTACTCATAATTGCTCAGCCTATCTTATCGGTGAAAATGATCAGATCCAGAAGGCAAATGATGATGGTGAACCAAGCGGCACTGCTGGTATTCCTATTCTTGAAGTACTAAAAAAAAGACAGCTGAAGGACACGGTTGTTGTCATTACTAGATACTTTGGCGGAATTAAGCTTGGAGCCGGCGGTCTCATTCGTGCTTATGGCAAAGCAACCTCCGAAGGAATTGATGAAGCTGGTGTGGTTGAAAGAAAACTAATGAGAGTCATGCATACAAAGGTCGACTACACATGGCTAGGGAAACTCGAAAACGAACTTCGATCTTCCGTTTATACCCTTAAAGAAATTCATTATTTAGACATGGTTGAGATTGAAACATTTGTTGAGGAAGAAGCCACTCCCCAATTTATCGAGTGGATGGTTGAATTAACAAATGGACAAGGGGAAATATCAGAAGGCTTACAGTTATATTTAGAAGAAGATGTGGGGAAGTAATTCATTTAAGAAATTTTTTTATAAAAAGGAAATACAATCTGTATAGAGCAGTATTTTTTTCCTCGGCCTTCTATATTATAATGTTCTACTTCAAAGGAGAGATATGATGTCTAACTCTAGGCAAAGCTACAAGGCACAAAAAAAGCAAAAGAAGCAAAAAGGCCGAAGGAGAATTTTCCTTTGGGTTATGGTACCATTCTTACTCATTATTTCAGGAGCGGCTGTGTACGGATCCTTTCTCTATAATAAAGCTCATTCAGTTATGGATAATTCGTATGAGCCAATTGTTAGGGAAACACCGAAGCGGGAGAAGGAAGTTAATCCACATATTGATAATATTTCGGTTCTTATTGTCGGAATCGATGACAGTACAAAACGGCAATTCACTAGCGGCTCACGAACAGATGCTTTAATGTTGGCTACTTTTAACGAAAGCCAGAAATCCGTTAAATTACTAAGCATCCCAAGGGATTCTTATGTATATATTCCGAACAAAGACCGTAAAGACAAAATTAACCATGCATACGGCAAAGGTGGTATCGCTTCAACCATTGATACTGTTGAAGAATTACTTGATATCCCTGTTGATTATTATATGAATGTGAACTTTAATGCTTTCATTGATATTGTTGAAGCAGTGGGAGGGATAGAAGTCGAGGTTCCTTATTCCTTTAGCGAACAGGATTCACATGACAAGAAAAACGCCATCCGT
Organism: Cytobacillus mangrovibacter; assembly: GCF_042865275.1. Lineage (NCBI taxonomy): Bacteria > Bacillati > Bacillota > Bacilli > Caryophanales > Bacillaceae > Cytobacillus > Cytobacillus mangrovibacter. The sequence continues at coordinate 104,545 of NZ_JBIACJ010000004.1, read as the reverse complement.
CTTGAAAAAGGCCTTCAGCAGCTAAATGGAGAAGAAGCCCTTGCCCTTGCTCGTACACGTAAACTGGATAGTGATATTGAACGCGGGAAGCGTCAACAAGAAATCCTAAAGGCGATATTGAACAAAGCGATCTCGATTAAATCTGTTGCGAAGTACTCAGATATAATTGAAGCAGTAGGCGAAAATATGAAAACAGATTTATCTTTTAAAGATATGAAATCATTTATTGATTACGCGACTGCCGGAACGAATTTGAGCATAGAGTCATTAACCCTTGGTGGACAAGACAGCTATATTAAAGGGATTTATTACTATGAATTAGACGATGCCTCTCTTGAAGAAATTAAGCAGACATTAAAGACCCATCTAGAAGTCTCCGGTACAAATGATCGCTCCGTTGTTACTGGATATGATAAAGAAGAAGAAGGAACCGAAACCCCTTGAAATAGGGGGTTTTATTTTTTTACGATGGATAACAGCAATTATTCAAAGATTGTTTTTTCCCATAGATTGCGTATATGATTTTTGCTTACAAATAGGATTGGTTGATTGGAGTGGAAGGCGTGAGACTCCTCGAAAATGCATCCGCATTTCCTCGTGCGGTGTCAATTCAAGAAGCCTATTCAACGTCCTGCGGGAGGAGTGGGACAGGTGAGACCCCGCAGGAGCGTAAGCGACGAGGAGGCTCAGCGCCCACCCCGCGGGTCGCTGCCGCCTGGAGCGCAAATCAACCTCTACCCACTACATATTAATAGGAAACCATATTCGCAAAAACAACCTTTCCATAAGCATTTAGTAGGTATTTCACTAGTTTCATTGAGTTTTCATTTCAAGTAATGAGAGTTATGAGGTAAAATATAACATAATTGCTAGAAAATAATTATTGGAGGATTCATATGTACCATCAATTTCGGTTGTTTAGAGGCATTTTCTTTCCTTCGTACATTTCACATCAGCTTAGGCAAGCTGAAACATTACCTGGACTATGGATTCGAGTATGTCTTTTAATCCTTTCTAGTTGTATTCTTCACTTTACAGGGGCCTTTTACGGATTGGGCAACGAATTATTTTCTAACGAGTTAATCCATCTCCCGAGCAGTGACTTTGAATCTAGAAAGCTATTGTTTATATTAGGCGAAACCACCTGGGGCCTATTCTTTGCTTTATTTATTCTATTCTTTTCTGCTCTATTTTTCTGGTCTGTAACGGATATTGCCTATCAGAAATTACTTTCCGTGCAAATGTATGTGCTGCTCGTTCTATTAATTGAAAAGGGTCTCTACATAATCCTAGCCTTGTCCATTGGAATTGATCGATTTTCATCACCATTTTCATTTGGTGTTATTATTCAGTACTTTACTAGTAACCCATTATTAATAATCCTCTTTGGGTCCATTTCTATTTTTCACTTTTGGATTATTTATTTACAGTATACATATTTAAACAAATTAACAGAAAGAAGCCCGAAATTCCTGCTGCTGATCATTGTAGGATTGAATGTATTCCTTCTGATTATTTCTACCCTTCTCTATTACATAAGAATTGAAAAACTCATTTAAGATGGTGATCTAAATGAAAAAATGGCCAAGAAGAATAATCATATATACTTCCATATTGTTTGTAGCAGGAAATCTATTTTTAATCGTAAAAAAGGACAGCAAACTAGAAAAAATAGAACGGCTAAGCAAATGGGAAAAGGTGAAAACGAGCGATATTCAAAACAAGTTATCTAAATCCGGAATCGTAATACCTGAGGAAGAACATCCTATCTATTTCGATGAAGAAATGGGATCATTTAATCAGTTTCTTGTAAAAGAAGGGGAAGAAATCGATACTGGCTCCCCACTATTCGAGTACTCCACATTCAATACGAATAATCAAATAACACAGCTAGAAACGGAGATTTCTGAGCTCGAAGAAAAAGCTGATCATATTCTAAGTACAATCGATCAACTAGAAGGATTATTAACTCAAGCAAAAAAAGGCCAAGAAGAGGATCAGCCTGAACCACTTAGCATCTATACGATTCAATCAGACATATATCAAAAGGAACTTGAACACGAATTACTGCTTTCTGAAGCCGCAAAATTAAAAGAGAAAGTTCAAATTTTTGAAAATCAAATTAGTGGCCTAACCATGAAAAGCCCATTTACTGGGGTAGTTTCAAAGGTTCAAGAAAGTTTATCCCAACCTATTATGACCATCAGTTCAAAAGTACCTTCCATAAAGGGCTCTTTACATGAAGACGATAGGCAAACAGTCACTGAGGGAATGAATGTATCCGTTGCTATCTCCTCTCAACAAGAGAAAATGACTGGAACAATCTCAAAAGTTTCCTCTATCCCAGAAAATGAATCCGGTGAAGATCAAAAATCCACCTATTCATTCCATGTTCAGTTGGATGATCCTGCCGAGGACCTCTTAGTTGGAAAACATGTTGATGTTGATATTATCTTAAAGAAATCACAGAATGCGTCCGTTGGTCCTGCCAAAAGTATAGAAAGAAAGAAAAAGGAAGATTTCATTTATATACTTTCCCCTTCAGGTACCATCGAGAAAACAGCCGTTCAAACAGGAATCAAAGCGAACGGGAAAGTAGAAATCGTGTCCGGAATCAATAAGGAAGATTATCTTGTTCCAAATGCCGCAGATATTAACTATCAATCTGGCTCTTCCTTCACATCACCTTTAATCATTGAAGATCTTTCTAAGAAGAGTCTAAAGAAAAGCTTTACAGAGGATTGGAAATACATTCTAAAGGGTTTTTTTGCAAGATAGTCTTTCGATTAAGCCATCCAGTAATTGGATGGTTTTTTTGTAAGGATTGTTAAATGATATTTATGGTGCATGAAACCGCCATTGGTATACCCGCTCATTAAGTTATTCATACGAATAAAACCCATTCGCGTGTACACCAATGGCTTTTAATCAACAACCAACAATAACCTAGCCAAAGAATATTAATATTGCCTGTAGGGTATGCGGGCAGATTTTTGATCCGTCCTTTGGATCACTTTCTGAACGCGTGCCCTACAGGCTTTTACTTTATCCAGATTCTTGTACAACCTTTTCTGTATAAAAATAAATTGCCGTTTTGATTACATGAACAAGCCTTTATGTACAAAGGTATTACCAGCTTCATTATGAGCAGCTGTTATTAAATCTTTTATACCCTTCCCTACAAAACTAGTCTTTTTTCCATTCGACAATATTTTCGTAGTGTGATAGAACTATTAATGACGAAAGATAAACATGAGGAGGCAATCTATTGATTTACAGAAAACACATCATATTTGTACTAGTCATTGCTTTGTTGCTTTTCAATATTCCACAAGCAGCAACCCTTGCAGCAACAACTGAGCAATATCCTATTTCCTCAGGTGTTAATTATAAGCACAATAATGAGGTTATCAATTCAAATCCACAAGCGGTAAATATTCTGGAAATTAATTTACTAGATTCCTATACAAATCTAGCTTTAAGTTTCCCAGATCCTTTACATGTATTAGCCACTACCACAAAGCAAGCAAAAGCAAATCATTATGAAGGGCATCAAGTAATCGGCGCTGTTAATGGATCATTCTTCGATACGGCAACGAAAGACCCGATGTACTTAATTGCTTCTAATAATCAGATTGTGAATATCGGATTAACTACGTTCGAAAAAGAACATTATGTGAATAAACCAGCAGCGTTTGGTATCACTAGTTCAGGGAAAGGGTTAATTGATGATTATCAGCTCTCATTAACGCTAAGCCATAACGGTCAATCCAATCCAATTACAAGCATGAATAAAACTCGTAATGCTAATGAATTAATCCTTTATACTCCAGAGAATCGATACGCAACTACAAAAACAAACCAGTACGGAACTGAAATTATTATTACAAACGCTTCTAAAAATAGGAATCTAGCATTCGGAGATACAATCACTGGTACAGTAAGTGCTATCCGGTCATCTAGTGATCCAACTGCCTCCACAATTCCAGAGGATGGATTTATCTTATCCGCACATGGGGATAAGCAAGCCATTTTAAGCAGTATGAACATTGGAGATCAAGTTCAAGTAGACCTTACGATTGATGAGAAGTGGAAAAATGCGCAATTTATGCTAGCTAGCGGTCCTATGCTCGTTAACAACGGGGCAGTTAGTCTGAACATGGATCCGAATAATATTCGTGCAAAGGAAAGAGCTCCTCGTACAGCCATTGCTCTTGACAAAACACAGGCAAAGGCATTTATGGTAACTGTTGATGGAAGACAATCAGGATATAGCAAAGGGATGACTCTTATGGAGTTTGCCCAATACTTAGCAAAAATCGGCGTCGACAAAGCTATCAATCTCGACGGCGGAGGCTCTACTTCTATGATTGTCCGAAAGCATGGAAACGAATTAGCAACATTAATCAATCGCCCTTCTGATGGTTATGAACGTGCCGTTTCAACAACCTTGCAGGTAATCAACTCTTCCCCACTTGGGAAGCCGAAATATATAAATGCCACACTATCTGCTAGCGGCGAAGTACAAAAAGGAACAAAGATCAATGTGAATCTAAAGTATGTATTGGATCAATTCTACACCCCAATCATAATGGATTTATCTAAGTTAAAAATTAGTTCAACAATTGGTGAGGTACAAGGCCAGACAGTTACTGCATCAAAAGCAGGAAAAGGTACAATTACAGTAACATATGAAGGCATTAGCTCTGAATTTCCGATTCAGGTTATGGAAGAAAAAGCAACATTTTCTGATGTACCCCCTTCTTATAAATACTACAAAGAGATTAGTACACTAACGAGTAACAAAATTATTAATGGATTTCCAGATGGTACCTTCAGACCTAATAACTCTTTAACAAGATTGGATGCAGCTTTATTATTATCAAGAATACTAAAGCTGGATACCACAAATGTTCCAGATGTTGAGTTCAATGATGTACCAAAAACGCATAAATATTACAAAGAAGTAGCAGCCATTGCAGGCAAAAAAGTAATGAACGGGAAAGCTGAAAAAGTATTTGATCCAACCGCTCCATTGACACGCGCTGAAATGGCCGTCATCTTGCATAGAGCCTTCAAGCTTAGTGGAAATGCGCAGATTACTTTTACTGACGTACCAGTTGGTAGCTTCGGCTATGAATCGATTTCAGCGCTGTTAGCTAACCAAATTACCGAAGGATTCCCAGACAATACATTCCGTCCAAAGGAATCAGTGAACAGATTCCAATTTGTCCTGTTTTTATATCGTATTCAGTATTAGAATTACACAATTAGAAAATATTATGCATAAAAAAAACACAAGGCGCCATCGACTCGAGCCGATGGCGCCTTGTGCTGGGGATATTTGTAAATGACAAAAAAACAGCAACCAAAGCGGTTGCTGTTTTTTTATTATTATCGGTTTCTTTGGCTAATCATTTTTAATAACGGTTTGTAGTCTTTGCCAACTAGTCCAATTTTCTCTGCAAAAATTTCGATGGCAATGATTAATATTGCGATCACTAGCAAAGCAACCCACATCGTTGCTTGAGAGAAAATAACTGCTGCTAGTCCAAACATCGCTGCAATTCCATAAATGATAAGAACTGTTTGGCGATGTGAATAGCCGAGTCGAAGGAGACAATGGTGTAAATGGGATTTATCTGCTGCAGACAATGGCTGCTTGTTTACAAATCGTCGAATAATGGCAAAGAGTGTATCTGAAATTGGAACGCCCAAAATAATAACAGGGATAATTAAAGAGACAATGGTAACATTTTTAAATCCTGATAATGCCAGAACAGAAATAATATATCCTAGGAACAGGGCTCCCGTATCCCCCATGAAAATCTTCGCAGGATGGAAATTATAAACAAGGAATCCTAATGTACTGCCGAGCACGATAAGACCCATACTCGCAACATACACATCCCCCATCAATAAAGCCATACCAGAAATGGTGATTAAAGCAATCGAGGACACCCCTGCTGCTAACCCATCAAGTCCATCGATTAAATTGATCGCATTCGTAATCCCGACGATCCAAATAATTGTCAATGGAATACTTAAATATCCAAATTCAACTTGACCTATAAAGGGAACATTAATAAATTCAGCCTGAACTCCGCCAAGCACGACAGTTAGTGCTGCTGCAAGCTGGCCAAAAAGTTTAATCTTCGCAGACAATTCAAACATATCATCCAAAATCCCAGTGATAATTATAATAAAACTGCCAATAATAATGACAGTAGAATAATCATCAGTTGGTCTTAAGAATAAGACACCTAGGATAAAGCTAATAAATATAGCTAAACCACCTAAACGTGGCATAATTTTCTGATGTACCTTACGCTGATTGGGTTTATCGGTTGCACCAATTTTTATAGCAAGCTTTTTGACTAATGGTGTTATTAATATTGAAGCGATAAAGCAAAGGACTAAGGTTACGTAAACCATTTATGAACCTCCTCAGAAATAGCTTATCCAATTCTAATTATTTTTAAGATGTTAATTTCAGCAAAGCCTAGTTAATAACTGGGTTAAAGTAGACGATCGAATATGATTATATCATTTCCATTTGAATAAGGAAATGAAATTTATAGGAAGCTTAGTATTTTGTAAGAATTGATCGGATTTTGACCAATTTCAATAGATAAGACGGAAAATCCTTCAAAAGGTTGCATATTATTGCTAGTTTTTTAACTTTATAGTAATTCATTGTCGGATTTGATAAAATGTTAAGGATGAATAAGATTTATACTAAAGGGAGTATCTATTATGCTAACTTACCTAAAAAATGCATTTGGCGATTCAAATGAACGCCGTTTAAAAAAATATAATAAAATTGTGGAACAGATAAATAAACTTGAAGATCATTACAGCAATCTTACTGATGAGCAGTTAAAAGGAAAAACAGCTGAATTTAAAGAAATGCTGCAATCTGGAAGTAAATTAGATGAAATTAAAGCAGATGCATTCGCTACAGTAAGAGAAGCAGCGAAACGTGTATTAGGCATGCGTCATTTTGATGTGCAATTAGTTGGAGGATTAGTTTTAACTGAAGGCGGCATTGCTGAAATGGCGACTGGCGAAGGGAAAACCCTTGTTGCTTCTCTTCCCAGCTATCTTCAGGCACTCGAGGGCAAAGGAGTTCATGTCATTACGGTAAATGATTACCTTGCCAAGCGCGACAGAGAAATTATTGGAAAAGTTCATGAATTTCTTGGATTAACTGTTGGATTAAACCTGCCATTAATGAATCCAGCCGAGAAAAAAGTAGCTTACTCAGCTGATATTACTTATGGAGTGGGAACAGAATTCGGCTTTGACTATCTTCGCGATAATATGGTAGGAAGTCCTCAAGAAAAGGTTCAACGCCCTTATCACTTTGCGATTATTGATGAAGTGGATAGTGTATTAATTGATGAGGCAAAAACTCCGCTTATAATTGCAGGAAAAATGCAATCTGGACAAGATTTACGGATGATTGCAGCAAGAGTAGCTAAGCGATTTAAGAAAGACGTTGACTATCTTCTTGATGAAGAAACGAAAGCTACTAGCTTGACTGACGATGGTGTGACAAAGGTAGAGCAATCCTTCGGAGTTGATAATTTATACGATTTAGAACATCAAATCCTTTTCCATTATGTCCTTCAAGCTGTTCGTGCAGAGGTTCTATTTGAAAAAGACGTGGATTATATTATCCAAGATGGAAAAATCATGCTTGTTGATATGTTTACTGGCCGTATTATGGAAGGAAGAACATTAAGTGATGGACTTCATCAGGCGATCGAAGCTAAAGAAGGCATAGAAATTACAGATGAAAATAAAACACAGGCTTCCATTACGATTCAAAATTATTTCAGAATGTATCCAGCTCTATCAGGAATGACAGGTACAGCCAAAACAGAAGAAAAGGAATTCATGCAAGTTTACGGGATGCAGGTTATTCAAATTCCTACCAACCGTCCAAAAATTAGAGTAGATGCTCCTGACCGTGTATACAAGACGATCCATGATAAATATACGGCCGTCACAGCAGAAGTCGTTAAGCTGCACCAAACAGGGCAGCCGATACTAATTGGAACAACATCCATTCTTCAGTCTGAGAAGCTGGCCAAGTATCTTACTGAGGCTGGACTCACATTCGAAATTCTTAATGCGAAAAGCGTGGAACAAGAAGTACTTCTCATCTCAAGATCTGGGCAAAAAGGGCATATTACCATCGCAACAAACATGGCAGGCCGTGGGACAGATATTCTGCTTGGTGAAGGTGTAAATGAACTTGGCGGCTTATATGTCATTGGAACGGAGAAGCATGAAAGCCGAAGAATTGATAATCAGCTAAAGGGTCGATCAGGTCGACAAGGAGACCCTGGACATTCTCAATTTTTCATTTCACTTGAAGACGATATGTTCCGTCGATTTGCTAGCGAGGAGCTCGAGAAGATTAATAAGAACCTCACTGTTTCAGAAGATGGCTTAATTACAAATAAAAATATTAATGAGTTTGTTGATCGTATTCAGAGAATTGTTGAAGGGGCAAACTATTCAATGAGGGAATACAATCTGAAGCTAGATGATGTCATCAATGAACAGCGGAATATCATCTATGAATTAAGAAACAAAATAATTGAACATGAAAATCCAGAGCAACAGCTTGTAAAAACGATTGAAAGCAGCGTCCAAAATGAGATCAACCAAGTTTGCCAAAGCAATATTTTACCTGAAGACTGGGATAGAGCACAATTAATAAGAATGTTTAACGAGATGCTAGTAAACGAAGACGTTCAGTTACCTGACCCAATTATGGGGATTGATGAAGTGAACGATGCGGTGAAAAATCCTTTAACAGATTATATTGCAAGAATAAATGAGTATTCACAAGTAAATGATTCATTTAAACAGGCAATCAAAGAAATTATGACCTCTATTTTGGATTACAATTGGATCCAGCATATTGAAGCAATGACTCGATTGAAAGAAGGAATTGGTTTACGTTCCTACCAGCAGGAAGACCCAATGAGACTATATCAGTACGATGGACTTGAGCTTTTTACAATCACCTTTGAAAAGATTGAAAAGGATATTTCACTAGCGATAGCCAACTATATAAGAAATCGGTACTAAAGGGAGTTATGACGAATGCTTTCAATTTTTCGAAAAAAAGAGCAAAAAAAAACAGGCAATGATACGACAATTTCCTCTGAAGAACTCATGAATGTGAAAGAGGAGACAAATGAAACCGAGATTAAAACCGTTTTATCTTTTCACCCAACTTGGAATTTACCAATGGAGCAGCAATATGTTTTCCGATTTCTTCATAATGAACTCCCTCCATTGCAGCCGAATCAAATTTCCATTGCAGGGGTTGATTTAGCTAAAGCAGAAAATGGGATTGAGGTTACTGCCTTTCTTCGCAATAGCTTACAGAAGCCGATCATGATTAATGAAACACCGCTACTCCTTTTAGATAAGGAACAAAATGTCATTGCAAGAGAAGTATTTGATTTGGGGAAATTGGGAAATATACCGGAGAGAAGCAGCATGCCTTGGGTCTTCCATTTCCCATTACACTCATTAAGACAACAAGAGTTTAGTGAAGAGGGCTGGACTTTAGCATTCGAATTAAAAAAGCCACATTCACTAGATCTTCATGAAAGCTGGGAAACTGGCCTTTCTGAGGGTGACAAGGGCAAACTTCAGGCAATTATTGATAGAGTTGGCGAACCTAATAAAGGGGAAGTCAATTTTATGGGTATTTCAATTGCCCATAATGAAGAGAATCTAACAGTCACTCTTTTAATCCGGAATGGAACAGAGCAAAATATTCATCTTCATCAAATTCCATTAGCCGTAAAAGATGCTTCAAAAAATATCATTGCTCAAGGAGCATTCACTCTTGATGATTTCATTGTGAAGGCGAATACATCGAAACCATGGACATTTATCTTCCCTTCCTCCTTCATAAAGGCCGAAGAGATGGATTTATCTAGATGGTCTGTAGAAGTCATACAAAATGAACAATAAATTGGAGCATATGAAAACAGCAGCCACTCATCTAAGAGAGACTGCTGTTTTTGTTTATTTACTTATTTCTTTGCTACATCTGTGATACGATCTTCGATTTTAGGATCAACCGTTTTTAATTTAATTACGTAGTCACGTAGGTTTTCCCAATCCGCTAAACCTAGATCTGTTACACGTCCTTCTTCATATGCCTTTTTGAATACGGCATAGTTGTCTCCGCCTTTAGCAGTGAATGCATTTGTCGCAATTACATATTCCTTTGTCTTGTCAAGAGCAGTGAAAGTACCGTCTTTTCCTTTAACCTCTACTGAAACAACTCTTTCACCACTTGCTTTTGTGCTGTCATAAGTGAATTTCATTCCTGAAACATGCAAGAATCCACCATGTTCCTTTGGAGACTGACTTACACTATGCTCAAGTGCTGTAATAATCTCAGCACCAGTCAATTTCATTGTTGCCAATGTATTTCCGAAAGGAAGCACTGTTAAGACATCACCTAAAGTGATTGGGCCTTTATCAAGTGCTGCACGAATACCGCCGCCGTTTTGCATAGCAATAACAACGTTTTCGTTATATTCTTTTGCTTTATCAAGCATACCATCTGTAATTAAGTTACCTAATTGTGTTTCATTGCTTCTAACACTGAATACAGATGTGTCATTTGCACGTGGGTTAGTCAGGTCACTTGTTGTCGCAGCACCTGTTTCTGAATTTTTTACTTCTTTAATTTTGTCAGCATACTGTTTAAGCATTTTTGCAGCTTCTGCATCCTCTGCTTTTTCAGCAACTTTAATTAGTTTACCAGCTTGTCCTACTACTTTTCCGTTTTTATCAAATTCAACATTGATGGTTCCAAGGAAATCACTATATTGGTAAGCTTGAACAATGACTGTTGGATCCTTTTCTTTTCCATTTTTATCTTTTTCAATAACAACCGGCTTATCAAGCTGAGTATGGCTGTGTCCGCCAACAATTACATCAATGCCGTCAACCGCTTTAGCTAATTCAAGATCATTATCATATTCAGCATTGTCATCATAGCCAATATGAGTAACAGCTACGATTTTATTAATGCCTTTGTCTTCAAATGCTTTCACTGTTTTCTTAGCTTGATCAATATAGTTTTGGAATTTCACTTTGCCAGGGCTTGAGATATCAGCCGTTTCTTCAGTAGTCAATCCAAAGATCCCGATCTTCTCTCCATTTACTTCCTTCACAATTCCGCTATAAATTTGACCATCTTTAATTTCTTCAGCAATTGTTCCACCATGATAAATGCCATTGAATAATGAATCACCAGAAAAATCAACATTTGCACTTACAAATGGGAATTTCGCATTTTTCACGAATTCTGCTAACGCTTTGTGGCCATCAGTGCTGCTGCCTAAATCAAACTCATGGTTTCCGAATGTCATGACATCATACTTCAAATAATTCATGAAGGCTAAATCAGCTTGTCCTCTAAATTCATTAAAGTATAATGTGCCTGAGAATACATCCCCTGCATCAATTAATAGTGAATTTTTCTTTTTCGCTCTAACTTCTTTAATAGCTGTCGCACGTTTTGCTACACTATCTAAATTTGCATGTGTATCATTTGTGTGCATAATTGATAGTTTATAATTGTCTGTTTGCTTTTCTAAGATACGGTGAATAAATGTAGCAAAAGTTGCACGAGTTACAGGTGCTTTCGGATCAAATTTCCCTGAATCTGTTCCAGTTGTAATTCCATGCTGAGCTAATACCTTCACGTCATCCTTATGTGCTAGATTAACCTTATCCATATCTGTAAAGCTAACTTCTTTATCTGTGCCAACTAAATCAAATGCGCGTACTAATACAGATGCGACTTGTTCACGTGTAAGTACATCACTGCCGCCAAACTTGTTATTCGTACCAACAAAGATTCCTGCTTGCTTTGTTGCTGCAGCTGCCTCAGCATAGCCAGACTTTTTAGTAACATCTTTAAATGAATTTAAATCTGTTGGGATCGGTAAATCTAGTGCTCTTGTTAATAGAATAGCAGCATGACCTCTAATAAGCTGCTTATTCGGCTGGAAAGTGCCGTCTTCATATCCACTAATAATACCCTTTTCAACTAAACTATAAATTCCTTCAGCTGCCCAATGGTCTTCTTTTACATCTGGAAATCCTTTAACCTCAGCTGCATTAGCAGCAGGGGCAACCATAGATGCAACAACAGCCGCTGTTGTAACCGTTGCCATAAACTTGCGGTACGACTTTGGTATGTAACTCATTACACTTTCCTCCTCAAAAAAGATTCATATTTTTTGTAGACTCTATTACCTATGTACAAGGTAATCTGTAATAGAGTAATAATTACACTACGATTCTATTATAAAACAAATTAGTGTATAAAATGGCAAAATTCATGAAAAAATAAGAAAAATTGGGCGAAAACTGCCTTGTTTTGTTTCTGTGCTGGGGCTGTGCTGTTCAATATGTTTACTTTTTGCTGTTAATCCGTCAGTTTTTTGGGTTAGCCGTTAGTTTGTGCTATTTACCCGTCAGTTTTTTTGTTTACCCGTCAGTTTTTGTCTTTTACCCGTCAGTTTCGACTTTTTACCCGTCTCTTTGTTCAGGTTATCCGTCACTTCGCTTTACATCGGCCTTTTAGAAAATTGCTGCCAATCCCTCTGCTGTTAACCCAAAAAAAGGATAGAAGATCAAAAATGATCTTCTACCCTTTTTCTCATATCTTCTTATTTAATAACAATCTTGTATGGAGATGTGCTTGCATTGCCTGCGCGGTCTTCTACTTTAATATAGTAGCTTCCCTTTTTTAGATTCAATGGCAGGATTTCGTAATCTCCTTTTCCATAAAAATCAGATGTTGCGACTTGAACACCTTTTGCATTATAGACGGCTACTTTGCCGTCAATATCCTCTGGAGTTTCTAACGTAAGGGTAAGCTTGCTATCTTTATCAAGATTTAGCTTGTAATGATCTGCGTCCCCTTTATTAGCTGTCATATTGAAATATCCAGTGGCTGCATAAGTATTCTTACCATTCTTCTGCAACTGAATTGGCTTGGATGGAACATTATTTTTTACAGCGGAGCCAGCATCTTCATCTGTACGGTTAGCCCCATCGATTTTTAAAACGTATGGAACTAATGAAGAGTTTGTTCCTGAGTAATCATATGTTGAAATAAAGTAGCCTGACTTCTTCTTCACTCTGAAGCCAGATCTTTCTTCATCCCCAAATGCATTATTATCTACATAAATTAAGTTTCCTTCTTCTTCTACTTCCAGCTTACCGTTTCCATTTGTATCCTCGATAATGACAACAAGTGGATCAATATCAGATTTATGCTTTGCAGGTACGTCTTTATATTTCGCAGGGAGTACGCCTGGTGTGACACTTACACCAAATACGCCATCCTTCCCAGGTTTGAAATAATACGTATCCACATCTCCTGCACTAGAGAAATTAGCTGTTAGCCCATTTGTAGAAACCTTAATGGCTTTTTCAAAAGAATCATTTGTTTCATACGGATCAGCTGTGTTCTTTATTTTCGTTTTTACTGTAAATTGATACGGATCAAATGATGGGCGATACATTGGATCTGCGACACGGAAATAATAAGTTTCTCCAGCCTGAAGTCCTAATGTGAATTTGTCCTCCACTGATACCGATCCATCTGTCCATGACCATATGCTATTGGAATAAATATAATCGAAGCCCTTTGCCTTCTCATTATACTTAACCACTTCCATTGCAGCTGGCTTATAAGGAGAAGCTTTGCTCATATCTATTTCAAAAATGGCACTATGTTTTGGTTTGAATGCAAACCAGTCTTCATCTCCAAAACTTTGAAGCGACCCTTCATTTGCCTCACCCTCGCTCACTTCCACAGCAGCTTCTCGAAGACTATTCAAATATTCCTCATATGGATTTCTAGGTGCATCACTTACTACTTCTTCAATTTCCTTTTTCTTCGCAACATACTCTTGAATATTACCATTCATTAAATCTTCTTCCATCCCTACCATCATAGGGATTCCATCTTCATCCTCCGATGCTATCTTGGAATCAATCGTTAATTGATATGGATGAACAGAGGAGTAGCTTTGCTCATAATCTATTTCATAATCTCCATACATAAGAAGGTATTCGTCAAAATAAGGTTTATTTGTCACCTCAATAAGAAACTCTTGACCTCCATATGCATTAAAGGCTAGTTCCTCACCTTTTCCCATTCCCATATTGGAAGCTTGGTCCATCTCATAGACCATTTCTTCGCCTTCATATTTCTCAATCATATGAAGCTTGATAGTCGGATTAATACCAGGTACATCAGAAAGATTAACTTTTACAATATGCATGCCATCTTCAGTATTTCCCGGCACTTTGAATTTAAAGAAGTCAGAGTCTCCTGGCACTCCCTTAAATTCCTCTTCTTCAACAACCTCTTCCGTTGTCTCAGAAGCTGGCTCTTCCGATGTAGATGCTTCTTCTAAAACGATCTCTTCTTCTTCTGTCACAATTAGCTCATTTGTATAATAATGATCCACTTTTGTCTGATACGGCAGAGCCTCAACAACTACAGGTGTTTCCATTGTATTTCCATCGTCAGGAAGCTCTTTTACCTTTTGCAATTCAAGACTGTACGTAGATTGTCCTGCTTCATGATACTTTCCGAAGCTATCCTTTACGGCTATGACAAGCGTCCCATTTTCTGGAGCCTCAAATAAGATCCCTTCTGTTGACCCTTCACGCACGTCATTTACTTCAACTTTCTTAACAGCTTTCTTCGTATCATCTGTAAAGAACAACAGTTCAAATTTCAAATCATATTTACTTGTTCCTTCGAGTGATACTTGAAGGAAATCTCCACCGTTTAATTGTGTTTTATATAAATCTGTTTGATTCAATTTCTGTAATTTGCCTGTTAGGGAATGTGTATCAAGTACTCCTAAATCCTTCGCTTTTGCTAAAACATTAGCCTCTTTGACGACTGGATTTGCCGGTATGGCCTTCGGGTCAAATGACAGCATTTTAACTAAATCAATCATTCCATACCCATACTTAAGATCATAGCCTTTATCCCCTATATCCTTCGCCGTTTTCGTTAAAATATATTCGACTTGATAAGGTGATAAATTCGGATATTTAGAGAGTAATAGGGAAACAGCGCCTGCTACAACTGGAGAAGCCATAGAAGTACCGCTCATTTCCGTAAAAGAAGAACCTCTGCTGCTATCATACACTGGCGCATAAACCTTTTGACCTGGTGCAACTACATCAACTGACGGACCAAATGTTGAAAAAAAGGCAAGCTGATTCTTTTCATCCGTTGCACCCACACTAATAACGCCTTCGAAAGCTGCAGGGTAATTCAAGACATTTGCTCCATCATTCCCTGCAGCAGCAACGACAACAATCCCGCTATCTATCGCTTTCTGAACGGCATCTTTAATAATAGGCGATGGATAGTAGCTGCCTAAACTCATATTGATGACCTTTACCTTTTGCTTGATCGCCTCTAACACGCCTTCTGCAATCATATAATCCGTTACAAAAAAGGACTGGTTAAATACATCGATGGAAACAATGTCTGAGTTTGGAGCAATGCCGTAGCCTCCAACTCCATTCCCTTTCTCAGCAGCAATAATTCCGGACACATGTGTTCCGTGACTGTCAGGTTTCCCCTTTTGCAATGGATCAAATATATTCACATTAGCAATTAGTTTATTTTTCAACTCCGAATGATTGGCATCAATCCCTGTATCAATGACACCCACTTTGACTTTATTCTTCCCTGCCATTGATTGAGCTTTTGCTAGATTAAGAGAATTGATATGGTACATTCCACTCGCCTTTGGATCAGTCGTGCCAAACTTCTTGCCGAAAGCACTTCTTGATACCGATTGTACATTTGGCAAAGCTAAATAAGCTTGTCCTACAGCAGCAAGCTTTTTCTTATCTTGAACCTCAATGACATCATAGCCTAAGCTAGCAAATCTTTTGACAAGCTTTCCTCCGGCCTTTCGATGTTCGCTAGTTGCGAGAGGTGTTTTATACTTAATGACAAGCTGGGTTTCAGAAAATGCCTTTTCATCCTCTTTTCCAACCTGGCTCATCTTAAACTCAGGCTTCTGCAGATGTAAACGTTCAAGCTGCTTATTGTAGCCTTGATTCAAATCCTTCTCAACAGCAAAGGAAACATTTGGTGCAATCGTACTAGCAACTAGTGAAGCAGCAAGCCCAACGGCCAGACCTTTGTTCTTCAAAAAATTCACAATACACTCCTCCTAAAAAATAGCCTTCTCTATACTATTCTTCTAGCTTAACATTATTCCTGCCAAACTTAATGTAAAATTGTAAAATATTAGTTAACATTTCACATTATACTAACCTCTATGTTATTCTATTTCATACATCAACAACATAACAAGAAGGGAAAAATAATAAATGAGATTCATTCATGCCTTTACAGCCGCTATACTTACTGGAATCATCGGATTCTTAGCAACAATGACTTGTGTTGGAATGTATTTTGAAATCCTCACGAACGCTACGTACGAATTTCCAGATGGGCTATTTATTTTATTTACAGCCTTGCTAGTTTTTCCTATACTCACTATTATTTTAGCTGTTTTCTTCTTTATAAAATATAATCGAATTAATACGACTGGGATCATCTTTGCAGGAATAACCGGCTTATGGCTGATTAGAGCCATCAAAGAGATCGTGCCATGGATGTCCTATTCGAATGGGATAGGTGATATTTTTAATACTTCGTACCTTTCCTATCTTAACATCTTACTCGTATTATTTTGGATATTGGGGTATCTATTTGTTCATCCAACTTCAAGATGGATACATATTAATGGATTTTTATTAGGGGCTTTTAGCAGTTTGGTTCTATCATATGTGGTTGTCATTATCTTGAGAGGATTGAATAATAGCCTTACATCATTTTTCCACTTTGATTTTCAAGAAACGTTATTTGTTCTATTATGTATTTTTGCCGGAGCTATTATTGGTAATTGGATTGGCAAACGAAAAACAGAGTAGGCTCAGTTGCCCACTCTGTTTTTTTGTTTATAGCCGTATTCGCAAACAATTGTTGGTAAAGGTTGATTTCCGCTCCAGGTACTCGCTTTCCGCGGGGTGGGCGGTGAGCCTCCTCAGCGCTAAAGCGCTTGCGGGGTCTCACCTGTCCCACTCCTCCCGCAGGAGTCTCGCACCTTCCGCTCCAATCAACAACCTTTTTTATTAGCAGAAAGGTTATTCAAAACAACAACTTTTTATAAATATCTCAGTTAATTAACTGTTTCTACATAAATAGCTGCAGGCATGTTTGCTCCGCCGGCATGCATGATTTCTAGACTGATTGTTTCTGATTGGCCGGAGATTCTGTATTCAGACAGTTCGACATATTCTGTACTAGGCTTGAGTGTTGGAATTAAATGAACTTTTCCGTTCATTTTTATCGCTCCACTGTACAGGCCGCCTCTTCCTGCAAGCTTGAGCTTGACTACCTTTTCTTCTCCTGATGGATTAAGAATTGGTATATTGACCTTATAAGTCAGTCCAAAGTGACCAGGGTTGCCAACAGATCCATTGATTTTTGATAATGAATTTTGTTCTGTCAGAAAATGATCCGTTTTTCCGTTCGAAAGATTGTAGCCCACCTCTGGAGAACCAGTTGTATAGGTTGGTAAATCGGCTGTAATACTTGATTGAGGCCATACACCTCTAGGATGTGCTGCGAATTTATCAATTGACACTTGCTCAGAATGAATACTTGTTAGGTCTTCCTTGTTCTGAGCCAAAACCGTTCGAATGGTATAACTGCTATTTGCTCCGTTTACTGAACGAACATCTATGTCCTGAATGAATCCAAGTGTGTAACCAGGGTACAGTTCAAATGTTTCAATTGTCTTTGTTTCCCCAGGCGGAATGACGATGCCAACACTATCGGAATTCTTTAACTTCTCACTTAGCACGGCATCCGCAATCGGCAGCCCAATATCATAATTAATCCAGCTGTTGCCGCTAGTCTTTGCGTATCCTTTTGAGTTCGTTACTTCTATGCTATTATTCGCTGATGTGTTCTGAATCGTAATCCCAATCATCGATGTTTTCCCAAGTTGATTATAATGCCAGCCAAATACGCGGTGCTCCTTCATGCTCGAAGCGGATTGAATATCATATTGGGCTAGAGTAGCTGTTGAACTCGATATTAAATTAGATGTTAATGTCTCTGGATTATCACTAATTAATAAATTACGAGTTCCTTCTAAACGAGCATTAGGTACAAGAACAGGGAGAGAGGTAGGACCGCTCGACTTTTCAATAAATTCACCGTGGAACATTAAATCAGTAAGATAAATATACATTTCACTTTTTTCAGGCATATTGCGTAAATTCCCCCCAAGGGCATTTACGATAAAATGAACAGGAACATACATCTTTCCTGATTGAATAAATGGGATCTCGCTCATCAAAATAGGCTCCTCATTTATTACCGCTATATTGCTGCCATTCGTGAAAACAAAGTTTAACCCAGCAATTTGTAATTCCAATTGCTGATCGGTCAACCAATTCTCAGAAGCATTTTCTATGTTTTCATAAAAATAGTTTGCCGGAATATACGTTCTCCCTTGCTTAACGATAACGGGATCACTCATCATAACTCGTTTATTATTTATATGCAAAACATAGGGGTCTACTGGTGGAAGTGGTGCAGGTTCTTCTTCTGCAAACTTATCCAATGTAATTTCAACCTTCTGTTTTGGTTGATTCCATATAACTTGTCCATCAAAATTCTCACTGACAAAGCGCAATGGAACGTAAGTACGATACTTATAAAGCAATGGTGGCACACTCACTGTCACATTCTTGCCATTCACCTTTGCGACAGAAGAATCAATCGTAAGCTCAACTAGTTTTCCATTTCTAGATGCACTAGCCACTTTTGAAGTTTGTCCCCATTTAACCGTTGCACCAATCGCTTCGTAAAAAGCTCGCATTGGCAACAGGAGGGATCCATCCTTATTCAAAATTGGATCTGTAAATTTGACACTTTCCCCATTGATTTCAATCGTCACACCACTTTTGACATACAAACCCTTTCCGACTTGTTGAGTTGCTGCTGAAGCATTTCCATATCCCATTCCGGTCACAGATAGGACCACAGCAATCATAATAATCGAAATGAACCTTCTAATCTCTTTTCTGCTTATCATTTTTACACTCCCTACTTAAAAGAAAAGCTCTGTAAAGTATACCTCTACAGAGCTTGCAATGTCATGATCTTTATGAACCAATTATTATTTATTTACTGTTAATCCAGCTTTTTGAACATTCTCAGCAGCATCTTTAATATCTGCTTGTGCAGCATCAACTGTGTTTGTTACTAATTTAACTACAGATGAAGCATTGTCAACAGTTAGGATTAGCTTTCCTTCTTCATTCACTTTAAATTCTTTGAATGAAACAGCTTCGCCTTTGCTGTTAAAAAGGCTGATTTCATCGGAAATATCTGCATGCGTAGCAATCTTAATCGCTTCAGAGTAAGTCACAGTCACTTTGTCTAATTCTGTAATTGCAATAGATTGAGCTTCAGGAGCTGTATTATCTGTAACTTTGATTGTATTAGTATATGGTACATTTTCTTTGTTATCCAAAGTTTGAACGCCATTGACAGTGAAAACTGCTTTTGCATCAGTTGTTTTCACGAATCCAGCTGGTAATGTAATCATAACCTTAGTCTGATCAATTACATTATTATTTTTAGCAAATTCAATCACTGTATTAGCTGGAAGTTTAACACCATTCACTTCATAAGCTTCAGGATTTAGGGCATTTCCTGTTCCAGTTGCTTTTACTTTTTCGCCAAATTCTACAGTAATTACCTCGCCAGTTGATTCTGCTTTACTAATAGCAAATGTCGTTTCAACTGGGTTGCTCGCTTCGCTCACATCAACTGTGAATGCATACTTTGCACTGTTGTTACTTGGAGAAAGTGCATTATCTTTTACAAAGCCTTCTGCTAATTCAAAGCTGTATTTATCAGCAGCTACGTTATCTGCAAGTTTAAATACTACTGTTTTCGCATTAACTTTAGTGATTTCCCTTACCACTTGATCCTGTGCTTTGATTTCACCTTTTGAGTTTGTCACTGCCATTTTAGCATTTGGAGAAACAGTGATTTCTTCATTATATGTTACTGTGAAAGAAGTCACTTTGCCATCTGTTGAAGAAGTAGCTACATCTACAACTGTAGGAGCAGCTGTATCTTTTGTAACAACAACTGTTTTAGAAATATCAGCAGCATTTGTATTGCCGATTTCATCTGATAATTTATCTTTTGCTACTGTTAAAGTAACTGTGTCAGAGTTGCCGCTTTTGAATAGGAAGTCACTTTTTAGTGTAACTGTATATTCTTTATGATTTGCTGCATTAACTTCTGCTTTTTGGACGATATTATCAGTGAATGAACCAACTTTACCTGTAATCGTTAATGCATTGTCTTTAAGCTCTTCATCAACTGTTACTTTTACTTGGTTTTCACCCATTGCTTCAACATTTACAATAGAAGGTGCCGTATTATCTACTACTACGTTTAATGCAGCTGATTGAATATCTTTTACATTGCCCGCTGCATCTGTAGCTTTAACAACTGTCACATCATATGTTTTTGTTGCATCAAGGTCAACTTCAATAGTTGCTTTGTTTCCTTCAATTACTGGATTATCAATGTTTGTACCATTGATTTTTACTAATTCAATTGAAGATACTTCTTCATCAAAAGTTAAAGTTACTTTTTTGATGCCATCTTTTGTATCTTTAATTGTTGTTGTAGCTGTTGATAATACTGGAGCTTTCAGATCATTCACTGTTACTTTTGAATTGATCGGGCTAACAAATTTACCATCTACATCTTTAACAATTTCAAATGGAACTTGAACTGTGTATTCACCTTTAAAGAAGTTAGCTGCTTTAAGGGTAAGTGTTTTTCCGTCAGCGCTTAATGTTTGTGTAATAGTACCAGCATCTTTTGAACCTGCACTAGCAACTACCTTAATCACATCAGCATTTAAAGCATTTTTTAACGTGTCAGCATCAACTGCTTTAGTAAATTTCACTTCAATTGTTTTGCCATTAACAGGTGTTACACTTTCAACAGAAGCATGTCCCTTTTCAAGTGTTGTTCCTTTTTCCCAATCTGTTTCAGTTAATAACTTCGCAAAGTCTGCACGCTTGATTTGTGCATCTGGAGAGAATGTTGTTTCAGTCGTACCAGTTACTAATCCGTGAGAGAAAAGGATTTTTACATAATCAGCATACCATTTATCTCCATCAACATCTTTGAATTTTGCAACAGGACCATCTGCTTTAAGTGAAAGATTGTAAGCTTCTACAACCATTTTTGCAAATTCGCCACGAGTTAATGTACCGTTAGGATCAAATTTACCTTGGCCTTTTCCGTTGATAAGCTCTTTCGAATATAAAGCATTGATGAATTCAGCATACCATTTTGTTTGGTCAACATCTGAGAAGTCAGCTACTGGCGCTTTTTTCGTATCTAACTTAAGGATGTTAGCAACCATTTTTGATGCTTCTGCACGATTGATCTTTCCACCTAGATCGAATGATCCGTCTGGACGGCCATCGATGATTTTTGCATTAGCAAGTGCTGATACGTAATCGAAATAGAAATTATCTGATGGTACATCCTTGAAATCAGAAGCTGCAAATCCAGCTGCTGGAGCTACTGCTGATGCTACGATTGCTGCTGTCATTGTTGATGCGATAAATTTGTTATATTTTTTTGATTGGTAAGCCATTAGTATGGTATCCTCCCTATAATTAACGAAATGTTTTTTGTTTGATTCTACACCTATAATAAAAATCTACTAAACTTCTTTTTTATGAGATGAGCGAAAGTTTCACAGTGACCATCACCGTGCTCACTTGTACTGCCTCATCACTTTTAGAATTATAGCAGAGAAAATGCTATTAAAAAGTAGTTTGATTAATTTACATTTAATTACCATCAGAGGGAGAATACCATTCCATACTAATCCTTCTATTTATATATACCCTGCTAACTGATCTGTAAAATAGCTATTTCCACATTAGTCAGCTTTATTTTCAATGGCAGCCAATCTTTCTTCAATTTTAATCATCTCTGCTGAATTCTTGCCAATCAGCTCGATGAAGTTTCTTCGTAATCGGTTAATGACAATGGCTGTTTCTTCTCTCGTAATTGGAGCTCCTGGTCTGGTTCCATCGAAATATCCATTCTCGCTTGCCTCTTTCCAGTCCTTTTCTGCCCAAGAGCTTACTTTATTCATATCTGCCGGCTTCCCTACTTGCATAGCAAGCTGATTTTTCAATTCATTAATCTGTCGTTGTAAATCCTGTGCCTGTGCCACAGTCAATTCCTCCTTTGGTTTTGCTTTCAAATTTAAAGCTTTTGCCATTCCTATTACATGACCACGGGCAATGGCTTGTAAAAAGCTATTATTTTTTAATAAATTGGCATCTGCTGCTGTATCAATGAATAGGTTCTCCGACAATACGGCTGGCATGTTGGATTCACGAAGCATATGATAATTAGCTGATTTTGCCCCACGATCTTGAACTTTATAATTCTTTATTTCGTTCAACACGGCCGCATGGATGGCAGCTTGGATCTTTCCTGAAGCTGATGAGGCTGACAGTTTATTATGTCTATAATCTTCATATCCTGTACCGCCCCCGGCATTGATATGGACTGACATTAAAAAGTCTGCTCCCCATGCATTGGCTGCATTCGTTCTCTGGGATAGAGATACGGTTTGGTCCCCTTCTCGGCTCATTCTTACTTGAACATCTTCATATTCTGTGAGTATATCCCGAATATTTCTTGAAATTTGTAATGTGACGTTTTTCTCCTGAAGACCGTTCCCAGATGCACCTGGATCCGTTCCACCGTGACCAGGATCAATAAATATTTTCACCATGTTTTATCACCTCTTACTACTATATGCGAAGGGTGCAAGGACAGGTTCCTGTCCAAGGATTATGCTAATATCACCTTTTTGGTTCGAAAAATAGGCTTTGTTAAATGATATTGTTGGTGCACGAACCCGCCATTTGTGTACCCGCTCATTAAGTTATTCATACGAATAAAACCCATTCTTGTTTACACCAAGCCGTTCCGATAACGTGGAGAAAATCCAAAATGTTTTTCTTGTTTAATTAAACAAGAAATTGTACAAGTTCATTAAACACTAAAGAGTGTTTGATAAATAAACGGAGAAATTCCTCTTAATTATGATATAGCACTAAAAATAGCTAAAATAGACGGAAGGATTCCGACTATCGACTCGAAAAACGTAAAAATGAGTAATTTTGCTTTGCTTAATCGGAAAATCTCCGCTTATATACCCCGAATCGAGCTCTATTCCGCTGTCTAACCGAAAAATCTCCGCTTATTTTGATTATGGCAGGCTTTTGCTTTACCCAGAATATTGTCTTTTAAAAATATAAATTGTTGGTCAGATTCATTGAACAGGCCTTTATGTACGAAGGACTAACCAGCGCAGTGAAATGACACACTTGGTTTTTAGCAGATGCTCATGAATGTAATTTGTATGGTACTATATTAATAACTTTATCTAAGACTAGGAGCATTCAGTCATGCCATTAACATTTGCACATCCAGCAGTTGTTTTACCCTTCTCAAGAAAGAGCAAATATATTAACTTTTCCGCCTTGGTTTTAGGAAGTATGGCTCCTGATTTTGAATATTTCTTAAGGGGGCAGCCGTTAGGGGAAATCGGGCATACTTGGATGGGGTTTTTTCTATTTAATCTGCCTTTAGTTGCAGCTATTTACTTTATTTATCATATATTTATGCATCAAACGATAGTTAGTCATTTACCCGCGTTTCTTCAAGAGCCTATTATTCATAAAGTAGATTCTAGTAGAAAGCTGAAAGTGATTGTCTTTTGCTATTCCGCATTATTTGGAATGCTCACACATGTTGTTTGGGATTCTTTCACCCATATGCACGGATATATGGTGATCCATTTTCCCATACTTGCTCAAACCTTTGACATATATGGACACAACATTCCTTTATATAAGTTTCTCCAGCACGGGAGTACATTAGTTGGAATAATTGCCATCATTGGTTATATGTATTTTAGGGCTTTACTTCTAGGTAGGAAAAAGGGAAATGTAAATGCCAAACAGAAATTGCTTTTCTGGTCTAGCGTCTTTTTGCTTACGATATTTACTGCTTTTCTGTGGAATTTCGTAGATTATGTTTCCATTATCAGCTATGGAATACTTGTTGTTCGAATAATTGATTCCTTTTTAGTGAGTCTGCTTATTATTTCTGTAAAAACATAAAACATGGGGACGGTTCTCTTGTTTCCATTAGGACTCGCTAAAAATAAAGGAAACACGAGAAACGTCCCCATGTTTAAAAAGGGTGTAGAGCCTCCCTACACCCTTACATGTTTCTATATGCTCCAAAATGGGCGACATCTTGGATTATTTATATTTCTTCCACAATTATAATTCTCTTCCACTGTTTCATTTACTTCTCTTTCTCTTACTGGATAGAAATGTTCATTTCTCACGACTGTTCGATTCACATTTATCACTTCAGTTGGATGAATATGCTTAACCACTCGTGTTCTAGTTCTTGTATTAACAACCGTCTCCGTTGGACTTACAACCACTTCATCTCTTTGTGAGCGTTCACGACATTTCCTACAATTACAACCCATTACACACACCACCTTTTTTATTATTCATTACCCTATAGCATATGAAAATAGGTGGGAACTTGTACTAGACGATAACACTAAAAAGGGACGTTTCTCTTGTTTCCAGCAGGAAAAACAAGGGGACGGTTCTTTTGTTTCCATTAGGACTCGCCAAAAATGAAGGAAACACAAGAAACGTCCCGTTGTTTACCGTTGTTTATTTTGGAGAAGTGAGTGTAATCATCCTTTTCTTGCTGTCCCAATAGACTGTTACTCCAAGTGCTTCGCTGACAAAACGGATGGGGACGAAGGTTGTATTCTGTCGGATTGTTGGTTCTACGTCTAGTAGGATTGGTTTTTCATTGATTGAAGCTTGTTTTGAATTGATTTTTAGTTTGATGATATTTGAATTTTTCACCGCGGTTATTGACTTTGTTGTGTTTTCCCAATGGACTGCTGCACCTAGTTCATCAAAGATTGTACGCATTGGAACGAATACTCGATTGTTTTCCATGAATGGATCTACATTTACAGCCAGCTCGCGCCCATCCAAAACGACTTTAATTGGCGGCAATAACTCATAGCCGCTTGCCTTAGCAATTTCATCAAAGGACTTGGAAGAGTTTACAATAACTGCATTTGTTTTTAATTTTACACGGTCAAACAACCAATGAACATCATCATTATACATTCTGACGCAGCCTGCGCTAACATATTTTCCAATGGAGTCAGGATTGTTATTGCCATGAATCGCGTACGTTGTTCCATATGTACCCCATGCATGAAGACCTAACCATCTATCACCTAATGGATTTCTTGGATCACCTCCAGGAATCCCATCCGTGTAATACGGGCGATTCTTAATCTTATTCACAATTGGGAATGTTCCTTCGGGTGTTAGATTATTTGTTTTTCCTGTTGCAACAGGAAATGTTTTCACTTGACTGCCATTTTCATAGAACGCCAGCTTATTAGTCAACTTATTAATAATTATTAATTGGTTTCCATTTGCTAGAGCCATTTGTGGAATAATCATAACTAGAATGAATGCTAGTAAAAAAATCCTCTTCTTCATTATTTTCCCCTCCTAGTATTCATTTATTATATATATAAGTTCAGTACATTGGTAGAATTACCCTTTCTAAAAAGCAGATTTTTTCTTCTATTAACATAGTGGTAAATCCATAAGTTTTGTATAATTTAATAGGTTACTACTTTAGAGAATTGGGGTTATTATTCAAATGTACAAAAAGAAATTAACACTCATGCCGATGCTCATCGTATTTATTCTGTTTCTATCTGGAACAGCGAACGCAATGGATGGAATGAAAACCATTCAAGCATACGAAGAGCCCTATTTCATCAACTATAATGGAGAGGAATCACTCGCCAATGGAAAGCTCATTTCCTATAAGCAATCGTCCTATATTCCGTTAGCTGATGCTGCTGAGTTACTCGGCTTAGCTCTCGAATCAAGCACTGGGGATATTTATTTATCTGGCAACCCTACTATTACTCTATCAAAGTCTGTAAATAGCTTACCTAAGGAAACAGTTAATGCTGTAGATTTATTGCGAATCAATCCAAAGATTGGTACTCATGCAGGAATTGTCATTGAAGATGGAAAACTTAGCACACCTATTTTTTCAAAAAACTCTAGTCAGCGTTTATATCCAGCTAGTACGACAAAGATTATGACCATTCTACTCGCTCTTACATATGGAGATCTGAATGAAACTGTAACGATCGGAAAAAGTGCAATAAATATCCCTTACGATAGCTCGAAAGCCGGAATTAAACCAGGGGATCAGATGACACTTGAGCAGCTCCTTTATGCAATGATGCTCCCTTCCGGCAACGATGCAGCAATGGCTGTAGCTGAACATATCGGTGGGTCTGTGCCACAATTTGTTCAAATAATGAATGAACAAGCCAAAAAGCTTGGTGCGAAGAATACATCATTTACAAATCCACACGGCTATCATCACCCAAATTTGTATACAACAGCAGCAGACCTTGCCCTGATTGTAAATGAAGCAGCAAAAAACGAGGCATTCTTGAGAATTACCCACACACCAATATATACAGCGCACTACAGAAATATGTATGGACAAGCGATAACAAAAACATGGAAAAATACGAATGCACTCGTTCAAGCGAGCAGCCCATACTACTTACCTTCTGTTCTAGCTGGAAAGACCGGATACACAGGTGAGGCCAAACATAATTTAGTGAGCATTGTAACAAGCGGGAACCATGATTACATTATTGTCCTTCTACGCGGTGAGAATAAGCAGCGTTATATTGATACGAAGAATCTAGTAAATGCCACTTCCAAGAAACGAAGTCAAATAAAAGATGAGCGAAGGAAAATAACTATCCTTCCTTTTGAAAATAAACTTTTTATAAACAACGAGGAATACCCGACGGGCGAAGATGTTTTTGTTAAAGACGGTGAAATATTCATTTCAACTGATATGATTATCAAACTTTCACCTGATCTAAGAAATGCAAAGGTAAGTGATACACAAATACTCAAAGGAAGCTTTAACAACGAAATCTTACCCTTCGGCCAGGATCAGCCCGCTATTCAAAATGGACGAATGCTCGTTCCAATCAAAGCCTTTTTCGAAAAAGCTGGGCTTACATTAAATTGGGATCAGAAAACAAAAACAGTAGAAGCCTACTCATCTGACACAGTCATTCAAATGAAAATAAACTCAAAAAATGCAACCATCAACAGCCAAAAAGTAACACTCGATGTTCCAGCAACCATCCTAAACGGACGAACACTCGTCCCACTGCGTTTCATCTCAGAAGCCACAGACTCAACCATTGACTGGGGACGTGGAAGGACGTTGTTCCTTTACTAGGAACATGGGGACGGTTCTTGTGTTCCTCTGCCAGTGAGTATTTTAGTTAACAAAAACATCCCGCGCTGTAGCAAAAGGGGGTTTTGACTTTTTTATTCTAAGGAAACTTAAACTCTGCGACGAATCTCTATTCATTACCACGAGGAATAGAG
Source organism: Cytobacillus mangrovibacter (assembly GCF_042865275.1). NCBI lineage: Bacteria > Bacillati > Bacillota > Bacilli > Caryophanales > Bacillaceae > Cytobacillus > Cytobacillus mangrovibacter. The sequence continues at coordinate 76,768 of NZ_JBIACJ010000004.1, read as the reverse complement.
ATCGACTTTTTCTGTTTCTATGTTTCCAGGGCAGGTGAAAAAACACGAGAACCGTCCCTATGTTCAAAAAAATACGTATAGGGACCCTTCCTCTCCCCTTACGTATTAATATCTTGAGTATATTCGTTTTTATAAACAAGAAACTCTTCTACAAATTCAAAAACATCTTTAAGTGAACGGATATATTCACAATCCTTTCGGTAGATAGGCTCTTCTGGTACATGATGATGGTGATATGGTTCTGTATTTTTTACTGTCCAAGGACCATCAGGATGAGGCTCATTCCCAAAGGAGGTAATATGCCTTCCCTGTTTGCCGCCTTTCACTTTTTCCCACCCATAATGATACCTAAGTCCTAGTTCTCGATATTCTTCTCGAATAGTAATTTTCGTTTCCCCATAAATTGGATGGTTAATCAACGGAATATTTGCTATTAGCAAATCATATTTTTCGCCTGTTTTTTTATCAATTCGATTTTCCTTATATCCAGTGATATGAAATGAACCATTCGTAATAAATGAAAATTCCTCAGACAAGTCTGCAACCTTTTTCCTTCGCTCAAATTCTTTGCTCATAAATGAATTCCTAGTTGTTCTTTAATTTCATCGCGTTCTTCAATCAGAAGCTCCCATTCTGAATAATCACCAACACTATCTACCGCATCCCAAGGAATTCCACCATTAATTACATCTTTGTAAACGACTTCAAAAGGCTGGTTGTCGTACAATTCTTCAAATTCTTTAATCTTCACCAAAATTTCTTCAAGTTGCTGGTGCAGGAAACTGTTCCGTTTCATATATAACCCATGCAGCACTTGAACCTTTACTAGTAAATCTGTATCCCGCCAAATTTCGACTGCATGTTTTGGAATCTTACGATGTTTTGATGTCTGAAGTAATTCTATTTGTCCATTCTGACCGTATTTATTGATGGTTGGACGAGAAACATTTAATTCCTTTCCAGCTTCATCAACAGTTAATAAATAATCATCAGCATATAAATAGTTAAGCTTCCCCTTTTCAGTGATTGAAAAGAAAAAAGTATCAAAGTAATATTTAACACGCCCGAAGTTTAATGGAGTAACTTCTTTTGAGTGAGAAAAATACAAAGAAAATTCCTTTAATGCTTTTATCATGCTTCCACTAATCTCATTAGCTTCTTTATAAATTGCATCCTCAGATGGAATAACACGATACAAATAGTTTGGATAGCGCATTTGTATCATCATACATGAAAATGTAAAGATTTCAGTAAGAGAAATTTCTAGTTCTTTATAGTTATTCTTTTTTTCTTGAAAAGGAAATTCCACATTGATAAATCGATTAAAAATTACTTCTTCATTCATCATCATTCCCATATTTCCGTAACCTCCTTTCTTGTATACTATCACAAATTTAACGAATTTAAAATTTCGTAAATACCTTGATTATTTATTATATGCAATTAACTTTTATTCAAACGTAAAAATTTGGGAGCGGTTCCTATGTTTCCATATTTCATACATAAAGAAAACAAAAGAAACGTCCCTTCGTTTTAATTTACAATTTTTCCAAAAAGTGATATCATTATAATATAACAAAGATGTTATAGGGAGTGATTATGATGATTGAGAAAAAGGTCTTTCAAGTCAATGGATTTATTGGAGTTTTATCTATTGTTGTGCTAGTTGGTCTTGGTGTGTGGCTACTTATAAATGAACAATTTGCCTTTGCCATCCCTCTATTAGCTATTGCCATTCTTTTGGCTAGTGGGATTACTATTGTTCAACCGAATAAAGCAGCAGTTGTTACCTTTTTCGGAAAATATCTAGGATCGATTCGTACGAATGGACTGTATCTGACAGTGCCGCTTTCACTACGACGGAATGTATCATTAAGAGTCCGAAACTTCAATAGTAAGCGTTTGAAGGTTAATGATGTCGAGGGAAATCCGATTGAAATTGCCGCCGTCATTGTATTCAAAGTAGTCGATTCGGCGAAAGCAGTCTTTGATGTTGAGAATTACGAGGAATTTGTTGAGATTCAAAGCGAAACAGCTATCCGTCATGTAGCAACAAAGTACCCGTATGACACTTTCGAAAATGTAGAACTTACATTAAGAGGGAATGCAGAAGAAGTTTCTAATGAACTAACCACTGATTTACAAGAGCGCCTAAATGTAGCTGGTGTTGAGGTAATTGAGGCAAGATTAACCCATTTAGCCTACTCTACCGAAATTGCCCAAGCGATGCTGCAGCGCCAACAAGCAACTGCCATTATCTCTGCCCGTCAGAAAATTGTTGAAGGAGCTGTTGGCATGGCGCAAATGGCCATTAAACAACTAGAAGCCGATCAAACAATTGAGCTAGATGATGAACGCAAAGTGCAAATGGTCAATAATTTACTCGTCGCTATCGTCGCAGAAAAACCAGCTCAGCCAGTTATTAACACAGGGACACTATATTAAATGAGTGATTTCAATGTCTAAAAAAAAGAGTTTTCCATTACGAATTGATCCTGAGCTCTATGAAGCTCTACAAAAATGGGCAGCAGATGACTTTAGAAGCGTGAACAGCCATATCGAATTCATCCTTCGTGAAGCAACAAAAAAGGCAGGCAGGTTAAAGAAAAAGTAGGAACATGGGGACGGTTCTTCTGTTTACTTCAGCAGGAGCTGTCCCTTTTTTTGGTGTGGGACCTACTGTTTTGCTCTTAAAATAATTATTGAGAAACTCTTATTTGACGAGTCGCCATAAAGGTTACGTTAGCCCCTTGTAAAAAATTATATTTAACACAAGAGCAGATGACATATGGTGAACTCTTTCACAAAACTCTGGATTCTCCTTCACAAGATTTCGATAAAATAGTGAGTTATTTCTCTTAGTTTTGCGAATTATGAAGAAAACACAAGAACCGTCCCTTTGTTTTAGGGATGGTTCTTGTGTTTCCATATTTTAGGATAAATGTATAAGAGACACAAGAAACGTCCCTATGTTTCTTTAAGGAACTTGTATTGTAACCGTTTCGCTCTTAGCATCCCACTTCACTTCTGCGCCCATGGCCTCACTTACAAAACGAAGAGGAACCATTGTATGTCCGTTTATTAGCTTGGGCGGAAAGAGAAGCGCTACTTCTTTTCCATTAATACTGGCTGTTTTCTTATCGATTGTTAAGGATATGAGTATGTTCTGTTTGTTTGCTGTAACAGATTGTGTTTGTGGATGCCATTTCACTTCAGCTTCAAGCTTTTCAAAGATGGCCCGCATTGGAACAAGTGTCGTTCCATTAAGAATCGCTGGTGGCTGACTAAAGGCAAGCCATTCCCCATTAAGGATCACATTCACCTCACCTAAATTAGGAATAAGTGACTCAAAGGAGATCGACTCTCCGAAATATTGCTTGCGTAGCTCATTAATAGCTGCTAACGTCTTCTCTCTTTGCTTGAGAATCTCATTTACAGAATTATACTTTTGCTTAAGGATAGCATTCAGTGTCGTACTTTCAACTTGATTAATGCTCTCTTTAGACTGATTGATCGTGTTTTGAATCGCCTGGCTTTCCTTTTGAAGCAATGCTTTCCATTGTTTGCTAGCTTCCTTTTGAGAAATGACCCCTTTACTATATTTATATAGAATACTATTAGCATAGTATTCATTACTTTCGTTCTTAAGCTTCGACATCGAGCTGCCTGCATAATGTGGATTAACCATGTTCTTGTATTTCATCATTGGACTGCCCGCATAATTCTCATTTACTGCAGTCCTATACTGCATCATCGGACTACCTGCATAATGCTGATTAATCGTATTTTTATATTGCATCATTAAGCTTAGTGCGTAATTTGGGTTGATGCTGACTGAATACTGATGCATTGGGCTGCCTGCGAAATAAGGGTTTATCTTATTTTTGTAATCTCTTAGTTTTGATGCATACTCATTACTGCCAAATCGTTTTTCTAAGCTTTCTAAATCACTTTTCAGCAATGCCTCCAAGTTACTCGCATCGGTCTTCGTTTGATCGGCAAACAGCTCGAATGACTTTGACTCTTTTTGATTATAATCTTCATATTTCTTCGTTTCAGTTTTTTGATAGTTGCTATAATTAGCTGCTGTTTTAGTTTCGAAATTCTGATACTCTTCCTTCACTTGCTTAATGAAACTTTTGTTAGCCGCCCAAGCACTGCTTGATGTTCCAAAAAACAATAAACCAATAATCAACAAACTAAAATATTGCCTTTTTCCAAATTTCACGATCCCAATCTCCCCCTTATTATAATCAAAGCATAATAATTAAAGAGTAGTTCATTTCCTAATACTTTTAAATATGTAAAAAGTAGGATTATAGGAACATGGGGACGTTTCTTCTGTTTTTGCTCCTAGAATGATTATTTTTGAAAGCCTTCCATTTATCGAGCCATCACAAAGGTTGACTTAACCCTTTGAATAACATGGCTTAAATCCAAGACTAGCTGTTGGCAAAAATAAAGGAAACACAAGAACCGGCCCTGTGTTTCCCTGTGATTTCATTTTATGATGATTATTTAATGGAGAATAGGAGGACTTTTGAAGGATTAAATCTGAAGATGACTTTTTAATTTGGTAAGCTCTCTTTCATTTCTTACTACCTTTTCCCATATATGATTCTGATCAGCTTGCATTTCGGAAAGTTTCGCCATAATTTCATTACGCATTGAGTTTTGGCCATTCTGGAGTTTATCTAGTTTACTGTCCATTTTATCTAGTCTATTATCCATTTTGTCTAGTCTGCTGTCCATGTTATCTAGTCTACTGTCGATTTTGTCTAGTCTGCTATCCATGTTATCTAGTCTGCTATCCATGTTATCTAGTCTACTGTCCATTTTATCCTGTTTATCATTCATGTTTCCAACCATTGTTATTAATGTAGAAAGCATTTCTTCCATTTTATCTAACCGATTAGTATCCATCTTTTTCACCTCCTTGGCCTAATTATTATACACCATTCTTCTACCTCTTTAAATGGAACATGGGGACGGTTCTCCTGTTTCTATACTTTCAGCAAATGTTTAGGAAACACACGGGCACCTTCCCTCATTCACTACCTTTAATTCAGATGACTTAGCAAAAAGAACCCCACGCAAAAAAATTGAAGAATATCAAAGAAACCGTAAAACGTTCCTTAATTTCTATTGCGATATAAACTAAAAAATATGTTAATTCCTGTCGACTGTAAAATAACATTGATAATAATAGGTGAATTTTCAATTTAATCAAACGTTTGATTAAAAAATGATTTTTTAATATAAAAGCTACAGGTGATGATAAAATTTAGAAGTATAGCAAATATACCCTTCCATCTACCTAAAGGATATTTCTAAGGGGAAATATTCAAAGTACGATCAACTCATCATTAACGAAAAGAGAAACACAGCATGAGGGAGAAATAAAACGTATGGAGTATAGCTTAGAGGAATACTTAAAAAGAAGAAGCACGAAAACGTTGATTCCAAATTTCATTAGTGCAAAAGGTCCTGTAGATATTTCTCTCCACAGAACCTTTTTTGGGTAGCAAGAAAATCGTTCCTTTAGGAAACACGAGAAACGTCCCCTTGTTACTTAGTAAAAACCAATGCATTGCTCAAATTTCTCCCAGGCTTAACTAAGTATTTTCCGTTAAAGTAGATTCCGGATGAAGCTCCTCCATCAAGATTCATTGCTTGTACGGCACCTAAGCTTTTCATAATTTGGGCTAATGTTTGAATGTTTGTTGTTGCATGAACGAGGAGTATATCCCCATTGGCCTTTGCTCCTATTGCACTACGACTGTTGGACTGACTGAGAATCTTGGCTTCCGTAAATCCTTCACTAGCAGCATCTACGATGATTTTCCCATCCTGAACGAGGCTTGGCCCAGCTCCAACTGCTGTAATTACGTCGCTCCAATCTACTTCTTTTCCTTGTCGATTAGTAAAGGAAACTTGATAATCTACCTTTGTCCCAACTTTAAAACGATTTTCTAATACTTTTATTTCACTGCCATGAAGGGATAGGACGTACCCGTTTGCTGGAATATTCACATCCATTCCACTACTTATCTTTGTCACTACACCGTTTGCAATGACAATATTTTTTCCATAGGTAAATCCTAAAGTCTTACCCCATGCAGGGGTGAAGATGTATGCAAAGTTCCCATTTTTCGTTGGCCAATGATTAAAGTTGTAAGCATACCAGTTATTCGGATAGGTAAAAGATCCATTCGTAGAGCCTTTGACACTAATCTTAAGCTTTTCTAGCTTCACTCTTCCATCCTCGGTAAAGCCAAATGTAGAGCCTGTGTTGCCAATGTGAATAACCCTTCCATCTTGGATAATTTGATTCCATGGATCAGGATGTCCACCGTAAGCACCAAAATAGGTTCCATTAATTGCTACTATTGCCTGATTGGATTGCGCCATCTGGGCTAAGCTTTGAGTTGTTCCTAATTGCCCGTTAGCTAGGGCCATTTTGGGCTTATAGCCAGCATTAGCTGGAATTGTTACTCCTGTTACTTGAATGCCATTCACTTTCTTAGAAAAACTAGTAATCTTAGCATTTGAAACTTGAGTAGATTGTGTTACTTTGACTTGGATAACCTTTCCTTCATAATTAATCTCCGCAATTCGGGTGGACTGATTCCACTTCACCTCTGCACCAATCGATTCCGCAATAAAGCGTAAGGGCAGGAAAGTAACTCCATTTTGAATAAAAGGAGCAACATCAAGTGTTTGCATGTTCCCGTTGACTGTAGCCTGCTTACTATTTACTTGCAATTCCGTTTGAAATTCACTCTTCTTTATCGTAATTTTTTTAGTAGACTGATCCCAATCTACTTGGGCGCCCATGCTTTGAAAAACACCTCTAACAGGAATCATAGTACTCCCATTATGGATTAAACCCGTGTAGTTCTCTGCGGCGGCTGCAGATATTGGTAATAAGGCAAATAGTAAAAACATCCCTATTAAAGCAATAAAACTTTTCCTCATACTTATACTCTCCTTTTTCCAATTGAGCAATAAATTTATATCAGTGAATATTTCTGCTAAAAAGGAATCTATAAAAATGAATGCATTCCCGAAAATATGTGAACTTCCCATAAGAACTGCCTCTACCTACTTCGACATTAAGGTAAAAACTCCTTCATATATTGACGAATAATGTAAAAATGTACAAGACCATTGCTTAGCTTAATCTCTCGAAAACTAATATAAGATACTTATGCATTACCACATATCCATCAGCATTCCTACTGCACGCTTAAAGCTATTTGGGATCAAACACACTGAATTCCTGAAATAAGTCGCATAGAGAATAGTGAGGAAACTAGACAAAGAAAAGCGGTACTTTTTTATATTTATTAGGAAGAAGTATGGTAGCCTTGAACCTCATTTTCCAAAACTACGAAAAAGTCCTGCAGAGATCTTCTCTCCACAAGGCTTTTACTTTCGGTAACTAGAAAACCGTTCCTATAATTCAGGAAACACGAGAACCGTCCCCATGTTCACCTTTTGTAAATCAATCCAAATTCCATGGCTGTACTTGTCTTGCATTAACTTTATTGTGATATAAACTAAAAAATATGTTAATTCTTGTCGATTATGAAATATCATTGATAAGACAAGGTGAATTTTTGATTTAATCAAACGTTTGATTGAAAAATGATATTTTAATATAAAAATGCAGGGTGTGCAAACCACCTTTCGCCTTATGTAATTTATAAAAAAGTGGGGCTGTTCCCCTGTTTTCCACGAAAAAAAGAGCGCTATTTTGATTCATAGCACTCTTTTCTATGCAATTAATTACTATCAATTTATCTATTAATAAAACTCAGATAGCTTCATAGAACTTTTTTAAAAGATTGGGGATAACTAAAGGAATAGCAGAAGCGTCCCTGTGTTTTCTCCTGATCCTCCTATTCTTTTGTTTTCCTTCGACAAAACTCGGGGCGTCACTGTGACCATCCCTTATGACCATCCCTAAAAAAAAGCCCCGCAGAGATTTCTCTCCACAGAGCTTTCCATATGTTGAAAGACTTTATGTCTACCAATCTTAAAATGAATTTTAGATGGTGACAAATGATTCACATACTTAGATTAAAACTTTTGAACTGATTTTGATTCATTAATCTTAATTGTAACTCCAGCTTTATCTTGAGTTGAAGTAGTACCTGCAGTACCGAAAGTAAATGTCTCAGTAGCATAAGCGGCATTTAGAGCTCCTAAATCAGTAGGATCAGTAATAGTGATAACTACTTTAGACTTATCTGCTGAATCAAGTGCTACAGATGCATTCGGCGTACCTGTTAATAGTCCAGTAGTTAATGTTGAACCAGTTAATACAAAGTCATCTAAGTCTAGACCAGTAGTAGTTAATTCCTCATTAAAATCTGCAGTAATAACATATGATGTTACTAATCCACTTGTTTTAACTTGTTGAATGTAAACTGAGTCTAATTCAGCAGCTGTAGCATCAGCAACAGTCACTGCAGAAGTAGTGTAAGGAAGAGTTGCACCTGCTAATGACTTAACACCAGACACACTAAACGATACAGTTCCACCATTTACTAGAGCAGATGGTAGTTTAGTTAAATCAGTGATTCCAGAGAAGTCAACAACATATGAATTTGTTGCTGCAACACGATTAATAGAAACTCCTACTGGAAGTGCTTTTCCATCAATTGTGTAGTTAGCTGGGTTATTAACAGCACCGTCTTTGTAAGTACCCGTAGCAGTGTTAATACCATATACAACATTTTCACTAAAAGTAACTACTAGTTTACGTTTAGTATTAGAATCAGTTGCAATATCAGCAGCACCAGCATTTCCACCAACCGCATTATCAGAACCTAAATCAGCTACGCTGTAGATAGAAGCAGATAATGCATTAATTGTAGAACCTGGTTTGCTAAATGTGAAAGATACAACTTGAGCATCGTTATAATTTGCAGATGCTGCCTTGTCAGCAATAGTATTTTGGATTAATACTAATTTATATGTTCCTGATTGAGGAAGTTCAACACTGTTAAATGTTGTTGCTCCACCCGCTTCTACAGTCTCATAGCCAAATTTAACAGTATATTCTCCAACTTTTCCACCAACTGCTGTTAAATTAGCTACAAGTGGTGTATCTACGCCACCTACAGGAATTTTAACTGCATTTCCACTAGCATCTGTTAGGTTAATTTGTGAGCTTGCATTAGTTACATCTACACCTGTAACATCCTCAGAGAATTTAAGGTTTAGTTCAGTAGCTTGACCTGCAGTTAAACCTGGTTTAACAGTTACAGAGCTGATAGATGGTTTTACAGTATCTTTTACAACAGTAGTATTTAGAGCTTTAGTTTCAACTACATTGCCAAGTTTATCTTTAATGCCTTTAACTGTTACAGTTACTTCTTTTGAAGTTTCATTTGCTGGGTTAAATGGAGTAACAGCTAATGAAATTCTAACAGTTTTGCCATCAGGGCGTAATTGAGAAATACCATCTTGAGGCACTATTTCATCGTTACCTGAAGAATTTTTCTTTGTTACCTTAAATGAATCAACTAAAATTGAAGCAGTATCAATTTTCTTATCAAATACAACATCAATAACTTTTTCATTAACAGCGGATACTGTAAATGTTGGCTTTACAGTATCTTTAATAACTGTAACTGAAGATTTTAGGATGTTTTCAGCAGCGTTACCTAATGCATCCTTTAAGTTATTAACTTCAACCTCATAAGACTTTCCAGCCTCTAAATCTTCAGTTGTAGTCAGAGTGTAAGCTTTACCAAATCCAGCATCAGCTGTAGTTGATTGAACAAATTTGCCATTCACCTTAATTGAAGAGAATGATACAGGTTCAGAGAAAGAGATTGTAACCGCTCTTGTTTTATCAGTTCCTGTAATAGACTCAACTTTAGTAATAGTTGGAACTACTGTTTCAGTAGCTTTCATTACAGTTGTATACTTAGCAATTTTTTCAGCATCAGGAGTTTTTACATCTTGAATTACTACTGCATATTCAACAGTTTTATCAAGGATGTTATTTACAACATCAGCACCATTAGTTAAAGAGATAGTTAGTACTTTTCCAGCTTCATCGAATTCAGCATCATTTCCATTTAAGTCAGTACCATTTAATAAAACGATACCAGACATTAATTGGTCGTTTGAATCAATTATATTAGTTGAATCAACAGCTTTACTAAATTTAATTTCAATTTGTTTACCGTTAATCGCACTTACTGAAGCAACCTTAGCTTCACCAGCATCTTTTTGCTTAACTTCTTTACGTACTTCTTTAACCTCTGCACGGTGTACAAATGCTGCAGCTTGGCCACGAGTTACATCAGCGTTTGGTGAGAATTTACCTGCATCACCCTCAACAACACCTTGGCTTGCTAGAATATTTACTTGTTCAGCTCCCCAACCAGTGTTATCAGAGAAAGAAACGTCAGCATTTTCGTCTAATTTAAGACCGTATGCTTGAACAATCATTTTCGCCATTTCTTGACGTGTAATTTGGTTATTAGGATTGAATTTACCATTGTAACCATCGATTACACCTGGCTTTTCTTTTTGAATTGCTGCGATGTAGCTTGAAGCCCAGTGATCTTTCGCATCAGCGAAGTCAGTTTTTGCAGTTTCTTCAACTTTTAAGTCTAAAGAAAGAGCAAGAATTTTTGCTGCTTCACCACGAGTAAGTTTACCCGCTTGGTTGAATGTTCCATCTGGGTAGCCTTGGATTGCTCCTTTACCTACTAGGTAATCTACAGCATCTTTAGCCCAAGCTGGAATTGAATCTTTAAAATCAACTTTCTCAGCTGCGAAAGCAGCAGGTGCAACAGCAGATGCTACTAATGCTGCAGTTACTGAAGTTGCGACGAACTTACGGTAATTCTTTGTTTGGTTAGCCATGTGTAAAATATCCTCCCTTTATTAAAAAACATATTAACACCAGTTTTACGAGACTGTAATTAGATTATAACAGTTTAAGTGGCTGTTAGCCTAATATATAACTAATCTAATTGATTGTCTCGAAAAATGGTAATTGCTTATGAAGCAAGTAAATTAAAATACTAGCAATAGTATAAGTGACAAATTATGGTGCGTCAACTTTTTTCTATCATACTATTGTGTCGTATCCCCGAGTGAATCACCCGATAAATTCATTTTAACTTATTTCCTTGCTTTTTCAACAGGTAACTATTACTAATCTATCATTTATTGACAAATTTCACAAGTTTAAACCTGTTGATTTTCGAGGCTTTGCTTCATTTCTTCTTATTTTGACACATCCTATCATTCTTACAACAATTTCAGCTAATTTGTTACATAACTGTAAAGATCAAAAAACTACTATTATGGTACGATCATCTTAGATAAATTTACCGAAAATTCGTATATGGAGGCGAAAAATGTTAAAAAGACTACTTTCTTCCCTGATTGTCTTTTTGCTTGCCTTTTCAAGTGTCACACTTATTGGACAAGCTAAAGAAGAAGTTTCAGGAGAACAAGCCGTTAAGATAGCCAAACAATACATAGACGTACCATATAAATATGGAGGGACAACGACAGCAGGGTTTGACTGCTCTGGTTTTCTCATTTACGTATTCAACCAGCTGGACATCGAACTCCCGCGGATTTCTAAAGACCAAGCAAATAAAGGAGAACCTGTTGCGAAGGAAGATTTAATTGCAGGGGACTTAGTTTTCTTCAAGGAAACGCCTAATTCAGAAATTACTCATGCTGGTCTGTATGTAGGAGACAATGAATTCATCTCTGCTACATCCTCTAAAGGTGTAAGGATTACACCAATTGATGATAATTACTGGGGAAAACGTTACACAAGTGCAAGAAGAGTCATTGAACAGCCCGAAGAAGAGCGTTCCACCATCGCACAATCAGTTCCTTTACTATTTAAAGATGTGAATACCTCTCATTGGGCAGCGGCTGCATTAACTTCTCTTCGTGATAAAGGAATCATTGATGGAAACGAGCAAACCGTTTATCAACCAGAGAAAATTATTAATCGCGCAGAAGTAGCAAAGATGCTAAGCTTGGCATTCAAACTAAACACTGACAATCTAACAGGCTCACAGTTTAGTGATGTACCACAATCACATTGGGCATATAAGCATATCATGGCTGCAAGTGAGAAGGGATTCTTCTCAGGCTATAAAGGAAATACATTTAAACCTGACGAACCAATTACACGCGCAGAAGTTGCGTCTCTATTCGTAAGGGCATTCCAATTGCAGCATAATGGCACGAACACAGCTTTCAGTGATTTACCAACAAACCACTGGGCTTATCAGGATATTCAGAAGCTAACAGCTAATAACATTGCTGCTGGCTATACTGATCAAACTTTTAAAGCAGCTAATCAAATTACTAGAGCTGAATTTTCAACATTCCTGTACCGTGCACTAAATAAATAAGAAGCACAACTTATATAATATGAAAAAAGAAGCAGATAGCCTATATGGTTATCTGCTTCTTTCTGTGTGAGAATTAAATGGTCGGTTTGATTATTTTAATAGGTTGCGTAAATAAAAACTGCTGACAAAAAAGGTTGTTGATTGGAGCGGAAGGTGCGAGACTCCGGCGGGAGAAGTGGGACAGGTGAGACCCCACAGGCGTTTTAACGCCGAGGAGGCTCAGCGCCCACCCCGCGGAAAGCGAGCATCCTAGAGCGGAAATCAACCTCTACCCACGAATGTTTAATTAGCAACACTGTTTGCGAAAACAGATAGTTTATTTCATATTATATACTGCCCCATCCTCACAGAAAAAATCCTACTCCCCTTCTCTCAATGCCTCATCTAACGCTCTTGCCAAAAATACAGCAAACTCTGCGCGCGAAATCGTAGCTTGAGGCTTGAAGGTTCCATCTGGATAGCCTGTCGTTATATTCGCTTCCTTCAATGAATGGACAGCCTCATAATAATATTTATTTGCTTCAACATCCTTAAATATACTTGTTGTTGGTGTTCCGTATTTAAATGCACGCTGCAGCATCACTGCTACATCCCCACGTGTGATTGATAAGGTCGGTTTAAAAAGATCTCCAGGGAACCCTTTAATAATCTCATTCTCTGTTCCGTTCTTTATATAGCCAGAGGCATAATAGCTTTCATGCACATCCTTAAATGAAGTATGTGAATGTTCACCTGCATAACCTAATGCCTTCCCAATCATTGTTATCGCTTCTGCACGAGTAACTAGTGCGTTCGGAAGGAAGCGGCCATCCGAATAGCCTGTTACAATCTGGTTATCATATAAATAGTCGATTTCATTTGCATACCATGATTCTTTAGCTACGTCTGGAAATGCAGTTACTTCTGAAGGATCGATTTCCTTAGGCGCCTGTATTAATCCATAACCGAACAATGGATCTTTTCCTTCGACTCCTAGGTCTAAGGCAGATGCTTGCATCAACTGACGAATTTCAGTATGGCTTAGTGAAGGATAGGCTTGTTTATACAATGCTGCAATCCCTGTTACAAATGGAGCAGCCATTGATGTACCATTTAAATACGTATAGTCATGATTTTCAATACCAGAGTAGGTGCTAAGAATCTTCTCTCCTGGTGCGACAAATTCCAGTTCGTCTCCATAATGAGAGAAAGAAGACTTCTCATTGCGGTTATTAACCGCACCGACAGCAATAACTGTTGGATAACGTGCAGGAAATAATACGTCCATATTGCTTGTGGAAGGATTGGTCAATGTGTTGCCTGTAGCAGCAACGATTAATATTCCTTCATTATATGCTCTCTTCAAAGCTTCATCTAATAGAATAGATCCTTGAGGAGCAGTTAGGCTTAGATTAATGACATCCATTTTCTTCTGAATGGCCCATTCAATTCCTGCTACCACATCGGATTGGTTTCCTTCCCCTTGATCGTCCAACACCTTAATAGCGAATAAATCTGCATCAGGCGCCACTCCAACGACTCCTATCTGATTATTTAACGCACCAATAATCCCTGCCACATGCGTTCCATGACCTTGGTCATCCTCATATGAAGAGGTATACTGTACGAAAGATTTTCCCCCTGTAATCCTTAGATCCGGATGCTTCGAGCGAATACCTGTATCAAGAATACCAACCTTTACCCCTTTTCCTGTCCATCCTGATGCATTGGATAAATTGGCGTTTATATGATCATATCCCCAGTTCGCCAATTGTGAGGTTGTTTTTACAATGGGATCTGGATCGATGCGCAGGACGTTTCCCTCTGCCTTAAGTTGGTCCTTTACCCCTTTTCTGATCGTTATTGAAGCTGCAGAGAGGTCTTCAAACGTATGATGCATCTCTAAAGCGTACTCTTCTAGTACACTATGATCCACATGATTCTGAAAGATAATAATGACTCGTTCCGTTTCCTCATCCGCAGAGGCTGTTAACGGAAAGAGGATGAAGAGGAAGAGAATAAAGGAAACATATTTTAGCTTATGCATGACAGGAATCCCTTCATTTAAAAATAGGCTATGTTAACGTCAGATATTAAATAAAAGCCATTGGTGTACTCGCGAATGAGTTTTATTCGTATGAATAACTTAATGAGCGGGTATACCAATGGCGGGTTCGTGCATCAACAATGTCAATTAACACAGCTTAAAAATAAGAAACGGACACTTCGTCCGCTTCTCTAGTTTTTCCAATTATAGTAATCTATAATTCCTTCAGTAATCGCTTCTGCTGCCTTCTCACGGTATTCATCTGAAGCTAGTTTCTTAGCATCTCCTGCATTTGAAAGAAAGCCTAATTCTACTAGAACTGATGGAAGTGGATTCTTATGTATTACATGGAATCCTGCTTGTTTAATCCCACGATCTGACGTTCCTAAAGCTTTATGAAGTCGCTCTTGGATAAATCCTGCAAGCTTTTTGCTGTTTTCTGCTCGTGTATTTAAAGCAGCCGTACTGTAGTATGTTTCTGTCCCGTTCGGGGAACTGCTCGTGTTGCTATTTCCATGAATACTTACAAATGTATCTGCATTCGCCTTTACTGACTTGCTTACTCGGTCAGCTAGTGGAACAAAAGTATCATCTGTGCGTGTCATGAATACTTGAATGCCGTTCTTCTCAAGCTTTTTTTGTACTAATAAAGCAACAGCTAAGTTTAATTCTTTTTCAGTGACACCATTTCCATAGGCACCTGGGTCTGTTCCACCATGTCCTGCATCAATGGCAATGATTTTATTAGAAGTACTTGGTTTGGATAAATACGCTTTATGAAGATATCCCTTTATCTGATTCCCTTCTGCAAATACCCAATCACCTTCTGCTTTGTAGCTAATTACCTTTGTTCCTAGTGGTAAGCTGCCTAGAATAGAGAATTCTGTACCAGGACCACTGCGAACGTTTAAGGAGTCAGCTGTGACGACAAACTCTCCTTCTGGAACTAAATCAGATGAAGATACACGGAAAGTAGGTTCTAATCCCCGTGCCACAAGTAGTGAAAACTCCCAACGAGTAATGGCTTTGCTCGGCCCAAAAGTTCCATCCCCATACCCATTTCCAATACCTGCATTGACAATGGCATTAATCGCATCATATTGCGGGCCAGATCTTGGAACGTCAGAGAAGAAAACATCTTCTGCTACCGTTAATTGAAAGGCTCTGGATAGTAAAAAGGCCATTTCTCCTCGTGTAATCTTTTCCTTTGGCTTGAAGGATTTCTCAAATAAACCCGTTAGAAGTCCCTTTTCAAAAGCAGACTGAATATAACCAGAGGCATACGATGATTCCTTCTTCACATCATCATAAGAAGTTTCACGCTGCTGCCCATTTAATCCGATCGCCCTACCAACCATCGTAACGGCTTCTTCTCTCGTCACATTATTATTGGGCTTGAATGTTTTGTCAGGATAGCCTGTGATGATTTGATGATTAATTAAGTAATTAATTTCTGAAGAATACTTAGCTGGAATATCATTCATGTTGGCGGCAAAGCTCTTTTCGCCCATTGAAATGACCATTAAACAAATGGCGACAAGAATAGATATTTTCCTTAAATAGATTCGATTCAACATCGCTGCTATGAATCCCCCCTACGGTCTGATTTTAGTAGATTCTGTCATATTGTATCATAGATTGTTAGATATTTAGATAGGTTTTTTAAGATAAGGATAAATGTACTAATTATCATTCATAGTACTATCTCTTTTCATCATTTCAAAAAAATAGTAGAATAGACTAAGTGAATTTTGTAATCTAATGTCGAAACAATATAAGAGGAGCTATTTAAAAATGCTTAATAAAAGATCGTTATCGATGGAAAGAAAGAAAAAGAAAAGAAAGCGCGTTTTCTTATTTATTCTGTTGCCTATTCTATTAGTCGGCTGTTCAACCGCAGCCTTTGGTGCTCACCTGTATGGAGAGTTCAAAAAGACTGTTTCAGATTCTTATGAACAGATAGAAGGAAGAGACAGCTCGCCTATTCGTGAGGAAGCTTTCAAACTTGAGAAGGATCATTTCTCTATGCTCATCATTGGCGTAGATGATAGTGAAAAAAGAGGATACGGAGAAAACTCTCGTTCAGACGCTCTAATGCTTCTAACAGTTAATCAAAATGACCATACAGCAAAGCTATTGAGCATTCCGAGAGACTCTTATGTGTATATACCTGAAGTTGATCATAAAACAAGAATTAACCATGCCCATGCTTATGGCGGTCCAAAAGCAACAATCGAAACAGTAGAAGAGTTATTCGATATTCCTGTAGATTATTATGTACGTGTGAATTTCCAAGCTTTCATGGAAGTCATTGATGCACTAGGCGGCATAGAAATCGATGTTCCGTTTGCCTTCTCAGAACAAGATTCTAACGATCAGGCACATGCAATTAGCCTTGAACCAGGTATCCAGACGCTTGACGGTGAGGAAGCACTTGCACTTGCCAGAACACGAAAGATTGACAACGATATCGAACGCGGCAAACGCCAGCAAGAAATCATTAAAGCGGTAATCAAAAAAGCAACATCGATTAACAGCATCACGAAATTCGATGATGTATTTGATGCAATTGGTTCCAACATGAAAACGAACCTAACCTTTAAAGAAATGAAGTATCTAGCAGAATTCGCTATTAAAAAGAAGCTTTCCATTGAATCATTAACCTTAGCAGGCACAGACTCCACCCATCATGGCGCCTACTACTATCAGTTGGACGAGCCCGCTCTTGAAGAATTAAAAACAGAACTGCAGACACACTTAGAAACAATCAAACCGACTGGGGATCAAACAGAATCAGAGTAAAAGAAAGAGGCTATATCTGCGGATATCGCCTCTTTCTACTATTTCTTTGGTTTTACCGGAATTGGCCCGAACGCAATCCAGTGGTATTTAAAGTATCTACCTGCAATGTAAACGACAATCCACGAAACAACTAAACTAAACACAAATCCACCCAAGCTCCAAACATGGAACATTAGAATATTTCCCCCCACATCGATTTTTCGGTAAATCAATAGCAGAAATGGGTGGAATAAGAAAACACCAAATGAAAGAATACCAAGCATGTCCAATGAATGAACCATTCTTTTATTCCAAGTATGATAAATCCAGTAGGAAACCTGCAGCAAGATGATCGATGCAGTAATCGATTGAATCTCCCAAACAAGCTCATATATTTTCGAATTAGTTAAATAGATTTGATCAGCAAACACGTAGTAATATAAATAAATATTGTAGGCAGTTGCTGCAATCCATAGACCCCAGAGCCCAATCACCCACATATGAATCGATTGCTTAGTAAGTTTCAAAAATTGAATACATTTTTCATAATAGATCCCAATGAATGCACCTGTCAGGAAGAAGAACATATAGGATAACGAAATGCTCCCCTTATACGGATACTGCCAATAGGTTGCATTCACATAGATAAATATCCATTGAATAACAAACCCTATCCAAATTAAATGTCGTGATAATCGAGGAACTTTTTTTAGCAAGATAAGAATAAACGGAAGCATGATATAAAATTGAATCATAATAAAAATAAAATATAAATGCGTATAAGCTTTACCAATTAGCAGCCTATTCAGGAATTCAATGGTAAATATGCTCATGATCGCTGTTTTCGCACTGCCAGATATCATATAAGAAGTAATCATATAATAAAAAACAGAGAAGAATAAATAAGGAACAGCGATTTGTGCCAATCTTTTCCGGTAAAAAGTAAGGATCGTTTCCTTCGTCATTGCTTTATTCATATAATTATAGAATAAGACAAGGCCGCTTAAAAAGATAAATGCAGGAACAGCAAACTTCGAAGCTATATTTAAGACCACATAAAATAGGAAAAAGTTAGAATCACTATCTAAATTCGTAACAGTCGAACTTGTCGAATGGATGAGAAGAACGGCAATAATGGCTAATGCTCTCGTTACATTCAGTTCGTGTATATGTCCTCTTTTCATACTTCATTTCCTCTCCTAATTGGAACTTGCAAGTGCCTTGATTTCCATAACCTTTTTCAAAAAGAGTAGTTCTAACCTAGATTTGGGAGCTTTCTGTCCAACTTCCTAGTTATATTACCACTTTCGCTTGGGGGTGACAACTTAATTAGGTTTCGCATAACGCGGGAAATACACTCGATCTCTGCATGTTCCTTTACAAGATAAATTCATCGTCTTTAATAATTTGTAGGCAATATTTGCAGATGTAAGTTGGAGAAATTTGCGAAGCTGCTCATTGGAAATAGGGGCATCGTTTGTTAAGAGGAAATAGTCATTGATAGCTTGGATATGCGCATTTTTATTCTTTGTCTGGCAATTGAGGCAGTACCAGGTTCCATAATGTCTTTTCATCGGAAGATTGGATGAGCAATGATCACATTGAACGCCCGTTTGAATTTCAGTTAGTGGAATTTTGTAAAAAGGGAGAATATCAAAAGTTTCTGGTGTATGCTCCTTTAAGAGAATTCGGGAGAGTTTCTTTAGCTCCTTAGTGGAGAGAATTTCCTTTTTGTAAGTAGAGTTTATTTTATCCATTCTGCTTAAGAGATATTGAACATGAAGCACATTTTCGAGGATTTGTTCGTGTCCTGAGGCTGTTTTGATAATTGTCGAAGGCTTACTAATAATGATTAAATACTCAATTGGGAGAAAAACATTGCGTTTCTCAAGCCACTTCTTTAGTTCCTGCTGTTGTTGGCGAGCTTGTTCAACGGGATTGGCATAGCCTTTTTCTTCACCTTGCAGATTCGTTTGAATTAATTGGTTGAGAACGGGGTCGAAATAAAGGGTTCCAACGTAATTCTTCACTTCAAGTATGAGGGCAAAATATGCGGTGAGGATGAGCGTGTCTATTTGGAAGTAGAATTGTCCATTGGTTAAGCGCATGCCATGAAAGATCAAGTAATCACTTTCCGGCAGTTTGCTGAGAGAAAAATCCACTGCTTGCTCCCCTCTGTGGCCCGACCAGCGTCTTGCCAGCTCGGACTCAATTGCCGCCCTTGTTATATGATTCTTAGGAAGTCGCCTTAATAAAACTTCATTTTTTTGAATTCGAATAGGGATGGGTCGTTCTTGTACAATCAAAATGATCACTCCTTTTAAGATTCTATCTCTTCTTCGGTTGCTTGTTAGGGAAATCCTGCTAGATATAGGAGTGGTTTATGAAAAGTTTGTTAACTTTCGGGGTACTCTAAGCAGATTGATTTGGCTTTCGTGATCGATATAGTGCTTTTTGATGATTATTAGGTACATTTTGAGTTTGCCTGCTGTCTTTCATTTCTTAAACGGCAATTTTCTTGATTTACCCGTTATTTTTTGCTGCATTACCGGCATCTTTATTGATTTACCCGTCAGTTTGGTGAGTTTACACGTCTCTTTTGGCATTTTACCCGTCAGTTTGGAGAATTTACACGTCAGTTTGAAGGATATCCGTCAGTTTGGGCAACTTACCCGTCACTTCATGCTGTTTACCCGTCACTCCGCATTAGATCAGCCTTTTAAAAATTGAAAAAAGCATCAGGCTCTCGCCTGATGCTTTTTCTCTACTCTTTAAATAGTTGAATAGCTTGTTTGGCTGTTTCCATTGCACTTTGTTGTAATGGTTCAACCTTTTCCTGCAATTTCTTACTTTCAACTTCAGCATTAGCCAAGACTTGCTGAATGCTTTCGAATAATGAGTCTGCAGTCCAACCGGTTTCATTCACATGACCCGCTACAGGCTGCTGACAAATCTCTGCAAAGGCATCGATTTTCGGATCATAGGAAAGGGCAATGAATGGTGTGTACGTAATTGATGAGAAGATTAATGCATGTAATCTCATTCCTACAAGTGCATCGGACTTCCCAATGATTGAGATCTTCTCCTCGATGGAGTCCATATAAGGAGAAATATAGCTTTTGCCTGACATGAGGGCGGCTACTTCGGAAGAGGCCTTCTCATCATGCTCTCCATGCATGGGCACGAATACAATCTCTACCCCAACACTAGCAAGCTTGTCTAACGCCTGGGCAATTTCCCCTTTAAAATTAACAGTGGATGGCCAATCCCTTACAGATACTGTAAGGACTGGACCTTGAAAAGACTGTAAATCCCACCATTGGCTGCTATTTCGATTAATACTTACACCCATTACAGGATCAGGGACAATCTGAATTGGATTTTTCAATCCAATTTTCTTGAGTAATTTCTTCGAGGCTTCGTCCCTGACTGTAACCTTCGTCTTTTTTAGCACATTTTTAACAATCATTTGATTATACGATTTATGAATCGGTCCCATTCCTTGCGCATAGACAAAGACGGGTTTCTTTAACATCTGAGCAATTTTAATGATTCCCGTATAATAAGGAATTGATTTGAAGCCTGTTTCATCCTGAAGCAAGCTCCCTCCCCCGCTGATTAACCCATTTGATGCCTTAATCGCTGAATGCACTTCCCCAAGCTTCCAGCGATTGACTGCCTGTACACCGTATGTTTTCCTCGTGTATTCAGGATTATTCGAGAGCACAGTCACCTCTATTTCAGGATCATTCTTCTTAAGAGCCTGGATAATCGAATAGAGAATGGCTTCATCACCGACATTATCAAAGCCGTAATAGCCTGAAATGACTATTTTCATGCAAACCACCTCGGTTTGATTTTATTCATAAATAGGGCGTACCCTTTTTTATAGACTAAAATGAAAACCCCACCGATGATAAGTCCAAGAATTAAACTGTATGCTGTACGTAAAATAGAGACGTATAGCGGAATATGCAAATGTGTAAATGTATTCACGATGGATAAATAGCCAATTACGCCCGGTATCAGTAAGTAAGCACCAAGCTTCTTATTGATTGGCAGAACATATAAGGCAAGCACATAGAACGGGAAGCCAATTAGGAATTCCTTCGTTCTTGGTCTTACATAAAGTGCTTCTTCAAGCTTTTGTCTTAGTATTAATTCGATACTAGAAACAGAACCTGCATTACCGGTACGGCTAATGTAATAAAGAGCAACCACTCCAATTACGCCGATCACAGCAAGATGCCAGTATCGTACTTTCAATTTCAATAGGCCCATAAGCTGTGTCCGAATAGCATACACGAACATGAAGAAAATCGGGAATACATAGATTAACTTCACGCCTCTGAAAGCCTCCACTTTCACAAGATACTCATTGCCATTAAGCAAGGCAACAACAATCATAATCCCGAATGCACTTATGACAGCTGCTCGGAGATAGCCGATAATAATTTGCTTTGCCCCTTTTTTCTCTGATATAGGCAATAGTGCAAAGACTGGTGCGATAACCGCCACAATCAGTGCGATACCCTGAACAAGCAAGGTTTTATTTAAAACTGCATAAGCAAGACTCAATGCCGCCATCCCTACAAAGGCTAGGATGAATAATAGGCGATTGTTGAACACATACAATGCTGCAAGTGATACGAATAGAATAGCAGCTGCAAAGGCAAATAGATAGCTCCAAGAAGGGACGGAAACATCTTCAAATGTTTGTGCCTTACCAGGATGGAACATAGATGGCATTTGCTCATGCACATCCTTGATAAAGTTCTCCATATCCATTAATGAAGTTTCCGCATCTGTCTCTTCCATTCTTAGGAATAAGGAGCGGATATTTCGTTCTTTTACCGCACGTACTGCTCGTTCTACCCCTTCTTGATGGGTAGCCACTTTATTTAAATCTAAGCTATGCAGACGAATGATATTCATATTGATATTGTTTGCTAATGTGAAAAATCCCTTTTGATCAGCAAACTCGATCGCATAGACTGCAATATTCTTTTCATTTAGCTTCTCAGCATAAGCCTTTATTTCTGGCGCATCTGGGAATCCAGCAACCTCTTCACCAAGAAATAACACCCGATCACTTGATTCATCGGCTAGCTCTAACACTTGATTAAAGACAAGGTCATTTTTGAAATCAAAGGCGTTCGGCAATCGGAAGATTACAGACAAACCTGCCTCTTTCACCTGATCGATCGCTTCAGGCAAGAAGCCTAATGGCATCGTTTCAATTTTCTTTACACTACCAGGGATGTATAAGAAATCTTTCCCTTTAAACGATACTTCTTCCACTTCAGATGCTTCAAATATTTCTTGAAGACTTGCGTCAAGGCCGATCGCTTTCTTAACATGAACAAAAAGGCCTTCTTTTAGCTCACTAACATGTGATAAATCACTTTCAAATACAGCCATTTCCTGCATTCTTTCGGTCGTAATTGTAGCGATATATCCTTTTTTCTCTAAGCCCTCGAGTGTCTCCGGCTCAAGGCTGACAGCTTGCAAACCAGCTTGTTCTAGCCTTTTAAGAATGTTTTTAACAGGGAGATCTTCCCCTTTTAATGATGTTTGCTCAATATCTGCATAAGGAATCACTGTTTCATATGATGTATTATGCCATTCCGCTTTAAACCGCTCCGCAATTCCCGGAATCGATAAGATGAGTGAGGCAATTAATAGGCCCCATAAAGCTTTCTTCAAATGCTTTGCACCCTTTCCAAGATTGTTTCTCTGTTGAGACTTCGCTGCGTTGCCCATTGTGGCCGATGCTTGTCCACTTGCTCGTCTATTTAATAGCTTCGACACGATTGGCAGCTTCATTAGTTCATTTAAATGAATGCCCTTTGTTAATAATAACAAGAGGAAGTAGATAGCTCCTCCTACCCCTATAGCTAGGATGGAATACAATAAAGCCATTTTCCGGCTCCACTGATCAATCGGCAGATAGAGAATCGGAAGCCCAACAGCTAGTCCCATGATGATCGAAGAAAATACCATCGCTGTGATCTTTCGTCCCCAAATCTTGAACGGAATCCTTTTATAAATAAAAATCGTGTTCAGAATAACGATAAGTATATAGACCAATAAGGTAGAATAAGCCGCACCAATTAATCCAAACGAACCAATAAATAGGATATTGGTAGCAATCTTTACAAGCACGCCACCAACAATGATGTAGGCCCCTACTCTAGCAAGATTCATCCCCTGAAGAACTCCAGTTCCTAGAATGGATAAGGATGTAAAAACAGAGCTTAACCCAATAATGCTTAATAAGTCGCTTCCTTCCAGATTTGTAAAAAGTGCTAAGTTCAATGGAAGAGTTAAGGCAAAAAGCCCAGCAGCTGCTGGCCAAGAAATAAGATGGGTAAGGAAATGAGTCCTCTCCACAATTCCCCTTGTTTCCTTATGCTTCTGTTCAGCTAGCGTCTTTGTAATTAATGGAATTAACGGCAATACAATCGAAGATGAAAACACTGTCGCTATTTGGACAAGTGATAATCCTCTTCCATAGATTCCATATAAATATGGGATCTTTGCTGCGTCTTCCCCTGCTCGTTCAAGACTTGAAGGAATGGTTACTGAATCTACAAAATTCAATAATGCCATTGTAATAGCCCCGATACAGATTGGAAGTGAGATATACAAAATTTCCTTGCTCATCCCTTTGAAATCACGGAATGTAAACTTCTCTTTGCTTTGAGGCTTTAAGGCAGATTTTCTAAATAAGCCCTTTAAATAAATGGCAGACGCAAGTGCACCGATAGAGGAGCCAATCATGACCCCTCCTGCCACAATTTCATTCGAGCGATTTTGCTGCACAAGAATATACGCAACGATCAAAATCATCCCTACACGAATGAACTGCTCCATGACTTGAGAAATGGCTGTTGGTCTCATATCCTGGAACCCTTGGAAATAGCCTCGGTATACAGCCATATAAGGGGCAATTAAAAGGGTTGCTGAAACAATAATTAACGCGATTTTCGTACTCGGTCCACCTAAAATATTTGAAATTGGTCCTGAAAAGCCATAAATAAACATAAAGCTTATGATTCCGAATAAAATAGATAGGATCGATGCCGTTACATAGACTTTCCGAATGCGATGCTGATCATTATGAACAGCCGCTTCGGAAATTAACTTCGAAATGGCAATTGGAATCCCTGCAACTGAAAGAGTTAAGGCAACCATATAGACGGGATATACTAAACTAAATATCCCTAGTACCTCATCACCTGCAATATTTTGTAAAGGGATGCGAAAGATACTGCCTAGAATCTTTGAGGTTAAGGTTGCAATCGATAATATAAGTGTGCTTTTAACAAATGTATTATTCATTTTCCACTCTTAGCTTTCTCTTTAAATATTCGAATGGCAAATCTCGGCAATGCCAGCGCCCGCTTCCAGCGAGATGGCTGTTTTATTAAACGATAAAGCCACTCAAGGTTTGCCTTTTGCCAAACGATAGGTGCTCTTTGAACAGTCCCGGCAATGACATCGAAGCTTCCGCCAACTCCGATGAACACCCCTTTTTCAAATCGATTGAGATGAGTCGCAATCCATTTTTCCTGACGGGGAACACCTAATGCAACAAAGACTAGATCAGGCTGTTTCTGTTCGATCTCTAATGGAATTTCGTCACTATTCCAATCGAAAAACCCATTATGAGCACCGACAATTTCTATATTAGGATAGTCTTTTTTAATATTTACTACTGCTTTATCAATCGTATCCTGTTGTGCACCTAAGAGATAGATTTTGTGCTTCTTTTCATTTCCTTTATGAAGCAAATCAATCATTGTGTCATAGCCTGTCACCCGTTCTGGAAGTGGTGTGCCAAGCAGTCCTGCTGCCTTTATGACGCCAATTCCATCTGCGGTTACATATGTCGCTTGATGTATTAAATTCATATATTCTAGTTCTTCTGCTGCCTTCATCACAATTTCCGGATTGGCAGTGACAACAAAAGCCTTCTCATTCTTCTCAATATGCTGCTGAATATGTTGAACAAATTGTGAGCGAGTTGTATTTAGAAATGGAACACCTAGAATGTCCACATAATTAGGAAACATAAACAAACTCCTTGTCAAATTAATTTCTTTACTAATATAACACAAAAGAAAAGAGAAGTAGCATATAGATGTTACTTCTCTTTTCTTATTTTATTATTGAGGAATAGACATCTCTTTCACATATTGACCGAGTGATCCGTTTCCGTAAACGAAGCCTGTTCGGTTGTTGATATCATCTGAGATGATTTTGTACCATGTTGCGCCATCCACCTGTTGCTTTTCAGTATAAATGAATGGAATTCCTTTGATTTTTAGCTCATACATAAGTGGATTGCTTGTTCCGTATCCTGTACGGATATTCAGGGATTCGATATTGTTATTGGCAAGCTTATGAGCATTCAAATCCTTCCCGCCTAGGAAGCGATCCGCACGGTACATATGACCGGCAATTCGTTCACCCCAGTAAGGATCTGAAGCGTATTTCATGTTCATTCCGACATTCTTGTTCCCAAGAATAGCTCCGTTGTAGTAAGCCCCTTTAGGCGCTTGATAGGAAGTGGTTACATATTTTGCCGCTGCTTCGATTGAATCTCTGAAAGTAGGGTAGGTTGCTGCACTCTCATAAGCACTGCTATCATACGCCTTCATTCCGTATAAGTTCTTCTTATCTTGGGCGATTGAACTTGTTCCCCAAGCACTTTCATGAATGGCATGTGCCATTAAATAAAGGGCATTCACTTCATACTTTGCTTCCATATCTTTGAAGGCTTGGCCTGTTCCAACTAAAGGACTAACCGGAAACTTAGCCTTATAGCTATCAGGGTATTGCTCATTTAGAAAACGATCAATATCTTCGGCTGTGTAGGTTGTTTTCGTATGAAGCGGCAAGAAATTAAAGTAGACGTAAGATTCCCCTACTGTTTGGCCACTAGCTGAAGTGAAAGTTATTCCATCCCAACTATAATATTTCTGTCCCTCAGACATGAAGGAAGGCGCCTTGCCTAATAAAGTATCTGCCGTGTATGTTTTTGTTATCGGATTATAAACGGTATGGAATAACTCTCCACCCGTACGTTTATAATAGGATTGACCCGTAATAAGTGCACTTGGAATCAAATTCACATTATCAGCAGCGACATATCCTTCTTTATTTCCAACCTGGATTTTCACATAGCTGTCTGTAGCATCAAAATATTTCAATTCAGTTCCAGTACTTACATACGTTCTTCCCGTCCCTTTTAATTCAGGGGTATCATAGATGACCGTTAATTTATTGGAAGCTGCCATGCCGTTTTTCATATAAACAATTTGGTTTCCTTGCAGGACCACTTGATTGTCTTTCACACTACCTTTCGCAGAAGTGAAAGATTCATATTCTCTTAGAATAGTAGGCGTACCATCAGCACCTACAACTGCTACCTTATACTCAAGGTTTTGCGGTGGGTTAATCAACTTAAGCATTCTGTTTAGAACAGCTGCTGTTTGCCCGCGAGTCGTCTTTGTTTGTGGGCCAAATGTGCCGTCTGAATTCCCTGACATTACACCAAGGAATAGCAATCTTTGTACAGCATCTTTGAAAATAGGGTTGATTTTCTCATTGTCTTTAAAATTCAATGAAGCTGGCTCAGAAAATACAGATCTTGTACCTAGGGCACGCATAATCATCGCAGCCATTTCTTGTCTAGTAATTTCCTTGTTTGGCAGAAAAGTATTGTCTGGATATCCGCCAACAATCCCTGCCTTTGCAGCAGCATCAATAGCGGAATAATGCCATTGATCAGGACTAACATCCGTAAATAATGCCTCAGAAACCGCAGCAATCGAAACTTCAGCTGCTTGGACTGGTTGAAGCTCTAAGGATCTAACAACTAAAGCAGCAAACTCTGCACGTGTTACAGAGCTATCTGGCTTATAGACACCTGGTCCATATCCACCTAGAATGTCTTTGGCAATAAGGGTTCTCATATCATTTTCAAAATAATGATTGGAAATGTCATCTGCCGCATAAGCCGATGGAATATAAGTCAAAAGCAACAAGATCGAAACAGCTATTACAAAAAATCGCTTCATTCAGAATCCCCTTTTCTTTTTTCTTATTTATAATCTAGCAAAATACGATCATATTCTCTACACAATTTTTTCTATTAATCTTTTTCTAAAATGCCTTTGCAAATAAAAAGTCTCGTTATTAAAGGGTAAATTCACTTACCGCTTACATTAATTACCTGATTCATAGGACGGGAAATGACCGTAGAAATGTACGGCCATCCATTATTTTAATCGATTGTTATTAAGTCAATAGCGATTGGAAGAGACGCACCACCGCTATGCATGATTTCGAGTTCCAATTCACTAGAGCCACTATACACTCGGTGATCGATGATGTTCGCTACCTCTACTGATGGTTGGAGAGTCGGTATCAGATAAACTTGATTATTCACCTTTACCGCCCCATTATAACGTCCACCACGTGCGGCTATCCTTAC
This sequence comes from Cytobacillus mangrovibacter, assembly GCF_042865275.1. Classification (NCBI taxonomy): domain Bacteria; kingdom Bacillati; phylum Bacillota; class Bacilli; order Caryophanales; family Bacillaceae; genus Cytobacillus; species Cytobacillus mangrovibacter. Next base: position 49,041 of record NZ_JBIACJ010000004.1, on the reverse strand, counting down.
ACGAACGGTTTTTGATTGTCCCGTAAAATTAGCGAAAGGGATCTTCACTTTATATGTCGCTCCGAAATGGCCTGGATTTCTAACCAAATCAAAAGGACTTCCAGAAAGCGATGATTCACCAACCATTAAATTATCGGTTACCCCATTCGAAATACTAAATGCCTTTTCACCGCTTCCTACATCATAGGTTGGAAGTGTTGTTTGCAACTGCGATCCTTCCCATACGCCGCGAGGATGCAGATTCTCTCTATCTACTTGAACAGGATCATCGTTTATGAATGTCAAATTACTATTTGATTGACTAACTACTGTGCGAATTTTATAATTTAAATCCCCTGAACCAGAGACCTTTCTAACCGTTAAATCCTGTAGGAAGCCAATTAGGAATTCCTCTTCCAATTCAAATGATTGAATTAATGTAGTCTCATTTTCTTTAACAATTGGATTATCAAGTTGGATTGTTTTCATTTTATTTGTCAATACGGCTTCAGCCATCGGCAGACCTACATCATGATGATACCAGCCATTAGATGTATTGAAGTCAATCCCTTTTACATTGCTTACTTCAATTTCATTCGTTGATGAAAGGTTTTCAATCGTTATTCCAATATTCACCTTTTTCTTCAACATATTCACATGCCATCCATATACACGATGGTCTAAAGTTGATTTATCCGAATGAACCTCATCCGTCCATAATGTTTCTTCATCTCGTGGAACCGTCCGACTAGTAAGCATCTCAGGATTATCGCTTACCATCAATCTTCTGTTTCCTGCAAATACGGTTGTAGGAACATTCACTGGTCTAACAATGCTTACTTGTTCAATCGGCAAGAACTCACTTGAGAATTCTGCTTTATTAATTTTTATATATACCGTCTTTGTCGCTTGATTATATTGAGATATGCCTCCGAATGTTTCTTTAACAAATGAAAGAGGCACATAAAAGGCATCTTTATGCTTAATTGGCTGCTCTGTTACGGATACAGGCTCTCCATTAATAAGCACATAATTCTTATCCGCATAAATTAGCACTTCCACATCGTCTAACTGAATAACCATTCTATCACCCAGGTTATACCAATTAATTTCACTTTGCATAGCAGGAATGAAAGATTCCAGTGCCACATATACACGACCATTTTTGATGAATGGAAGTAACTCCGTATTCACTTTCTTATCATTAAAATAGAGGCTGTACGTTTGTGGTTGTACAGGTGGCTTTGGCGGATTTGTACTACCATCTTTATTACTCTTTGTAACTGTTACCCTGCTTAAGTCCGGATACCAGCCAACAGTGGCATCATTGTTTTCACTGACAAATCTTAAAGGTACTAGTGTACGCCCTTTAACAATAGTAGGAGCGACATCTAAAGTAACCTTTTCTCCATTGACATACGCTGTTTTCGAATCCACCTTAAGCTCAATAGTAGAATTCTCACTTTTCGAAGTAATGGTTCCATTGCTATTCCATTGAACAGTCGTCCCTAATGATTCAAGAATCACCCTGAAAGGAACAAGCACACGATAATCCTTCATAATCGGTGCCACATCTGACTTGAGTTTTTCCCCGTCTAGTATGATTTCAATCTCTTTTGGAGCTGTAGCAGCTTTTGCTCCTACCAAAGGCATCATTAAATCGAAGATCAAAACAAACGCCGTAATCATCGACAATACTTTCCACTTTGACTTCACTTTTCCATCCTCCATTGTCCATTCGTTATACTAGTAAAACTAACTAGCATACTCTCCATCTGCTAATCTGCCAATTCTCGACAGCAACTTCTTTATTTTACCATTAGTTGATGGGTATTTCATCTTTTAACCGAGATGAACTGGAAAAGAGAGGGAGGGGTGGTGAGCTTATAGGGTTAACCTGTGCAATTTGCGGTTTAATTGGCACTTTTTTAGGGTTACTCGTCGTTTTGCAAGTTTATCCGTTACTTTTTGGGAGATTACCTGTCACTTTGCCGGATTACGCGGAGTTTTTTGGATTCCCCAGTATTTTTGCTGGATTATTCATCACTTTTGTTGATTTACCCGCCTCTTTTACGGGTTTATCCGTCACTTTTGTTGGTTTACCCGTCTCTTTTACGGGTTTATCCGTCACTTTTTGGGATTTACCCGTCATTTCGCTCTATATCAACCTTTTAGAAAATGCAATGGAACGCCGGGACATGTCCCTCGTTTTAAAAAGTATGTACTCTCCTAAACTAATCAAACGTTTGATTAATTAGTAGAAATAAAAAATGGCCAGGATGCATGCACCCTGGCCATTTTTTATTGAATTCACTTTTTCAACGACAGGCAGCTTGCTTCATTCACCTCCAACTAACACCATTTGTATATAAGTCTCTTCCCCATTCTTATATACCCGAAGAAATTCATATTCTTGCTTACGGTTAACTTCATATAATTTCCTCTCCATTTTACTTTCATCCTTTTTATCGGGGATCGTATTCAAGTAAATATTAAGCGAGTTCTCTTCTTCTATCACATCGAATGGACCAAAGCTGTTCCCTTTCTCAAGAAATTCCTGGCTTAAATACAAATATAACTTTTCCTTCCCAGCATTCATCACATAAATCCCATTTCCTGTGCCATCTTCATTTATTTCAATATTTGTTATAAACTCATTCACTTTACTACTACTGGCTTTTTCCGGGTTAATCTCTGAAAATGTTAATTTATCATCGTTTACTTTGCATCCAATTAATAACACTAAGATAAATGGCAGTAATACTAATTTTCTCACCACTTCACCCCGTTATTTTGTTTTTTAGCTATTATGGCTGCATTTATTTTTCAAGAAATCATAGATTACCGATCAAAATTGATTTTTCATGGATGACGGATAATGTTATCTAAATAACGGTTGCACCAAGCGAGCTTTCAAAATGGCTTAATGCCCAGTCATGCCCTGCTTGATTAAAGGACGCAACCGCCTCTTTGTGAATAACAATTTTAAAACCTTTATTATAAGCATCCACTGCCGTATGAAGCACACAAATATCGGTACAAACCCCTACCAGATGAATCTCTTCAATCCCTCGCTCCCGCAACTTCAACTCTAAATCTGTCCCAGCAAAGGCTGAATACCTCGTTTTATCCATAAAACAAACATTTCCCGCTCGCTCGTTAGCTACATACAGTTCGTTTAAAGCGCCATATAATTCTCGCCCTTTTGTATGACGGATATTATGTGGTGGAAATAATTTGGTTTCCGGATGGTACGGATCCCCTTCTTCATGAACATCAACTGCAAATACTGTAAAATCCCCATTTGAGATAAATTCCTTTGTTAAATCAACAATTTTTTGTTCTAATGCTTGCCCCGGCTCCCCACATGTTAAAGCTCCATCTGCAGCGACGAAATCAATTGTGTAATCAATGTTAATTAGTGCACGTTTTCGCACTTTGTTCACCCCATTTGATTAAGAATTTATATATATTGTAAAGCCGGTAGGGTAAATTAACAACATTTGGGATTTACTTGCTGATTTTTGTAGGTTTACCCTTCTCTTTTACCGGTTTATCCGTCTCTTTTGTAAATTTACCCGCCACTTTTATAGGTTTACCCATCTCTTTTTGCAATTTACCCGTCACTTCGCTCCAGATCAACCTTTTAGAAAACACAAAAAAACTCCAACTACTTATGTATATAAGTAGACTGGAGTTTTTATCCGAACAATTAGTTCATTAATTTTGCAGAAGTTAAGAATTCAGAAATGATTTTTGCCATTTCGTCACGTTTTGTGAAACCGTTTGGATCGAATTCTTTCGTGTCACGACCTGAAACGATATCTGCTTGGTATACTGCTTCAATTGCTTTTTTGTTCCAAGCTTTGAATTTGCTAGCATCTTTGAAATCTGCAGCAGTTTTCTTGCTGTCAAGTTGTTTCATATCATAGCCAACATACTTAAGTTTCATTGCACGATCAATCATAACAGCAGCTTGTGCACGAGTAATCTTCTCTTTCGGTGCGAATGTACCGTTGTCCATTCCTTCGATTAAACCATGCTTAACAGCAGCCATGATTTCTCCGTTTGCATTGAACCACTCAGTACCTTTTACATCTTTAAAGTTTCCATCATATTTCTCAGCAGGCAAGCCTAAAGCACGAACAAGAAGTACTGTAAACTCTGCACGAGTCATATGGTCTGCAGGTACGTATTTACCTTCTTCTTTTCCTTTAACGATTAGCTTAGAAGCTAGCGTTTCGATGTATTCCTTAGCCCAGTAATCTTTCCCTTTGCTAGTCACATCTTTGAAAGTTACATTGTTTTCGATAACTGTATATTTAGAGTTTGTTAAAGATTTAACAGTTGCATTTTTGCCATCAAAGAACGTAGGGATTGAAGTAAATGATCCATCTGCATTCAATTTAACAGCTACTGAATTCCCTTTGCTGAAATCCTTCGCTCCCGTAAGAACACGCTCTACATATGTGCTAAAAGTAGTTACAGCTTCTTGCTTATCACCAGATACAGCAAGAATATGGAATTCAACTACATTAGACACGCTATTTTTCACATCAGCAGAAACCACGTTAACTGAAATGTTGATCTTCACATCACCAGCAGCAACACCTAATTTCTTCGCAAGTTCAGTTACGTTAATTTCTGAAACTGGAAGCTTGTATACAGCTGCGTCTGTTTTAATTGCTACAACCGCATTACTGTTTTTCTTAGCTGCTTCAGTGAATAAAGAAGCTGGGATTTGAGCTTTAGCTTGCTTGTCACCAGATACTTTTTCAAGTGGGATTTCAACTACACTCTTTTCAGCAGTAATTAAATTCACGATTTCTTGAACTTTATCTTCAGGGATTTCTGTGATAACGTCGTTTCCTTTTTCAACAACTGTTGTTGATCCAGCAGGTACTCCCACAGTTTCTTCACCAGGGGTAGGGATGGTAGGGTTAGTATTGCCATCAGGATCAGGATCAGGATCAGGAGTAGGAGTAGGAGGATGAACCTCCTTTAGTGCAGCTATTAGAGCAGCTTTTGCATTTTCACCAATATTATCTTTATCTAATTTTGCATAAATGGATTTAGATACAGTTACTAATTTTTCATCGTCAACAACTTTAATAAATTCCTTTACTACTTTCTTATTACTAGCATTTTTAAAAGCAGCATCTGTTACAGCAGCATCTAAAATTTCTATTATTTCACTATTCTTCGCATTACTTAAATTTGACAATTCAGTTAAAAGCTCAATCTGTACATCGCTTAAAAAGTTTAATAACTCTTTTGAACTAACCTTATCACCGAATACAACTTTAACGTTCTCTTTATCAAAATTATTAATCGCATCTTTCACACCTGAAACTGTTGTTACACTAGTGAATATTTGTAAAACATCAACAATTAGTTTTGATTCTGCAGGTGTAAGGTCCTCACCTTTTACAGAGGCTTTCTTTGCATAGTCTTTCCACTCGGGATCAGTAATTCCATCAAGTACTTCTTTGGCTTTATTTAATGCTACCTTATCCGAAGCATCATAAATTCGATCCAAATAATTTATCAAACTATCTACTGAACTAAAATCTGAAGAAGCCTCAACCTTCACAGGATTCGACAATGCCGTGCTTGCAAATGGAGATAATGCAATGGATGCAGCTAAAATAGCTTTCATTGCTTTGTTACTAAATGGATATTTTTTCATTCCTTTTGTCACCTCAAAATATATTTTTTAATGCCTTTTAACCTATTACTAAATATGCAAACTGTCAATATCTCTACTATTCTTACATATATTACCGAAAGTTCGACAAAAAATCAATTGATTGCGGGATTATATATTATTTAATTATATCAATTTGTCAATATATGAGATGGTCATTCCTATATTTGTATATTACATTTTCTTCTTTATATGATATATTTTTATATAATAATAGCTAACTTAGAAGAAAGGAGAACTTCCTCTCAATGAAAAAAAAATGGAAGATAGTTTTGTCGATTTTTGTCCTTTTACTATTAATTACAGGGGGGACAATTTATTATTTCTTTGAAATGAAGGAATATGAAGTTGCAGATGCAGAGGTAGAACAAATTGTTGAAACGGAATACGATATCGTACTACCTGGTGATCAACCTACTGATATAAATACAGAGGATTCAACTGTTTCTGGTGATAACAATCAATCCACTAGTAACAATGGTTCTTCGGAAGATAAATCTGCTAATCCAACTAACGGTAGTGAAGAAACCCCAGCAGGTGAAGGAAATAATGCCAATCCATCTACTAATGGAGAATCTGGTAACAATGGATCATCCGAAGAGATTGTTACGGTTGCTTCTATAAAGGATAAATATAGACCTTCATTTGAGAATTTACAAAATCAGGCGGACGCAAAAATTAATAATCTTGTTAGTGCTGCCTATAGTGAATATAAATCAAAGAAGGCGCAAGGCGAAAGTATTTCGTTTTCATACTTTTATCAAAAATATAAAGGTGCTGGCGCATCACTAGAATCGAAAACAGATTCTGCCTTCCAAATCATCTACTCGGCCCTTCAAGATGAATTAAAAAAGCAAGGGTTTAGCCCTTCTCATGCTAAGCAATTCCAAGAGGAATATGAATCTGCTAAAGCTGAACGAGAGTCTGCACTTCTAAATAAAGCAAAAGAAGCACTATAGAATCATTCGCTGTTTTTAATAGCTTAGCTTGTGATCTATTGTTAAATTATATTGTTGGTACACGGAATCGCCATTGGTATACCCGCTCATTAAGTTATTCATACGAATAAAACCCATTCGCGTGTATACCAATGGCTTAAATTCTATAACCAGGGTTAATAAAAAAAGGCACCGATCTCTACCTTTTTACATGGTAAAGAATGGTGCCTATAATTATAGCTAACATGCCTCCAAGAATGTCTAGCATTGAATCCTCAATTAACGGAGTTCTTCCACCTGTATAGCTCTGATGCCATTCATCTAAACCAGCAAAAATCCAAATAAACAAGACAGAGAGAATGACACTTCCTCTTGCACTTTTTAAAGTTAAGCTTAGTGCCCTTAGCGTAAAAAAGCCTAATAAAAAGAAAAAGGAAAAGTGCGCCATTTTCCTAATGAAAAATTCGATAAAATGATTTATGCCTAAAGCAGCAATACTAATTTCCTTCCCACTGTAGTGAAAAGAGATCGAAGAAAAGGCAGCTTTCAGTCCTTCCTTCCCATCCAAATTCGCCAAAATCGGGATCAAACTCTGCTTCGAATATGGCTGAGATGAAAAGAAAAAAATGAGTCCGCCTATCAATATAGCTGGTAGCCAAATACGAAGGAACTTTTTAAGCATTTTGCAAAATATAACTCTCTAATTTCTCAGCAATTTCCTCTATATATTCTTTGACGGAAATTTCCTTGTCCGAGATTCCAACATGATAAAATTCATATAATAGCTCCCTAAACTGCTCAGTAAAGTTCATATCCATTTCTTGCTTGCCTAGCAAAACTACACCTTCTTTATTTCTTTTTCCATATATTATATCATTTCCATTCCCTAAAAATAGTAAAATCTATTATTCTTTGGAGGAAACAAAAAAAGTAGCCTATCATTCTTTAATGGCTACCTCTACTAAGATTAAGGAATATACCCTTAGCGTACTTTTAGCTTCTTCTTCTTTGACGGCCACATCTAACACATTCATCACTATAATAACTAAACTTATGATTTCTTAGAAACTTGCATAAAAGTCTCCCTATCATTTATGGCACTCCTTCATTTTTTTATAATTTTATTAGATTACATTCGGCAGAATTATCAGAATACCTTCTTTTTCACTATAAAACAAGTAAAAATTTGAAATTTTTTAGCATAAATAGGGAAAATTTATAAATTCATAGTATAAAATTCATGGTTAAATAGCGTTGTTTATGAAATTGACAATATAAGCAAGTACCTTTAAATTCCTTGAGGGCTTGTGTTTTTAGTGCTATATTTTAAATAGATTAGAAGATTTTACATCAAATAGGAGTTTATTTAGAAAGGTGATAAAATATGGAAGTTTCACATAAGAGAAGTACTCTATTAAAAAAACTAATTATACCCATCGCAGCTATACTTGTATGGAGTTCTTTCATTTTTCCTAGTCAGACAAATGCTGCAGTTATTAATGATCCGCAAACAGATTATCTGGATATGACTTCACCGATTGTATTGGAGTTTGACAAGGTTATTCAATTTGATTCGAGTCTTATTCCTACCCCAAACGTTTCCAGCGGGCCTCATCATGGAATTACTCTAAAAGAATTAGGAAGTGGAAACCCTGTCGCATTTACTTTACAAGTGATGCCAACAAACCAAAGGAAGTTAATTATTACACCCAATCCAACACCACCTTCAGGTTCTGGGTTTGTCGCATGGGACAGAAACAAAAACTATATACTTGAAATTACAAATTACATTGTGACAGATACATCTGGCGCACAAGTTTTGCCAACTCTAACTACTCCATTAACTTATAGTATTGGAACAAACTTCCTCACATTTGAACGATTAATGTCAGGAGCAAGAGAAATCAATTACATCATTACTGACTACACACCTCGGAATATCTTGGTTAAGTCACCTGTTCGCTACATTGAGCAATTAAATATCATTCACAAACGCCAAGCAATCGCTCAAGGCAATACGACTGAATCGGTAACAAATATTGATTTAATTATCAATGATAAAGCCATTTATAACTCGAATGGGGATATTCGATACATTGAAGTCACGCCGAAAAGAAATGGAAGTGCCCTACAACAGACTAAAGTGCTAGACTATTTAAACTTAACACCTAATAGTGGAAGAAGAACCTATGACTTTGCCTTTACTCGTCTACCGGATACAACTGCATTTGATATTGAAATTGTGCTTTACGATGAGGCTGGTATTGCCATAGATACACAAATTGTTAAAGTTCCGTATGATTCTAATTCTACTTCTACCATTAAACAAAAAACGAGCTACCGCTTTGCTGGGAAAACATTTACACTTTACGACTTAATAAATAAACCAAATGATTTACAAACTTTACTTAACGAAAACCTTATGAGGGAATTAAAAGTTCAGGTGGTGCAGCAATAATGAAGAAAAGATTCGGCATTCTTTTATCCATTGCGTTTGTATTTGCCATGATTATGGTAATGCCCAATTCAACAAACAGTGCTACGAATGATACAGATGTCTGGAGTGCAAAGAAAATTACCGATAATAAAAAGGTATGGACGATTGCTTTTAGCCAGCCTTTAAAGGAATCAACTATTAAAAATACAACCGTCTATGTAGAAGATGGCGATTATCGCTTATTTTTTACAGACCTAGCATTGTCTAGCGACAAAAAGTCCATCATTGTTACACCTAAAGATATATACAAGGAAAATACAACTTACCGTTTAAATATCACAAAAGAAGTTGCCTCTGAAAAAGGAAAAAAACTAGAAAAGGCCATCATCCAGCCATTTGTACTAAACGGTGAACCAGATGAAACCACTACAGATGCGATCAAAAATGTCACCTTCACATCGAAGAACTTCGCAACAATGGTTTCCGTTACTAGTAATGATGCAGTAAATAAAGTAACAGCAAATTCAAAGGAACTGCTTTATGAAGGAAATAATAAATATAGTATCGGCCTTACAGGAGTTGCTTCGGGGGATACTGTCAAAATACAAGCCTTTGATATTAGTGGAAAGAGATTATTCTCTAAGGACTATAAAGTGAATTAAAGCTGGGGGATTATACAAATGAAGAAACTCGGTTTTCTAGTGATTGTGGCTTCGATTGTTAGTTCATTACTTTTTGGACTTACCATTCAAGCCGCCACATTCAAAGATATTCCAAATAACTTTTGGGCAAAAAGTGAAATTGATTACCTTTTTGGTAAAAATATTATTAGTGGTTATCCAAATGGGAACTTTGGTCCGAATGATAATGTAAAAAGAATCGATGCCGCAGCAATGGTTGTGAAGGCATTAAATTTAAACACAACGAATCGGCCAAACCCTCAATTTAAAGATATTAGCAGAAGTACCGTTGGATTTGACGTCATCGCAACCGTTGTAGATGAAGGAATTTTTACCGGAACAGATGGAAGCTTTTATCCAAATAAAACATTAACTAGAGCTGAAATGGCCGCGATTATTAATCGGGCATTTAAATTAGAAAAGAAAAGCACAAAAGTAACCTTCAAAGATGTCAACTCTAAATTCTGGGGATACCTAGATATCCAAAACCTAGTTGGCCATAAGATTACAGAAGGTTTCCCTAACAATACATTCCAGCCAAGCAACCCAACAACAAGAGCCCAATTCTCCGTCTTCTTAACACGAGCCCTAAAAGGCAAAGAAGGAAACACAGGAACACCGGATAAAGACTCTTTTGAAGTGATTGGGATTTATTGAAACGTGGGGACGTTTCTTGCGTTTCCATTGAGCGAAACATGGGGGCGAAACATGGGGACGGTTCCCGCGTTCCCTCTATAGTTTGAAAAATAAAAGGATGCCCCGAGTTTTAACAAAACTCGGGGCATCCTTTTATTTTAGTGAAACATTTCACCCAATTTTTCGTCTAATCCATTGAATAGCTATCATATAGGAGGCACAATGAAAAAAATTTCTCGATTCATATTATTTTTATTAATAGGTGCAGTGATTACTGGATGCAATAAAGAGAATACAAGTGATCAGGTTGTTGAAGAGCCTCATTTATCAGGATACGTGACAAACAAAGACGAGAATCGAATCTTAGTCGTAAGCCCTATCGCACAGGATTTCAGTGAAAATGGTGGTGTAAAGGAATATTACGATGCAGCTTGGGTGGGAAATGTAACAATCGATGTTGAAATTGGTGGTCGTGTAGAAGTGTGGTTTGATGGCGGAGTAAATGAATCTTATCCGAAACAAGGTTCAGCTAGGAAAATTTCGGTGATACCAAGCGAATCACCTAATAACGCAAAGATGAATGAGTCTGAAGCTATTAAGAAGGCCATTGAACAGTTCCAACTAGTGGATGACCAGGCATTCATTAAAGTGAAACATGTTAATTACAATAAGGAAACCTCTACTTGGGAAATCCAAATAAATGAAGAAAGCATTCAAATACATGAAAAAAGTGCTATCGTAAAAGTCTACAAAATGAAAAGTTTCTCCGAAGTCATAGAAGATTCATTAATTACTTTTGCTGATCCTAAAGTGGTTAAGAGTTTTTCAACATCGTTTAAAAATGCAAAAAAGGAATCAGGTATAGTAAACATCGTAGATCCTGATTATACAGTTGAGTTGAAAAATGAATCCTATTTTCTTTGGATCAGCGCAGAGCACGGAACTATAATGTATAAAAATGATACACACCATATTTATACCCTATCCAAAAAGGCTACGAAGATGATTTATGGGTTATTGAATTAATTTGAACAGAGGGACGGTTCTCTTGTTTCCATTACACTTTATAAACTATTACTTATGAATACAAAAAGGGATCCCCAAAGCCCTGGCTCTGTGATCCCATCAATTACCATAATTATTTTGATTTTCTTATTCAAGCGATTCTAACTCTACCTTTTCGAAAAAACCTTATTAATATGGAATTCATATTCAGTACAGGGAAACGCAAGAAACGTCCCCCTGTCTATTTATAAGTTCCTGTAATCAGTACATTTTCTTTTGAGCCTAACGCGGATTTCCCTGTAAAGGAAATTTCGTCAAATCCACCTATGTTCAGCTCAATAGTACTTGTCGGTTGGCTAGCGGATAGAGTAACATCCTTAAGAACTGTCCCTTTATTCTCGATTTGTATGCGAATATCGTTTTTAGTATCTAGTGCTATTAAAGTAAGGTTTACCTTTTGATATTTGCCCTTTGGCAGTAAACGGAAACTTTTTGAAGCTGAATTTAAACCTTCAAACACAATCCCTGATTGATAATCTTTTCCGTTTTGGACAGTGTACTGTTTATCGATTGTTGAAAACGCAAATGCACCTAAGCTCATTTCTTCTGAAGTAATTGGCACGATTCCGGAACGTTCACCTAAATGAATAGTTTGTGTCTTTTGATCCCAATTTACTGACGTCCCAATCGCCTCTGAAACAGCACGAACTGGGAGGTACGTTGTATTTTTATACGTGATTGGCGCAAGCTTATTTCCTTTATCATCTTTAGGAGTCCAATTCTTCCCATCAAGGCTAAACTTAATCGTCCAATTGAGATGTGCAGAGATTTTCTCCAATACAGGTGCAGCACCTACACCAAGCGTAAATCCAAAAAGCAAAGTAAAACCAATAACCAATGAAACTATTTTCCTTTTCAATCAAATTCCCCCATTCCTACCTAAATATGTATTTATTCAAAATTGTAAAATAAATCTATAACCTAAGACAAGTTTCTTTAGTGCCGTTACGAACTACCTAGAAACATGGGGACGGTTCTTCTGTTTCCTTAGGTATAAAGAGTTCCTCTGTCCCCGCTATGCCTTAAGTACATGGCTTATAAAAGCTACTCACAACATCATTTTTCCATAAGAATTCCATTAACTCTAGAATCCAGAATCAGCATTTGTTAGGAAGGAAAACATGAGAAACGTCCCCATGTTCTATCTCTTAAAAACTATATTTCCTCTAATGATGATTTGTTTTTCTAGTTCTAGATGGAGAAGTTGATCCGTTATTTCGGATTCACTGAGGTTTAGTTGATTGGATAGTTGCTGAATGGTGGAGGGTTCCTCGGAAAGAAGGTGTAAGATAGGATCTTGTGTAGTTTGTGTTGCAGGTAAATGCTTGCTATTTTTCATTTTATCCAAGGCAGCTTGGAGGCTATGGATTCCTAAATAGGGAGGAATTCCGTTAGATAGCAGGTTGTTCGTACCTATTCCTTCTGGGGTATCAATTCGATTAGGGACGGCGTATACGGGTTTGTTATTTTTAACGGCGAATTGGGCAGTCCATAGGGCTCCGCTCTGTTCACCTGCCTCCACGATCACAAGCTCAGTGGACCAAGCGCTAATTAAAGCATTTCTTGCGATAAAATATTTGGGCAACGGTGCCGTTCTGGGTGGATATTGGGAAATAAATGCACCTCCTTTTTCAAGGATTTGATTGTAGAGCTGCCTTTGTTCTGGCGGATAACAAATATCTGGTCCGCATCCGAGGAAGGCAAGAGTGTATCCCCCTTTTCGAATGCAAGCAGCTTGAGCATAGCTGTCGATTCCTTTTGCAAAGCCACTAATGACTGGAATATTTAATGACGCAAGTTCCTCACCTATCTGCTCTGCTATTTTCTTTCCATACAAGGTGCACCTTCTAGCACCAACGATTCCTACAGTCGTCAGAAGTGGCTGGATTTCCCCTCGATAATAGAGGACAATTGGTGATCCCTTGCTTTCACTTGCAAACTTAGGATAAAGCACATCGTCAAAAAAAAGCAGGTTTATTCCACTTTTTCTAACCTCGTTAAGTATGTTCTCTGCTTCCTTTAGAGAGCGGTTAAAGGTGATGGATCGCAGTGCATTATTTGTCATTTTTGGAACACCGGTTAACTCTTCTTCGCTTGCTTCATAGACTTCTTTCGGGTTAGAAAAATAAGTAATAAGCTGTTTTTGCAAAACTGGTCCTACGTATTTCAATCTACTTAACCAAATCCAATAGACATCCATATCAGTTCCCCCTTAATAATGATGTTTCTTTTTCAATATCCCGGCTTAAGAGACTTTTCTTTAAATGGTGAATTTGAATGTGATCTGCTCCTTCTAAGTCTGCTATCGTTCGCGCAACTTTAATGAATTTATGCAGAGATCTGCCGCTATATTGGAAGCAGCGATACGCTTGTTGCAGCAGGCTGGTACAATCATTATCTAGAACACAGAATTTCTTGATCAATGCTGGCGTTAACTGGGCATTGCAATTAATTTCAGGGAATTCCTTGTACCGCTCCTGCTGAGTCCTCCTTGCTTTTTCAACTTGATCTCGGATCAATTCAGAGCTAATTCCCTGATCCTCATTATTAAAAAAATCAACTATGCCAACATACTTTTGAATATCCATTCGATCCATTATCGGTCCAGAAAGCTTCTGCCGATATTTTATAATTTCATAATCGGTACATCTGCATTTCGATTGACCATGATAACCACAAGGACAGGGGTTCATCGCACCTACAAGCATAAAATTGGCTGGATATGTGTTCGATCCCCATACTCTCGAAATGGTGACAGAATAATCTTCGAGTGGCTGCCTCATCGAATCAAGGGCCTTTTTGCTAAACTCAGCTATTTCATCTAAAAATAAAACACCATTATGAGCAAGGGAAATTTCACCCGGCAGTGCAAAGGTTCCACCGCCAATTATCGAGTTTATGGAAGCGTTATGGTGTGGGGATCTAAAGGGGCGCTCAGTTATTAGGTTGCCTTTATCCTTTAATAGATTAGCAACACTGTATATTTTCATCACTTCGAGTGATTCTTCCTCAGTCATTTTTGGCAGAATCGTAGGAATTCGCTTGGCAATCATCGATTTCCCACAGCCAGGCGGCCCAACCATAAGAAAGTTATGTCCACCAGCAGCAGCTATGCTTATGTATTCAACCAAAGAATGAAGTCCTTTTACATCTTTGAAATCTATCAAGTAGTCATTTGGAGGTTGAGGTTGAGTGGCTGTTGCAAATCCTGTGGAATGAGGTGGTTTACCTTCTACTACATCGATTGCATCCTTTAGTAAATTGCAGCCGATAATTTCTACCCCTTTTACAAGCTGGGCTTCTTGGACATTTTCTTTTGCAATAATTAACCTTACAATTCCTCGCTCCTTCGCCTCAATAACCATTGGCAAGATGCCAGAAACAGGACGAATAAAAGAGTTAAGTGACAATTCCCCGATCAGCCCTGTATTTAAAAAGGCGACAGGTTTTATTTGTTGCGTTTGAACTAAAAGCCCGATTGCCATCGGTAGATCAAAATGTGTGCCAGCCTTTTTCATATCAGATGGAGCGAGATTAAAAACAATCTTTTGAGGCGGAAAGGAATAGCCAGCATTCTTTATCGCCGCCTCCAATCGCTCCTTCGCTTCCTTAACCGCCTTATCACCCAACCCAACAATCGATACAGAAGGCAGCCCAATCAAAGTATCCGTTTCAACCTCCACAAGATGACCTTGTATGCCTGTAATCGTAAAGCTATATACAGTCGATGCCATTTTTAAACACTCCTTTTCGGGACGGTTCTTGCGAAACTTGGGGACGTTTCTTTTGTTCCTACTACACTGCATAAAGAAACATGGGGACGTTTCCGCTGTTTCCTACTACGTTTCATAAACAAGCTTAAAGAAAACACCAAAGTCTAGCATAGTGGTCATATTAAACTACCAGTAAATTTTACTTCCCACATCATTTTTCTATAATAACTGCCAAAAACCATGGAATTTAGGCTTAGCATTCTCTTTGAAGGGAAACATGAGAAACGTCCCCATGTTCATGCTTTAAATAAAAGACTCAAAGAAACGCCCAAAATTCTTGCTGCCTGACGCAGTGTTAGCCCATCGATCTCTTTCACTTTTCGCAGCAATTCGTCTCTTTTTATCTTTGGTAAACTTTTTACTTGTGCAATTTCAATTGATCCAAGTAGTTTCTTGATTTCATGCCTGGCTTCTTCATCTGATAATCTTCTTCTATTCACTCGATAGCTTAGACATTTATCATCATTTTTCATCTCGTTAAATTCTTTAAAACTATCAATTGCAAGGGTACTTTCAACAGAAAACATCCGTAAAATAAAATCACAATCCAGCATGCCCTTCGGGTGAGAATTGCCACCATAGTATCCTAAACAACTGCTCCACTTCCATTCATCAGCATGGTTAACCATTCCGGCCTTAACCGGATTTTGGTGGATATACCTTACAACCTTCTTTAAATAGCCATCATTTTCGACATTCTCACTTTTGAATCGCCCCTGAAATAGATGACCTGTTGTTCTATATTTCCAGTGGTAATACATAACATAGCTCACCCCTATCCGTTTCATTGTAATTGAAATATCTTCATTCCCTTCTTTTATCAGCAAATGTACATGATTCCCCATCAAGCACCACGCATATACAATCAATCCATATTTTGCTTTATACTTTTTAAGGCTATCGAGAAATTTCATCCAGTCTTCATCATCATGGAATATTTCCTGCCTATTCGCACCTCTCCATATAATATGGTAGATTCCGGTTTTACTTTTCACTCTGGCCATACGAGCCATTTCTATCACCACTATCTATAAAATTTGTTGTAAAACGCGTTAAAACCCTAATCTTGATGCCTTCTTCAACGATTGTGAAATGGAAAAAATCCACTCGATCATTAGCTTGCATGTACAATTGCAGGTATTGGAATTTTACAAATGGATATGTTTATTGTTGTGATGAGGGTATGTGAAGTGAGATTCGTTACCGTGGATTGTATCCTATTAATATGATCTCCCCCACGTCTAACGACTGCTTGAACCTAATGCCATTTCAGCAAAACTTCACAGTGGACAAGCGGAATTTCATTGGTATAGGTGGGGTCTGTCCTCTTAAACGGACAGGAATGATGCGGAAATAGCTAAATTTCAAAAGGGAGCTATTTAGGGGAAATTGATATTATTTGGACCATTCACACGATAATCCTTACTTATAATTTTGAAATCAAACCTCCTTGCTAAAAAGGGTAATTAAAAGAAAATAGGGACTAAGAATGTTTAGATTGCTGATTGGGGAAATAGGCGGGCTAGATCGTTTAGAGATAAGCGGGATTTGTGGTTCTATATTCATATTCCACATCAAACTCATAAATCCTCCCAATATTTTTTGCAAATTTATAGAAACATGTAGAAACATGGGGACGTTTCTCGTGTTTCTTTCCTGTACTTTCTGACTTGAAATTGGAAAACTAAGAAACGAGAGAACCGTCCCCTCATCCATGTATTGACATTGTAATTACAATGTGTATATAATAGTTTTATTCTTTTAAGGAGGAATGAGCTAAATGGATACGAATTTGCAAATCCGTATATCAAAAGAGTTGAAGGAAAGTTTTCAATATATCGCTAAGGAAAATAATAAAGATACCTCTTCACTAGTACGTGAATGGATTTCTGCTTATGTAGCCGAACATCAAAAATCAGATGAAGATATAGCTGCTGAACTTTATCTGGCAGGATATCAATTACAACAAGTACTTGGAGGCAGAGAAAGTGTTAGCAAGGAGTTTGTAAAACAATTACAAGAATATGCCTTAACAGATCAAAAAGAGTTCACACAGTTAATATTAACTACCTATTTAAATCTTGATTTAGCAATTCCTGCAATTGTTCAGAAAACATACAATGGATTTGCCTTTTCACAAATGTATTTGATGGGCCTAATTGGGGAAAAACCGAAGGAGAAATAATTGTTCATACGTACAAATAAATTTAAAGGAAGATTAGATGATATTTTTGGAAAAGGTCTTTAACTGGATGCTAATAATCGGACTTTTACTATTACTTGGCAGGATAATTACAGCTGTATTCTTATTTCTAGATATGCCCTTTACCACCTTTTTCAAAGACTACAGTGCCATTTCAATTATTATTTTAATAATCGGTGCGATTGGGCAGCACTTTATGAAGTCTAATAAAATATAGAAAACACAGGGACGGTTCCTGTGTTTCCTTTCGTTTATTTCTAAATTACACTAATAATAAAAAGTACTACTATTAACATCCCCAATAAACCCATCACTGTAATACAAATTCGATAATAAGAAGACTTCTTACTTCTTAATAAGTTAGACATACGACTCACTACTTAGCTAGTTTCAACAATAGATTGCTCTAATATGAGCTCTACCCTTAAGAAGAGAGAAAAAGAAACACAAGAAACGTCCCCTTGTTTCAAATCATTTTGAAAATCTTGTAAAATCTGATAGAGTTAGAACAAAGTTGGGAGGGATAATAATGGAGTTAACCGTTTATTTAGCTGGACAGATTCACGATAATTGGAGAAATGATTTGGAAAAAAAGGCTAAAGGAAGAAATTTACCGTTACTATTCGTTGCACCTCAAACAAACCATGAGAGATCAGATCATATCGGTGAGGAAATTCTAGGGAAACAACCTGGCGATTTGTATAGGGATGATGCAGCATCTGATATTAATAATTTCAGAACACAGGTTTTAATGCAAAAATCAGATATTGTCATTGCATTATTTGGTGAAAAATATAAACAATGGAATACAGCAATGGATGCTAGCACAGCTATAACAATGAATAAGCCTACCATTATCATTAGACCTGAATCATTAATTCACCCATTAAAAGAACTTTCAAATAAAGCAAATGTGACTGTGGAAACAGTTGATCAGGCATTGGATGTAATAGGTTATATTTTTGAATAGAATTCTAGATTTGGTGAAAGAGACAGAGGGTAGTTACTTGCCCTTTGTCTCTTTATTTGTAGTGGCCTCAGAGTGACATGGGGACAGGTTCGTTGTCCCATTTGATTTGATTGGGATATGATATCTATCCCTCTTGTCCTTTTTATGGGAAACGAAAGAAACGTCCCCTTGTTCCCCTCTCCCCAGAAATTTATCGACAAATCTCGAGTCGTTCCTATGACGCATGAGTTTAAACCTAATAGCCGTAAAACCAATACGCAAACTTTGCGGTTTATCTTAATTATGGCTATCTACCTAGAAACATAGGAACCGTCCCCATGTTCCACAAACAAAAGGAAACACAAGAAACGTCCCCACGTTCTACTAAAGAAACACGACATGTCTCTTTGTAAAGAATATATTAAAAATTTTAAAGATAAAGTAAATTTATAAAACTAGCATTGGCTGCATAGTATAATACAGGCGAAATGCCTAGACTTTTAGAATTGGAGGTTTTGAGATGGGTTACAAGTCAGATAGGTACAAACGGTTTGTAGCAACAGCGGCTGCGGCAGCTTTGGTTGTTTCTGCGGTTGCACCTGTTAGCGCATCGACATCAGATGCGACAGGAGAGTATAAGGCAGCTGTAGAGTATGTTAAGTCTGCTGGTATTGCCAATGGATTGGAGAATTCACTGTCTAAGGTAAATGATCCAATCAAACGTGGCGATGTCGCAGTAATGGTTGCCAATGCATTAAGATTGGACGTGCAGAATGCTCCTTCTACGAAGTTCACTGATTTGAATGCACGGGTAAAGGGTTCTGTAAACGCCTTATTTGCCAAAGGGATTATTAACGGAAAAACGGCAAGCAGCTTCGCACCTGATGATTACATAACAAGAGCTGAGCTTGCGAAGGTTTTGACGATTGCATTCGGTTTGAAAGCGGGCACTGTGAAAAACGGTTTTACCGATGTAAGTTCGCCATGGGATCCTTATGTGGATGCATTACTGAATTCGGGGCTCACAAAAGGCGTGAGCGCAACAAAATTTGGTTCTTCTTTGAAAGCTACGACTGGACAAGTCGCTTTATTCATCTACCGTTCGAAGCATTTGCTGGACACTGAAGCGCCGGTACTAAAATTTGAAGGGCAAAAAACAATCTATGTTTCTTACGGGGCATCATATAATCTGCCAACTGTAACAGCGACAGATAATTATGACCCAGCCGTTAAAGTGACGACTGTCATAAAGGATGCTTCTGGTAAAACAATTGATAAGTTGGATACGAAGAATCCTGGAACATACACAGTTACGTATTCTGCTGTTGACTTAGCAGGCAACCGCGCTGCTGATGTGGTCTTAACAGTGATCGTTTCCAGCCCATCAACAACATCTCCACCGGTTGTAAACCCTGATCCGCCGGAAAAAGATAATTTTACGCTCTCTCTAATGCATACGAATGATACACATGCACACTTGGATAATGTTGCGAAACGGATCACGGCGATTAAAGAGGTTCGAGCGAAAAAACCGGATGCTGTATTAGTTGATGCAGGGGATGTTTTCTCTGGTACACTCTATTTTAATGAATATAAAGGACAGGCAGACTTAGCATTTATGAATCTTGCAGGCTATGATGTTATGACTTTAGGTAATCATGAATTTGATCTTGGAGGTTCTCCAGAAGGTCATGAGGCATTGGCTGATTTCATTAAAGGTGCTAAATTCCCAATCGTCAGCAGTAACGTTGATTTCTCGAAGGATGCTAACTTGAAGGATTTGTTCGTTCCTGGACTATCTTCCAACCCTGAGGGCGGCAAAATCTACAATTCATTGATTAAGACGGTCGATGGTGAAAAGATCGGTTTTATTGGTTTAACGACCGAAGAGACATCAAGCATTGCATCTCCTGAAGCTGTAGAATTCAAGTACTATATTGATTCTGCACAAAACGCAGTTGATTCTCTAGAAAAACAAGGTGTTAATAAAATTGTAGCAGTTACCCATATCGGTTTCGATGATAACGTGCAGGTTGATAATGATCTTGAGCTTGCAAAATTAGTAGATGGCATCGACGTCATTGTTGGTGGACATAGCCATACAAGACTTGATGCAGCTGTCGAAGTGACCAAGGACGAAGAAGGAAAAGAAAAAGATCCAACGATTATTGTACAGGCGTATCAATATGGTGATTTCTTAGGAGCATTAGATGTTGAATTTGATGCAAAAGGAAAAGTTGTTGCGAAAACAGGTCAATTGATTGATGTATCCAAAAAAGCAGATGACGAAGAAGCAGCCGAACTTTTAAAAGAGTACTCTTCCAAAATTGATGATTTGAAGAATACTCAAACAGGAGCAACTGCGACTGAAGCCTATCCAAATCCTCGTCTTACTGATGAAGGAAATGTGGAAGGTGTGAGTGTTCGTGCTACTGAAACGGCACTAGGAAATCTAATTGCTGATGGCATGCTTGCAAAAGCGAAAGAAAAAGACCCACGCACTGTGATTGCGATGCAAAATGGCGGCGGTATTCGTGCAGCACTTGACAAAGGACCAATCACATTAGGGGATATTTTAACTATCCTTCCATTCGGCAACACTCTTGCAACAATGGAATTGTCTGGTGCGGAAATCAAAGCAGCTCTTGAACACAGCGTGAGCCAAGCACCAAAAGAGAGTGGCGGCTTCTTGCATGTTTCAGGAATGAAATTCACATTTGACAGCACAAAGCCAGTTGGGGAACGAATTGTTTCCATGGAAGTCAATGTTGGCGGAGACTATGTGGCAATAGAAGAAAATGCTAAATACGTGGTAGCAACAAATGCATTCACAGCTAAAGGCGGAGACGGATTTAATGTCTTCAAAGCAGCGTATGAAGCAAGCCGTGTCACTGACTGGGGCTACTCAGATTGGGAAACATTCAGAGATTATGTCAAAGCGGAAAAAGAAGTGACACCGACAATTGAAGGTCGCATCAAGGACGTAACTAAAGAAGCACCCGTTGTGACAGACGATAACTTCTCCGGTACACCAGACAAGCCGGCTGTATACACCGGAGATGTAACAATCAATGTTGACTCTGTCGCAAAATTAGAGAACGCAACTGTTAACGGAAACCTGACAATTACTGGTGATGTGGCAAACTTGTCATTTACTAACGTGACAGTTCATGGCGATCTCAACTTGACTGATTTTAACGGAAATGTAAATCTCAATGGAATCGTGGTTGACGGTGAAACAATTTTCTAATTCAACGCTTTTCGAAAAATAATCCTAATTCTGATAGGAGAAAAGGAGATTCATACGCATGAATAAAGGCAGGTTCAAAAAATCCTTGACCACGTTGATGGCAAGCGGCTTAGCCGTAAGCTTAATGATTCCATCAGTGCCTTCTGTAGCAGTCGCAGCAACCACAGCTTCCGATTTGATTATTTCGGAGTATATTGAAGGCAGTGGCGTAAACAAAGCGATTGAAATCTACAATGGGACTGGTGCACCAGTTAATTTAGAAGGATATACACTTGAGCTCCATGTTAATGGTGCAGCAACAGCAGCCCAAAAAGCCAACTTAACAGGAACAATTCAAGACGGTGACGTATTTGTTTTGTATAATAGCCAAGCAGATGCGGCAATTAAAGCGCAAGGCGACTTGGTAAATAATAACGTCATTAATTTTAACGGTAACGATCCCGTTGTTTTAAGAAAAGCTGGTGATGTGGTCGACTCTATCGGACAAGTTGGATCTTCTGCTGATTTTGCGAAAGATGTGACGTATGTAAGGAAAAGTAATGTTACAACTGGAGATAAAGAGATTAATGATGCTTTTGACCCTACCCAATGGAATGCAGAACCAATAAATACTTTTACCTTCTTAGGTTCACACACAATGAACGGAACGGACCCAGGTCCTGACCCAGACCCAGAAGAACCTGAAGTAATCTCTATCGCTGATGCACGTGCAAAAGGTATAGGCGAGAAAGTAACGATTAAAGGAACTGTTGCAGCTAACTTAAAAAATACAATTTCTGTTCAAGATACGACAGGCGGAATTGCCGTACGTCCGACAAGCCTTGGTGTAAATATTGGCGATGAAGTGACTTTAACAGGAACATTGGCTGACTACCAAGGGCTACTTCAATTGGACGGAGCAGTCGTAGATTCAAAAACTGAAAACGCTGGTTCCCCTACTCCAAAAGTGGTGACAGGCAGCCAAGTGAACGAAGACCACGAGTCACAACTTGTAACAGTTAACAATGTTACGTTAACTGCAGTTACAGGCACAAGCTGGAAAAACTTCACAGCTTCAGCTGATGACGCTAGCTTCATCGTACGTGATGAAAATGGCGCATATCCTTCATTAACGGTTGATGTGACATATGAGTCGATTACAGGCATCGTGCAGCAATTCGGAACAGACTATCAAATCATTCCGCGTTCAGGGCAGGACATTGTAGTAGATAGTTCCACTCTAAGTCCAGCCGTTGCTCAGCCAGGAAGCGGTACGTTTGTTGGAAGTACAACCGTTGCCTTGTCTACAACGACAGCTGATGCTGAAATCTTCTATACGGTCGATGGTTCTGAACCAACAGACAAAAGCACGAAGTATACGGCACCAATTGAAATCACAAAGAACACGACTCTTAAAGCTGTTGTAAAAGCAAAAGACGGCAAACTGAGTGACGTGTCAACATTTGAATATGTCATTACAGATGCTTTACAAATCCATGATATCCAAGGTGAAGGACACAACACGCCATTTGATGGAAAAATGGTTGAAGGCCTTGAGGGAATTGTAACTTATTCATTCACCCTTAGCGGTTCCTATTACTACACAATCCAAACACCGGATGCTTTAGCAGATGATAATCCGAACACTTCCGAGGCGATCCATTTATATAGTGGGAAAAATGCATGGCCAATTAAAGTCGGTGATTTGGTTTCAGTGACTGGTAAAGTAAGTGAGTATGCTTATGATGGATATGATGACCGTAACGTAACAGACTTAAAGACTACTCAAATCAATGTGCGCAATGATCAAGGTGGAAAAGTTGAGAAAATCAAAGAAAATGTAGCATTGCCAAAGCCAATTATTCTCAACGAAGAGAATGTCGCGTTTGAAGCAATTGATAGCGATCAACTTAAGGTATTCAATCCTGAATCAGATGCGATCGACTTCTGGGAAAGCGTTGAGGGAATGCGTGTTGAAGTGGGCAATGTAAAAGCAGTTGCACCGCAGGAACATGGTGATTTAATAACTGTTCTCGAAAGTGCACCAACGAATACACTTCACGGTGGATTATTATATGAAAAGGAAAAACAAAACCCGAATCGCATTCAGTTCCGCTTAGAGCCGAATGGTCCTGGCCGTGATTTTGAAATAGCGACAGGTGATTCATTCACAGGTCCAATTACAGGGGTTGTGGGCTATTCATACCAGAACTTTAAAATCTACGTTTCTTTGGATGAGATGAAGGAAGCAAAAGTGAAAGGTACTGCTACACCAGAGAAAACAACGATCATTAAAGCGGATGATAAGTTAACGGTTGCCTCATACAACCTTGAAAACTTTTCGAACAATACGAAGGAAACATCCAATGACAAGGCTCAAAAATTAGCGCGAGCAATTGCTGGAGATATGCAAAGCCCAGATATTGTTGGTGTGACAGAAGTTCAAGATAATAATGGTCAAGATGCTGGTGATTCTAAAGCAAACCAAAGCTATGAGCGCCTTATTACGGCAATCAAAGCAGCTGGCGGCGTAGAGTATAAATATGCAAATATTGATCCGGTAAACAACATGGACGGTGGAGCACCAAATGCCAATATTCGTGTTGGATTCCTTTACAATCCTGAACGTGTTAAATTAACCGAAGGCATTCCAGCTGGTAATGCGACAACTGCTGTCGGTTATGAAAACGGAAAATTGACCTTGAATCCTGGCCGTATCGCCCCAACAAATTCAGCATTCAATAGCAGTCGTAAGCCAGTGGCTGCCCAGTTCGAATTCCAAGGCGAAAATGTCATTGTCATTGCTAACCATTGGAACTCCAAGACGGGTGATACACCATTATTTGGTGCCATTCAGCCGCCAGTGTACAAGAGCGAAGAACAACGTCATAAGATTGCGCAAATCGTCCATGACTTCGTAGCAGATATTAAAACGAAAAATCCGAAAGCAAATGTCGTTTCATTAGGAGACTTCAACGATTATCAATTCTCTGAATCTCTCAAGATTCATGAGGGTGACATCATGACGAATATGATTAATCGAATCGAAGCATCTGATCGCTACACTTATTTATATCAAGGGAATTCCCAAGTGCTGGATCATATTTTAGTAACTAACAATTTAACTGATCAAACAAAAATTGATATTCTTCATATCAATGCCGATTTTACAGACATGGCTGGCCGTGCAAGTGACCATGATCCGGTAATGGTTCAGATTGATTTAAAAGACGCACCACCTGTCGTAGACCCAATCACACCTGAAAAGATTTACGACTTTAAAAACTTCACAACAAAGAAATTAACTATCACGAAGAAAAGTGCTTCCGTTACACTAGATGCACAATCTGTGATTACAGAAGGCGTCTTGCTGAAGGGCGAATATGCAGAACTTCATGGAGAAGGATTTAAAACGAATGAAGTGACAATCAATCCTGTAAGTGCAGGTGCGATTATCGATTTAAAAGGAACAGAAATGAAGAAAATCATCATTGACGGTCCAAATGTAAGTGAAGTTCGCGGCGCTGAAAACATAGCAGCTATTGATTTCATTAACGGCGCAGATGCTTCGAAGATCAAGTTCACTAATACGAAAGGGGAACCAATTGCGGTTCCCTCTTTTCCTACTGACAACAAAGCGCCTATTGTAAAATCAGCGATTCCGAATCAGTCGGGTAAGGCTGGAGAAGCCATATCGGTCTCCCTCAACAACCATTTTGAAGATCCAGATGGAGATGAATTGACTTATACGGCTACACTTGGAACCGTGGCTGGTAGCACACTTACGCTTAATCTGACAGAGGGCAGCTATATCGTCGGTGTGAGCGCATCAGACGGTAAAAAATCCGTAACAACTCAATTTTCTGTAACAATTAAAGCGGATGAAAATCCAACAAATCCAAATGATTATTACTTCGGCGCATACGGAAAGACTGGGCAAGAGTTGAAAACGACTCTTCATGACATTATTGATGAAAATAAAGAGCTTTCCTATGATGAGGTGTGGACTGCTCTCCGACAAACGGATGAAGACCCAAATAATAAGGATAACGTCATTTTGTTTTATTCTGGCGAATCCCGTTCGAAAAATCGGAACGGCGGGAATGTGGGGGATTGGAACCGTGAACACACATGGGCAAAATCACATGGCAATTTCGGAACATCCAAAGGACCAGGCACTGACATCCATCATTTACGGCCAACGGATGTACAAGTAAACAGCCACCGCAGCAATTTAGATTTCGATAACGGCGGCAGCTCAGTTCCAGGCTGTAATGGCTGCAAAAAGACAAGCAATTCCTTTGAGCCACCTGATCGCGTAAAAGGTGATGTAGCACGGATCCTCTTTTACATGGCTACACGCTATGAAAAAGGAGACAAAGTAGACCTTGAACTGAACGAAAAGCTTGGCAACGGGTCAGCTCCCTACCACGGCAAACTCTCCACACTATTAAAATGGCACCAAATGGATCCAGTTGATGACTTCGAAAAAAACCGTAATGAAGTAATCTTTAAAATTCAAGGAAACCGTAATCCATTTATTGACCATCCTGAGTGGGTAAGCGAGATTTGGTAAACATGGGGACGTTTCTGGTGTTTCTTTTAGAAACACCAGAAACGTCCCCTTATTTTCAATTAACTATTTATATTATTATTTGAAATAGCTCTAACAGCAGCAATTGCCTTTTCAATATGTTCATTTGTTATTCCCCTATGAGTAACAAATCTAATTCTGCCTGGTCCAAAAGTGTTAGCTAAGACACCAAACTGATTTAATTGATTAATAAAATCTTCAGCTTTAATCTCTAGCCCCTTAACAGATATAATAACGATATTGCTTTCTACTCCATAAGCATCAATATCGATCCCATGAATAAGCGATAAACTCTGAGCAAGATATTTTGCATGATTATGATCCTCTATCAATCGGTCAACCATTTCTTCTAATGCCACTATTCCAGCTGCTCCAATAATACCCGCTTGTCGAGTTCCCCCGCCTAACATTTTTCTCCACTTTCTGGCTCTTTCTATAAATTCCTTAGAACCTACTAATATTGATCCCATTGGTGCACTTAATCCTTTTGATAAACAAAATTGAACAGAGTCTACATATCTTGCAATATCCTTTACATGAACTCCTAGACTAAGTGCAGCATTAAATATCCTGGCCCCATCTAAATGTATAGGTATCTGATACTGTCTTGAAAGATTGTAAACCTCCTCCATATAACTCAAGGGCAATACCCTTCCACCTGAAAATGCATGAGTATTTTCTAAACAAATTAGTCCGGTCTTTGGATAATGGATATCATTCCCCCTAATAGCCTGTGATATTTCAGAAATAGGCATTTGTCCATTAGTTCCTTTAATTGTCCTAGCCTGAACACCAGCAATTGTTGAAATTCCTGCTGTCTCATAATTAAAAATATGTGAATACTCCTCCAAGATTACCTCATCTCCGCGTTGAGTATGGGCTAACACAGCAACCTGATTACCTTGTGTTCCACTCATTACAAATAACGCAGATTCTTTCCCTAATAACTGAGCAGCCAACTGCTCCAAACGATTTATAGTAGGATCCTCCCCGTAAACATCATCTCCAACCTCCGCGAAACGCATAGCATCCCTCATCTTTTCAGTTGGTACTGTAACGGTATCACTTCTTAAATCTATTGGCATTTAATATCCCTCCAACTTCATCTTATAAAAAATAAAATTAAATAAGGGAACTGCTATGCAATTCCCCAAAAACTTCAATAAATAAAAATATTTTAATAATGAGAATTCCCAAAGTTCCCTTAGCTGTGTTGGAAATTGGGAGTCTCTACAAATTCAAAAGATCCGCCAATGTTTTTCTCTTTGGCTTTATCTAATACATACTTTGCAACGGCCACATCCATCGCACCAGTCCCAATCGGAACACATACAATACGCTTGGATTCAGGTGATATGACTTGTTTAGCACTAATTGAAAGCTCTCCTATTGTTGCAAATATGGATTCTTCACTAATTTCATTTCTTTTAGTTAATTCATTTAGCACTCCTCGATGCAAACATTGTTCAACATGGTCAACAATAATATAATCAGAATTCAATATTAAGGAATCTTCACACTCCTGATAGGATCCCATTGGAAATACAACTGTTCCAGGTTTAATCCATTCATCTTTTAAAAATGGCTCTTTTGATTGAGTAACACACACAATTGTATCGGCATTTGCGGCTTCTTCAGGTATACTAGCAACTTTAATGTCTCCCTTTACAAAGCCTTTCATTTCCTCCGCGAACTTTTTACTTGCCTCAATATTAATATCATAAACAATAAGCTCTTCTATATCGAATAGTTCTGATATCGCCATTGTTTGCGTTCGGCCTTGCATACCCGCGCCATAAAGCCCCAATGTAATTGATTTTATATCCTGCTTAATATACTTTAATGCCACAGCCGATTGTGCTCCAGTTCTTAAATTTGTAATATAAGCTCCATCCATTGCTCCAATGAAGTTTCCTACCTTTGGGTCAATTAGTAAAATTAGCGAAGTCACATAGGGAAGTCCTAATTCTCTTCTTTTTCCTAAGAATCCGCCTGCCCATTTAATCCCAGCAATATCTAACCATCCTACATATGCAGGCATTGCATTCATAAATCCTTCGTAATCGGGATATTCAACTTGTTCCCCAAGGTCTAATAACACTTTTGCCGGATTTATAGTTGTACCCTTTCCATAATCCTGAAACGTCCTATCACATATCTCTACTACTTCTTTCATAGTGATTAAGCTTTTAATATCATTTTGGTTTAATAAAGTTGTATTTTCCATTTTATCCACCCCGTAAATTATTCAATATATTAGGTTTTCAAATGTGTAAATCCTTCGTTTTAACCCCATCGTAAACTACTATAAATATTAAAATACTTAAATACTATTCAAGGCTTTACCCCGGAAAATGACGAATGGCACCATCATTAATCCCATCAACGCTAAATGGCCGTTCAATTGTTAGTCCATCGATAGATATAGAAAGAGGCTTCTTTTGGACAATTTCAGAAATTACTTGTCCAACCCCTGGAGAGAGTGTAAAACCATGTCCGCTAAATCCGGCAGCAAGTATATAACCTAAAACCTCAGGAACTTCGCCTAAAATTGGAATATCATCTATACAATGTGCTTCGGCTCCATAGTATGTAAAATCTATTCCGTATTTTTCCGCCTCAGGGATAATTGATATAACAGTCTCCCTTTGTTGATTTAAACTTTCTTCATTGAAAACTCCAGAGTATTCGTCTGGTCCAGGCTTAGTCGAATATCCGCCGCCTGCTCTGATTCTCCCATCAATTGTCTGTTTAAGCGATATTTTCGTTTCCTTTGCACTAATTGTTGGGCCGGGAAGAATTAACGGTGCTGCATATGTTGCAGACATTTGATGACGGAAGGTCTTAATTTGCGGTAGAGATAAATTTAATGTTTCATGTATTTTTGGTGCCCATGCACCTGCTGCGTTAATGACTGTACTGCAGGGCATAAAACCTGAACTAGTATTTACCCCAATCACTTTATTGTTTTCCGTTTTTATTGAATAAACCTCGATACCGGTGACAACATCGGCCCCGAGTCTTCGCGCTGCGGAAGAAAAAGCTATGGTAGTCAATAATCCATTTGCCTGCCCACCACTTGGATAAAATATACCTTTTGTGTATAAGGGAGAAATACAAGGGATGAATTCTTTCAATCCATTTTGATCAACAATTTGGGCAGGAATCCCGCCTTTTTCATCCTCTTTAACCTGTTCTTGGAGTACTTCCATGCTATATCGGTGATCATATAACATTATTTGACCAGTTGAGATATATTCTAGGTCGGCCCCCAGCTCTTCCTCCAATGTTTCCCATCGGAGAACGCTTGCCTTTGCTAATGATAATTCTCTAGGATCTCGATTATTTAATCTGATTCCACCAGCCGAGGCTCGGGATGCTGCCCCTTGATTAGCAATACTGCCTTTTTCCAATTGTTTTACTTTTACTCCATCCCGAGCAAGATGATAGGTTATAGATGAGCCTATAACACCCCCACCTATAACAATTACTTCTGGATTCATTTTCTCTCACCTTTCTTTTCCGAGAAATCCTCATTTCCTAAATCTAATTTAGTATCCAAATAGTCTAGGTAGGAACATGGATAAAGGTTCCCAAGCAACTGTCAAAATTAATACTGGAAGGTAAGCAAACAGGATAAACATAAAGGTTGGTTTTAATACCTCACTGAACTTTGCCTTCCCAACCCTCATACCAAAATAAAGAACACTTGCATACGGAGGTGTAACACCGCCCATAGCTAGATTTACACACATAATTGCTGCAAAATGAATTGGATCAACCCCATACTGTACAACTAGTGGCAATAGAAGTGGTGCACAGAGTATGATTGCAGTCGTATCATTAACAATCATTCCTACAAATAGGAGGAAGAGACTTACTAATATCAAAATAACCGCTTTGCTTTCTGTAATACCCATAAAGATTTCAATCAATTGCTGTGGAATTTTTAGTTGAACATAGGTTTGGGCAAGCAACAGGCAAAATAGAATCATAGCCATTATGGCGCCAATAGAAGAAGTTGATTCTTTAAAAACCTTATAAAGCTTTACTCTTCCTAGCTCACGATAAACAGCAATTCCGATAATCATCGCAAATACTCCAGCAACAGCGGCTGCTTCTGTCGGAGTAAAAACGCCGCCATAAATACCTCCAAGGATGATAACAGGCATTAAGAATCCCGGAATAGCGCCTAAAATAACTTTTAAATTTTTCTTCTTTTCTATTGGATCCATCTCTATTTTGTTTTCTATAGCGGCTGCTACTTCAATGTTTGCTGGCAATGCCTTTCGGGAATATACTACATTAACAATTGAGAATAAAATCATAACTAAGATCCCTGGCCCAACAGTTGCAAGAAAGGATCCCAATACCGAGGTTCCAGTCACCCAACCGTATATAATAAGCGGTACACTTGGTGGTATTAATACCCCTAAAATTGATGACACACTTACTAATGATGTGGCATATCCTCTTGTGTACCCTTGTGCCATCATTTGTGGAATCATAATTGGCCCTACAGCGGCAATTCCCGTAAATGAACTACCGGAAATAGCTCCTAACAACCCACATGCCATAACTACTAGTACCCCAATAGCTCCCTTAATCTTACCTACAAGTAGATTTACAGCATTTAATAACCTCGGTGCAATACCACTCTCCGCAATAACTGAACCAACTAGAATAAACAGTGGTCCAGCCAGTAGAACTGGCCCAATCATCTGATTAAATCCCCATAACATTAAACTGTTGATCGGGATATCGGCAAAGATAACCATAAATATAAGGGCCGCCCCAAAACAATAGGGTAGTGGTGTACCAATAAGCAATAATGCAAAAAGTAGCAGGATGTTTAGGGCAAATATGGTTAACATTATTGAACACTCTCCCCTTGCTCCGAATTCCCTTTAAAGATTAATGATTTCATGTTTTTTATAAGATCGGATATAGAATAGATTGACATGAGCAATAGGCCAATAAAAAGAGCAGATTCTGCCAAAAACATTGGTACTGAAAGTAAGGCACTTAACTTCCATATTTTTAATGAGTATTGGAAATAGTCAAAACACCAATAAGTTAGTATAATCGCTATAATCACACTTATAACATTCTTGATAAAATGAATAGTCCTCAATACCTTTTGACTTTTAATAAAAACATCAGCAATATCTACAACAATATGACTTCTTTCCTCTGAGGCATTTGCTGCACCTAACATATAAAGCCAAATAGTTGGAAATAACATCAATTCCTCAATTCCCATTAAAGGCAAATTAAATACATATCTAAGCAAAACCTGAACAAAAATAAGCGCTAGCAATGAGAATAGAACAATAACACTAATAATGTTCTGTAATGCTACTAACTTATTGATAACACTCTTCATCCAAACACCCCCACCCAGAAACGTCTTTTAAAATAGGGCACTTATTACGTGCCCCTTTTACTTAAACTACCTTTCTTTTTGGCTCTCTTGGTACAACAAATTCAAAGTTTTCATTAATTTCCGATTTAGTTTGTTTTCCACTTGCAACCTCTAATAACAACTTATATAACTCTTCTCCAGTTTCTTCAATCGTTGCTCCTTCTAAAACCACACCTGCATTAAAGTCTAAAATACTATTTAACTTTTGATACGATTTCGGATTTCCTGTAATTTTAATTAAAGGCATAACTGCATTACCAATCGGTGTACCGCGTCCCGTACTAAATACAGTTACATTTGCTCCTAAAATCGCAAAACCCGAAGTGCTAAATTGATCCGGACCTTGAACTCTAGAATCAACAATCCATAATCCGGGATAAGGAATTTTATCTTCTAATTTTAATAATCCCTGAATTGGTGAGGATCCCATTTTTTTTATGTTCCCCATTGATTTTTCAACAAGTGTAGTAATACCGCCTGCTTTATTTCCAGGTGTTGGATTTATTTTTTCAATTGTTTGCCCATAATCCTTTACAAAATCAGCCCTTAATTCATCAACCATTTGAAAAACTTCTAAACCTACCTCATGCGAAACGGCCTGTTCGGCAACAATATGTTCGCTTCCAGGGAACCCAGCAACTTCAGACATCAGCACAGACCCACCATTTTTCACCACTAAATCTGTCATTCTTCCAATAACAGTGTTTCCGGATATCGCCGTTGTCCAATCGGATCCACCACATTGAACACCTACTACTAACCCTTCAACGGAGCATTCATCGCGTTTTAATTCTGAAGCCTGTTTTTGGAGCTTCTCCACTAACTCAATTCCTTTTTGTATCGCCTCGGGAGAACCGCCTTCATCTTGGACCCTAACAAATTCAACGGGTTTTCCTGTAGCCTCAATTGATCTAATTAAGGGTTGCGAAGAAGTCTGCTCGCATCCTAGCCCTACCACTAAAACCCCTGCGACATTAGGATTTTTTCCAGCTGAGGATATAGATAATACCGTCCTTTTGTGGTCATCTTTAAACTCAACGCATCCCTGCTCATGGTTAATTGCAATTGCACCAGTTTTTTGGGCAATTTTGGATGATATTGAATTCACACATGAAACTGTTGATATTACAAGTATATAGTTTCTAATACCTAACGTACCGTTTTCTCTCATGTATCCTTGCATAGTATTCATGATCTTATACTCTCCCCTTTCTTCATAAACTTTTCTTTATTCTGAACACATAGTTGCTCAGTAATGTCTTCTACATTATGAATATGTACATGTTCGCCGATCTTTATATCAGTAATCGCCTTTCCAATAGGAACGCCATATTTAATTACCATTTCGTCTTTTTTTATATCTTCCATAGCAATTTTATGGCCTGCTTGTATATCTTGAAGGGATTGGACTTCATTATCTTCAACTATTAGGATGTCTCCTTGTTCCGTATCTAGTACCACCACTGCTACATTATCACTTTTGTCAATTTTTATCGCTCTCATTTCTCCATTCCTTTCCTAGCAATTTAAATAACTATTAATTAATACCTAGCTCTTTTTTTATCTCTTGGAATGTATCCCCATACTGACCTTCGATCTTTGGCCATACTTCTTTTCTAACCTTATTTGCGTATGCTTTTATTTCTTCCTCGGTGAAGTCAATAACTTCAATTCCTTCTTTTTCAATTAATTCATCATATTTTAAATCCTCTTCTTCTGCCTGTTTAAATGCACTTTCTTCTAATGAAGCTGCAATTTCCAGCACTGATTCTTGATCTTTATCCGCTAGTTTATTCCATACATCCTGGTTAACTGTAAGATAATGGGCTTCAAAATGTGTTCTTAATGGCATTACATATTTTCCAAGCTCTCTGTATTCGTTATAGTAAAGTTCAGTACCACCACCAACAGTCCCTTCAATTACACCAGTTTGCAGTGCAGTGAAGATTTCCGATGCAGGTAAAGGAGTAACGGTAAAGCCAAGCCCTTTCCCAAATTCCTCGAATGACTTCATTCCTGGCACACGAATTTTAACATTCTTTTTAGAATCAGGATTTTGGGGATCATTTGGTTCTTTTGCTAGAAAAACAGACCCAAAGTATTGTGGATAGACTGCTAATAGCTTTATATTTTGCTTTTCTAGTTGAGTGGAAATATAATCATTTATTACTCCACCTTTTCCATAAAGTTTTTTTGCCTCTTCCCAATCCGAAACTAGATATGGAACAACTGCTACTTGCAGGGTAGGGTCAACGTTTGTTCCAACAGAAGCCAGCTGCATTTCAATTTCCCCCATTGATATACTCTCTTGTACTAATTGATAATCCCCTAATTCTGCATTTGGGTATATTTCTATTTTTAATCTTCCCTCTGTTGAAGCTTCAACATCTTCAGCAAATTTCTTTGCAGAGATGTCCGTTCTTGTATCATTTGGTCTGATATGATTTAGTTTCCAAACTAATTGATCTTCCCCGTCACCTTTACTGGAGCTCGTTGTATCATTTCCGCCACCAGAACACGCCGATAAAAGAACAATGATTGAAATGGTTACCATAAAAAGCATAAAACTTGACCTTTTTCTTTTAGTCATTTTTTGATTTCCCCTTTTTTATGGAATTTTGATTACGAAATTACATGCATTAGTTCCTCAAGGTGATTTTTAATACCGAGTTTTTCTAAATTTCTTCCTTCTTTCCTGTAATCTTTCCTAAGTAAAGAATTTGCTGTTTCTATAAATGACTGAGTGACTGGCATTTCGATGCCCAAGAGTCTGCCTATATTTACAAGCGGGACCAACCCACACGGAACATCCTCAGTAAGAAAACGAGAATCTAATGTTTTTGGTGCTTTAATGCCTATATATGATTCGTTACAAGTTAGCGCTTCATATATAGAATCAGCCTCTATTCCATAGGCCTCATACTGCCATTGCAATATAGAGGTTAAATCTACTCCTAAAGCCTTTCCAATGGATAGTCTTTCTTCATCCATTTGTTCCATTACATTTGCTATACCCTTTGTTATACCTTCACTGTAATAATCAAATGACTGTTGGCTTTCAATTCTTCCTGCATTCAGTAATGTCGGCACAGGATGAACCATAGCCCCAAGATTATTTAGGCTGGTATAAAGTACATTTGGCCTAGCACGAAATTGCGGGAAAATATCTTTAAAAAGATCCACAACTTCCGATGCCTTTTCAGATGGGATTGACGCTATGTCCATTACTCTTTTTATACCTGAAACATTAACCTCTCCTACAGAGACTGCTCTACAGCTAAATAGCAAATCTTGTGTTTCTGCAATAACGGGTATGTTTAAACAGCCATGTTGTATAATGGTATGTAAAAATTCTAGTGCACCACCCGTATGCCCTGGATTAAGGATGACGATTTGATTTTTTTGTAGAAAGGGAGCTATTTCTTGTGCTACTTCCATGTGAGCGTCTGCTGTAGTAACCACCATGATAATATCTGTGTCTTCAATTACTTGGTGAACATCAGTAGTAACAAGATCTAAACTTGCCTCTCCCACCACTTTACCTTTTAATTTGATACGGCCTTTTTCTTGCAGCGATTTAATTAGTTCACCATTTTTATCTTGTTGTTTCACAGAGTAGCCTAACATGGACAGATATCCAGCTATACATTGCCCCCCATTACCTGCCCCGATTACTGCGAAATTCATAATTTCCTTCCCCCCCTCTTTTTATTTATCATATTAAACTCAGATTGTCTGTTTGTCTACACCTTTATTAGAAAATTTAGTAATTTTAATATATTTAGAATTTAATTATCTGTTTGTCTGACAATTAACTTGTATAAAATATAAAATCATGAAATAATAGATTAAGGAATATAAATTATAATTTTCTGAAAACAATATGTGGCGGGTGGAAAAATGAACAATCTTCCGAAATTATCTAGACTTACTTTAGTAGACAGAACTGTTGATGTATTATATCAACGAATTCTTAACGGAAGTTTAAAACCAGGAGATAAATTACTTGGTGAGGTGGAAATGGGAAAACAGTTAGGGGTAGCAAGAACAACTGTTAGAGAGGCCTATTCCCATCTTATTGGGCTAGGCATAGTCGAAAGGAAAGAGAACGGCATTTTTGTTGCTACTGAACCTAATTCCATAATAGATTCAAAGCTTTCCTCATTTATTTTAATGAATTGGGAATTAAAGCAGTTTTACGAAGCTAGGAGAATATTAGAGTCTGAACTAGTCACCTTAGCAGCTGAAAGAGCAACACCTGAGGATATTAACAGGTTAAATGATATTAATGAGTACTTTAAAGAAAATGGAGTTATAGCTGATGATTATTGGGAATATGATAGAATGTTTCATCTTGAAATTGCAAAGATAGCAGATAATGATATTTTGTATTCAATGTATAAATTACTCATGGAATTCTATAAAAAGTTTGAAAGTGATATTTATAAATTGAATAAAAGTGGGGTTCGAACCCCTTATATCACACATAAAAATATCATTGAGGCAATTGCGAACAACAAACCAGTGCAAGCAAAGAATTTAGTTTACGAAATGTTGTCATCGGTGGAAAAGGATTTGGTTAGACAGAAGGTAAACGAAAAGCTTAATCCTGATAATAAATAAATTGAAATTTACTCGAACTTTTATTCATACTCATATAACTGATATTCTTCATTTATAAAGGGTATTGTGTGACACATAACAATATCGATTAAGGGAAACATGAGAACTGTCCCCGGTTAAAAAAAGTGAACAGGCATACATTCCTGTTCACTTTTTTCTTTCTCTTAAAAAATGATCTCCAATTTAATTTCGATACTATTATTCAAGGGAAACACAAGAAACGTCCCCATGTTTCATAGTTTAAAATAAAAAGAATAATTAGACAAATTAATCATTTTATAGTTAGATATAGATAATTTAACAGGAAAGGGAGGCAAAGGAATGTATACAAATATTTTACGACACCCTGGACCTACACCAATACCTCAGAAAGTACAATTAGCAATGGCACATGATATTTATAGCCATCGTAGTGGGGAGTTTGTTGAACTATATCGCGAAACGACCAAACGTTTGAAACCACTGTTTGGAACTAAGCAAGATATTTTACTTTTACCATCTGGCGGAACCGCGGCGTTAGAGGCTGCAGCAATCAATACAGTTTCATCAGGAGAAGATGTAGTGGTTATTACTGTTGGAGCATTTGGTGATTACTTCGTTGGAATTTGTGAAAAATATGGCTTCAACGTCCACAAGCTTGCGATTGAATGGGGAGAGGCCTGTACGGAAGAAGCGCTAGTAGAGTTCCTCAAGCCTTTGAATAGCATTAAGGCTGTCTTTGCTACATACAACGAAACATCTACTGGCATTATCAATCCGATCGAAAAATTAGCTAAGGTTGTTCGTACGCAGACAGATGCACTATTTATTGTAGACGGAGTTAGTTGTGTTGGCGGTGCGCCAGCAGAAATGGATGAGTGGGGGATTGATATTCTAGTAACCGGCTCACAAAAAGCAATGATGCTCCCCCCTGGTCTTTCCTTTGTTAGTGTCAGCGAAAGAGCATGGAAAGCGATTGAGAATAATAAGACTCCTTCATACTACCTAAATCTATCAAGCTACCGCAATTGGGCAGAAAAAGGCATGACGCCAAATACACCAGCGATTACGCTAATATATGGTCTAGCAGCTGTCCTTGATTTAATTGAGGAAGAAGGCTATGAGCAAACGATTGCTCGACATGCTCTCATGAAGGATATGGTCAGAGCAGCGATGAGATCTTTAGGCATCGGACTTCTTACTAGTGATGAATACGCTTCACCAACTATTACGACCATTCTTACCCCGGAAGGATTGGATCTTGGTGATTATCTAGGACACTTGAAAAATGAATACCATCTGGATTTTGCTGGTGGGCTAGGTCATTTACAAGGAAAAGTCTTTAGATTTGGTCACATGGGCTATTGCTTCCCAAGCGATATTCTTGAAGCTGTCTCTTTAATGGAGGCTGGGTTACAGGACTTTAACTACTCGTTTGAGTCTGGTGCAGGTATCAAGGCAGCACAAGATGTATTTTTAAGCAGAAAAAAGAGATAAAGATGTACACGGGGACGGTTCCTGTGTTTCATCCAAGCAACAACAATCACTTTCATTAAATATTGTGCGTTCCATTACAACTTTTGATTAAAGGAAACACGAGAACCGTCCCCTTGTTTCTTGGAATGGAGTACAACATGAATAAAAATAATCGCCTTTACTTTGGCTGGTATATTGTGGTCGCTGCTTCTGTCATTGTGTTGCTGACAACCGGAATGAGGATGGGCATCGGTCCTTTTGTAAATCCGATTATGGATGATTTGGGATTATCGCGAACGGAGTTTTCGCTTATTGTTTCAGCTGGTATGATCGTTTATGGGCTTGGCATGCTGCTAGCTGGGATTCTATTAAAATTCTATAATACCCGTTTTGTGTTATTGGTGGGGTTAGCCATTGTATGTATTTCGATTGTATGGACTGTTAACTCCAAAGGGATGCTTTCATTCCTGCTTTCATATGGAGTTTTTCTGTCGATCGGACTTTCTTTTCTAAGCAGTATTTCGTTATCGCCGATTATTAGTAAATGGTTTGTTCGTCAAAGAGGGAAGGCACTTTTTTATTTAACGACCGGAGGAATGGCCGGTATCGCCGTTATGACACCAGTTGAAACATGGCTAATTGACCTTATCGGCTGGCAGAATACCCTCTTACTATTTGGTGGAATATTTATTCTGCTTGTCCTTCCATCAGCTATTTTTATTATGAGGGAAGATGTTCCGGATGAGGCTGATGGCATGGGTCATGCGAGTGGGGAAATAAGCCGGGAAGAACCAGCCATCACATTTAAAAATGCATTAATGACAAAGGCATATTGGCAGATTGTTTTTGGATTATTTGCTTGTGGATTTGGAATGAATCTATTAGGTTCCCACGGGATGCCGATGTTAATGGATCATCATTTTCCACCTATGACTGCTTCGTTTGGGGTGGGGATGATCGGGGTTGTCGCTATCATTGGCACATTGTTTTTAGCTCAGCTTGCGGACCGTTTTCCACGGAAGAATCTTTTATTTATCATCTATTTTGTTCGTGGACTTGGATTTTTCGCCTTAGTTTTATCAGCGAATGCCTATCAGCTCTTCCTCATTTCTTTTATTGGAGGATTGGTATGGGCTGGTTCCGTTGCGATGTCCACAGCAATTTTAAGTGACTTATATGGAGTTCGCTTACTTGGAATGTTAAACGGATTCGCTTATTTTGTTGGGCATCAAATCGGTGCAGCCATCGGTTCATTTATGGGAGGATGGGGATTCGAAGTGTTCGGAACTCACTTCATTTCCTTCGGTGCTGCAGGAGTCCTTGCCATCCTTGCCAGCTTTGCATCGATCACATTACCTAAAAGTCTATCATTTTCCAAACATGGGGACGTTTCTTCTGTTTCATTTAGAAACACAAGAGGATTTTGAAATAGCTAAAGATACTATTTCATTAAAATGTATGGAAAATCTAATGTTTAGAAACATGAAGATGTTTTCGAAACCATTGAAGTAATTAAGAATTGAAACAATCCGTCTTTAGAAAATATTTAATCAATCGTTTGATTAAATGTCTCCGTGTGCTGATATTTTGGTTAACTAACCGAAAATAGTCTAGCACCACGGAGGCATTTTATTTTTTATAGAGCTAGGAGAATGAGCCTATTCCCTCCCCCTAATTAATCCTAGATTCCCCTCAAATCCAGTAAATTCCTGTTCACTTTCCCGTTTCTTCTAAATAACCATCCTCAAAACTACTTGGACACTATACAAAGAGAAACACAAGAAACGTCCCCTTGTTTCTAAAGCGACGGGTGCCCCATATATAACGGAACCTGAGTCCGCTTAGAAATTTAACGGTCACCCATTCCGCTATTTATATAATATCCACGATCTTCCCGATACTAGCGGACACTAGTTCCGTTAATTGATCATAATCACACGAATTTTACTCTCTCAAACACCTATAGCGGAACTTGAGTCCGGAACTTTCACAAAATAAGTATTTTTTTATGAAATAGCGGAACAGCAGTCCGGAAATATGGAGACGGTTCCTGTGTTTCATCAAAGCAATTACAATCACTTTTATTAAATATTGTGTGCTCCATTACAACTTTTGATTAAAGGAAACATGAGAAACGTCCCCATGTTTCCTTAGCATTTTGGACTTTGGTTCGGTACTTTTCAAGTGTAAAAATTTTCTATATTCCTGAGTCATCACTGTGACCTTACCTTATAAATCCCCATTCACTTTTCCCCTTCTCTTTACAAGTCATCTTCACCCCACTCCCATACTATTCAAAGAAAACACAGGATTTACCAATAGGGTGGAAACACAAGAAGCGTCCCCATGTTTCCTTCAAAGGGCGCTTTTGATGCTAGTTTTTGGGAGTTCAGGTTTGTTATTGGCTTTAAATTTGGTTTAGGGCTGTTCGCTGGTTCTATTGTATTTGAGTATGGTGTAGCTAACCCGGGAATACATGGCAATGCGCGCTTTTGCGAAGGGATTTCTCATGGAAAGCTTTGAACAGATTTCTAGTCAATATACGCCGATGATTTATAAGATTATGTCGACTTTGAGTATTTACAAAAATAAGGATGAATTTTTCCAGGCTGGCTTGATTGCGTTATGGGAGGCGTATGGACAATTCGATGAAGAAAAGGGGAACTTCACGAGTTACGCTTATTCTTATATTAAAGGACGACTGCTGACGGAATTGTCGAAAATAAGTAAACATGTCGAGAGAATGACGCCTGTAGAGGATGATTTCTGGGATCAAATCGAAGACGAATTCAGCGTCTGCTCGATGGATGAAGAGATCTTGCTGTCCTATTGTCAGGCTGGTGAACTGACGGAAAACCAAACAAAATGGGTCCTTTATACATTCTTGAAGGAGCTAACCGTCACAGAAATTGCCGCTAGCGAGCAGGTCTCGCCTTCCGCTGTGAAAAGCTGGCGTTCTGGTGCGAAGGGAAAACTGCGTAAGGCGCTAAGTACCCATTAATCATTCTTACATAGGAGGCAAGGCATGTATTCCCTTGCTTCCTATGTAAATCGCCATTTGTCATAAGTATGTAACATTTGCTTTATACATAATTTTATTTCTAATAAACCTTTGTATATCAATAGGTTGACCTGTTTAAATCGTTCCATTTTAAATTTCTTCATATAATAACCACTACCAATTTCCTCCCAGGGAAACAAATAGGAACTACATATCCTTTAAAATTTTGTCATAATATGGTTCAATAGTCTTAAAAAGGTGGCTATTTTCGGAAGATTGCAAATCAAGTTACATAGAACCTGCTTTAAATCCACTAAGAAAAACAAAATTTTTATCACAGGAGGATCTTGCCGATTATTACTCTCGACAAAAAAGGTTAGTTTTCTAGAAAACAATTGGCAAGCCGCTTCTCGGCACCACTAGTTCTCTCGCAGAAGGATTAGCATTAGACTCAACAGTCCTCATAAGAGAAATGGAAGATAATGTACTAAAGTAGATTATAGGCATATACCTGCTGAAGGAGTTGATTACTTGTTTATAATATCCCGATATATTATCAGGAAACAGCTAATGCGCATGAGTGGTTTTTATGACCGCAATGGAAAAATGTGCACACTCGTAGAAGAAACAAGGAAAACCTTTATTGTCGATAAATCCCCTTTAGAAATTCTTGACGATAGTATTCGCAAGATAGGCTATAATCTAAACGGCGCTATGGAGACCTCCAAGCAGCTGTTAGGCAATGTCTATCATTGCCCCGTTCTCGTCAATCCTATACAGCGAATTGTCTTATTCCCAACGAGATCAGCTCTACATGAGGAATGCAGCTGGTTTAACCCCGTTCACACAAAAAGAACATCAAGCCTCAACCGAAAAACACACATCATGTTTAGTAACGGCAAAACCTTTAACTTCCCTGCGAAACTATCTTCCTTCAATAATAAAATTAAAAGAGCCGAGCAGCTAGAAGAGATGACACGGGATTCTATTTTCATTATTTGGGATGAACAGCTTTCTCTAGTTAAGAAACGAAAGAATAATAATAACCATTTGCCTTAGTCTTATATTCGCTCATGTCTTTTAGCCCGCTATCATTTCTATTATAAAATAGTCCCTTTTTTTTTAGTAGAGGGACGGTTCTTGTGTTTCATATAGAAACACAAGAACCGTCCCCATGTTGCTAAGTGTGTCTTTTAGGGGAGTGACAGGCTCCCATACCTATATGATATAATCGAGCTTATTTATTACTCTATTTTAGGAGATGTGAGAAGGTGGACTACCTAATTGGTGATATTCTTAAATCGTTTCGTGAATTTAAAAACTTTTCTATTGCTGAGTTAGCAGATGGGATCTGTACTAAAGATGAGTTAATTTCATTTGAAAAGGATAAAGTATATCCACGCCTTGATACCGTTTATAAATTAGCAGCACGACTCAATATGGATGTTTCATACTTCTTCAATGTAGTCTCAGAGACGACAATAAATTATTCCACTGCTGTTATGCTACTAATTGAAAAGTACAAAAGAGAACGTGATTATCACGCAGTTTACAACATTATTAAGCAAGAAATGGAAAACCCCTTGTTTGGAACACCGGTATTAACACAATATCTTAAATGGCATGAAGGGATATGTATCTTTTATATACATAAAGACCTAGAACAGGCAATAAGTAAACTAAACGAGGCTATTTCAATCACTAACCCGTACAGAGTTAGTTTGGCTGAGAGGGAAACCGAGATATTATGTAGTCTAGGAACTTTATATTATGAGATTCAAGACTATAAAAGTGCTCTCTCCACTTATTTAGAAGCACTTATCAGTTTGGATAAACTCCCTCACATCCTTGATTCTAAAGTGAAAATAAAAGTATTATTTGGACTGTCTCAGGTATTTACTGAATTAGGGAGATTTGAAGAATCATTGATCTATTGCCAAAAAGGAATAGACCTTTGTATTAATGAAGAATCTTTGTATTGTTTTAATGAGTTTCACTATCAAATGGGCGAAAACTATGTAAAATTAGGGCAGATTGAAAAAGGAAAAGAATATTTCGAAGAATGCCTTCACTTATTAAAAATAGAGCAAAAGACCAAACTTTTAGAAATTATAGAAAAAGAAATAGATAAAGTTCTAATAGAATGATAATATGGAATTATTAAACAACAAATTAAATAATAGAAAAGAGGTTCTAAGTATGAAGAAGATTATTGTAAAAGGTGCTTTAGGTTTAGGAATTTTAAGTATGGGATTCTTTAGTACTCATATCGATGCACATGCTGGTTACCCTACACAACACAGCATTGACATGAACAAAGCAGAAATCGTACAACCAGGTATTGGAACTTTTGGTTATCCTACGCAACATTAATTAAATGAACCATAAAGAAGTAAAATGAGTTCAGTATTGTACTGGACTCATTTTACATTTTGCCTTCATCCCCCTACTTTACTGAATTAAACTCTATTAACTTCATTTACACATCCACTTGTCCCCTCCAAGGTTTCCCATGTGTTTTCTAACCCCTCTTTTTAAACAGAATAATGTTTTCATTATTTTTATAATCATTGTGAATGATTACTTGCCAAGTATCTATTTGGATTTCCATGTTTACAGTTGTATTTAAGGGGTCATCTGATAAAGTCCGAATAGCAGATACTATTTTTCTTATCGTATAATAAGAGCCATTTTCCTTATCTTTACTTATAATTCCAGTCGATTGTTTAAGTTCTTCTCTTAACAAGGCAGTTAAATAATTGACTGCTTCCATCATATTTCTTCCCACCTTAAAATACTGGCTAACGAAAGTACATATCATGTATAATGAATATAGATAATATATATGATAAAAAATGACCGAGCACGGTAATGCTCAGTCAATGCAACTACATGCCGCATGAAGAGCGGCTGACCAGTAAATATTGAGGTTTAGCTAAAAGAAGTTGACTTCCCTACATTCTTTGGTCGAGAGCGGAGGGAGCCACTTCTTTTTGCTATTGGTGACGAGTGCGATCATTGCTACTAATGCTGTTAAAGCTGTAGCTAGAAAAATGCCAAATTGTATTAGCATATTCATTGCTTCGTATGTCACCATATTAAGCATCCCCTTTCATATAGGGAGTACCAACCGCCCATCCACTTTATGTAGTTGCTACCTTCATAATAGCACATCTACCACCGAAATCGAACATTCATTCCCCTCCCTTTATTTTCTATATTATTTTCATTTAAAAAGTTTATCATTACTGAGAAAAGACCCTAGGGGTTCAATGTCAATGAACTTGTTTTCATTAAAATTTCAAACCGAAATCGAGTTCGGTATGCTAACTATACTTTTGATCTGCCTAATTGATGGATTCACTTGTGTAACTTCTCTGTGAAACAAGTTATTTCGGGGCGTCACTGTGACATTACCTATCTTCCTATTCAACAATTAATAATTTATCCTCCTTTATTCTAAAATCGCCATATTTTCTAGAAAGCACTACCGTTTTTACTGCATTTTTTTCATTAGCAAATACTAATAAAAATCGATCCTCAATTACATCAATGCCTCCATTATCACCTTTAAATTGAATGTCCATTGAATCTTCAATCATTTCATTTGATGTATAAGGACCAAATGCTTCGACTGAAACCCATTTGAAATCCGTCAATGTTTTTAAATCAATTTGCGTTTCTCCCTGCTCGATCAAAGAATGTATATCCTTACTTAAACTAGTATCTTGATTCGCTCTGTTCCAAAATAATTCAGCAAATAAAATGATAATAGCAATAATTAAAATGATATAAACTATTTTCTTCATGAATGCCTCCATCAAATATAATCTAATGACTATAATTTTAACATTTTGTAAAACAAGATTTTCCGGGGTGTCACTGTGACCTTACCTTTAAGTATGGTTTATATAAAAGAAGTAAATTTGACAGGAATATACCAAAGAAATGATAAATAGAATCGAACTTAAAATCTTCTGAGTATAATTACCTTTGTTCGTTTTGTATCTATAAAGTAGCCAGTACCAAATAAGAAGCAGTATTATGGATGTTCCAAGAAACATCCATGACGGAGCAGGTTCTATCGGTGTGGGAAGCAAGGTTGTTAGAAATAAACTATACACTGTAAAAATACCCGAAAGGTATAAACTGATAAATTCCCAACTTTTAGTCTGACGAAAGAATTGTATCTTATCTGGATTTGCATTAAGAATAAACCATGTGTAAC
Source organism: Cytobacillus mangrovibacter (assembly GCF_042865275.1). Classification (NCBI taxonomy): domain Bacteria; kingdom Bacillati; phylum Bacillota; class Bacilli; order Caryophanales; family Bacillaceae; genus Cytobacillus; species Cytobacillus mangrovibacter. The sequence goes on along the minus strand of NZ_JBIACJ010000004.1, from coordinate 4,119 downwards.
CACTGATCCACAACACACTGAAAACAAAAGGGATAAATAAAATTAATGTGTTAATTTCCCCAACAAACCCCGCACCAAATATCACGAAAAACGATGCAAAAGAGAAGATAATAAGGGCGATGAAATAACCCAAATGAATAAACACTACCTTCACAATAATCACTTTCCTTTCGAGATTTGGGATAAGACCGTTGTAAATTTGTTCAATCTGAATGAAAGAGGTTTCAATATTCAGCTATCCTACCATTGACTTCAATATCAAAGGTTGCGATCTTCTATTTAGAGCAGCGCCTCCATTAATCGAACAAGTACAATCTACTTTTCTAACTAAAAATCTTGCCCAACAATAATTCTCCAATCCTTTTCTTGCTTTTGGATTGGGAATGTAAGTTCATTTAAGTTTCCATCAAAAACCATTTCAACAGTGACTTCGAATTCAGTTTCATTAACTTTTTTAATCTCTATAATTTTTGTATCAGTAATTTCTTCTTCAATATTTGAATACTGTTTTTTTTGCTCAACTTTATCAGGAAACCTTAAATCATCAGTATATTTTACCATTGCTGATATATCCTTTGTTTCTAGTGCTCCTAAATAATCGTTTACAAGACCTGTTACTTTGTCATCCGTTGTTATACTTGCATCTGATGAACAACCCGATAAAACTATTAATGTTAAAATTCCTGAAACTATTAACTTTCTCATCCTAAACATCCCCTTAAAAGTACTGTTATGTAAAATTATACCATAAGCCTCGTTCCATTAATGGGTGCTTCGTTATTATTATAATCATACATAAATTGTAAATTACTCTTTATCACATCTAAATTTGCTTAGTGTGTGATATCACTTTTTATTGGTTAGAGCTATATTGGACAAAGGTCCTTTGTTTAACTTCAGGTTCTGATCAACTATATAGCCCTTCGCTGAATTGACACTACATTAATTCCTCAAGATCCTTGCAGGAACATTCTTTGGACGGACAAAAAAAGGATAGCCAACCATCTAAACGTACGATGGTTAACTATCCTTTCTCATTTAAAGTAGATTATTTCTTTTACGCGCCTTAGAGGATTCGAACCTCTGACCGTACGCTTAGAAGGCGTATGCTCTATCCAGCTGAGCTAAAGGCGCATTATATTATATATATGTATATGGCGGAGAAGGAGGGATTTGAACCCTCGCGCCGGTTACCCGAACCTACGACCGATCGGTTAACAGCCGATTGCTCTACCACTGAGCTACTGCGGAACAAATGAGTATTAATTATATATTGGATGGGCCTAAATGGACTCGAACCATCGACCTCACGCTTATCAGGCGTGCGCTCTAACCAGCTGAGCTATAGGCCCCTTTTATTTGTCTAGTTTCGGCTCCTAGCTTTTCGGCCGCTTCGATCTGTTCCCACAAATCCAAAACCAGGATTTGTATGACCAGCTCTTTCCACCGTCTCTCAAAGCTGAACAGTCGCCTACACATTTCATTTTGGAGCGGGTGAAGGGAATCGAACCCTCGACAACAGCTTGGAAGGCTGTGGTTTTACCACTAAACTACACCCGCGATTTAAAATTGGAGGCAGCAACCGGATTTGAACCGGTGATAAAGGTTTTGCAGACCTCTGCCTTACCACTTGGCTATGCCGCCTCAAAAAAATGGCTGGGCTAGCAGGATTTGAACCTACGCATGTCGCAGTCAAAGTGCGATGCCTTACCGCTTGGCTATAGCCCATTGAAGTATTATCATATTCAAAGTATATAAATGGGGCGGCTGATGGGAATCGAACCCACGAATGTCGGAACCACAATCCGATGCGTTAACCACTTCGCCACAACCGCCATAAATGGTGGAGGGGGGCAGATTCGAACTGCCGAACCCGAAGGAGCGGATTTACAGTCCGCCGCGTTTAGCCACTTCGCTACCCCTCCATATTCAGAAAAAAGTATAAAAAAAGATGGCTCAGGACGGAATCGAACCGCCGACACAAGGATTTTCAGTCCTTTGCTCTACCGACTGAGCTACTGAGCCGTATAAAGTATTGTTTCCTAACTTATGATTACAGTGTAACCTTTGTTCCAAAGCTCTTCGTTCTTTGTCACAGATAGCTATTCAAGGATGTAACGCTTCGGACTGCTATCTGCTCTACCGACTGAGCTACTGAGCCACACAAAAACTATATATATCAACAGTAGTAAACCTGCTGGGATAAAAATAACGGTCCGGACGGGACTCGAACCCGCGACCTCCTGCGTGACAGGCAGGCATTCTAACCAACTGAACTACCGGACCAGATTGCGGGGACAGGATTTGAACCTGCGACCTTCGGGTTATGAGCCCGACGAGCTACCGGGCTGCTCCACCCCGCGACAATAATATTTTATAAAACAATATGGAGGAGGAAAGGGGATTCGAACCCCTGCGCGGTTTGACCCGCCTGTCGGTTTTCAAGACCGATCCCTTCAGCCGGACTTGGGTATTCCTCCAGATGTATTGGTGGAGCCTAGCGGGATCGAACCGCTGACCTCCTGCGTGCAAGGCAGGCGCTCTCCCAGCTGAGCTAAGGCCCCGTATTTATATTAATTTTCAAAACTTCGGCTGGTCGGGAAGACAGGATTCGAACCTGCGACCCCTTGGTCCCAAACCAAGTGCTCTACCAAGCTGAGCTACTTCCCGTATATGGCGCGCCCGAAAGGAGTCGAACCCATAACCTTCTGATCCGTAGTCAGACGCTCTATCCAATTGAGCTACGGGCGCATATTTGAAAGTGGTGCCACACTGGCAAGTACTGGAGCGGAAGACGGGATTCGAACCCGCGACCCCCACCTTGGCAAGGTGGTGTTCTACCACTGAACTACTTCCGCGTAAAATTATATTAATTTTCTTATTAAATATAGATTGTAGTCTAACAAATGCTCTAAATTCCTTCGGCATTTATCGCAGATTGAGTCTCTTCGAGACGGTCAATCTGGTGCGGGTGAAGGGAGTCGAACCCCCACGCCTTGCGGCGCTAGATCCTAAGTCTAGTGCGTCTGCCAATTCCGCCACACCCGCAATATTAAAATGGTGAGCCATGAAGGACTCGAACCTTCGACCCTCTGATTAAAAGTCAGATGCTCTACCAACTGAGCTAATGGCTCGAAACAAAATTTTGTTCTCTAAATCTTGATAGCAGTGATACAGATGTTCCAAAGCCCTGCGTTCTTTGTCACAGATTGCTATTCAGGGAAGCAATGCTCCGTACTGCAATCTGCTCTACCGACTGAGCTAATGGCGCGTTATTAAATGTAGTTTCCTAAAGTTTGATAAGCTTAAAACCTGTGCTCAAAAATTCTCGCGAATTTCCTCGCAGATCGCCGCTGAAGCTTAGTCATAGATGTTAGCGATCCTCTACCAATTGAGCTAGGCCGGCATAATAAATTATGGTGGAGGATGACGGGATCGAACCGCCGACCCTCTGCTTGTAAGGCAGATGCTCTCCCAGCTGAGCTAATCCTCCAAATTACACAATATACATATTAAGTATATCAAATGGTGACCCCTACGGGATTCGAACCCGTGTTACCGCCGTGAAAGGGCGGTGTCTTAACCGCTTGACCAAGGGGCCAATAAAATAATATAAGACGAAAAAAATAGCCCAATTAGGGCTTAGCCTGGCGGCGTCCTACTCTCACAAGGGGACAGCCCCTAACTACCATCGGCGCTGAGAAGCTTAACTACCGTGTTCGGGATGGGAACGGGTGTGACCTTCTCGCTATCGTCACCAGACTATTTTTAGTTGAAGAATTATTCCTTCAAAACTAGATAACAGACAGACAAACATCATTTTGTCTAGCTACGGCTCCTAGCTTTTCGGCCGTTTCAATCCATCCCTACAAATCCAAAAGCGGGATTTGCAGTGCCGGCTTTCCAACGTCTCTCAAAGCTAAACAGTCGCCTTCGCCTTTCGTTTTTGGTTAAGTCCTCGACCGATTAGTATTTGTCAGCTCCACGTGTCGCCACGCTTCCACCTCAAACCTATCAACCTGATCATCTTTCAGGGGTCTTACTAGCTTGACGCTATGGGAAATCTCATCTCGAGGGGGGCTTCATGCTTAGATGCTTTCAGCACTTATCCCTTCCGCA
>NZ_JBIACJ010000003.1:0-437898 GCF_042865275.1 Cytobacillus mangrovibacter | reverse complement strand
CTAATTTGCGTTTCACTCGATTTTCTGTACGAGGAAAATCGAAGGTAGAGAACGAAATGGGGCTCGCATTAATGGCAGTGAATTTAAGAAAGTTCACTGCAAACAACTAAGGTAATAGAAGAGTTTAAACGAAAATATAGAAAAAGGTGAATTTGAGTGCGCTCAAATTCACCTTTTTCTATATTTGAAGCTAGTTATGTCCCAGCCTCTTTCATTTTTTGTTGATCATTTTTGAAATTGTACCGAAATCAAGCTGTTTCCCTTCAGCAACAATGGATTTCACAATTTTATCTTCTGTTTCTTTAGAAACTGGCTTATTGGCGATCTGTGAAACGCGTCTAATCACGCCTCTGACTGTATTTTCATCTTTAAAGTTCGCATTTTGTAGTGAACTAGCTAATTCAAATACATCATTCATATTGACGCCTGTTTTCTTTTCAAGGTTTTTAAAGAAATGATTATCCATTTTAAAGATCACGCCCCTTCTTAAACTACTTTATATAGTATGAAGGGGCGCAAGAAATGTGAAAGACGTCTCCACTAAAAAAGGGAATTTACTAATTAATCCATCATAGCATTCATGGATAAAGGTTGATTTCCGCTCCAGGAGCTCCAATCAACTAATCATATTAATCCATTAACAGAAACTAGCGCCAACAATGATTAACAAAATAAATAATACTACGACTAGAACAAATGTAGAGCCACCGTTGCCACCTTGACCGCCATATCCATAACCGCCATAGCAGCAGCCGCCACCGAACCCAAAGCCCATACCTATCACCTCACTTTTATAATCTTTACAACATATGTAATTAAACTAGTGGGTGTATAGGCAAGCTTCCTATTTCTGTTGATCTTTATCCCTTTGGTTTAAAGATCAGTGCTCCAATAAAACCGAAAACAATGGCTGCTGATATACCAGAGCTTGTCACTTCAAACATGCCAGATAACACACCAACAAGCCCATGTTTTTCTGCCTCATTCATCGCACCGTGTACAAGGGAATTACCGAAGCTTGTAATTGGTATCGTTGCTCCTGCCCCTGCAAAATCAATTAATGGTTCATAAAGTCCTAATCCATCCAACACCGCACCAATTACAACAAGAAAACTCAACGTATGTCCTGGAGTTAATTTCGCCACATCGAATAATAACTGTCCGAAAACACAAAAGAGCCCTCCAACGACAAAAGCCCAAAAAAACATCGCTATCATCTTTCTATCCCTCCATTCTTATTAGTTGATCTCAATTGATACGGCATGTGCAATACAAGGAATGGTTTCATTTTGCTGGAAGGTTAAGGGTGAAAGGAGAGCACCCGTTGCCACAACTAGGATCTTTTTATACACCCCTTGCTTCATTTGATTAAGTAAATGTCCATATAGGACAGTTGCTGAACATCCCGCTCCGCTTCCTCCCGCATTGACGGGCTGGTCTTCTTTATAGATCATTAGGCCGCAGTCCTTAAATTTCTCTCTTTCGATTTTCAGTCCAGCATTTGTAAGTAATTCAAACGCAGTATTTTGTCCAATCTGTCCCAAATCTCCTGTGACAATTAAATCATAATATGAAGGATCTATTTGCAGATCTTTAAAATGGGCAATGATCGTGTCAGCAGCAGCTGGGGCCATTGCTCCTCCCATATTAAACGGATCGGTTAATCCCATATCTACAACTTTACCGATCGTTGCTGAAGTCGTAAAAGGGCTATTTTGAACTCCATCATTCACTTTTACAATTGCCACTCCTGCGCCAGTTATTGTCCATTGAGCAGTTGGCGGCTTCTGACCACCATATTCTGTTGGATATCTGAACTGCTTTTCTACTGCAGCATTATGACTAGCAGCACCTGTTAATACATGCTTTGCCCCTTGATAATTGATCATGAAAGAAGCCAGAGCCAATCCCTCCATGGAAGTGGAGCATGCGCCAAAAATACCAAGGTATGGAATTTGATTCGTTCGTGCACTCATACTAGTCGGTGTGATCTGATTGATTAAATCTCCCGCAATAAAAAAGTGAATGTCATCTTCCAGTAAATTCGCCTTTTTAAGTGCCATTTGATTGGCCTCTTCTATTAAAATGCGGTGGGCTTTTTCATATGAATCTTGCCCCATCCATAAATCATCATGGAGAATATCAAAATCTGCAGCTAGCTTCCCGTTTGCTTCAAAAGGACCGCCTGAAACACCTGTTGCAGTTATGACAGGACGATTTTGAAATACCCAAGATTGTTTCCCTTTTAGCATTACAAAACCCCCCACTGGATTAAGATTGTCTTGATAAGTGCCACAACAAATGCTGAAAACACACCAAATAAGATAACTGAGCCTGCAAGTTTAAACATATTTCCTCCTACGCCCAGAACGAATCCTTCCGTTTTATGCTCAATTGCTGCAGAAATGACCGCATTCCCAAATCCAGTAACTGGTACGGCACTTCCTGCCCCGCCGAACTGTCCAAGATGGTCATAGATGCCAAACCCCGTAAGAAGCATAGAGAAGAACACCATTGTCGCGACTGTCGGGTTTCCAGCTGTTTGTTCTGTAAAATTAAAGAAATATATATAGAAATAAGTGACTGCCTGTCCAATTGTACAAATCAATCCCCCGACCCAAAAGGCTCTTATACAATTTTTTAAGACTGGTCTCTTCAGCTCATGCTTTTGTTGAAGCCCTTGATACTTTTGTTGGGCTGGTGTCATGTTTTTCATTTTTTTATTCCCCATCGCTAGCTCTCCTTCCTATGCCATTTCATTTTTCAACTTAATAATTTCCTTTAATCTTTTGTTCGCTTTTTTCTTAGGGTAATCAGGATCTTCCATTTTCTCATTTAGCTTCACCGCTTCTAAAAAAATTTTATAATCACTTGATACGGTGAAGTTTTCATCAGGGTATTTCTTTTCTAGCATATCATTCATTTTCTTTTCAATTTTCTTCATGTGAAACCGTTGGAGATGCTTTACTTTATAAGCAACAAGGGTATCCTCTTCTCCTTTAACTATTGCTACATCATATAATTCCTTAATCGATTCTATATCTTTTTTAATGCTCTCAACTAAATCCAGCTTATTTTCCTTATTGTTTTCAATTACTACAGGGCTTGGATTTGTCGTTTTGATTAAGGCAAGCTCACTTTCGTTTGAATCATTCTGGCTGCAGCCCAGCAACCCAACAAATATGAAAGCGGCCATACAAAAGTATTTTATTCTCATCATTAACCCTTCCTATTCAGAAATCATTTATGATTATTGTCCACGAAAAAATGTGAAATTATGAATGAATTCCCATAGTCTCTTATTACCAATTCTTGAAAAAAAATCAGCCGGCGTGCACCGGCTGATTTTTAGCTCAACTTCTTTTTCCCACATCCACAACCTTTTTTCTTCTTCGTCGACTGCTGTGGCTTTATTTTCACTGGTTGACCATATTTATTTAACATCATGTGCCCCCCTCCTCTAATTAAAGATCTTGCTGAGTACGGATCCACTCCTACATAGAAAGTGTTCTTATAATATATGACAATGATAAATTGCTTGTGTAACACAGATGCCTATCCAAAAGGAGAATTTAGATTATCGCTAAAGGGCAGTCTTAAATGAAACCTTGAATTACTCCTCCAACCATTTTTGAATAAGTGTTTCAATAATGGCTGCCAACCCAGCTACCGCTAACACAAGAAGAATTGGCAGTGCTATATGTGGGATATATAAATACATTAAGCATAGAAAGAGGGAGGACCATATCCCCGTACACCAATAGCAGCTTAGCAAATTTCCAATGAAACCACGCAAACCTCCTTTTAAGGGGACCAGATAAATTTCTGTTTCGCCCTTCTCATTTGTTTCCTCTTTCTCTTCAAAAAAAGGTCTTCTGATAAATTCTGTAATTTTATCATAGACAAACAGCCTTGTCAGCCGAAAGCTTGCCAAGGCTAATATCACAAGCTCCATAAATGAAAAATACACAATTAATGGCCCCCATCCTTTAACTTTTATAAAATAAATGCCTATTTTTACATAAAACAAGGCGTTTGTCCGTTACCCATAGTGGACTTCGGCAATATGTTATTAGTGTAGTATCACAAGAATCAAACAAGGAGGAAACAAAATGGGTTGTGGAAAAAAAGACGACTTTAAAGGCAAAAGCTGTGTATGTGAAGTAGTTCGTGCGATAAAAGACATTCAAGATAATGCAGAAGATGTATGTGAATGCCCTTCCAACTGCTTTTTAGAACCGCTGGGAGCAATTTCTCCATCTAGGAACAAGAAGCATAAGCGCCCGGATACACGTGTTTTTGTATTAAAAACAGCAGATGGTTCACCATTCCATGCATTTTTCACTGGCAATGATTGTGCATGCGTATCAATCTTCTTCCGAGTCGAAGATGTATTTGACAACTGCTGTGCAACATTACGTGTTCTTGAACCAGTCAATAGAAAAGACGGTCCAGACAGGACAGTTGACTTAGTAAAGAATTGCTGCATCGATTTAGAACAGGTCTGCAAGGTTGACTACTTCCGCTCTACAGATGACTGTATCACAGTTGACTTAAGCTGCTTCTGTGCAGTTCAATGTATCGATGATGTAGATCTAAATATTTGCGAAGACTAAAAATGAAGCCAGTCGTAAATTACGGCTGGCTATTTTTTACAAGAAATCATTTTCTTAATCCAATCATTTTTATTTCCTTTAACGTCTCCAATCTAACTTTTTCAATTTCACCATCGAATAGCTTTAATTCAATCATGTCATTCGTCTGACTTATGAGAAAGCCCCTAAATGTTTTCTCATCTGTTTCAAATATACAAGCAACTGGGGGCAGCTGTTTAGGAAACTCTAATAAATAATGGAGCTGCTCTGTTATATTCATTTCTTTAAAGCCCTTTAATCTATTGAATGCCGGTTTTCTTTCTGTTCGAAAGGCAAAAGATGAAGTTTCCTCTCTTTTTCTACGCTCGATTTCAAATTCTTCTATCTTATCCTGTACCTTTTCACTATGGATAGCTGCAGATTCTGTTCTTTTCGTTTCTGCTTGCACTTCTTTTTGAAGATGAGGGGCATTCGCTCGATCAGCCTCTATCAATTTCTCAACATGACTTTCTCCCTTTTTCTTATCCCCGACAGTCAATTTTGTATCTGTATCTATCGATTGAAGCATCTGTTCTTTCGCTTGCATTTCAGCCCTTCTACTAGAATAAGTTTCCTGCATTTTCACTTTTGGAAACTGGAAACTAGGCTGCTGAATATAAAGCAAGGGTTCTTTCTGTTTTTTCTTTACCATTACGGTCCACCTCCACATACATATGTGTTCACCTTATATGTATGCAATTTGGATGATGACGTTGCTTAGGAATCAAAAAAACCTGCTTCACAATTGTGAGCAGGCATCTTTGACATGTATATATCGACTAGTCATTAAACAATATGGAATCCAGAGTCAACGTGAATATTTTCACCCGTAATTCCTCTTGATAGATCACTGAAAAGGAATGCAGCTGTATCGCCAACTTCTTCAGGAGTTGTTGCTCTGCGCAATGGAGATCGTTCTTCGATTTCCTTAAGGATCGAATTAAAATCACTTACTCCCTTTGCAGATAAAGTCCGGATTGGCCCAGCAGAAATCGAATTCACGCGGATACCATCTTTACCAAGATCATTTGCTAAATATTTTACACTTGCATCTAATGAGGCTTTCGCAACACCCATTACATTGTAGTTTTTGATTGCACGCTCTCCGCCCAGATAAGTTAAAGTGACAATACTTCCGCCTTCTGTCATTAATTCCTTTGCTTCCTTTGCCACAGCTGTTAATGAATAAGAGCTGATATTATGTGCAAGCAAGAACCCATCACGTGTTGTATTCATATAATCACCTTGGAGTTCTTCTTTATTAGCAAAAGCAATACAGTGTGCAATCCCATGAATTGTACCTGCATACGCCTTAATTTCTGCAAAGCATTTAGCAATTTCCTCATCATTTGTCACATCACATGGCAGTACGAATGAATTAGCTGGCTCAAGTGATTCTGCCAGTTCCCGTACACTTTTCTCCATTCTCTCACCAGCATAGGTGAAAATTAAATTTGCACCTGCTTTGTTAAGCGATCTTGCTATTCCCCAAGCAATACTGCGTTTATTAGCCACACCCATTACGACAAACGTTTTTCCATTCAATGAAAGAGTCATTTTTATATCCTCCTGAATTATCACATGTTATTAGTACCTAGTACTAATTTTACTATAATTATTCTAAAAAGAAAAGTACTCTAAATAAAAAGGTTACACGATAGGCTAGCACCACTCACAAAACTCAAGTTCTCGTTTTAGTTCATCAACGTATTCCTTTGTACCGGTAACAATTAAACGGTCATTTAGCTGAAGTTCTGTATCCCCATGTGGAACGATCGAATCATGCCCACGGAAAATCCGGACAAAAATAACATCTCCTGTAAACGGGAAGGTTCTTAAATTCATTCCAGCAAACTGATTATTTAGTAATTTAATCTCATATAAAGCTGTTTCCTGATTCGTTAGGATGTTCATTACACTTGGGGATTCAATCAAGGCCTTAAGCAATGTCTTTTGCGACATTAAGACAGAAAACACTTCGATATCATGTTCCCACAGACTTTCTTGCAAGTCCGGACTCTCTAATCGACAGATCACCCGATCAATCCCATACTCCTTAAATGCAATAGCAAGCGTCGCATTCGCCTCTTCATCTCCAGTGGAAATAACAACAATATCTGCTGTAGATGCATCTGTCTGCGTAAGCAAAGTAAAGGAGTAATCCTCTAATTCGACAATATCAAATAAAGAATCTGAAATACTCTTATCTGCCTTTTCTTGCTTCTTATGGTATAGGATTGGTTCATATAAGCCAGTTTTTAGCTCCCTGTAGACAGGCAAGGTCAGCTGATTCGCTCCAATAAATGCGACTTTCAATTTCTTCTCATTACTAACTTCTCTCGGGAATAGCTTTTTAAAAACAATTGGTGTGAATATACTTGTAATAACTGCTACAAGGATTAATGTCCCGCTCATCTCCGCTGTAATTACACCAATCCTTTCACCGATTGTTGCCGCAGCAATCACTAATGATAAGGTCGACGTAAGCAAGAAAGCCGAAGCTATCGTCGTATTCTTGTCATACCATCTTTTTAATAAATAGACTGGGATAATTTTAGACAAAAGCAGTGCAATAAGCAATAGCGGTATTAACATCAGCATTTTCTTATCGCTTAATAATGACCAGACATTTAGATCAACACCAACCATTACAAAGAAAATGGGGATTAAGAAACCATATCCAAATGAATCTAGTTTATGAACAAGCTCTTGATTCGGAGCAAGCAAGGAAACAAGTACTCCAGCTAGAAACGCACCTAAAATATTTTCTGCGCCAACTGTTTCTGATAAGGCAACAAGAAAGATAATAAGGGCAAATACCGCTCTTGTACCAATCTGCACCGTTCCCGTTGCCATCGCCTCAATAAACTTGCGGTTTTTGAATCTTCTTCCAATGAAATACAAAAGTACTCCAGCTGCAAAAAGAATAAGAAGCAGCCATGTATTTCCTTTTCCGCCATCATATAATGAGACAAACACAGCTAGTAGAATCATTGTTGCTAGATCAGCAATGACTGCTATTAGTAGGATAATTTGCCCAATTGTAGTTTTCATTAGATGAGCTTCCTTTAATGTCGGAACAACAACCCCTAATGAAATGGTCGAAATAATTAATGTCATCAAGAATACATTATCAATAAAACCCATCAATACAAACAGATAGGATAAGCCTAGTGAAACGACAAAAATACCTGCAAAAATGATGGATGATACGATAAATGCATTCGGTTCTACTTTTCCACTTGGAAGCTTCTCACGTTTTTTATTCCCTGTAAATGCAGTAAAATCAATTTCCAGCCCGCTGAGAAACATAAGAAAAATAAATCCAAGTGTTGATAATGTTTCAAGCCACATATCGGGATGTACAATATTAAAGCCCGTTTTCCCAATAATTAAACCCATCAAAATTTCTGCCACAACAACAGGTAAAAAATTCATCTTTAAACGATGAAGCAGAATAGGTGTCAGAAAAGCAACAATAATTACAATGACAAGTGATGCCACTGATGCTCCATGTTCTTCCATCGTATCTCCCCTTTTGAATAAAGTCTCATTTGATTAGATAGCTCATAAATATTGTCGCCATCCCAAAGTAAATGAGAATACTAATGAGGTCATTAATTGTTGTAATAAAGGGACCAGAAGCCACAGCTGGATCAATTTTAAATTTGTGCATAATGAGCGGTATGAGGGCTCCAGCTAATGTAGCAACGATTAATGTACATAGTATAGATATACCAACAAGAATTCCTAGAAATATATTCCCTTGCCAGAAAAAAATAATGATGGCAACTAGGATTCCGCATATTGCTCCTGTAATTAGACCAGTTCCAGCTTCCCTAAGAATGAGCTTCCATTTGTTTTCCTTCTCTAAATCTCCTGTTGCAATCCCCCTAACAGCAACAGCAAGGGCCTGTGTTCCTGTATTCCCAGCCATTCCTGCAATCAAAGGAATGAATACAGCAAGTATCGCTACTTTATTTAAGGTATCCTCAAAACGGCCAATCAAGCTTGCGGTCATCATTCCAAGAAACAACAAGATAATTAGCCAAGGCAATCGTTTGCGTGCAGCTGAAAATGGACTACGGTCAATTGTATCCATATCAGAAACGGCAGCAAGCTTTGAGTAGTCATCAGATGCTTCTTCCTCCATAACATCCATGACATCATCCACTGTTATAATTCCCAATAAGTGATTTTGAAAATCAACAACTGGCAAAGCAAGGAAATTATAATCCTTAATTTTCCGAGCAACCTCTTCCTGATCCTCTCCAACAGAAACAGAGACAATCCGGTCATTCGTTATTTCAGAAATCATCGTATCATCATCATTAACAATTAAATCCCTTAATGAAATAACCCCAGCCAATCTTTTATACTCATCTAAGACATAGATATAATAAATTGTCTCTGCTTTGGGTGCCTCATTTTTCAAAATATACATGGCTGAACGGACCGTTTGATTAGCTGAAATGGATACAAAATCGGTCGTCATAATACTTCCAGCCGTATACTCCTCATAGTGAAGAAGTTCCTTAATTTCTTGCGCAGCTTCTTTATCCATGATCGTTAAATAGCTGACAACCTGGTCTTTTTCAAGTTCATTAAGAACGTCGACGGCATCATCCACATACATTTTCGAGATCATATCTGCTGCATAATTCGGATTCATTTCTGCGAGAACATCTTTATAATCATTATCATCAATTTCTAGATTCTCAAAAAGCGTGGCCATTTCTTCAGGTGAAAGATAATGATATATTTTTTCTCGGTTAATTTCATCTAATTCCTTAAAAAATGAAGCTTGATCATAGGGATGTAATTCTAAAAATTCATTTCGGAATTTCTCAATGTCTTCATTTTGTAAAGAATCGATTAGTAACTCCCGATTCATCTGATGGATCATGTTTTCTTCTTTTATTTCTTCCATCTTTACTCCTCCTCTCTTCCATTTGCCATTAATACCTCATAATACTAGCAAATCTTCACTTTTTTGTCGCTTACTTTCTTTTAAATTGTTATTACAGTTACTTTTCCCCTGTTCCAAACATTTCAACCTTTTGTATATTTCAGTCTATATTGGGTTCTCATGTACAAAGTTTTGTAGAATAGATCATCGAAAAAATTGAAATGATAAAATGGACTGCAGTAGGGAAACTCTTTAGATAGAAAGAGGAATTAGAAATGAAATTAGACATAATTGGGGATATTCATGGTTGCTTTGATGAATTGAAAGAGTTGACCATTCAACTTGGGTATAATTGGGACGATGGCAACATCCCGATACATAAGGATGGGAGAAAATTGGCTTTTGTCGGTGATTTAACCGATCGAGGGCCACACTCATTGAAAGTGGCAGAAACCGTTTGGAAACTTGTCGACAAAGGCTTCGCATATTATGTCCCTGGGAATCACTGCAATAAGCTTTATCGTTTTTTTAAGGGCAATAAAGTTCAGCACACACACGGACTTGAAACAACTGTAGCTGAATTTGAACTTCTTGATCAAAAAAGGAAACAGGAAATCAGCAAACAGTTCATCCATCTTTACGAAAATGCACCATTACATATGGTTCTTGATAAAGGGAAGCTTGTCATTGCCCATGCAGGAATTCGTGAAGATTTAATCGGAAAGAATTCAAAGCAAGTCAAAACCTTTGTTCTTTACGGTGATATTACTGGAGAGAATAATCCGGATGGATCTCCTGTACGCCGAGACTGGGCAAAGCAATATAATGGGGATGCTATTATCGTATATGGGCATACACCAGTAAAAGAAGTTCGTAAAGTAAACAATACATACAATATTGATACAGGTGCCGTATTTGGAAACAAATTAACTGCACTTAGATACCCCGAGTTTGAAATTGTCTCGGTACCATCGAAAATGCCATTTGTTGAGGAGAAGTTTTGAGAGATATAGAAGATTCATTTTTTACGTATCATTTTTTTCTAGTTTTTTACATTATTAGGCTCTATACCTATTTTACGTACCCGCTTTTTCTAGGTTTTTACATTATCGGGCTCTATACCTATTTTACGTACCCACTTTTTCTAGGTTTTTACATTATCAGGCTCTATACCTATTTTACGTACCCGCTTTTTCTAGTTTTTTACATTATCGGGCTCTATACCTATTTTACGCATCCACTTTTTCCGATTTTTTACATTTCCAGGCACTATACCTATTTTACACGCCTGCTTTTACTAATTTTTTGACACCTCAAAGCATAAAAAGCCGGGGGTTCCGGCTTTTTAAATTAATTGCCTCATATCATCAGGAAACTCCTGCTTAAATGTTAACTGTTTTTCTAAAAAGGGATGATAAAAAGATAATTCCCTGCAATGAAGTGCTTGCCTCGAAATTAAATCCACTTTTCCACCGTATAGATCATCTCCCAAAAGCGGGTGACCTAGATAAGACATATGAACACGAATTTGATGGGTACGCCCTGTTTCTAATTGCAGCTTGAGATGGGTAAATGATTGATAAGAACGAATGACCTGATAAAATGTACATGCGTATTGACCATCTGAGTGAACTTCTCTTTCAATAATACTATCTTTTTTACGGGCGATCGGTTCTTCTATTTTTCCTTCATAAAATGGAAAAGTGCCTTCAGCAAAGGCTTCATACACTCTTCTCACCCCACCATTCTTTTGCTGTTCACTTAAAAGATGATGGACATGTCGGTGCTTGGCAATAAGCACCATTCCAGATGTATCTCGATCAAGCCTTGTCACTATATGGGCCGTCGCCTTCAACCCTTTTTGCTCGTAATAGCCAATCAAGGCATTGGCTAAACTTCCAGAGGGATGCTCCCTTGATGGAATTGTGCTCATATGTGCTGGCTTATTAACGACAATGACATGTTCATCCTCATATAAAATGTTTAAAGAAATCGCCTCAGCTTTGATCCCTTCACTTGGACATTCCTCTGGGAAACCAACTGTTAATACATCATCGTACTTTAGTAAATAACGTACCGTTTGATCGATGCCATTTACTTTAATAAATCCGCCATTAAATTTAATATCTGTTAAAGCCATTTTGGAGACATGTTTTTCTTTTAAAAAATCCTTAATGACTTTATCTGCATCCTGTTCCGTAATGGTCCAGCGTAATTGAAATCTTGTCATAACATACTCCTAAATCCGCTTTTCTTTGTCCAGCTACGGCGGCTAGGGGCTCGAGGTCATAAGTCATCTCGTCATGAAGGTAAAGAACAACCTTCCTGCCGACCTGTCTTATGCTTGTCGCCCCTGAACAAGCCGCCTCCGCTTTTCTTTTAATCCGCAACGAACGAGTCGTGGACTCTTTTCCAGAAAGGAAAGGGGCGGAATCGGGCAAAGCGAATTCTTTCATCAGCTACACGGAATTGGATCGACTTTACATCTTTATGCAGCATCGTTATATGATCCACTGCGATATGGAAGTCTGGTGTATTCACAGGCTTAAGTGTACATGTATGATGTGCTGGCAAGACGAGTGGGGAACCGACCGTCCGGAAAACTTTATTATTAATCGAAGCCATTTCTGCAAGCTGGATCGCCGATAAAGAAGGATGAAGAATCGCACCGCCCAATGCTTTATTATAGGCTGTACTACCAGAAGGAGTGGATACACATAGTCCATCTCCTCTAAACCTTTCAAAATGCTGGCCTCGTATTTCAACGTCCATAACAAGCGTGCCATCTACAGCTTTTACTGTTGACTCATTTAAAGCCAAATTCCTTGTTTCCCTGCCCCCATGCTGGTAGCGGATAATCACCTCAACTAGAGGGTACTCACTCACCTGATAAGGTGTTTTTGCAATAGCAATAACTAGCTTTTCAATCTCCTCTGGCACCCAATCCGCATAAAAACCTAGATGACCTGTATGAACCCCTACAAAAGCGGTTTTATCTAAGCGTCCTGCATAGCGGTGAAATGCGTACAGCAAAGTGCCATCCCCGCCAACAGAGATGACAATATCAGGCTGCTCTTCATCATATATAAGCTCAAAATCCAATAAATACGTCTTCATTTTATGCATGAGCGTATTTGATTTTGTATCCCCTTTTGAGGTAATAGCAAATTTCATCAGATTCATGCTCCCTTTTATTAGAAATATGAACTCGAGTAAAAACATTATGTAAATGCTACTGTTCTTTTTTCTTCGTAAAAAAAGCCTGTGCTTCCTGTATTTCTCCACGAATTAGAGACATCTCTTCATCAAGCCTAAAAGCTGCTTCTGCTGCGCGTTGGAGTCTCATTTGGATATCCTTCGGGAACTGTCCACTATATTTATAATTTAAGGAATGCTCAATAGTGGCCCAAAAATTCATAGCAAGCGTTCGAATTTGAATTTCAACAAGAATTTTCTTTTCCCCATTAATGGTTTGAACAGGATAACGGATGACCATATGGTAAGAGCGATAACCGCTCACTTTCTTATGAGAGATATAATCTCTTTCTTCTACAATTTCAAAATCATTTCTATTTCTAAGCAATTCAACCACTCTCTTAATATCATCTACAAACTGGCACATCATTCGCAAACCAGCAATATCCTGCATTTCTGTTTCGAGTTTATCCAACGGGATTCCCTTTTGGTTGGCTTTATCTAAAATGCTAGCAATCGGCTTAACCCTTCCTGTAACAAATTCAATGGGTGAATGAGAGGTCGCTTGTTCGTATTGTTTTCTCATTCCTTTAAGCTTTACCTTCAATTCTTCGACTGCTTGCTTATATGGGCTTAAGAATTGATCCCAGTGCTTCATTTGTCAAACACCACCTCATCCTAAATTGAAAAGCGCAGGGCTTATGGTTTTAGGTAATATGCATACTCCAAGTCGCTGGAAAGGTTTCATATTTATTAATCCTTCAATTTATGAAAAAGTGCTCTCTACTTTATTAACCATTTCATCACCGTAATTGCTATTTCCTTTTATATTCTCAATTAAGTAGCTTAATTCTTCATAGAAGCCCTGCAGAAGCAGCCGCTCCGTCTGATTACTTAAATATACTGGTGCATTTTTTTCATGCCCCTCTTTAACCTCTGGCCATTGAGAATCAGGTATTGCTATATATGTATAATCATCATGGTCATCTACAATGTAAATAAAAGAGAGGTTATCTGAATCAACAAGCATTTGCTCCATCGGCTTCCATTCGGACACTGGAAATTCCTCTTCTACATACATTATTAATTCTTCATTTTCATTTACTTTTGCATTCTTAATTATAATTTTCTTTTTCATCTCTTCTACCTCCAAACTCTTTTATTATTCTATCATATGAAGAGAAATAATCTAAAAGAAATTTGCGGCTACGTCTAGAGAAAGTGATAATAAGATCATAACGAATGGAAGGATGAATATGCTTTGGCCCAAAATATCGAAATTGAATTTAAAAATATGATTACAAAACAGGAATTTGAAACATTATTGCGTTTTTTTCACATAAACGAAGAGGATTTCTTCACACAAGAGAATCATTATTTTGATACACCTGATTTTCAATTAAAAGAACAAGGCTCTGCCCTTCGGATTAGAAGAAAAAAGGAGCAATATGAACTAACCTTAAAACAACCACACCCGGACGGTCTCTTAGAAACGAATGAAATACTTGATGCATTATTAGCAGAAGAAATGTTCAAAACAGGAGAATTACGCAATCTGCCTATAAGAAAGATGATCACAAACATGCATATTGATCCTGATAAGCTGCAATATTTTGGCTCATTAACAACAAAGAGGGCTGAAACTGAATACGAAGAGGGCTTAGTCGTTTTAGACAATAGTTACTATTTAAATATAGAAGATTTTGAGATAGAATATGAGGTAAGCAACAGAAAAAAAGGCCAAGCAGTATTTGAGGCCTTGCTCACCCAGTTAAGCATTCCCCTACGGGAGACTGAAAACAAAATCAAACGGTTCTATAACGTAAAATATATGCAGCAAAACGGTTAATAAAAGGAGATACTTATTATGAATGTCGAGCAATTGAAAGTCGCACTTGAATTACAGGCTTTAAAAGGTTTTAATCGTTCGGAAGCAGCCTCTGATTCAAATTCGCTATTCCAGGAACTTCTTACTGAATTTTTATCAGATGAGAATTCCTCAACATCTTCCGAGCTTTCAAAAGTTCAGCTAGGATCGATCGCTTTATTAGAAACTGATTTAAACACATCTGTTCCTGCTCTTGGGGGGGCCACACTGCCTCCTTTTCAATTAACAAAGCTTACTAGCTCAAATAAGGACTTCAATGAAATGATTGAAAAGGCAGCAGAACGATATAATATTCCAGTGAAGCTGCTTCATTCCGTTATAAAGCAGGAATCGAATTTCAATCCAAATGCCGTAAGTTTTGCAGGTGCATCAGGCCTCATGCAATTAATGCCTGACACCGCTAAAGGCCTCGGTGTCAAAAATATTTTTGATCCACAGGAAAATGTAAATGGCGGTGCAAAGTATTTACGGCAAATGTTAAATAAATATGATGAGAATATCGATTTAGCCCTTGCAGCTTATAATGCTGGACCAGGGAATGTAGATAAATACAATGGTGTTCCACCTTTTAAAGAAACTCAAAATTACGTACAAAAAATTAAAAACAGCTTCCTTGCTTGATTAAGCCTATTCATAATCCGTCTAATTGCTCGCAATGGACGGATTTTTTATGAGTGAAAAAATAAATGGTTGGTCTGATTAATTGAACAATCCTTTTTGCATGAAGAAATAACCAGTGAAGTAATTAACTAAATGGCTTTTGTAAGCTATTTATTTGAGATATAAATCACTCATTGATAGAATATAGGTAATTCAGCAGATAGTACTACTAAACTGCATATCATGAAGAAGGAGCATTCATATGGTCGAGAAAATGCATACACCGTTCGATGCGATCGGTGAAGATAAGCTTCACCAGCTTGTTGAGGCTTTTTACACCCGTGTTGGGCAACATCCTGATCTCGTTCCCATTTTCCCAAATGATCTTACGGAAACTGCTAGAAAGCAAAAGCAATTTTTAACTCAATATTTAGGAGGCCCCCCCTTATATACATCTGAACATGGACACCCTATGCTCCGTGCTCGGCATATGCCCTTTGAGATTACCGAAACAAGAGCAAAGGCATGGCTTACATGCATGAATGAGGCAATGGATGAAGTGGAGCTTGTTGGACCAGTCCGTGAAGACTTTTATTCAAGGCTCTTTTTAACTGCACAGCATATGATTAATACATCTGAAAATGAAATGATGAAAGGTGAGAACTTGTGAACAATCAGGAATCATTCGAATCAAAGCCGACATCTCCTCATTGTCATGGCAGTGAGAGAAAGCCACTTGAATTGTACATGTTCATTGATCCTCTTTGTCCAGAGTGCTGGGCACTTGAACCAATTCTTAAAAAGCTTATGATTGAATATGGCCGTTATTTTTCTATTAAGCATGTCTTAAGCGGCAGATTAGCCACATTGAATATGGCCAGAAAGCAAAATTTTGAAAGCATGGCTGATCTTTGGGAAAAAACGGCTAGTCGATCCGGAATGTCATGTGATGGGAACCTTTGGTTGGAAAATCCAATTTCCTCCCCACATCTCGCATCCATTGCAATTAAAGCTGCAGAGCTACAAGGAAGAAGAGCCGGAATCAGGTATTTACGAAAATTGCAAGAAATGCTGTTTTTGGAAAAACAGAATGTTTCAAGCTTTGATGTATTAAAGAAGTGTGCAAAATTAATTGGGCTGGATGTCGATGAATTTATCGCTGATATTCATTCCGAAAGTGCCGCAAAAGCATTTCAATGTGATTTGAAAATCACTTCCGAAATGGAAGTGATGGAAATCCCTACACTCGTCTTCTTTAATGAAAATATTGAAGAGGAAGGCATTAAGATTACTGGTAATTATCCATATGAAGTGTATGAACAAATATTAGAAGAAATGTTAATGAAAAAGCCGGAGCGCTCTGTTCTTCCACCACTGGAGTCATTTTTACAATATTTTCAGTTTGTTGCGTCTCAGGAAATTGCTGTTGTATATAATTTACCCATTAATGAAGTTGAAAGAGAAATGAAGAAACTGCAATTAAAGCAGATAGTTGAACAAATCCCGGTTAAATACGGGATGTTTTGGAAGTATAACAATCAAGCTTAAATAGGATATATCCTCTAACAAGCAAGAAAACGACCATGCCTACGAAGCATGGTCGTTTTCTATTATTATTATCGAACAAAGGGGATGGGAGAAATCTTTCACGACCCAAACAAAGGGGTAAATGTTTGTTTGTGATCAACTTCATGTCACCAATATACCATGTAATAATTTCAACAACAATCAGTTTGTGTATTCCTTCACAATATTGTCATATCTATTCATAAAACAGAGACAACCGCATAAAATGGATTAAGCTTGACTCATATGTAAAAAAATTGGGGGGAGTGTAGAAGTGAAAAAGCTAACCATTGCCTTAATGCTCCTTTTTATTGTGTTCTCCTTTGTATTAAATATTTTGGGTTTAATGAAGATGTTTCCGATTTATATCAGCTCACCCATCTTATTTTTATCTGTTCTAATTTTTTTTGTCTTTATTAATGATCGGAAAAGGTTTAAAGGATTTTAACCTAAAAAAGTCCTGTGGATATAGCGTTAAAAAGGTAAACGATACAGCAGCTCACCTTTTTATTTTGCATACCCACAGGTCATTTCAGCCCAATTTATTTACTAAGCAGATTTTCCATTTCATTTAGTTTTTCCTCGAATACTTTACAAGCATCCTCAATTGCTTTCGAGCTTGTCATATCGACTCCTGCTTTCTTTAATACCTCAATTGGGTAATCTGAGCTTCCTGACTTCAAAAACTCTATATATCGATCGACAGCAGGCTTTCCTTCTTCTAGAATCTGCTTGCTTAATGCTGTTGCCGCACTAAATCCTGTTGCATATTGATATACATAATAATTGTAATAGAAATGCGGAATTCGAGACCATTCTAATCCAATTTCCTCATCTATAATGAGATCGTCTTCGCCAAAGTATTTTTTATTAAGAGCATAGTATTCTTTTGTTAATTCATCGGCAGTCAATGCCTCATTGTTTTGCGCCTTTTGATGAATGAGATGTTCAAATTCAGCAAACATCGTTTGACGGAAAACCGTTCCTCTAAAGCCCTCCAGATAATGATTTAAAAGGAATAACCTTTTTTTATCATCATCAATTGTCTTTAGCAAATAATCATTTAATAGCGATTCATTACAGGTTGATGCCACCTCAGCAACGAAAATCGAATAGTTTCCATAAGGATATGGCTGTGTTTTCCTCGTGTAGTAGCTATGAACGGAATGTCCAAATTCATGCGCAAGTGTAAACAAATTATTGACATTGTCCTGCCAGTTCATCAAGATGTATGGATTTGTCCCATATGAACCTGATGAATAAGCGCCACTACGCTTCCCTTTATTCTCATGCACATCAACCCAGCGATTATCAAAGCCTTCTTTTAATACATTTAAGTATTCATCACCAAGAGGTGCAAGCCCTTTTAGTATCAATTCCTTTGCTTCTTCATACTTGATTTCCATTTTCACTTCTTTTACAAGCGGTGTATAAAGATCATACATATGAAGTTCATCAAGACCAAGCACTTTTTTACGCAGTTTGATATAGCGGTGCAATAAAGGCAAATGGTCATTAACCGTTTGAACAAGATTCTCATACACCGACTCTGGAATATTATTCGCTGCTAAAGCCGCATGGCGTGCTGAGCGATAATTTCTAACCTTCGCATTGAAATTATCATTCTTCACATTTCCGCTTAACGTACTTGCAAATGTATTACGGAATTTACCATATGTCTCATACACAGCTTTAAACGCATCATGCCTCACACGCTGATCATCACTTTCAAGGAAACGGCTGTAACGTCCATGAGTTACCTCTACTTCCTCTCCATTCTCATCTTTAATGGATGGGAATTCAAGATCAGCGTTATTAAGCATGCCAAATGTATTGCTTGAGGCACCTAATACTTCTGAAGCTTGTGCAAGCAAGGCTTCAGCCTCAGCAGAAAGAACATGTGGCCGCTGCAAATTAATTTCCGCTAATGATTGCTTATAAACTTGCAGGCTTTCCTTTTCTTCCAAAAAGCCATTGATTTTCTCTTCATCAACTGCAAGAAGCTCTGGAACAATATAGGCAAGACTACTGGCTGCTTGTGTATATAAGTTTTTGATTCGGTCATCCATACCTTGGTAGAAGGAATTCGTCGTATCTTGGTCATAACGCATATGTGCGTATGTATAAAGCTTCGAGAGACGTTCCAACAGATGATCCTGGGCTTGAAGTGCTTCATATAGCAACTCTGCACTTTCTCCCAATTTTCCTTGGTACTTGGCTACTTCAGGAATAAATGCGTTTACTTCCTTATACTCCTTATCCCATTCTTCATCATTAGCAAAAATATCTTCCAACCGCCATGTTTCCTCCACTGGAATTTCACTTCTGCTTGGAAGTCTTTTTACTGTTGTTTCGTTCGCCATCATTTCATCCTCCGTTCAACATTTCGACTTTCAAAAAATTAAACCACTCTTGAATACTTCTACCCTTAAGATCAATATCCTCCTTTTAATAGTTTCCTCACTTTTCTATTATATTCGGAATACCCTTCCATCATTATTATTGTGCCTCATTTAAGCTATCTATAATTATTTTGCCATACTTATGATAAAAATCTCTTTCCATCTTTTCTTGTTGAATTTGATTGACTGCTAGTTGTTTCGTATTTACTTTCTGCAAGCGATTGCCCCTTACAACTTGAAGAAAATTTACTTGAACAAGGAGATGGAGATATTCTTTTACCGCGATTAGGGCATTCCCCTCTCTCACCAAAGGTAATTTCCGGATTTTGATCTCTCCGCTCCATACCCTTTTCTTAAAAGAATGATATACCTGCTCGATTGTAAATTCTCTATGTTGATTAAGGACATCTATATACAAATAGCTCTGCCACTGTATAGCAGGTGTTTCAATAAATGGCGCATGGAAAACCGGCAGTCCAATTTCTGGTGGAAGATATGAGGGTATGAGGGCATTTCTATATAGTTCCTGAAGGAATTTGTTTTGTGGTGTTCCATATAGGGGACTGATATTTTTCCCTTTTCTAATCTCATTTTGCCAATCTTCAAGTTGGAATCGCTGAATACCTATTGGCTCAAGTAAATGCATTATAGTCGCTGCCTTGAGATCTGTAATTGAAAATTGGGTTATAATATTTTTTATTGTAATTGGATAAATGCTATGCAGATTAACGAGGGTATTTGTAACTGGGCAGAATGCGGTAATTCTCCACTTTTGGGAGGCTTTTGAGAGAAATAGATAATCAAATCCAGAAAGTGATGCCTTATTATTCCCTTTACGCTTAATATTTTTCCCGGCCATAATCCAGATGGGGGTTATGTTTGCCTTTAAATAATTATTTGTCCTTTTAATAAATAGTTCTTCCGGAATAATAGAGCATTGATACTCGAGCGCATACTGCACATTATTGTAGACGAAGCTAATATCTGGCCGCTGTGAAATTTCTTTATAATATGGTTCAAGAATTGGTTTGAACCCCATTGACGACAACCATTCATACAGGAGAATTTTCCCCCTTAAATGATAATCTGATTCTCTTTCATAATAATTGGAGCAAGCAGCACCTTGCTTGTGGGCAAAATGGCTGATCTTTTTTGAACCAATTTTTAAAATAAGCTGTTCTCCACATTCTGGACAATAGAAAAGCTCCGTTTTCCTCAGCTCCTGTAATTGTTCTTGGTTATACCTAACAGCCAAGCTAAACCAATCTCCATGCTTTGTTTTTGAAACAAGCAATTCCTCATCTCCTTTCTTTGCTTACTATAGTTCGCCAGACAATGACAAAAACCTTCTTTTTTAGTCAAAAAAAACCTAGCCTTTCATTAGACTAGGTTCTATAAAAACGGTGATAGCAATCTTGAGGTAGATTCGATAATTCGGTAGCCAATATGTCTTCTTTTAAATTTATGAATTTCAATTTTTCTTGATTGCTTTAGGTCATTTAAATATTCTTTTACTAATTTTTGCGTACTTCTTGTTCGATATAAAAATGCATTTACTTCGAAATTCAAGTGAAAACTTCTCATATCCATATTAGATGTTCCGATAGATGCTAGCTCCTCATCAACAATAACGATCTTGCTATGCATAAAGCCTTTTTTATATTCATAAATTTTCACTCCTGCTTCTAACAGCTCTGGAAAATAGGATCTAGATGCAAAGAAAACTATTTTCTTATCAGGTTTATGGGGCATCAGTAATCGGACATCTACCCCACTAAGCGCAGCTATTTTTAGAGCAGAGAAAATATCTTCATCAGGTATAAAATATGGGGAGGCAATCCAGACAGATTTCTCAGCTGATGTAATCATTGAGAAGAAAATGTTCTTGATAACGCTCCACTCATTATCTGGTCCCCCAGCGATCAATTGTACCCCGCCATGGATGTTTTCTTCCAAATCAGGTGATAAATAATCGGCAGATAAAATATTTTTATTCGTCATATAATACCAATCTTGAAGAAAAATGAGCTGAAGACTTCTTACGGCCTCTCCTTTCAGCATCATATGGGTATCACGCCAAAAGCCAAAGTTACTATCACGGCCTAAATACTCATCTCCAATATTTAATCCACCTACAAAGCCAATACTTCCATCAATAACGATGATCTTCCTATGATTGCGGAAATTAATTTTATTATTTAGAAAGGGAAGCTTAACAGGACCAAATGGAATAATCTCTACTCCTACTTGGCGCAGCTCATTAATATATTTTTTGGACAATTGCCAAGATCCAACAGCATCAAACAGGAATCTAATTTTAACTCCTTCCTTTGCCTTTTGAATGAGAACCTCTTTTATTTCTTGGCCAATTGCATCGTGACGTACAATATAGTATTCCAAATGGATATGATGAGTGGCCTTTCTCAATGATTGCAGAATCTCTTGGAACGTTTCTTCACCATTGGTCAATACTTGCGTTTGCGTAGCAAATGAGATCGGACTATGTCCCAAGTTCTGTGCTAAATAAAATAGTTTTCTTTGATTATCACCCATTTGCTTCATTTTCTCTTCATTAATCGGGTCAATTTCACCTTCAATCCGAAGAAAAGCTTGTTTATCTAGGATATATTTGCGTCTAAACATCTTTTCCTTTTTATAGTTTCTTCCAAATAATAGATAGAAAATAAATCCTACTAGCGGAAAACTTCCTAATACAACTAACCATGTAAGTGTTTGCGCTGGATGGCGATTTTCAAGAAAGATAACAAACGCAATAAAAACCACTGACATTGACATTAGTATACTTACATAGCCTAGATAGCCCGCTTTTGGATCAATATAGTGATCATAGACAAAGATAAATCCTGCCAATATACTAAGAAATAAGCCAATTCTAACTGTATTCTTCACTTTTAGCACCTGCCATTTTTCATAAAAAAACCCGATTTCATTTATGAAATCGGTTCTTCTATTTAAAAGTACTTTCTTAATTCAGCAAAAACGTCTTCTTCGATGATTAACTTGCCATATTCTTCAATACGATGAATCGTTTTTTGTGTTTCTAATCCATATTCAAGTAAAATGGATAATAAATTATCGATATCTTCTTCTTCAAATTCCTCTTCAGGAAACTCTACAAATAAATAATATTTTCCCTCAAATGAATATAACTTTGTCGGAATAGAATCTAAGCCGCCACGTTTTGAAAGAGAAATGAGATCTTCAAAGTCTGCAAATGTTAATAGGAAATCAAGATTTTCTTCAAACTCTATTTCATTTTCATCCAATACAGGATTGAAATGCTGATCAAGGAGTTCTTCAATACGCTCATCTACTGGAAGATGATTTAGCTTCTCATCAGATATAGGAAGCTCAAGCTTCTGACCATCCCTAGATAGCTGCGCCCTTGTCACTAAGATTTCCAAGCCCTTATCTAAAGCCTGAACTTGAATCCAAAGCGGTCCCTCAATAGTAAATTCTTCCTCTTGATGAACTTCATCCATCATTTCCCAGAAAAGTTCTTCACTTCGTTCACGATTATACCAAATCTCATCACGTTCAAAGCCTCTTTCTTCTATATCAACATAAGAAATATAAAACTTTACTGTATTGTCATTAATTCGTTCGATTTCCATTTTGCAACTCTCCCTTCTGTGGAATTAGTTGAAGGGATTAAATACCCCATATATTTATTGTGAAGTCTTCATTACCAATATAGGGTTCATCCCTTTTTAAAGAAGGTAATTGTTATTGCGCCTTGTACATTTATTTTATGACAAAAAGCGTATAAAGGGAATGAAAATGTCACAACTTTATAAAAACCGTTAAATGCCTATTTGATTTCTTTGTATTTTATCAAAGATTATTAACTTTCACAAACTAAATAGCTTATCTAATACAAAAAGGCTCTTTTCGCAAATATCGTTGTTTTTGCCTTACAATGTAGCCCGTTGATTTCCGCTGCGGGCACTTGCTTTCCGCGGGGAGTGACGTGAGCCTCCTCGGCGCGAGCGCCTGCGGGGTCTCACGCTTCCCTCCATTCCCGCAGGAGTCAAGCGCCCTCCGCTCCAATCAACTCAGAGAATTAGATGAAATTGTATTAGAAAGCAACAATCTTTACGAAAACAGACTACAAAAAAGACCTTCCGTCCGTAGAAAGAAGGTCTTTTATTAGAAGTAAGTAAGGATAACTTGTTACATTTTGAGAAGAAACTTTTTTGGTTTCTATTTAGTTTACTAAGCGCTGAGCTTCTCGAAGCTGGAATGTGCGTACTTTTCTTGGTAAGAATCGTCTAATTTCATCTTCATTGTATCCAACTTGTAAACGTTTTTCATCCAGGATAATTGGACGACGCAGCAAACCTGGATTTTCCTTAATCAACTCAAATAAATCCTGTAATGGCATAGCTTCTAAGTTTACATCTAATTTTTGAAATATTTTTGAGCGTGTGGAAATAATTTCATCTGTACCATCTTCAGTCATACGAAGAATCTCTTTGATTTCTTCAATTGAAAGTGGTTCTGAAAAAATGTTTCTTTCTTTATAAGCTATTTCATGTTCTTCCAACCATGATTTAGCTTTCCTGCATGATGTACAACTTGGTGAAGTGTATAATGTGACCATTTTACAAATTCACTCCTTTATTATTGACATATCGAAACACTCTATATAGAATT
Source organism: Cytobacillus mangrovibacter (assembly GCF_042865275.1). Taxonomy (NCBI): domain Bacteria; kingdom Bacillati; phylum Bacillota; class Bacilli; order Caryophanales; family Bacillaceae; genus Cytobacillus; species Cytobacillus mangrovibacter. Next base: position 414,027 of record NZ_JBIACJ010000003.1, on the reverse strand, counting down.
TGGTTTGTTTATTAATGAACATACGAGCTAATCCTAAATTAAAATTACTTTAATCAAGTAATTTATATAAGATATTATACACTAAGTATGATAGCTTTGGTATATCTTTTTAGAATTAAAGTGATACAGTATTTTTAAATTTAATCAAATGTTCATTTTTGTAAACCTATAATATAAGACGTATGAGGAGCAAAAAAGTTTCATTTATACGAAAAGTTTTTTTCGTTTCTCAATTAAAAGCAAGAAACGAAAACATTTCTGACCATGAAAGACATTAAATTTCATCTAATATATCTTCACCAGCTTTATCCTTTTCAAAAGTAAGTACCTCATCAACTGGCTGGTATGATTCCCCGTAAAAATGGGTGTCACGATACGTATGAATCATTTCATATGTCTTTTGCATGGCTTTAAAGACTAATTCCTCACTTTCATTATTTGGTGCCCAGTACAGTATTTCCATTTCATTCATTTCTTTAGTGGCAAGCGAACGTCTTCTGTATCCAATGGAACTAGCATGCTCAAAGCCTTCTCTTTTATAAAACCGCAGCCTTTTTTCTGTATCTGTATCTTCATAATTAATTGGCTCAACTTCTAAAATAATTGGCTTTTCTTTTTTCTTAAGTTTCTCCAGTAATTGATGTCCCAAGCCTTGTCCGCGTGATTCTTTAGAGATGTATAAATAATCAATGAATACAAAGCTATCAAGTTCAGCATACATTAAGACATGATACGGGCCTTCATCCTTATGATAATCTTCAGGGTGTTCCTTTAATAATGTTTCCATATGCTCTTTTGATTTCATTTCCTCAACAGGGAAATATTGATTGAGCTTTTCATACCAATTCATCATGATCTCTCCTTTTTAGTTTTTGCTGTTTTCGCAAACATTGTTGCTAATGAGAAACTAATTGGTAGAGGTTGATTTCCGCTCCAGGATGCTCGCTTTCCGCGGGGTGGGCGGTGAGCCTCCTCGGTGCTAAAGCACCTGTGGGGTCTCACCTGTCCCACCGCTCCCGCAGGAGTCTCGCACCTTCCGCTCCAATCAACCAAATTTGCCAACGGTTCTCATTCACACCATTTGTTCAATAAACATCTAACTTTTTAGTAAAGAGCCTTAGTTTTAATAAAATTAACATACAAAAAAGTCATAATCAAATGACCGATTTATTGTTTTTCCCCTTTCAATACTTTGAAAATTCTAATACAATAGGGATAGGAGAATACTTTTGATACTTTCAATCTTATTGTGAATAGAATAATGGGGGTTTATCATGGGTGGATACATAACTGATTTAATCATTGTTGCATTACTAATTGTAGGTTTAACAGCTACAATCGGTGTCATTACAAATGGCATTGGAAACAGCCTATTTGGCGGGAAAAAGAGAACAGAATTTGTCGATCAATCTGCAAAGGTACAGGTCGGTTGGAAAGCTGTCGGCGGTAAAAGGAAATAAGAAAAAACGATCTCATTTTGAGATCGTTTTTTCTTATTTCTTATATTGTGCTTTATATTGCTTTTCTTCTTTCTCAGAACAGTAAACAAAATGACCATTGGCAATTTCACGCATTTCAAGTTTCTCATCATCACTATAATTATGAACTTTCGGATCATATGATTTACGTGTGCGTGTTCGCTCTGTTTCAGGATCTGGAAGTGGAATCGCTGATAATAATGATTGAGTATACGGATGCATTGGGTTGTTGTAAAGGTCCTCTGCTGTTGCAAGCTCAACTAGCTTTCCAAAATACATTACACCGATACGGTCACTAATATACTTAACCATTGAAAGATCATGGGCAATAAATAAGTATGTTAATCCTTTTTCACGCTGAAGCTTCTTCATCAAGTTAACAACCTGTGCCTGAATAGAAACGTCAAGCGCTGAGATTGGCTCATCAGCAATGATAAAGTCTGGGTCAACAGCTAGTGCACGAGCAATTCCAATACGCTGTCTTTGACCACCGGAGAATTCATGTGGGTAACGATTGGCATGCTCTTTATTTAAGCCAACTGTTTCCAATAACTCATACACTCGTTCCATCCGCTCTTTCTTGTCTTTTGCAAGACCATGGATATCGATACCCTCTGCAATGATGTCTGAGACAGTCATACGCGGATTAAGTGAGGCATAAGGATCTTGGAAGATCATTTGCATTTTACGATTAAACTTTTTTAGTTCCTTCGCAGATTTCTTCCCGTGAACATCTTCGCCATTAAAAAGAACTTGACCATCTGTAGCATCGTATAGACGGATAATGGTACGACCAGTAGTGGATTTACCACATCCTGATTCACCTACAAGCCCTAATGTTTCCCCTCTAAAAATATCAAAGGTAACTCCATCAACAGCTTTTACTACGTTTCCTTTTCCAACATCGAAATGCTGCTTTAAATTCTTAATTTCTAATAATTTGTCAGCCATTTCTATTTACCCTCCTTCACAAGGACAGGTTGATCAAATGTAGAGGATAATTGACGTATCCGCTTTTTCACAGCTTCAGGCGGCTCAACCTTTGGTGCATCTGGATGAAGAAGCCATGTTTTTGCAAAATGTGTCTCAGAAATTTGATACATTGGCGGCTCTTCTTCAAAATCAATCGCAAGTGCGAATTGATTTCTAGCTGCAAACGCATCGCCCTTTGGCGGGTTTGTTAAGTCTGGTGGTGTACCAGGAATCGCAGCAAGTTCTGCCTTGTTATCATTATCCAAACTAGGCATGGATGCTAATAATCCCCATGTGTAAGGATGACGTGGATCATAGAAAATTTCATCAACTGTACCCATTTCAACAATTTGTCCTGCATACATAACTGCTACACGGTCAGCAACATTTGCAACAACACCAAGGTCATGAGTAATGAAAATAATCGATGTATCCATTTTGCTTTGCAAATCCTTCATTAAGTCAAGAATTTGCGCCTGAATCGTAACATCCAATGCTGTTGTCGGTTCATCAGCGATTAATAGCTTAGGATTAGCTGCTAGTGCAATGGCGATCATTGCACGCTGCCTCATACCACCAGAAAATTCATGAGGATATTGATTAACACGTCTTTCTGGCATTGGAATCCCAACAAGTGTAAGCAATTCCACAGCACGTGTTTTTGCCGCTTGCTTAGACATATTTTGATGCTTAATTAAGCCCTCCATAATTTGGGTGCCAATTTTCATCGTTGGGTTCAGAGATGTCATAGGATCTTGGAAGATCATGCTAATTTCTTTTCCACGAATCTTTTCCATTTGTTTTTCTGTTTTAGGTACAATATCGTCTCCATTGAAGAGAATTTGACCGCCAGAAATTTTGCCAGGAGGCATGGGAATTAATTTCATAATCGTCTGGGAGGTTACACTCTTACCAGACCCTGATTCACCTACAATGGCAAGTGTCTCACCTTTATGAAGGTCAAAGCTTACACCACGAACCGCTTTAACTGATCCTCCATAAGTTTGGAATGAGACTTCTAAATCTTTTACTTCAAGTATTTTTTCCATATTCTCACTCCCTTGTCTAACTACGGCGTCTAGGGCCTCGAGGTCTTAAGTCAATCTGCCAAGAAGACTAAAGTACAGTCTTCTTACCAGCTCGCCTTAAGCTTGTCGCCCCTCTAGCAAGCCGCCTCCGCTTTTCGAATTATTTGCGAAGTCTTGGGTCTAGTGCGTCACGTAAGCCGTCTCCAACAACATTAAACGCAAAAATCGTTAAACTGATAAATACTGCAGGGAAAAATAGACGCCATGGATAGTATCTAATAGCAGGCAGTCCGTCATTTGCCATTGTTCCCCAGCTGGCAAGTGGCGGTGTTAAGCCTAACCCGATAAAGCTTAAGAATGCTTCAGTAAAAATAGCATTTGGGATTGTTAATGTCATCGTAACAAGAATTGGTGCCATTGAGTTTGGAATTAAATGTTTTAACATAATTCGATTCGTATTTGCACCAAGTGTCTTAGCTGCTAGTACATACTCTTGACTCTTTAATGATAATACTTGTCCACGTACAATCCGAGCCATATTGATCCACCCAGTAATGGTCATTGCAAGAATCATCGTTCCTAGTCCTTGACCTAGTACAACCATTAATAAGATTACTAACAATAGGTAAGGAACTCCGTATAGAACGTCTGCAAAACGCATCATCATTTCGTCTGTACGTCCGCCTTTATAACCTGAGATACCGCCCCATAATACACCAATGAATAAATCAATAAGTGCAGCAGCAACCCCAATGAAGATAGAAATTCGTGCGCCTTCCCATGTACGTGCGAAAACATCACGTCCAAGGTCATCGGTGCCAAACCAGTGCTCAGAAGATGGCGCTTGGTTTTTATTTGTTAAGTCGTTTGTTCGATAATCGTATTCAGTCATGTATGGTCCAAAGATTGCCATAAAGATTAATATTGCTAATAATATTAATCCAAACATAGCAAGCTTATTTTTTCGGAATCGGATAAATACGTCTTTCCAGAAAGAAAGACTAGGTTTTGAGATTTTTTCAGCTTCAGAAATTTTTGTACCAACGAGTTGGAATTTATCTTTCGAGATCTGCATAATTTACTCTCCTTTCTTCCCACCGGCAAGTTTGATTCGTGGGTCGATGATTCCGTATGCGATGTCAACAAGGAGAATAGATGCGAGCAATATAATACTATAGAACACTGTCACACCCATAATAACCGTATAATCACGGTTTGTAATACTTGTAACGAAGTGAGCACCTAAACCAGGAATACCAAAGATTCTTTCGATAACGAAACTTCCTGTTAAAATCCCTGCAGTTAATGGCCCCATATATGTTACAACAGGTAAAAGTGCATTACGGATTGCGTGCTTTACGGTAATAACCCCTTGGCTAAGACCTTTTGCCTTCGCTGTTTTAATATAATCATTACTCATTACTTCTAACATACTTGAACGAGTTAATCGGGCAATAAATGCCATCGGTGTTGAAGCTAATGCCAGAGCTGGCAGGACAGTATGCATAAATGTTTCAAAACGAGCTACTGGGAATATCCCCATTTTAATTGCTAGGAAATATTGTAAAAAGGTTGCCATAATAAAGGATGGAACGGAAATACCTGCTACTGCAATAATCATCGCCGTGTAATCCTGCCATTTATTATGCCTTAATGCAGCTATAATACCTAGAATGAGACCAAAGGCAACTGCTAAAAAGATTGCTTCCATACCAAGTACGAATGATACAGGAAAACCTTCACTAATTAAATCATTAACCGTTTGACTTTTATACTTAAATGATGGACCAAAATCCCATTTTACTACCTTCAATAAATAATCCCCGTATTGTGCGTACCAAGGCTTATCCAAGCCATAGTGAGCATTTAGATTGGCTTCAATCTCGGGAGGCAGCTGTTTCTCAGATGTAAATGGGTTTCCCGGTGCAATGCGCATGAAGAAAAACGTTGCTGTAATGATCAACCATAAAGATATAAGCATGTACAGTAAGCGCTTTCCAATATATTTCGCCATTGACTAACACCTCCAATTTAATACGAAAAGCGTCAAGCAGCCGATTATCTGCATCAAGCATAAGTCAATTCCTTACACAAGGTGTTCTTTCCTTTTGAAAGGAATTGACTTATACCTAGAATCGGCAGTACTTGGAGCTAAACAGTTTCATCAAAGCCGAAACGAAGGTATATGGGATATTAATACCCCATATACCTTTCGTCTATTAGCTATTTTTATTCAAAATACGCCCATTTGTATTGAGCATCACCAAGACCAGAAACAACAACGTCTTTTAAGCTTTCATTTTGTACCCAGTTGTTTGTGTAGAAGTAAATTGGTGCAACTGGCATATCTTCCATGAAGATTGCTTCTGCATCTTTTAACATTTGTTGACGTGCATCAGCATCGCCTTCAGTTGCAGATTTAGCAAGTAAATCTTGGAATTCTTTGCTTTCCCATCCAGTATCATTGTTACCACCATCGGCATCACGGTACATTTCAAGGAAGTTGATTGCATCGTTAAAGTCGCCTAACCAGCCCATACGTGCAACTTGATAGTCAAGAGCATGTACTTTATCTAGGTATACAGCCCATTCTTGGTTATCAAGAGTTACTTCGATACCAAGGTTTTGCTTCCACATATCTTGGATTGCTTGTGCAATCTTTTGATGTGCTTCAGATGTGTTGTAAGAAAGTACGATCGCTGGAAGCTCAGAAGCATCTTTGTAACCAAGCTCTTCTAAACCTTTTTGTAAAAATTCTTTTGCAGCTTCAACATCATTGTCAGGGAAATAACCTTTTTCATTTTCAGGGAACATTGATGGTGGGACGATACCCATAGCCGGTAATTGTTCACCTTGAAGAATGTTGTCAATTAGTTCTTGACGGTTCATTGCATGTGCAAGTGCTTTACGGATATTTACATTAGCTGTTGGACCTTCAGTAGTATTAAACTTGTAGTTGTAAACACCAGCAATTGATTGTGTTACTAATGTGCCTTGATCTTTAAGAGCTTGCATTGCATCAGTTGGAAGTGCACCAGTTGGCGCTCCAGCCCAGTCAAGCTCACCGTTGTCAAACATAGATAATTCAGTATTTGGATCGTTAATCATAATCATTTCAATATTTTCTAATTTTACAGTTTCAGCATCCCAGTACTTTTCATTCTTTTTAAGAAGGATCTTGTCACTGTGAGACCATTCAGTCATAACGAAAGGTCCGTTAGACGTATAATCATCACCAGCATCATTAGCCCATTCTGGGTTAGCTTCAGCAATTTTGCTGTTGATTGGTAAGTAAGTATAGAAAGCTGTTAATTCTAAGAAGAATGGAGTTGGGTTAGCTAATGTAACTTCAAGAGTTTTCTCATCTACTGCTTTAATACCAACATCATCCATTGATCCACCATTTAAGTTAGCATCTTCTCCACCTTTAATATAATAAAGTTGGTATGCGTACTCAGATTGGTTATTTGGATCTAACGCCCATTTCCAAGCGTATTCAAAGTCTTTAGCAGTTACAGGGTCACCATTAGACCATTGTGCATCACGTAATGTGAAAGTATAAACAGTTTGGTCTTCTGAAATGTCAATTTTTTCTGCTGCTGCTTCATGAGGCTTGCCATCTTGTCCAACACGAGTAAGTCCTTCGAATGTTTGACGAAGTACTGTACCAGAAGTAGAATCTTTTGCTAATCCTGGGTGTAAAGATGGTGGTTCAGAGTTGATATTCACACTTAAATCTTGCGCTACATCAGACTTTCCAGCGTCTTTGTCGCCGCTTTTCTCGCCGCTGTCAGCATCATCTTTGCCGCCACAAGCTGCAAGGAACATGCTAAGAACTAGCAACATACTAAAAAAGATCGATAATCTTTTCTTCACGGATGAAACCCCCTATATTTATTTACCCAAACGTTCTTTACTTATTTCATTCACAAAACACAACTGTACGCTGTGGGTATATTACTTAAATAGTCTGTAAATTTTAGGTGAAAAAATAAGCAGACTATCTGCTAGTAACTCAAAAAGTAAGTGATGTACTCACATAGTGTAATTCCTTTTATCATGACAAGCAGTCAAAAGATTACACACGTTTGTTATTCTTACTCTTATTCTACTATAATAAATTCCCCAAATTTCGCGTTGTTATTATTTCGTAAAATTTGTAACAATTTCGTAAAGAATTCGTTTGTTAGGTTTATTATAAATAGTTTAAAAATTTATTGCAAGTAGGTTTTCTCTGTTATATAGCAATCTAGCAATCAAATTTTTTAAAAAATACTTATGTAATAAGTGTTTATAAGTCATAAAAAAAATTTTAAATTCGTCATTTTTCGTGATTTTTCGCATATTTTCATATAATAATTTATAAGAAAATTACCTGTTATGGAGAAAAATCAATCGCTCTTTTTATTACTTCGTCCATTAAGGCTTGTTCAACTAAACAGACCGACAGTTTAGAGAAGAATGTCTCAATTTGTAAAAAGATTGATTTTTACACCCAAATATTATAATATTACATTTAATATAATAAAAGCAATGGCTATGATAAAGAGTAGTACATTTATTTTCGGTTTTTAAGAGAGCTTGTGGATGGTGAAAACAAGCAACCGGGTAAATCGAATGGACTTTTGAGCTGTCTGATGACGTTACCTCACGTTATAGAGGGTTCCATGCAATTTTTTGCATGGTTATAGAGTGGCTCAATTTTGAGTAATTAGGGTGGCAACGCGGACCATTCGTCCCTATTTTTAGGGAACGAATGGTCTTTTTTGTGTTTATTTTTTGCTACACCTGTTTATCTTATAGGAAGATACACGTCTAAAGTATAAGATCCCATTCAAGGACTACTTCTTTTAGCCAATAACAAGGAGGAACATAATGAAAACTATATTTTCTGGCATCCAGCCTAGCGGTACTATTACACTTGGGAATTACATTGGTGCTCTAAAGCAATTCGTCGAATTACAAAATGAATACAATTGTTATTTTTGCATTGTTGATCAACATGCGATTACTGTACCACAAGACAAACTTGAGTTAAGGAAGAATATCCGCAGTCTTGCTGCACTTTACTTAGCTGTAGGGATTGATCCTGATAAGGCTACCCTATTTATTCAATCAGAAGTACCGGCACATGCTCAAGCTGGATGGATGATGCAATGTATCTCCTATATCGGTGAATTAGAACGAATGACACAATTCAAAGATAAGTCAGCTGGAAAAGATGCTGTTTCAGCTGCACTTTTAACTTATCCTCCATTAATGGTTGCTGATATCTTGTTGTATAATACAGATCTTGTTCCTGTTGGCGAAGATCAAAAACAGCATATCGAATTAACTCGTGATTTAGCTGAAAGATTTAATAAAAAATATAATGATATCTTTACCATTCCTGAAGTACGCATTCCTAAAGTTGGCGCACGCATCATGTCCTTACAAGAACCGACAAAGAAAATGAGTAAATCTGATCCAAACACGAAAGCATCTATTCGATTGCTGGATGATCTAAAGCAAATTGAAAAGAAGATTAAAAGTGCTGTTACGGATTCAGAAGGGATTGTTAAATACGATAAAGAAAACAAGCCAGGAGTTTCCAATCTTCTTTCCATTTATTCCATATTCTCTGGAAAAGAAATAAGCGAACTCGAAAGATTATATGAAGGAAAAGGCTACGGAGACTTTAAAGCAGACTTAGCAGAAGTAGTGATTAATGAAATTAAACCGATTCAAGAAAGATATGCTGAGCTAATGGAATCTAGTGAGCTTGATGAAATTCTTGACCGCGGCGCTGAAAAAGCACAAGTCGTTGCAAATAAAATGCTGAAGAAAATGGAAAACGCTATGGGGTTGGGACGAAAAAGAAGATAAATTAAAAAGGAGCTAATTCTAGCTCCTTTTTAATTTACTTTCGGTCCATGTTCCATCTCCCATAGCTTTTCAAAGAATGGCTGACCTTTAATTAGATTTTCACAAAATTGCTCATGCTTGCTTGTCCATCCGTATTTACTTTGTTCAAAAAGCTGAAGCCATGCCTCATTAAATTCCATTTGCTGAATTTCCGCATAAAACTCTGGACTCCATTCTGTATACCAATAACGCACTTCTGCCACATTTTTCGAAGAAAATAATTGATCTAGTGCCATGAACAATAATTGCTTAAGCTGTCTTTCCTTTCTTGTCAAACCATTCATTAGCTCAGGTGAAGGCGAGAGAATATGGAAATCTTTTAATGCTCTTTGGTCATTGAATGAATAGGAAATAGGATCATGATTATCAAGCATTTCATAGGCAAGCTGTTCCTGCCTTGGAATAAGTCTGCTTTTACGAATCGGAATATTATAACCAATCGTATCAACAGCTAGTATTCCAACACCATCTGATACAACAAAGCAATATTCCAATTGAACACGTTCATGATTTTTTCTTAAATATGCCTTTTGATAAATGTCATCCAAAAGTTGTTGAGGCAGTTCTGATAAGTCATTTTCAATGTAATTAAATAAAATGGGATCAATTTTTATAAGTGGTACCTGGTCAAGCAATTCTACACCATCATCTTTGCGCCATTCATGAAAGTGGCAAACATTGTAGCCATTTTCTTCACCTTCAAACCAATTCACCCAAACGTCATGAAGATATAACATCTTTTTACCCCCACTTCAACAAACTATTTGTCATTCAGTATGGGCAGTCAGAAGTAAAATTATTCCTAAATTAGAAGAAGAGTCAGTTGCTAACCTTGTAAAACAACAAAAGTCCCCTTCATAGAGGAGACTTTTTGTTCTACATAACCTTTGTTTTAATTAATTGATTTAGGATCTAAGGCATCACGCAGACCATCACCGATAAAGTTAAAGGATAGAACGGTCAATAAAATGAGCAATCCTGGGAAGAATGGGTACCATGGTGCTGTCGTCATTACTGTAAAGTTCTGTGCATCTTGAAGCATGTTGCCCCAAGTGGCTGTCGGAGGTGAAATACCTAATCCAAAGTAACTGAGTGCAGCTTCTGCCAAGATAACTGACCCTACTAGTAATGTTGCAGATACGATAATTGGCCCCATTGCATTTGGCAAAATATGACTAAAAATAATTTTGTATGATTTGGTTCCGATTGTCTTAGATGCAAGGACAAATTCTCTTGATCGAAGCGTTAAGAACTCTCCTCTGACAAGACGTGCTGTGCTTGTCCAACTCGTTAATGCAAAGATGAGAATCAAATTACCAACACTTGGCTTAAAAATTGTAACGATTGTAATTAATAAGAAAAAGCTAGGAATTGAGATTACAATATCAACAAACCTCATTAGAATCGCATCGATGATTCCACCATAATAACCGGCGAGTGCACCTACTGTCACACCAACAATTAATGCTCCTGCTACTGATCCAAAGCCTACTAGTAAAGATATTTGTCCTCCATATAATAAACGTGTAAAAATATCTCTACCATATCGATCAGTTCCAAGCCAATATTCGCTGCTCGGAGGCTTAAGCTTGTCTATTAAGTTCATCTGTTCAAAACTGTATGGTGCAATAAATGGTGCAAATATTGCTGCTAAAATGATCAGGATCAAAACTATAGCCCCGATAACAGCAAGTTTGTTCATCATAAACTTCCGAAAAAATATTCTTGTTAATGTATCAGGCTTAACTTTTAAATTGGGGTTTAGTTGCAATTCCTCTTGTGAAATTTCCACATTGCTCTGTGACATGATAACCCCTCCTTAATATTCAATACGCGGATCAAAAATCGCGTATAAAATGTCTGCTAATAAATTTCCAATAACTACCAAAATGGCTGAAACGACTGTTAATGCCATAATAACTGGATAATCTCTTTGGAATGCAGAGTCAATAAATAATGAACCAATACCTGGCCATGCAAATATTTTCTCAGTAATGGCAGCTCCGCCAATGAAAGATGGGAGCATAAGTCCGAATAAAGTGATAATTGGGATCATCCCATTTCTTAATCCATGCTTTAGAACGACCTTCTTCTCTTTAAAACCCTTTGACATTGCCGTCCGGATGTAATCCTGCTTTAACACATCAAGCATCGAAGATCTTGTATAACGTGTTAAGGCAGCTGTATCTGCTGTTGCTAGAACAAACGCAGGAAGAATTAAATGGTGAATTCGATCCCAAATACTAAATGGTGCATTCAATGTGGATACTCCACCTGTTGGGAACCAGCCAAGGTTAACGGATAATACCATAATTAACATTAACCCAAACCAGAAGTTAGGTGTTGCAACACCTAAGAATGAACCAACTGTTACTGTGTAATCAAGCTTCGTATACGGCCGCATCGCCGAATATATCCCAAAGGGAATGGCGACCAAAGCTGCCAATATAGTCGAAACTAGCATCAATAATAATGTATTTGGAAGCCTATTCATAATCAGTTCACTAACAGGTACTCCACGCTTGATTAAAGAGTTTCCGAAGTCACCTTTAACCATATTACCGAGCCATTTGAAGTATTGGATATGAACAGGTTCATTCAAACCATATTTTTCTTCAAATTTTTCTCGATCAGAAGGCTTCATACTAGGGTCCATAAGCATTGAAACTGGACCTCCTGGTGCAGCCTTTATAATTGCAAAGGATAATATGGTAATTCCTAGTAACAAGGGAATAGCCATTAATGTTCGTCTAATAATGTATGAGACCATCGTCTATTCTCCCTCTCATTTTTTCGGTTTATTCAAAATACTCGGCTATTCAATCTAACCAGTAGAATTTTCAGTATTAAGTATTAAATATTAAGCAAAGGAAAAGTAAGGGAAGGGTGAGCATCCCTTACTTTTTTTCTTTTTTATAGTACTTATTATTCTGCTTTTAACCACCATTTGTTGATGTGGTACATTTGGTTTTTCGGATGGAATTCATAGCCTTCTAGGTTCTTAGGAACAGCACGGAATTCTTCTGGGTAGTAAAGGAATGAGTATGCTTGATCTTCTGCAAGACCTACTTGGATTTGTCCAATCATTTCTTTACGTTTTTCTTTATCAAGCTCTTGAAGCTGTGCATCCATTAGCTTATCAAGCTCAGGATTTGAATAGCCAGTAAAGTTTAGACCTGCTTCAATTTCTTTCGTATGGAAAATACCACTTGGATCTGGGTCGACACCTAGGCTCCAGCCTAGAACGATTCCTTCAAAGTTCCATACACCTGGATCGATATCTGCAATTAATGCACTAAATTCTACAATTTGAGGTTTAACTTCAATACCGACTTCTTTTAATTGCTGTTGAAGAATAACAGCAATATCTTCACGTACTTTATTTCCTTGGTTTGTTTTCAATTCAAATGTAAATCTTTCGCCATCTTTTTCAAGAATACCGTCTGCACCTGGAGTCCAGCCAGCATCTGCTAACATTTGTTTTGCTTTTTCTACATCATATTCAAACTTTGGTACATCTGGATTGTACGCCCAGCTTAATGGACTTTCTGGAACGTGTGCAACTTCACCAAGTCCTGACATAACATTTTCAACAATCGCTTTACGATCGATTGCATGTGTAATCGCTTGACGGACATTTTTGTCCTTGAATTTTTCAATACGTTGGTTAAAGCCTAAGAATGTGTAAGATAATGCTAAGCCAGACTCTAAGCGTAGGTTTGCTGCATCAGCAAAGCTTTCTACAGTTGGAACGTCAGGCTGAGCGATACCAGCATAGTAATGGATATCTCCTGCTTGAAGTTGAGCAAGAATTGCGTTTGCATCTGGAACAATTTTGTAAGTGATAGAATCTAAGTATGGACGGCCATCCCAATAATCATCATTAGCAACAACCTTTACATACTCGCCATCTTTCCACTCTTCAAATTTGAATGGACCAGAGCCGATAGGGTTTTTCGTGTTAAACTCATGCTCACCCATGTCAGCGATTGGAACATCACCAAGAATATGCTCAGGAAGAATTCCGAATCCTAAACTAACAACTGGGAATTGTGCATCAACTTGTTTTAGAGTGAATTTAACTGTATATTGATCAATTTTTTCTACTTTTTCAATATTTTCGAAGTAAGATTTACGTACTCCATCATAATCAGGGCTTAATGGAATGTTGTATGTAAACACAACATCATCAGCATCTAAAGGCTCGCCATCATGGAACTTGGCATTTTCAACGATTTTAATCGTGAATTCTTTTCCATCTTCAGAAGGCTCATACTTTTCTGCTAATCCACCATCAGTAACTGGGTTGAATTCTAAATCAGAACCCATTAAACTATCAAAAATCATTCCTTCAATATCAGAGCTTGAAGCATCGCTTGAATAAAGGGTGTTAAACATTGTTGGTGAGCCTGTTGAACCAATAATTAGGTCTCCCCCTGCTACTGGATCATTGCTTACAGGTTCTTCAGCCACAGGTGTTTCTTCTGCCGGCTTTTCCTCTGTTGGTTCTGCTGGTTCATTTGTCTTTTGCCCGCCTGAACATGCAGCAAGGAACATTGATAATACAAGCATTAAACTCACTAATAACCATGCTGATTTTTTCATTCGTTTCCCCCCTGGGTTTATTTTTTTGGATCTAATTCCTATTTTTAGAGAACGTTTGTAATGCATCGCCCCCCTTCAAAGGGTTTTATATACTAAATGCTTCGCTCCATTAAATAGGTTCTTAAGCACTTAATAGTAAATAATTATTTAAATTTTCTGAACAAAAATATCAGAAATACTCTTCCATCTAATTAATATAAATGACATGCAACAAAATGATCTTTCTTTAATTCTTTAAATTCTGGCACCTGTTCGCTGCATAATTTGGTTGCAGCTGGACATCTTGTGTGGAACACACAGCCCTGAGGAGGGTTCGCCGGGCTTGGTAAATCACCTTTTAAGATAATTCTTTCCCTCGCCTTTACCCCTTTTTTCTTAGGAACAGGAACGGCTGACATAAGTGCCTGTGTGTACGGATGAAGAGGTTCATCATACAAATCTCTTTTATTAGCAAACTCCATGATTTTACCTAAATACATCACTCCAACTCTATCACTTATATGTCGGACAACACTTAGGTCATGAGAGATAAACACATATGTTAAATTCAGCTCTTCTTGCAAGTCTTCCATTAAATTAATAATTTGTGCTTGAATGGATACATCTAGAGCGGATACAGGCTCATCTGCTATAATCATATCGGGATTTAAAGCAAGTGCACGAGCTATACCAATCCTCTGTCTTTGACCACCCGAAAATTCATGTGGATAGCGATTAATAAATAATGGATTGAATCCAACCTTATCAAGGAGATCTTGCAGCTTTTCATTTCTCTCTTTATAACTGTATAAATTATGGGTAATCATTGGCTCACTTAGTATGGATTTCAACGTTTTCCTTGGGTTCAATGACGCATACGGATCTTGAAACACCATTTGAATATCTTTTCGAACACTACGGCGAAGCTCACCCTCACCTATATTCGAAATATTGCGTCCTTTAAAAATAATCTCCCCGCTTGTCGGTTCATACAAACGGATAAGCGTTCTTCCTGCAGTTGATTTCCCGCAGCCAGATTCACCTACTAGACCAATGGTTTCTCCTCTTTTTACTTTAAAAGAAAGACCATCAACTGCCTTAATTGATCCCACCGTTCTTTGTAGAAATCCGGCTTTTACTGGGAAGTGCTTCTTTAGTTCATTGACTTCTAAAATGTATTCCGAGTCATTTGTATTCTTCTTTGAACCAATAATTTCAGCTTTTGTTCCATTCATACTGTTGCCTCCTTTCCATCATGCAAAAAGCAGCGAACTGATCGGGATCCATTTCTTCTTAGTGTTGGAGCTTCATTTCTGCATCGATCAAACGCATGAGGACAACGTGGTGCAAATCTGCATCCTGCCGGAAAATGTTCGGGTGGAGGAACGGTACCCTCTATGGAATAAAGTCGTTCCAAATCTCCTTCAAGTGATGGAATGGAACCCATTAATCCAATGGTGTAAGGGTGCATAGGCTCGTCAAATAAATCATCGACAGATGCCTCTTCCACTACTTGGCCGCAATACATAACAACTACACGATCAGCTATTTCAGAAACAACGCCCAAATCATGCGTAATGAGGAGGATGGATGTATTATACTTTTTACTTAGCTCCTTCATTAAATCAAGTATCTGTGCTTGAATCGTCACATCAAGTGCTGTTGTAGGCTCATCCGCAATAAGCAGCTTCGGATTACAGCTCATTGCAATCGCGATCATTACTCTCTGCCTCATCCCGCCTGATAAGCGATGCGGATAATCATCAATCAGTGCCTTTGCTCTTGAGAATCCTACTAATTCAAGCATCTCAATTGCTTTTTGTCTTGCAGCAGTCTTTGTTAGCTTTTGATGATACATAAGAACTTCAGTGATTTGCTCACCAATTGTCAAAACTGGATTCAAGGATGTCATTGGCTCCTGGAAAATCATTGAGATGTCGTTGCCTCGTATTCCACACATATCATTATCTGATAGTTTTACTAAGTCTTGACCGTTAAACAAAATTTCACCATCAACAATTTTCCCAGGTGGGCTTGGAATTAAGCGCATGATCGATAGTGATGTGATACTTTTCCCAGAACCTGATTCTCCCACTAATGCAACTGTTTCACCCTTATGTATTTTTAGATCAACACCATCAACGGCCGGAATCATTACTTTCTCTTTCTTAAAATATGTTTTTAAGTTTTTCAGTTCTAATAATGCAGTCATAATACCCTCCGTCCATCTAAAAAATAATAGCCTTTGTCATTTTTTGCTATCATTTGAAGAATATTGCCCAAAAAAATTCCATATTTTGATATAGAGAAATATTTGTAAAGTATTTCAATAAATTCTCCTTATTGGAATTTCTTTATTATTTAATAGTATATTATTACAGAAACATTACGAATTCAAGAAGTTTTTTAAATATTCCTATTTTTAATAACAATCTATGTAATTTGAATTGTATTTAATTCATATACTCTTTATGTTTTTTATATAAAAAAAATCAGGCAAGAAAGTCATTTTTCATTGCCTGATGCATAATATATTCTCACTCCATTTCCAATAGAAATCGTTTAGAATCCAGAGAAAATGAATCTCTTATTGTTATTTCACGCTTATTATTAAACATAGATACAATCTCATAACCCGCAGCATATCCGATCATTTTTGGGTATCCTTTATATCCGAAAAGAATTTCATCATGCAGTCTCTGATTTTTATTAACATCTATATCCTTTTGTATATATTTCTCCCAATAGTTTTTTATTTCTTTTCTAGTATAATAATTACACCAATCTGCACGGTACTTTTTACCACAGCAGGTTTCTACTGCATACTCTGCTAAACCTTCCAAAATGATCGAGTCTAATAAGGTCGCTTCTTCTAAACGCTTGTTTTGTTTTTTTAATCTACATATATGATGGTATTCATGAACAAAAAGTGCTTCTAATTCTTGTTCATCTTCGAATGGGGATATGAAGAGAAAGAGTTTATCCTTAAAAGCTACTCCTGATTTTCGATTCTCTTGCTTTGTAAATAGACCGTTACTTGAAGCTATTGGGAATATATACACGGGGATATCTGGTCCTCTCCATTGCTTTTTATACTTGTCAAATATCTTTTCAGCACAATCCCAAATATTTAACTCTTTCATTTGCTGATAATTAGCAAATGTCTTTCGATTAGGTTTGTACATGCCAAATGTTCTTAAATAATTGTATATTTTATCTGGGTTATCTTCTAGAAAGGATTCCATAAACTTCTGACAAATCCTCATAGGCTTCTCGAATTCTTCATCAAGCCATTTGTCCGTTCGAACTACCCCCATGCTACCACCACCTGCTTCATGTTCAGCCAATTGCTCTATATTCAGAATATGGTAGGGTTCTTTCATTTGTTCTTGTTTTTCCTAATTTAAATAGGCTGTTTTCGCAAACATTGTTGCTTTTAACACGAATTCGTAGAGGTTGATTTCCGCTCCAGGATGCTCGCTTTCCGCGGGGTGGGCGCTGAGCCTCCTCGTTGCTCACGCTCCTGCGGGATCTCAGCTGTCCCACTACTCCCGCTGGAGTCTCGCACCTTCCGCTCCAATCAACTAGTCTTTTTGTAAATAGAAAGCTTATTCAAAAACAACATTCTTTTAAAAAGAGCCTATAAAAATAAAAATAGTAATAATAAAGAGCCAAATCAAATTGATTTGGCTCAGTGTATATAAGACTATTCGTATTTTTTAAAGGCGATTGTTGCATTATGGCCGCCAAACCCTAAGGAATTACTGATGACCGCATTAATTTCTTTCTTTCTTGCTACATTCGGAACATAATCTAAATCACACTCAGGATCTGGTGTTTCGTAGTTGATTGTTGGAGGAAGAACCCCATCCTTGATCGCAAGGACAGAGAAAATAGCTTCTATCCCGCCAGCAGCACCAAGTAAATGTCCTGTCATTGATTTCGTTGAACTAATGGCTATTTTATATGCGTGTTCACCGAATACCTCTTTAATTGCCAATGTCTCAAATTTATCATTATAGTCGGTACTCGTTCCATGAGCATTGATATAATCAAATTCCTCTGGCTTAAGACCTGCATCATCAATGGCCATTTTCATTGCTCTTGCTCCGCCTTCACCAGCTGGTGCTGGTGCAGTAATATGATAGGCATCTCCTGTGGCGCCATAGCCTACGATTTCTGCATAGATATGTGCTCCACGTGCTAGTGCATGCTCTAATTCTTCTAGTACAACAATGCCAGCACCCTCTCCAATAACAAAACCATCGCGGTTTTTATCAAATGGACGGCTTGCTGTCTTTATATCAGGGTTAGTTGAAAGGGCAGTATTCGCACAGAAGCCTGCTACAGACATTCTTGTAATTGGTGCCTCTGCTCCACCTGAGATCATCGCATCCGCATCGCCGCGCTGAATCACTTTAAATGCATCACCAATGGAATTTGTCCCTGTTGCACAAGCAGTTACTGTGCACGAATTGAATCCTTTAGCTCCTAAAGAAATCGATATTTGCCCTGTTGCCATATCTGGAATTATCATCGGAACAAAAAACGGACTAACTCTTCGATACCCTCGATTTAGAAATGTCTCGAATTGATTTTCAAACGTCTCCATGCCGCCAATACCTGATCCAACCCATACCCCTACTCGATGGGAATTATCATCATTTATCGTCAAGTTGGCATCTTTCACTGCCATCATTGAAGCAGCAACCGCATAATGTGTGAAGCGATCCATTTTTCGTGCATCCTTCTTATCAATAAAGTCCTCAATATTAAAGTCCTTTACTTCTGCAGCTACTTTAGCAGGATATTCATCTGCATTAACCCTAGTTAGCGGGCCTACTCCTGATACTCCTGCAATAATATTTGACCATGTCGTTTCTGCATCATTTCCAAGTGGTGTCACAGCACCAATCCCCGTAACGACGACTCTTCTCTTATTCATTTTATTAAATCTCCTTTACGCGAGAAATTTATTCATGTTATTAACGTCCCCAACGCAGGGCAATTGCACCCCAAGTTAAGCCTCCACCAAAACCAACCATTACAATTAAATCATCATCTTTAATTTTCCCTGCCTCTAGTTCCTCTACTAAGGAAATGGGAATGGAGGCGGATGATGTATTTCCATACTTGTGTACAGTCTTTGACATCTTCTCCACTGGCAATTCCAGTCTCTGTCTGGAAGCCTCCATGATTCGGATATTCGCTTGATGCGGAATAAGGAAATCGACATCCTCTTTAGACAAGCCGGCCTTCTCTAGAACCTTAACACTGCTTTCACCCATTTGTCGTACAGCAAATTTAAATACTTCACGACCATTCATAATAATGTTTTCTTCTTGGTATAAATGTTTTCCACCTGTCCCATCTGCACCAAGGTCAAAGGAAAGAATTCCTCTTCCTTCTGAAACAGGACCAAGGATAACAGCACCTGCACCGTCTCCAAATAAAACAGCTGTGTTCCTATCTTCCCAGTCCGTAATTTTTGAAAGCTTCTCCACACCAACAACCAAAATATGTTTATAGGATCCACATTCAATGAACTGTTTTGCTGTTATCATACCATACATAAATCCTGCACATGCGGCACTAATATCCATTGCTGCTGCTTTAACAGCACCAAGTCTTTCCTGAAGGATCGTAGCCACAGATGGAAATGGCCGATCAGGTGTAACTGTCGCAACAATAATCATACCGATTTCTTCTGGAGAAATCTTTGCATTTGCAATCGCATTCTTTGCTGCCTCATAGGCAAGATCCGATGTATTTGTTTCATCATCGGCAATTCTTCTTTCCTCAATTCCAGTTCTTGTTCTTATCCATTCATCAGATGTATCGACCATTTTCTCAAGATCTGCATTTGTGAGAATTCTTTCTGGTAAACATCTTCCGATTCCAATAATTCCTGCATTCATGGACTCCACTCCTTTAGTTCAGAGTATAGCTAATAATTAATTAACACGGGCTCATCATCTAAATTTAACTCATACTTATATTATTATCAATTATTATGACTTGGTACTAATTTTATCAAATGTTTGTATAACTAAGCAACATTTAATTTCATTCATGAAATTATTTCTATACATACCTGCCTATACGGACGTACTTGAAAATTCATACGTTAATATAGACAGATTAAAGGAGGCATGAAAGCATGAGTAATGATGGCAGGGAGCATTCAAACACTGAGACAGATTTATTCTCGCGCTTGATGTTTAATTCAGGCCATTCAAACAGAAGTGATATAAACAAAATAACAGATTCACAAGAGATTGAAGAGGAACAGATCCAATCAGCTATCCAGAGAAATCATCAGAACGATTGGCTGTTCGGAGCTCGAACTCTTGATAGAGAGAGAATGCACAAAGAAGAGGAGCCGGAGTCAGCTACTCTATTCAACCATAAGCTACTAGACAACATCAACATAGGAGAACTTATGGAGAATATTGATATTCTCATCCATTCAACAGATCAATTAAAGCCTTTGTATAAAAAAGTAACCCCGATTATTAATCAATTTCTAAAAAAGTAATCTTTGCGGAATAAAAATCTTTTTTCACATAAAAAAACCGGCTCAGATAAATATATCGATGCCGGTTTTCTTACATATATGCTGCTTATTCTATTTCCTTTAGAGCATCTGCTTTTCCCATTTCGTAAGCTTCATTCATCACTTTCGTAAACAACGTCATAAATGGCTGGATCATTTCTAGTGAGAGCTCAATTCCAGCTTCATCAAATTGTTGTTTTGCCTCTGGTATGTATTTCATCGCCATTTGCATAAATTCTAATGTTCTATCTGTCGTCTGCATGTTTGTTTCCTCCAATAGATGATTATTCATTCGGTAGTTTTCCTGTTTTCTTGTATTTTTCAATTGCAGCATTAATTAAATCTATATATTCCTTATCTACATTGGGGCTGAATTTCCCTAGAGTGATGACGTCATCTTGAAAGTCGAATGATAAATTCCCTGATTTCAATTTGCCATCGTTGAATTTTTCAGCAACTAACTCATAAAGTGCATCAACATGCTGAACTGTGCTTGTCAATACCACAGATTCACCAAGATCTGATTGGTCTGATATGTATCCAATCGCGTAATGCCCTTTTTCTTTTACTTTTTCAATGACAGGAACATTATAGCCATCACCTGCAGGATAAATAACATCTGCATTTTTCTCTAATACACTATTCAGGCTCCCTATCGCCTTTTTGTCATCGTCCCAATTGCCAACATATTCAATTAGAACTCTCACATTTTCATTTTCGTAATTTGCTCCTTCATAGAAACCTTCAATTTCAGGCTGCCACTCATAAGCAGCAATTATTCCAACAATATCCGTTTTTGTCATATGTCCTGCAATCATTCCTCCGAAAAAGCCCATTGCATATGCTTCAAAATTCAAGCTTGTTGTGTTTGAGTTTTTCGCATCTCCATTGAAACTAACAAAATGGATATCAGGATATTGATCAGAAATATTATTAAAGTATTCCGAATACTCGTTTCCGTGCCCGAAAATAATATTGACTCCTTTTTGGTGGAACTCTTTAACAGCACGTTCCACTACCAGTTGCGAACTCATTCCCTCTTTATAGTAAACCTCTACATTATGGTGGGATTGTATCTTTAACATTCCTTTATAGCCTTTTGTTCCCCATACTTGATCATTCACTGTATCAGGAACTAATAAACCAGCTTTCTTAAGATTTCCTGTAGACATTGCTTGTCCACAGGAGGCCAATAAAAGAAGGCATAAAAGGATAATCCCTAAACGCATGACAATTCTATGCATCTCCCTTTGCTCCGCCTCTCTGTAATAGCCATATCAATATTTCCCTCTTTTGCATTTAAAGTGAAAACCTTGGAAAATTTACCCGACTATTCTCATTCTACCCTTAACCAATAGGGATTGAAAAGTTTTTTTTCCTCTAATGTTAGAACCTGCCGTTCAATAAGAGTTTTAAATGCCTTCTTTGCTTTTCAATCCCCTCTGAATACTGCATTTGACTCTTCAACATTCTTATCTTAATTTTGCTCATATCCAAAGTACTTAATTTATGATGATTATCATAGGATGGGATAGGAATAGCAAGATATTCTGCACACTTTATCCATTGATCAGGTATCTCATTTTTCAAAACGAATGAAGAAGCGGATTCCTTGTCAGCCATCAATAATATCTCTTCAACTACATCGTCTATATAAAGAATATCGTCGATCCATTCATCCTCATGGAGCTTTATTTTTCTTTTCTCGTCGAAGCTTTTTAACAATGCTTGTTGAATAATATAGGAGGATGGCTGCCAAGGGCCGTAAATGGCAGGCAGGTAAATATAATGCCAATTTGCTTCTTGAGGAAGGGTACGAGTAAACATTTCACTTGAACCTGACAGCCATTGGATTGGGAGGAGAAAAATGACCTTTGAATCCGTCTCTTGTAATCTTTTTTTATTTTTGCTAAGGAACTTCTCTAGAAGATCACTTTTTTCCAATGTTTCATTGCATTCTCGCTGGTGAAAGTTGTAAAGATCAATGATAACTAATGTTTGTTTGCTAATTTCGGCTAGTGGCAGCCACTTGCTATAAGATTCCTCATGAAAGTTGGCATTTCTCCCTATTTCCATACGTTTTTCCTCAAGAAGCTCCTCCTTTTCCATGTCATAATGAACACCTATTACTTCATAACCCGCCTCTAAAATAGAGGTGCAAAAATGGAAACCCAAAAAGTTGAACGTTCCTATTATTACTGCCCTGTCCATTTTTAGAGCCTCCCTC
Organism: Cytobacillus mangrovibacter; assembly: GCF_042865275.1. Classification (NCBI taxonomy): domain Bacteria; kingdom Bacillati; phylum Bacillota; class Bacilli; order Caryophanales; family Bacillaceae; genus Cytobacillus; species Cytobacillus mangrovibacter. Next base: position 391,278 of record NZ_JBIACJ010000003.1, on the reverse strand, counting down.
AAGTATTCTCAGTGTATCCTATGCTTTGAAGCTATTATTTATTTCTTTTTTATATAGAATTTAAACTAGCATTATAAAATTCTTTCATTCCTTCTTAGAAATTCAACCATTTGTCCTCCCATTCCAAGTCTTTTTTCTGGCAGTATATAACAAATGGAAAATGGCCTCTCCCCTTCACTCCAATTAATCGTAAGACTCTTTAAAAGATTCGCCTGTTTATATGCACGTCTATCTGACAAAATTTGAATAATTTTAATAGGAATTGGCTCTTCGGTTATTACATTTTCATTAACTGTTTTTATCTTTGTCTCAACCTGCTTTAATTCTTCATCAAAGGACTGAGAAAGCTCTTTTAATAATTTTTTATAAAAAAATTTATGCTCTTTTTCTAGCTCTAAATGATGGTGAAGCGAGAGGATGGGATTGATTAATATACAGGTTCGAATCTGTGAGGAACCCATTTCATTCATTAACCTTAACGCTATTAATGCCCCCATCCCTTCGGCAACGAGATGAATTTTCCCATTAATAATCTCAGTACGGATAATATGTTCATACAATCTTCTAGCAAGGTCTACCGCCTTGTCGTTCCCCCAGTTTTTACCGTAAAGATTCGAATAAAAAACGGTATAACCTTCTTCTTTAAATTTGTTTAATAAGGCTGACTTCCCTTCATTTTGTGTCCAGAAACTCGTTTGGTCTGTCACAAAATTCCGTTCATCACCAATAATCAGGATACCGAAACCACTTGGCTTCTCGGGATAGTGGATCATATTCCATTCGGTATCCAATTGAAAGTTTCGGCTTTCCATAGAAACAACTCCTTTGCTCAGGGCTCCTAATAATGTATGAAGCTCCCTATAAAATGATAGGGGCTTAGCCTATATTTTAGAAACAATTAATAATTAATTAGATTTTGTTAATTGCGTTTATTAATTAGCGGCCTTATGTTAAGATAAAAAGGGATTTTATAATGTTAGAGGTGAATACTTTGAGATACTTTTGGACTTTTTTCTGGACATTTCTTCTTGTCCAAATGATCACTTATGTTGTTAGTTCAATGATCGGTATCCCATTTGATTTTAAAACGGGTTCCATTCTTTCAGTAGCTGCAACAATCTTAATTTTCATTATTACTTTAATTATTCCAGAGGGTACTAGTGAAAAAGAGGCTCTTCATTAAAAATTAGTCATCCTGATAGTAATCGGGATGACTTTTTTTATCATTCTATTTGCAAGTTGACTCCGTTTTCGTCAATTGAGATGACGACTGTGCTATGGTCTTTTATTTTTCCAGAAATGATTTCGCGTGCTAATAATGTTTCAACATTTCTTTGAATAAAACGTTTTAATGGTCTGGCACCGTATACTGGGTCAAAGCCGTTTTCTGCAATATATTCTTTTGCTTCATCATTTATACTAAGCTGAATATGCTGATCGGCTAATCTTTCTTGCAGCTCTTTGATTAATTTGGAAACGATTGCTTGTATCTCAGTTAAGGCTAGTGGCTTAAATAATATAATCTCATCCACCCGATTTAAAAACTCAGGACGGAAATGTCCTTGGAGAGTTTTCATGACTTTATTCCGTGTTTCTTCATTAATATGATTCACTTTTCCTTCAACGCGTTCCAGTAAAAATTGTGAGCCAATATTAGATGTCATAATAATGACTGTATTTTTAAAGTCTACCGTACGCCCTTGTGAATCGGTAATCCTGCCATCATCAAGCATTTGCAGAAGAATATTGAATACCTCTGGATGAGCTTTTTCAATTTCATCTAGCAGAATAACGGAATATGGCTTCCTTCTAACCGCTTCTGTCAGCTGCCCGCCTTCCTCATAACCAACATAACCAGGAGGCGCACCAATTAATCGTGAAACAGCATGCTTCTCCATGTACTCAGACATATCAATCCGAATCATTTGTTCTTCACTGTCGAATAAAGTTTGTGCGAGTGATTTAGCAAGTTCTGTTTTCCCTACTCCCGTTGGACCAAGAAAAATAAAAGAGCCGATTGGACGATTAGGATCTTTAATTCCAGCTCTCGCACGTAGAACTGCATCAGATACGAGCTGAACGGCTTCATCCTGACCAACTACTCGTTCTTGTAAAATACTTTCCAGACGCAGTAGCTTTTCACGTTCACCTTCTACAAGCTTAGCTACTGGGATACCTGTCCATCTCGCCACAATCCCAGCAATTTCTTCTTCGGTTACCTCTTCTCTTAATAGTCTTTCCCCTTCATTTGTCTGAACCTCATTTTCAAGCTGTTTCAATTCCTTTTCGAGTGCAGGGATCTTTCCATGGCGCAGCTCTGCTGCCTTATTTAGATCGTAATTATTTTCAGCCTCATCCAATTCACGGCGCATTTTTTCAAGGAGCTCTCTTTGATGCTGAACCTTTTGATTCTCTTCCTTTTCAACCTCCCATTTCGCTTTCATCGAATGGGCTTGATCCTTCATTTCTGCTAATTCCTTTTGTAATACAACGAGTCTTCCTTTACTTGCCTCATCACTTTCTTTTCTTAAAGCGGCTTCTTCAATTTCTAGCTGCATCACCCGCCTTGTCACCTCGTCTAATTCAGAAGGCATTGAATCAATTTCCGTTCGGATCATTGCACAGGCCTCATCAACTAAATCAATCGCTTTATCCGGCAGAAAGCGATCAGAAATGTATCGGTCTGATAAGGTAACTGCAGCAACCAATGCCCGGTCATGGATATTGACTCCATGGTGGATTTCATAACGCTCTTTCAAGCCTCTCAGTATTGAGATTGAATCTTCCACATCTGGTTCCTGAACAAGCACCTGCTGGAAACGTCGTTCAAGAGCAGGGTCCTTTTCAATGTATTTACGGTGCTCTTCAAGAGTGGTCGCCCCGATGCAATGCAATTCACCCCTTGCAAGCATTGGCTTTAACATATTGCCTGCATCCATTGCTCCTTCCGTTTTTCCAGCCCCTACAATCGTATGAATCTCATCAATGAAGAGTAGGATGCTGCCTTCACTCTTTTTGATCTCACCCAGGACTGCTTTTAACCGCTCCTCAAACTCTCCTCTGAATTTCGCCCCGGCAATTAAGGCACTCATATCAAGCGAAAAAATCGTTTTCCCTTTTAATCCCTCTGGTACATCTTTTCGAACAATTCTTTGTGCAAGTCCCTCAACAATGGCAGTTTTTCCTACTCCTGGTTCTCCAATCAGAACTGGGTTATTTTTTGTTTTTCTTGAAAGAATACGGATCACATTTCTTATTTCACTATCTCTGCCAATGACAGGATCAAGCTTTCCTTCCTTCACCTCCGCCACTAAATCTCTTCCATATTTCTTTAATGCATCATAGGTTGCTTCTGGATTTTGGGATGTCACTCTTTGATTCCCCCTTATTTCTTTTATAGCAAGTTCTAGTTTCTTTCTATCAGCACCCTCCTTTATGAATACTTTTCCTACCTCAGATTGGTGTAACGATGCAGCTGCTAAAAGCAGATGTTCTATAGAAAGAAACTCATCATCAAATTTTTTCTTTACCAAATCTGCTTCTGCCATCAGACGCTGAAGATTATTGGTAATATATAGCTTCCCTTCTTCTACTCCACTTCCTGATACTTGTGGTTTTTTCTTTAAGAGGAGATAAAGATTACGCATGATATTTTCTGGAGAGATATTAAGCTTTCTCAATACTGATGCAATTAAATTATCCTCTTGTTCAAGCAGAGCCAAAAATAAATGTACTTCATCTACTTCTTGATGCTGCTCACGAACAGATAATACTCTGGCATTCATAAACCCTTCTTGCATCCGCTCTGTCATCTGGTTTAAATCCATTGTCATACCTCCTTCTTGACCTTTTTTGACCTTTGGATTTATTATATAGCATATGTAAAGCCATCCACAAGGGATGGCTCTCGATAATTTCTATATTCTTGTGAACGTTTACGGTTTTCTCTGATATGTCCAAACTCGATTATGGTTGGAGTTCTCAGGAAAACGATCCCCAGCTCTAAGCTTTAGCAACTGAGGGTTATTCACCGTGCTTCCAGTTTCCCCGATCTCAATATATACCCCATTATTTGGTGCCTTTTGTCCTGCTTTAAATTGACGATTTTGTCCCAAAGTAAAATTCCTCCTTTCCATTTCTTCGATCATTAGTAGTATTTCCACTGAAGAAATCATCATGAAAGAATTTTTTTCCAACTGATCTTTTTATATTAATTCTGTTAATAATGCCTTTTGCACATGAAGTCTATTCCCAGCCTGTTGAAAAACAGCTGAATTTGGCCCATCAATTATTTCTGCTGAAACTTCTTCCCCCCTATGGGCAGGCAAACAGTGTAAAAATACGAAATCTTTTTTAGCTTTTTGGACAAGATAATCATTGACTTGAAAGTCTGAAAATACCTTTAATCGCTGCTCATTTTCTTCTTCCTGTCCCATACTCGTCCAAACATCCGTATAAATAGCATCTGCATCTTTAACCGCTTCTATCGGATCATTAGTAATTGAAATACTTGAACCATTTGATTCTGCGATTGATTTTGCTAATTTAATGATTGTTGAATTGGGTTCATAACCAGATGGACAAGCAATCGTTATATCCATTCCGACCTTTGCTGAGGCAATCATTAAGGAGTGGGCAACATTATTTCCATCACCAATATAACTTAATTTCTGCCCAATCAAAGTTCCCTTATTCTCTTGGATCGTTAACAGATCAGCAAGAGCCTGACAAGGATGATAAAGATCAGTCAATCCATTAATCACAGGGATTGTCGCATGAAAGGCAAGCTCTTCAATCTTCTGATGACTAAAGGTTCGGATCATAATGGCATCCACATAATGAGAGAGCACCTTTGCTGTATCTGCAATTGACTCGCCTCTTCCAATCTGAAGATCCTGGCTGTTTAAATATAGTGCATGCCCGCCAAGCTGCAGCATCCCTGCTTCAAAGGACACTCTCGTACGAGTTGATGATTTCTCAAAAATCATCCCGAGTATCTTTCCCTTTAAAGGCGTGGGGTCTTCCCCAATATAAGTTGCATTTTTCATTTTTTGTGCTTTCACTAATAGACCATTAATAACGTCTTTTGAGAAATCAGCTAATGTTAAAAAGTCTTTTCCTTTAATATTTAATTGTTTCTCAGCTACTTGTATCGAAGTCACCCCACATACACTCCCTTTTCTAAATGAATATTTTCTATCTTTCCCTCTAACCATTCCTCAATTGAACATGTATTCCATTCTCCAGCTGTAAAGCTCATTAAAAAAGCTTCAAGCGTTTCCTTTTCAGTAAAAGGCAAGATCCTGTTTTTGATTGCCTCTTGACGCATCATTTGATCTTCTGCTGACATATTTGGATTGTATAAAGCAATTGTCTCTTTTCCTGCCCATGATGAAGTCCATTTTTTAATTTGAACCAGCTTAACACCAACTTTAGCTGCTAAAGTTGTCAGCTTGTAATCGATCGAATCATCAGCAATGACAATTTCCCTTTTATTCATCCTTTTATCATTTGTATGAAATGCCTTCTTTAGGGCTTCTTCATAGTTCGAGGCAATCGCGATTCCCTCTCCCGTTGATTTCATTTCCGGTCCCACTTTTGAATCTAGGCCATTCAAAGCGTAATTTGAAAAAACAGGATATTTTACACATATAAATGGCAGGCACTGATGGTTCGGCACGACATCTTTCGACAATCGATATTTCCCAAGCAATACTTTTGTCGCAATTTGTACAAGTTGAATATCAGTCACTTTACTTATGATTGGGACTGTTCTGCTTGCGCGCGGATTTACCTCTAGTACATAGACATCCTCACCATCAATAATGAATTGAATATTCATAAGTCCTTTATATTGAAGCTTTTGAACTATGGCTTTTCCGTATGAAATCATTTTCTCCTGCACCTTTGGAGATAGACTTCTTGGAGGAAGAACGGACATGCTGTCTCCTGAATGAATACCTGTTTTCTCAATATGTTCCATAATGGCAGGCACACAAATACATTGTCCATCAGCAACTAGATCATATTCTGCTTCCTTTGCCTCTATAAACTTATCAACAAGGATCGGGTAGGGAATATCATTTTTCTGAAGGTAATCTTCATATTCAGTCTGACAGTTGATTCTTTCCATCCCCATTCCACCGATGACATACGAAGGTCGGATCAATACCGGAAAGCCTATCCTTTGTATGGCTGAATGAAGTTCATGTGCGGAATGAACAACCTTCCCTTCAATATGGGGAATTTCTAATTCATCCATTAACTCGTAAAATAGCTTCCGATCCTCAAGTATTTCAATTGTCAATGAATCTGTGCCAAGCAATGTTAATCCGTAGTCTTCCAGTTCCTTTGCAAGATTAAGTGCAGTCTGTCCTCCTAATTGAACAATGACTTCCTTCACTTCCTCAGAGTCAACCACATTTAAGATATCCTCAAGAATGAGTGGTTCGAAATAAAGTCGATCTGCTGTTGTATAATCTGTACTCACTGTTTCTGGGTTATTATTGATCATGATCGTTTCGATCGCTTCATTTTTCAAAGCAAATACACCTTGAACAGTACAGTAATCAAATTCAATCCCTTGCCCAATTCGGATTGGTCCACTTCCAATAATCAGGATTTTTCTTTTCTCACTTGTCACCTGTTCATTCTCGCCATAATAGCTTGAGTAATAATAATTTGATTGGGCTTCAAATTCTGCTGCACATGTATCAACCATTTTATAGACAGGAAGTATACCAAGAAATTTCCGTTTCTCACGTATTTCCATTTCAGTCACTTGCCACTCCTTAGCCAAATATTCATCACTAAAGCCCTTCTCTTTAAACAGCTGCATTTGTTTTTTTGTTACCGTTGCCATTGAAAGAGACTGGATCTGTTTTTCAAGTGTGACAAGTTTAAAAAAGGAATGTAGGAAGAAATAATCGATTTTCGACTTTTCATGGAGTCGTTCCAAGGTGGTCCCACGACGGATTAGTTCCATGATGATAAAGAATCTTTCATCTGTTTGCTCTGCTAACATTTCTTCTAATCTTGCCGTATTTTCTTCTATAAGTGCAGACATTTTCAAACCAAGCCCTTTTAATTCCAAAGAATGTACTGCTTTTAATAAGGCACGTTCAAGGTTTCGATCGATTCCCATGACCTCCCCTGTTGCCTTCATTTGTGTGCCAAGTCTTCTATCAGTGGTTGGAAATTTGTCAAAAGCCCATTTAGGAAACTTCACAATCACGTAGTCAAGAGCTGGCTCAAAGCTAGCAAATGTATCGCCAGTTACTGGATTAATCAGTTCAGATAACGTATAGCCTACTGCAAGCTTAGCTGCCATTCTAGCAATCGGATAGCCAGTCGCTTTAGAAGCTAAGGCAGATGATCGGCTCACCCTAGGGTTTACTTCAATTAAATAATAATTCTTGCTATTTGGATCTAAGGCAAATTGAATATTACATCCGCCAATGATGCCAAGTTCTGAAATAATCTTAATGGATGCCGACCGAAGCATTTGGTATTCGTCATCTGTTAAGGTTTGAGAAGGAGCAACAACAATGGAATCACCTGTATGAATACCAACCGGGTCAATGTTTTCCATATTACAAATCGTGATGCACGTATTCATTGAATCACGCATGACTTCATACTCAATCTCTTTAAAACCTGCAATACTTTTTTCAACCAAACATTGATGAATGGCACTTTCGTTCAATCCGCCTCTTACAAGGGCAGCTAATTCCACAGGGTTAGCTGCAATCCCTCCGCCTGTACCACCTAGTGTAAAGGCAGGGCGTACGATGATCGGAAAGCCAGTCTCGTCGCCAAATTGAATTGCCGTTTCCACATCATGAACAATTTTGCTTTCTGGAACTGGTTCATTCAGTTCCTTCATGAGCTTTCTGAAAGCTTCTCTATCTTCACCTTTCTTAATTGACTCTATGCTGCTTCCAAGAAGCCTCACTTTATATCGCTCCAAAACACCAGTTTCACTTAATTGAAAGGCAAGATTAAGCCCTGTTTGACCACCCATTGTGGCAATCAGACCATCTGGACGTTCTTTTTCAATAATTTTTTCTAAACTATCTACGGTTAATGGTTCAAAATAGATATTGTCTGCAAAGGCATGATCTGACATAATCGTAGCTGGATTATTATTTACAAGTATGACCCTATAGCCTTCTTCTTTCAGTGCTGCACATCCTTGAGTACCTGCATAATCAAATTCTGCCGCCTGCCCTATCACAATTGGGCCGGAGCCAATCACAAGGATTGACTGAATACTAGTATCTTTAGGCATAAGAAAAAACGCTCCTCTTCTCTTCCTTAATCATTATCATGAATTCATCAAATACATATTCACCTTCCCCAGGTCCAGGATGTGCTTCTGGATGAAATTGAACAGTCTGTACTGGTAAAATTTGATGTATCAGCCCTTCTACCGACTGATCATGGAGATTCATAAAGCGCTTGTTAAACCCAGTACCTTCCAAACTTTCTTCAGCTACAACAAAACTGTGGTTTTGTGAAGACATAAATACCTTGCCTTTTTTTAAATCAATCACCGGATGATTTGCCCCACGATGACCAAAGGAAAGCTTTTTTGTTTGACCTCCTAGGGCCAAGACAGCCAACTGATGTCCAAGACAAATGCCTAAAGTTGGATAATGTTCTATCAGTTTTTTAACATTTGGCAATTCGCTCGATAATTCTACTGGGTCTCCAGGACCATTAGAAAGAACAATGCCATCCGGATGGAGTTTCTTTATTTCCTGAAAGGGCATATTAAATGGCACAGTAGTCACTCTGCAATTTCTTTTCAATAAAGAATCTATAATTGATTTCTTAGATCCATAGTCAACGAGGACAATATGGGTTTCCCCATGTCCAAAATAGACATTTGTTTTTGTTGAAACTTTATACACCTTTTCATCCTTTATCACTAATTCCTTGGTCATCTGAATGGATTCTTCAGTGGACAAAACTGCTGGCATTGATCCCTCTGTCCGTATTTTCTTTACAACCGCTCTCGTATCTACATGCCCCAATAACGGGATATTCCACTTTTGTAAATATTCTTTAAGTGAATAGGTGGATTCATAATGTGAAGGGACATTATTTGCTTCATAAACAATAACACCGGCCACATGTGGTTTCTTACTTTCATAATCCTGCTCATTCATTCCATAATTCCCGATTAGAGGGTAAGTAAAAACAAGGATCTGGTCTTTATAAGAAGGATCTGTCAGTACTTCTTGATAGCCTGTCATACCTGTAAAAAAGACAATCTCACCGCTAATATTTTGCTTAGGCGATTCTGTAAGCCACTGACCTTTAAAGCAATATTTACGATCTAATTGTAAATATCCTTCCATATCTCCACCTCAATACTTGTATTTTTATTATTTATTTTGGATTTTTATACATTAATTATAAAAAATGATCAGCCTAAACGGCTGCATTGGAATAGCTAATCAATACGGATTGAAGAATCTCTACCGCTTCATCTATTTCTGTCTCCTTTACGGTTAATGGCGGTAACAGCCTCAGAACATTATGACCAGCTGAAAGTGTCAACAAGCCATCCATTCTTAATTCTTTTACTAATAAAGGCACATCTGCACTTGTTTCTAATCCAATCATCATTCCCAGCTGTCTAATTTCCGTAATTGCAGGAAGCGAACCTAGCTTCTTAGACATTTGTTCATAAAGATATTCACTATTTTTCTCCACTACTTTTAGAAACTCCTTTTCAAAAATGATCTCCATCGTTGCATTTGCAGCAGCAATAGCAAGAGGATTTCCGCCAAATGTTGACCCATGACTTCCAGGTCCAAAGAAATGTGCTTGCTCTTTTCTCCCAATGACTGCCCCGATTGGCAGACCACTTCCTAATCCTTTTGCAGTCGTTACAATATCAGGTGTTAATTGAAAATGTTGAAAAGCAAAGGGTTTCCCTGTCCTCCCGACCCCTGTTTGGATTTCATCAATAATATACAAGGCTCCATTTTTCTTACATAACTGGCCGACTTCATTCAGAAATTCCTGTTCACCAATATGAATTCCACCCTCGCCTTGAACCACTTCCAGCATAACGGCAGCTGTCTCACTATCTATCGCTTGTTTTACTGCTTCAATATCATTTAACGGCAAATAGGTAAAGGTTTCCAGCATTGGACCAAACCCTGCTTTTATTTTTTCCTGCCCGGTTGCTGACATTGTGGCAAAAGTCCGTCCATGAAAGGAGTTTTCAAATGTAATGATTTTCTTTCTTCCTGTAGCTTTACGGGCTAGCTTGATCGCGGCTTCGTTTGCTTCTGCCCCACTATTAGCAAAAAAGACCAAGTCCATGTTCGCACCATCAGCTAATCGTTTGGCGGCAGCCTCCTGTTCACCCTGTACAAAAAGGTTAGACACATGCCAAAAACGATTTAACTGGCTATTAACTGCTTCCTGAACAGCCTTCGGGCGATGCCCAAGATTACACACACCAATTCCAGATGTAAAATCTAAATATCTTTTCCCATCTTTTCCAATTATGAAACAGCCTTCAGCAATGTCTGGCTCAACTTCCCATCGGGAATAAGTCGGAAATAAATGACTCATCATAAAATCCTCACTTTATTAGTTTATTTCTGTTCCAATCCATTCTCCGCTTACAAAGAATGGCTCCTTCCCGGAAACGATCCTTACACTTTGAAGTCCCTTCTCAATCGCTGCAATACATGATTTGACCTTTGGCACCATTCCGCCAGTTATCTTCTCAGCACTTATATAGCCTTCTATTTCTTCTTTGTCTAATTGAACAATTAATTCTTCGTCAATTACTATCCCTTTTACATCTGTCACAAAAAGGAAATGCTCAACAGAAAGAGCATGAGCGATGGCTGCAGCTGCAAAATCTGCATTCACATTCAGCTTTACTCCATCATTTGTAATCGCAATAGGAGTAATAACAGGTGTATAATTCTCACGCAGCAACATTGCTAGAACGTCAGTATTTACCTCTGTAATGTGACCGACATATCCCAAGTGTTCTTTATCTATAAAATCTCCATGCAAAAATGCCCCATCACTTCCATTCACTCCAAATGCTCTGAATCCATATGAATCTAGTTTTCTTGTAAGCTTTCGGTTTGATTTCCCTGCTAACACCATTTCAACTATTTCCAAAGCCTCAGCTGAAGTCTTCCGAAGACCATTTTCAAAATTACGAGGGATTTGATGCATTTCTAACTGTTGATTGATATCCGGCCCGCCCCCATGAACAAATATGAGCTGATACCCGTCATTCTTCAATTCCTTTAAACTTTCAAAAAAAGAAGAGGATAACTCATCTAACACACTTCCACCGCATTTTATTAATACTAATTTCAAGTCAGTTCCTCCTAAGTCCGATAGCTTGCATTAATTTTCACATAATCATAGGAAAGATCACATCCCCAAGCTTTTCCAAACCCATTGCCTTGATACAATTCAACTTTAATTACGATTATTTTATTTTGTAAATAAACAGATGCTTCTTCCTCGGAAAACGGCTGTGGTTCACTCTTACTAAGCATTCTTATTGGACCAATTGAAATATCTACTGTTTCAGGATTGATCCTTGCATTACTTTGTCCGATCGCACCGATAATTCTCCCCCAGTTGGCATCCTCCCCATAAATAGCTGTCTTGACAAGATTGGAGCCAACGATTTGTTTAGCAACCATTCTAGCCTCTTCATTACTTTCTGCACCACTAACTTCTACCTCAATTAACTTCGTTGCTCCTTCTCCATCTTTGGCAATTTGCTTGGCAAGGCTCTCACAGCTTTTTGCTAGTAACTGGAGGAAAACTTCCCAATCTGGATGTTCTGGCGTAAGCAACGCTGTACCGCTTTCTCCATTTGCCATCACTAGTACCATGTCATTTGTTGACGTATCCCCATCAACAGTTATTTGATTAAAGGTTGTATCTGTCACCTCTCGAAGTGCCTTTTGAAGATGCTTACTTTCCATTTTCACATCTGTCGTAATAAAACCGAGCATGGTTGCCATATTCGGATGAATCATCCCTGAACCTTTCGCAGCTCCCCCCATAAACACCGTTTTCCCATCAATTACTGCTGAAAAGCAACAGCTCTTCATGACTAAATCGGTTGTTAAAATCGCTGATTGAAAATCTTCTGCACTACTCAACTCTTTCTCCGGTTCCAGTAATTGAATACCGTGATAAATCTTATCCATTGGCAAAAATTCGCCAATTACACCTGTAGAAGCAACCGCTACATGATACGCTTGTAAGTTAAATTTTTCTGCCGCCCAGTTTCTCATCTGATAAGCATCAAGAAGACCCTGTTCACCTGTACAGGCATTGGCACAAGCACTATTCACAACTACCGCATGTAAGATTTCCTCTCTTGCAATACTTTCCTGTGTCACCTTTAACGGGGCAGCTTGAAAATGGCTCATCGTATACACAGCTGCGCAATTTGCTGGAGCTGAACTTATAATGACACCAATATCCTTTTTCGAATGTCTTAACCCTGCGTGTACACCAGCAGCTTGATACCCTTTAGGTGTAACAATACTTCCTCCAACTACTTCTTTTATTGCCTGAGCTTGAGACAAAGCCTGCATGAATACATCCTCCTTATGGATAAATCGGAACGAAATCTAGACCCATCGTTTCTTCAAAATTACACATTATATTTGCATTTTGTACTGCCTGGCCAGCTGCACCCTTCATTAAATTATCAATCACAGCAATAATCGTCAGTCTGCCCGTTCTACAGTCAGCATGCAAACCTATATCACAATAATTAGAACCTGCCACTTCTTTAACTGAAGGGAAGGTATTTTCCGGCCGAATCCGTATAAATGGATGTTGGTTATAGACTTCTTTGTACAGCTCGATCAATTGACCTGTACTGTGATCTTCCTTTAACTGTACATAGCTAGTTGTCATCATCCCTCTTGTTATTGGCAGCAGATGTGTTGTGAAGGTAACTGGTCCAATATCCTTATTCCATTGAAGCAGCTGCTGCTCAATTTCCGGGATATGCTGATGTTCATTCACTTTATAAACTCTGAGATTCTCATTTGCTTCTGCGAAACTTGTATTTCTTGATAGAGATTTACCTGCACCAGAAACACCTGATTTCGCATCGATCACAATACTGAAAGGATCAATCAATCCCGCCTTTGTGACTGGCGCCAAGCTTAGCAAGGAAGCTGTTGGATAACAGCCTGGATTAGCTATTAGCATTGAATCCTTTATTTCTTCTTTATTCCATTCGGATAAACCGTAAACAGCTTTTTCACTTATACTTTCATGAACAGACTCGTGTTTATACCATTCCTTATACTTTCTGGCGGGTAATCTTAAATCACCTGAAAGGTCGATTACTTTTATATTCTTATTTATAAATTCACTGACTAATTTTCCAGAAACTCCAGATGGTGTAGCGAGAAAAACAATATCCGACTGATCGGCAATATATTCTGGATCTATTTTTTGCAAATTTATATCCATTAAATGATAAAAATGCGGATACTCTTCCGTTATGGGCGTTTCCCCTTTTGTTGAATGAATGGATTGAATCTTAAATTTAGGATGCTGCTTTAAAATGCGAAGTAATTCTACTCCCCCATATCCAGTCGTTCCAATAATTGAAACCTTCATCGTTTCTTCCTTCCTTTTTTGTATATTTACTCATTTTTTTTAATATTTATAAATTTAATATTTCTCTTATTATAGAAAGTTAGGAAAAGAAAATCAACTGTTTTTTCTTGATGTTTTTAATCTTTACAATATAATAGTAGTATTAACTTTTTCTAATTCACCGACAAATGATATAAATTGATCGTACTTTTATTACACTTCCTAGTTTCCCCAAACAGGCACACTACCGAAAGAGGTGGTCACATATGCATTCAAAGATTGATATTTCTGAGAAACTTAGAGAATTAATCCTTAATGATAACCATTACAGGAAGATAGAAAAGGGTACTTTTTTGTACCAAGAAGGAATGGAAGCAAATGAACTCTTTATTGTTCAAAGTGGGTTCATACAAATAAGTAAAATTGTGCCTGACGGCCGTGAACTTACATTAAGAATGTGTGGAGAAGGGGATTTAATTGGGGAGCTATCTCTTTTTTGCCCATCACCCAAATATATGCTCAATGCCAAGGTTATTGAGAGTGGAACTGTAGCAATTATTCCTAAAAGGGAGCTTGAAGAAAAGCTTAACCAAGATCACCTCCTTGCACTTGAGTTAATGAAATGGATTAGCCTTCAATATCGAAAAACACAGACAAAATTTAGAGATCTCGTCCTCCATGGAAAAAAAGGAGCACTTTATTCCACTTTAATTCGCTTTTCAAACAGCTATGGGATAACGATGGATAATGGCATATTAATTAATACGCCCTTAACAAACCAAGATCTTGCTAATTTTTGTGGAACCTCTCGGGAGGTTGTCAATAGAATGCTAAGCGAACTTCGTAAAAATGATGTCCTTTCGATTGATAAAGGGATGATTACGATCCATAATCTATCGTATTTACAGCGATCGATTGATTGCGAAAACTGTCCGATAGATATTTGCAATATTGAATAGGATAAGTGATTGTTCAATCAAAAAAATGCTTTGTATCCAATTAACGGATACAAAGCATTTTTAATTACTTAGACAACTACAATTACCATAATGATAAAAAAGAAAGCCGAATTTACAATTTCAAGAATACCTAATTTTTTCATTGTCATTCCTTTACCATAGAAAACGAAAGCTCTTATAAGACTTGGAATGAAAGCAATTGCGATCAGCCACTCCCCTGCTATTACATAAATAACTGGAACAGCTAAATGGAATATCCATGAAATCCATTTAAATGTTTGGTTCTTTTTCTCTCGAATCATTGTTTTCACAAAAAAAGTACAGCCCGCAAAAAATAACAGGGATGTAATACAAACGGTAATCGCTATGGAATCAATTTCTCCATTAGGCAAATAGCTGCTCGCTAATCCAGCTATTGAAAATACACAAATAGCACTAATATCATTTAGAAACGCCCTTTCGCGATTCTTCGATGAAAAATAGGCATTTATAATAAAAAACGGAATCATAACTAGTCCAAAAATAATTATGGTTGGTTGAACAATAAGTGGAATGAGAAGCAGCAAGATGGCAGGAACAAAGTAAATAATTGTCCACTTTGTATAATACTGCAGCTTTTTCTTTTTAAATAACAAGAGCATTGGATATGTAGATAAATATAAAAATAACCAGCCTATGAAAAAGGCAATATGGGACCACATAAATTCAGAAGCAACTACGCCAAGCCAGAACGGGATAATTAACATAGCCCAGGCTCCATGCTGTTTTGGTAAACAAAGCTTCACTTCTATACCCCCTTTAAAGCAAGTTAACTTCACTATACACTTAAAGCATAGTGATAAAAGTGAATATCATCACAGAAAAAGCTGTCAAATTGTGACAGCTTTTCGACAAAAAATGCAGCTAATTTAATTGATTTATCAAATAATTGCATATCCATTCATAACTAGAGTCGCTACCTATCTTAAAAAAAGGGAAAGAATATGAGCTACTCTTGACAACACCCACATCTTCCTCCCAGTATAATACAGCTTGAATATTATTTAAATTTGATAGAAGAGCTAGATCTTCCCCATTTCTCACGATGACTACTTTTGGATAAACTGCCCTTTTATGACCTTCGATAAGAATATAATCTGGCTCCAGCGTTTTGAGAACTTTCATTTGCTCTTCAAGTGACCAGCTGTCTTTCTCTGCTTGAAGAAGAATTCGTCCTTCTCCTTCGACTAATGAGACAAAGGCACCTGCAGACAGATGCTGACTGGAATCTTTCTGTTCTACTAAATCTGGCTTGCCACCATGCCCATGATGTTTAATGGTGGCAACTTTAAATTTTTTCACAGAAAGATTTTCAATAATCTTCTTTATCACAGTTGTTTTTCCGCTATTTTGATAACCAACTATTTGAAATAGGATGGGCTTATTTACCACGGCCACTCACTGCCATCAAAATCCTCGAGCATTAATACAGCCACTTCCGATCCTGCCTCGAACCCTCTCGTTCCTCCTGGTAAAATCATTAGTGAATTAGCACCCGCTAGGCTCATAACGATATTAGACTTATCCACACCGCTTGGAGATGCGACTAATTGACCATCAGAAACAGTTAGAGCACTTCTGACGAAACGAGTAAAAGGATTAGCCTTCAAAAAGTCCACATCTAGAATGGCTTTTTCTTTTCGAAGATGCGGCTTCTCCGAAAAGAGCATTCTTCTAATAATCGGTCTACTAAATAATTCAAATCCAACATAGCAAGCAGATGGATTTCCTGATAAACCGAATAATAGTTTCCCTTCAAATTGAGCAACGGTAGTCACGCTGCCAGGACGCATGGCCACTTTATTAAACAATACTTCCGCTTGCATTTTTTCATAGATAGCTGGTAAATAATCGAAATCCCCTACAGATACTCCACCCGTTGTAATTAACATATCTACTTGTCCAAGTGCATTTTTCACTGCCTCATAGCAAGTTTCAAATTCATCAGGAAGCTGTCCGAAATATTGTACTTCAGCACCTGCTCGTTCAATTTGAGCTGCGATCATATAGGAGTTACTGTTTCTGATCTTCCCTGGAACTAATGCATCATGTACATCCAACAGTTCTGTACCAGTCGCGTATAGCCCAACGATCGGCTTTTTAGCTACTGGAATATTTGCATAGCCAAATGTTGCAAGCATCGCTTGAATACCAGGATTGATCTTTATTCCCTTTTTAATTAAAATATCTCCTTCTTTCGCATCTTCACCCCTAAATGATACATTGTCACCTGACTTATAAGAACGTTTAATGGACATATAATTTTTGCCATCTTTTTCAAATGCTTTTGCCAATTCAAGCATGACAACCGCATCGCACTCTTCTGGCATTTGTGCTCCTGTCATGATTCTCACTGCCTGGAAAGGTCCTACCTTTTTCGTTGTCACCATTCCTGCACCAATATGATCGACTACTTCAAATTCAACTATATTGGTTTGTGAAGCTTCTTTCGTATCTATTGTCCGGACAGCAAAGCCATCATATGGAGCACGATCGAAATGAGGGACATCACTCGTTGCCGTTAGATCTTCCGACAAATATCTTCCATAGCTTTCCTGTATCGGGACATATTCTGTTTGTCCATCCAATTGATACTGCATAACCCGTTGAACTGCCTCACCAACAGGGATCGGTGTTCTTCTCTCTATCATTCTGATCAGCTCCTCTTAAGAAAAAACATAGTGAATTGCCAGTTCTATTAAATACTGCCTCCATCCTTATATTATAGATCTGCTATTAGGGATTCAACATGAAAAACATCACAAACTACTTTATCTAATGGATTATTTCCAAAAAAGTTCAAAAGTGTGATGAGTGTCACCCAGTCATCTGTTCATATCCGTTATGCTTGATCTGTAAATAAAGATCGAACACATAAGGAGGATATGGAAAAATGAATATGCCTTTTTCTGAATCAACATTAGTTAAGGATATGGTGAATGAACAACCAAAAACTAGCGATGTTTTTAAACGTTATCGTATAGATTTCTGCTGTGGCGGTAATATACCTTTAAGTAAAGCAGCCTCTGATTTATCAATTGATATGGAAAAATTAATGGCTGATTTAAATGAAGTTTATATCAAGGAAGAAAAGAATACAGTAGATATGGCTGTTTGGACTGACAGCAGTTCTGAAGATATTATTAAATATATCAGCGAACACTTCCATGCTGGGACATTAGATGAGCTTGCACAACTAAGCCCATATGTGACTAAAGTATCAAAAGTTCACGGTGACAGCCACCCAGAACTATTAAAGGTTTACGAATTATTTTATGAGTTCAAAAAGGAAATGATCGAGCACACTGCAAAAGAAGAAGAGGTTGTTTTCCCAATGCTTCTAAAATTGCAGGATCCTTCCCTAGAAAATCGTCAAGAAATTATTGACTACATTACAGAGCTTGAAAAAGAACATGACCATGTAGGAGAAATCCTAAGACAAATAAGAGAAGTTACATCTGATTATGAACTTCCATTCGATGCTTGCGGAACGTATACTCTAGTTTACAAACGCCTTGAAGCACTAGAAGGATTCACTTTCATGCATGTTCACCATGAAAATAATATTCTATTCCC
This sequence comes from Cytobacillus mangrovibacter, assembly GCF_042865275.1. Taxonomy (NCBI): domain Bacteria; kingdom Bacillati; phylum Bacillota; class Bacilli; order Caryophanales; family Bacillaceae; genus Cytobacillus; species Cytobacillus mangrovibacter. Next base: position 373,069 of record NZ_JBIACJ010000003.1, on the reverse strand, counting down.
TAGATTTATTTAAGATCTTTAACATTACAAATGCGGAAGCGCCTTGATCACCCCCGACAAGCACAAGACGATCCTCACAGAAAGGTGTCCTTTACCTTTTTGGGAGGATTGGCTTGTGACCTCGAGGGGGTAGGCGCTGGAGCTGGATGCAGACAAACTTGTCGCAAAGTTATCCACAACATCTAAATTTATAATTTCCTAGATATAACAAACCCCCTGTCAGTATTGACAGGGGGTTTCTTCTTCATCCACCAATATAAGACATTTCAATCTTTTTGCGATTTTTTGCACTTTCTTCTGTCCGCTCATCTGAATAGCGATCTTTTCTAGCGCCCCAAATATTTGTAATGCGATCAGCTATTTCTTCATCTGTTACGTTCTTACGCATAAACTCTTTAATATCATGGCCTTCCCCATTAAACAAACAGGTGAAAATCTGACCATTCGCAGATAATCGTGAACGAGTACAGCTTGAACAGAATGATTCAGACACAGATGGAATAAATCCAACATCCACATTTGTTCCATCATATCGATATCGCTTAGCAACCTCACCAAAATAATCTGGATCAACAGGCTCTAATAAATAATGTTCTTTAAGCAACTCATAGATTTCCTTTTTTGTTATAACATCATCCATTTTCCAGCCATTTGTGCTGCCAACATCCATATATTCAATAAAACGAAGCTGCAGTCCCTGTTCCTTACAAAACGTCGCCATTGGAACAATCTCTGAATCATTTAACCCTTTTTTCACGACCATATTGATCTTCACACCAAGGCCAGCATCCTGTGCCGCTTTAATTCCAGTTAGAATGACATCTACTCCGACGCCTCTGCCGTTTATCTTACCAAATAGCTCACTATTTAACGTATCTAAACTAACGTTTACCCGTAATAAGCCTGCTTCTTTTAATTCCTTTGCATACTTCGGAAGTAATACCCCATTTGTTGTTAACCCGATATCTTTTAAACCTTCTATTGCTGAAAGCTTCTTAACTAGAGTCGGCAAATCCTTGCGAAGCAGCGGCTCACCGCCAGTAAGTCTAATCTTTTCCACGCCAAGACTCACAAATATTCTAGCAACTCGTTCAATTTCTTCGTAAGTTAATAATTCACTTTTCGGTAAAAAAGCAAAATCTGGTCCAAATTTCTCTGCAGGCATACAATACGTACAGCGGAAATTACAGCGATCAATAACTGAAATACGCAAATCTCTTAACGGTCTATTTAATTGATCCTTAATCAATCTTTTTTCCATTTTATCAACTCCAATTAAGAGTGATCTAATCTCTTATTTAAATATCTTATCATATGTTACTAAGAGGAACTGTATACAAACTCACAATAATGTGAAATTAGATTTACCTCTATATTATACATTATGAATACTATTTACTTCTCATTACACCATATAAGTACCCATATGTTAATAGACAAAATCAAACTTTCATGATGTTGTCACTATTTCCATTGTATTAAAGTTTCCTTATAGGTTTATTTATTCATATTAAAGAAAGTGCAGCCTTAGAACAAGACTGCACTTTTTGGAAACAAAAGCAATAAAGTTTATTTATTTGCTGCTTCTTTCTTTCTTAATGCTTTTGGAATATAGACACAGAATGGTTCACTTTCCATATAATCACCAGTCATTGCGTATGCTCTTGAACGTGAACCTCCGCAAACATATCTAAATTCACAAACACCGCATTTCCCTTTATATTTATCTGGATTTCTTAAATCTTTAAAGATCGGTGAATCTCGATAAATTTCTCCAATAGATTGTTCTCTAACATTCCCTGCCTTTACAGGAAGCAGCCCACTTGGGTAAACATCTCCAATATGAGAAATAAAGACAAATCCATTTCCATCATTTACCCCTTTTGGTGCTCTTCCTAGACCATCGATAGAACCTGTTAATCCTTGCTGGGTCAATGCATCTAAATATTGAATTTCATCTATTTGATCTTTCGCTTCACGCATTTTTTGCTGAATAACAACACGGCGGTAATGCTGTGCGGCTGTTGTTTTAATATCAAACTTAACTCTTTTACTTAAATCGTACAGCCAAATAAATACTTTTTCATGTTCAACAGGAGAAATCATATCTGATTCTTGTCCTCTTCCTGTTGGAACAAGGAAGAACACACTCCAGAGAACACAGTCTAATTCTTCAACAAGCTTCGCCATTTCATCTAGATACTCAATATTGTATCGAGAAATAACTGTATTAATTTGGATAGGTATTTCTAACTCATGCAAATATTTAATTCGTTCCATAGTTAAATCAAATGAACCATCTGTTCCACGGAAATGGTCGTGAATCTTAGCATTTGGGCCGTCCAAACTAAATGCCCAGCGAGATAAGCCTACTGCTTTCGCTTTTTCAATTGCTTCCTTCGTCACATTTGGTGTGGCACTTGGAGTCATTGAAACACGGACACCTTTTTTGACTGCGTATTCAGCAATGTCAAAAACATCCTCCCGCATTAACGGATCCCCACCTGTAAAGACAAGCATAGGGTTATTCATCTCGTAAATCTGGTCAATTAACGTTTTGCCTTCCTCAAACGTTAATTCACGATGGTCCCTTCTATATTGTGCTTCTGCACGACAATGCAAGCATTTTAACTGACAAGCTCTTGTTAATTCCCATATAACAATAAAGGGGTCTGAATTAAAATCACGATTAAAAGCCATGTAAAAATCCTCCTTCAATACCCTCAATTTCCACTCTATTCAATAAGAAAATATCGGATTTTCATTATATATACAAAAATATCATCTCTATAGTTAAATTATAGGGAAGTTTTTATATTAAATAAGTGAACAATCTCACATTAAAATAAAATAATAAGAGAGAAGGTAGAACAAATACATGAACATGTTTGCGAAAAAAACAAAACAGCAGAGAAAACTCTGCTGTTCTTAAGATAGTGTCATAACCTCGTATTTCATCGATAAATCTATGAAGTGAGGCATGCCGCTAATTTTTCCGGCCATTAATCTGTCTTCAACTTCATAATAATCTACACATGTTTTGCATGCAAATACGTCTACACCTTTTTCTTCTAATTCCTTAAGGTGAACAGAAACAAAGGAATCTGCAGTTAATGTAAATACCCCGCGATTCATACAAAATATGGCTGCTGGAAGTTCCTCTCTTTGTTTCAGCAGCGTGAAAAAAGTCTCGAGAACTCCTTCACCAAGCTCTTTATCCCCTTTACCAAGCTGATCTGAACTCACCAAAATGATTTTATTTTTCATTTTTTTGCCCCTTCTCTTATCTAATACCTAAGGCAATTTTTGCGTATCTGGACATTCTATCCTTGGACCAAGGGGGATTCCAAACGATGTTCACTTCTGTTTCCTTCACCTCTGGAATATCTGCTAATGCACTCTTCACATTCTCAACGATAGTGCCTGCAAGCGGACAACCCATTGAAGTTAAAGTCATATCAACAGTTGTCTTCCCTTCTTCATCCATCTTCACATCATATACCAATCCAAGATTAACAATATCAACCCCAAGCTCTGGGTCAACAACAAGCTCGAGTGCACTCATAATACTGTCCTTTAAATCCTGATCCATTCCAAACATCTCCTTTTCTTATTCTTGTCTTTATCATAACAAATATATAGCCATTAATGAATGAAAGACCCTTATACAAATGTCTCAAACCATCTTACTGTTTGAGCTACTCCTTCAACACTGACTTTATGACCAGCCTTCTCATCAATGATAAACTGTAGCTTTTCTCGATCATTTTGATACAATGGTTTAATTGTTTCATAAAAGTGGTATGTACTTGGAAATGGCACAATGGGGTCTTTCTTTCCATGCCAGAAGAGAAGCGGTCTATTTTGTAATTTTTCCGGCTGCAAACTTAAATCCAGTTCCTTTAACCGAAGCATTAATTGAGACAGTTCATCTTCTTCAATAGGAATTTCCAATCCTTGCTTTTTCATTTCATCAATTTGCCAGCTTGCAAATTTTTCGTAATAGGGCATTCCCATTAAGCTTGTAGCAGCTTTTATCCATGGGTATCTTGTAAGCGCCCCTAATGTGACAATGCCTCCCATTGATGTACCAGCAACCCCAATACGTGATGGATCTATTAGTTGCTGCTCTTCATAGGCATCTTTTAAAATAGCCAGCTCATCAATTGACTGCAGCACAACATCCCAAAAATGTATATTTAAATCATGCCCTGATAATCCAGCATTTCTTTCCCCGTGATGAAGCGCTTCAGGAAGGATGACCCGAAATCCCTTTTGTGCAAGATAATAGGCATAATGAAGATTATTTTCCTTCACACTCCTAAATCCATGTACAAAAATAATGAATGGGAGTTTTTCCCTCTGTCTTTCCTGATCTACAATATGTAATAGAGGAATTTCCTTCATTCTTTCATTTTCAATTGTAATCACCTTTATGCCTCCTAGAAAAGTAAACCGAATCTAAATATTATGTAAAAATAAGTTAACAAAGTGTATTTAGTAACAAATTTAAAATATATTTGTTAACATAGTGTTTATATAGAGATATATTCACTTTTTTCTAAGTGTATCATGTTGTCTTTTTTTTTCCCAAACCTTTACACTAAGAATAGAAAATTTGTATAAAGCAGGTGTTGTTATTATGGCGGAAAAACATTTAATTGCTCTAGATTTAGATGGAACATTATTAAAAGACGATAAAACAATTTCGTTAAGAACAAAAAAAGTCATCGAAAAAGCTCGTGAGCAAGGCCATATTGTTATGATTGCCACCGGACGTCCATTCCGTTCTAGTGAAATGTACTATAGAGAAATGAATCTCGATACACCGATTGTCAATTTCAATGGAGCCTTCGTCCATCATCCAAAAGACCATAACTGGGGCGTGTACCATTCTCCTCTTGAAGTAAATATTGCCAAAGATATTGTGGAGGCATGCAGTTCATTCCAATTCCATAATATTATTGCGGAAGTCATTGATGATGTGTACATTCATTATCATGATGAAAAACTGCTGGACATTTTCGGGTTAGGTGATCCAAGCATCACAACTGGCGACCTTCGAAACTTTCTAAAATCATCTCCAACAAGCATGTTAATTCATACGGATGAACAGCATGTTCAAACGATTCGTGATCATCTCTCCGCTGTACATGCCGAAGTCATTGATCATCGAAGCTGGGCTGCTCCTTGGCATGTGATTGAAATTGTTAAAGTTGGCTTGAATAAAGCAGTAGGACTGAGAAAGGCAGCAGATTATTTCCAAATCCCTGCTGAAAGAATTATTGCCTTTGGCGATGAGGATAATGATCTTGAAATGCTTGATTATGCAGGCTACGGCGTGGCAATGGGAAATGCCATCGATCAAGTAAAATCAACCGCAAACAAACTCACATTATCAAATGAGGAGGACGGGGTTGCTGTCTATTTAAACGATTTATTGAATTTAAAATTATTCTAAGCTGGATTTACCGCTATTTTACAATACGGTCAAATAATACCCCTTTTTAAATTGAGAGATTGGCACATACTAAAAGATGAAGCAGCAGTTAGCTGTTTCACATTTCTTCATTTGGAGGGGATTCGAATGGGTAAACGTACGAAATCGAAACGCTTTGTCCAACAAGGTGTAGATTCTGTTACTAAGCACGCTGAACGTATCCCGTATCACATGACATATGCTGAAGCTGAGGCTGCAAAGCTGAAAAATGTGAAAGAATCTTCTCTTGGTGGAATATAATGTAAGCAATTAATACCAAAAAGGCTGACACATTGTGTCGGCTTTTTTGGTTATTCAAATTATTTATCGATTGTTCTAAAATAACTGGATAGGTATGAATCATTTCCCCATTCCCCGTTTTTTCAAACAAATAGAGAGTAACTGTCCCATTCTGTGGAATATCCTTTTTGGGAATGGTTATGTGAATCGTGAATTTTGACCACTTCGGATACTTTGAACCTATCCGTTTCCTTTTTTCTTTTACCAATTCATTATGACCATCCTCTACAATATAGAAGAATTCTCCCCCTTTTGTGCGAGCTTCACCAGTTACTACATATTTTCCATCCTCCCCTGTCACCATAACATTCCTAAATACATAGTCCTCCTTTTCAGCTGTTTGAAAAGATTGGGCAGGTACTAATCCAATTACAACAAAAAATGCAATAATTAATGCGCGCATGGCAAACCCTCCAATTCACACCTTATAGAAATAGGAAAAAATCAATTGTTTATTTATATCAAGTAAGTTGATTAAATAAACAATTGTTACTAAATAAGCTTGTTGATTGGAGCGGAAGGCGCGAGACTCCTGCGGGAGTAGTGGGACAGGTGAGACCCCACAGGAGCTATGCTCCGAGGAGGCTCACCGCCCACCCCGCGGAAAGCGAGCGTCCTGGAGCGCAAATCAACCTCTACCAACTAGTTTCTCATTAGCAACAATGTTTGCGAGAACAGCCATACTAATAAAAGCTTGTGAAATTGTATCTTTAATTATTCTTTCAAGTACCAATAAATTTCGAGTAATATTCGTTGTCTTTTTTTTCTAATTTATATACACTTAGAGAATATATATTGTATGGAGAGTAGGGGAATAGGTATGTCAGTAAAAATAATAGCCGACAGTGCGTGTGACTTACCATTAAGTTTTTATGAAGAAAATAATGTGATGCTTTTTCCATTAAAAGTACATTTAAACGATACAGAATATGAAGATCTATTAACCATTGATTCGAAAACTGTATATGACGCAATTCGTGAAGGACAGGTTCCAAAAACATCCCAGGTGTCTCCTCATGTCTTTGAAGAGACCTTTACTAAAATGGCTGAAAACAAAGAAGATGGGATATATATTGCCTTTTCTTCGGAATTATCAGGTACATACCAAACAGCAGCAATGATGCTTGATCAAGTGAAAGAAACCTATCCAGACTTTCAGTTAACAATCATTGATACAAAATGTGCATCCCTTGGGGTTGGCCTTATTGTGAAAGAAGCCGCAAGATTAGCCAAAGAAAATGTATCCAAAGAGACGATCTTAAAGAAGGTTAATTTCTTATGTCAGCATATGGAACATCTATTTACTGTTGAGGATCTTGATTATCTTGCAAAGGGTGGCCGCGTTTCGAAGGCATCTGCTTTTTTGGGTGGTCTGTTGAACATCAAGCCTTTATTAAATGTTGAAAATGGAAAGCTCGTACCCATTGAAAAGCACCGCGGAAGAAAGAAGCTTTTCCGCCGGATCATTGAACTAATGAAGGAAAGAGGACAATCATTAGACAACCAAATAATTGGAATCAGTCATGCAGACGATGAAGAAACGGCATTAGAAATGAAGGAATTAATTGCGCAAGAATTAAATGTGAAGAACTTCTATATTTCTACTATCGGCTCTGTTATTGGTTCCCATACAGGCTCAGGTACAATCGCCTTTTTCTTTCTAAATAAAGTACAAGAAGAAGAATAGGATCAAACAATATGCTTGCACTGTATACTCTCATTCCTTTTTACAGACAATAATAGGAGCCAACTTTCACGGCCATGCGAAAATCACAGTGAAAGTTGCCATTATGTTAAAGAGGAAAGGAGTATTCATACGATGCCGCATACTTCAGATAATGATAAGAAAGCCAAGGATAATAATGCCCTTCGTCATGAGAAAAATATGATGATCACCAAAAACCAGAATGCTGGAAAGAATCAATATTCCAAAAAGACCGATCATCTATAGAAAAGAGCAAGCGGTTCAAACCGCTTGCTCTTTTATTGTTCCTCTTTCACATATGTCCAGCCTTCTTTTTGATAAATCTTGCCTTCCTTCATTAAACGCCCAAGCGCACGTTTAAATGAGGCTTTGCTCATTTGAAAGCGATCTTGTATATCCTCTGGCGCACTCTTATCTCCATATGGCATCGTTCCGCTTCTGGAAGCTAGATACGCCATAATTATTTCTGAATCCTGATCAAGTGCTTCTTCTTTTCTTGGGGCCAATGAAACATTTATCGTCCCATCTTCTTTTACATCAATAATTCTGCCCTCCACTTTTTCTCCAAGACGTGGTTCTACTTTTCGCTGTGATTCATGAATAAATCCTTTAAATCCTTCTGCCGTATAAATCCAACTGCCCACCTTTGCCGTGCGGTAGATATGACCATGGATATTTTTATTAAAATCTTCTCTTGTTGCCTTTATTGATATATTCTCAATGATTGGATCTGTCGCTAACTTTACATAGATGCGGTCATTTCGATTGACACGAAGTGTAATATAAAGCATATCACCTACATTTGGCCAGACCGATTCATGTACAGGAAGATCCTCTTCTCCTAGAAGCATATCCTTATTAATTCCGATATTAATAAATACACCTATTCCTGGCTTTACATCACAAACCTCAGCCCAGCCATATGTTTCCGTTGTAATAGACGGAATCGTCGTTGTTGCAGCAATCCGCTCTCTTGAATCTGTATAAAGAAAGACCTCCACTTCCTGCCCTTCCTCCAATTCTAAATCCGTATCATTTTTATGTAATAGCACATCTTCATCACCATCAGATAAAAAGTAGCCAAAAGCAGCCTGCCTTTCAACCTTCAATTGAACAGAACGTCCAATAAATTCATTAATCGCCATTTAAATTCCCCTTTTCATTTATTCGTATTTATTTTTAGACTCTTTTTCAATAAATATTGTGAATAAAAACCATTGATAAATAAGGCATGTTGATTGGAGCGGAAGGTGCGAGACTCCAGTGGGAGTAGCGGGACAGGTGAGACCCCGCAGGCGTCAAAGCGCCGAGGAGGCTCACCGCCCGCCCCACGGAAAGCGAGCAACCTGGAGCGGAAATCAACTTCTACTCATTCAAGCGATGAGCAACAATGTTTGCATAAACAGCCTATTTTATTTAAATTTCACTAATTTCTCCTAGAGTTGTACGAACTGCTATATTTTACTATAATTGATGGATATAGTACAACTTCACAACAGAGTCCCCATTGTAAATTATGAATGGGCATTTAAATAAGGAGGCAAGAGCGTTATGTCGAAAGAAAGTTCATTTGATATTGTATCCAAAGTAGACTTTTCAGAAGTAACAAATGCAATTAATATTGCGATGAAGGAAATTCAAACACGCTATGACTTTAAAGGCAGCAAAAGCAATATATCACTCGATAAAGAGGAACTTGTCTTAATTTCTGATGATGAATACAAACTAGAGCAGCTTAAGGATGTCTTGTTCAGCAAAATGATTAAAAGAGGAATTCCCGTCAGAAACCTGGACTACGGCAAGCTCGAAGGAGCAACAGGCGGAACGGTCCGTCAGCGGGCAAAAATTGCTCAAGGCATCGATAAAGAAAATGCCAAAAAAATTAATACTCTCATCAAAAATAGCGGTCTAAAAATCAAAAGCCAAGTTCAAGATGACCAAGTCCGAGTAACTGGCAAGAACCGTGATGATCTACAACAAATCATTGCAGCAGTAAAAGAAGCAGATCTTACTGTTGATGTACAATTCGTAAATTATAGATAATTAGCAGTATGGGCCTCCATAAAGTGGATGCCTTTTCTTTATAATTCATTTAACTTATTATTGGTTTTTAAGCTATTTAATAGGTATAATTATCTAATAAGAGACACCATAGTATTCCTAGGAGAGGATTTTTTAGATGCTAGATAAAATTAAATTTAGAAGTATCCGTTTAAAAATGATCGTAGTAATCGTTATCGCATCCATTATCAGTACACCGCTTTCTTCCAAATTAAATTCCTATGTAATGGAGTTTGGAAGTGTAGATTCAAGCTTTGGCATCTATATTAATACAGCTATCAACCTCTTCATTGCGACTATAATTGTCGCAATATTCACCCGTTGGATTATAATCACCCCACTCCGCACCCTACTAGAAGCAACGAAAAAGGTTGCAGAAGGGGATCTGCATGTAGATGTGGATTTTTCAAGACGTGTGGATGACGAGATAAGCCAGCTTGCAAAGGGATTTAAGCAAATGACGGAAAATCTTCAAATAGTCGTCAGCAAGATAAATAACACATCCGACCGTATCGCTATATCAGTTGACCAGCTATCAACCAATTCTAAAAGTACAGCCTCGGTCTCTGAACAAATTTCTGCTGCCATTCAAGGGGTAGCTGCTGGATCAGAGGAACAAACAGAAGGCATGAAGAGAATTGAAGCTGCTATGGACGTAGTAAATAATGAAATTGATGAAATTTCTCGAAATACTCAAGTGATTAGCAGCCAATCAAAAATCAACACATCAGTGGCTGAAGAAGGCGAAAAAACAGTTGATAGAACAGTAAAACAAATGGGTCTCATTCAAAATTCTGTAAGTCAGTCAGACCATTCTATTCAAATGCTACAGGAACAAACAAAGGAAATCGGGCAATTCCTAACCGTTATTACAGATATTGCAAATCAGACCAATTTATTAGCACTCAACGCGGCAATTGAAGCTGCACGTGCTGGAGAAGCAGGCAAAGGTTTTGCTGTTGTTGCAGAAGAAGTGAGAAAGCTTGCTGAACAATCGAATGGATCTGCCCAACAAATCGCTGAGCTTGTTAATGAAATTCAAAAACAAACTGGAAATTCAGTTGCGACAATGAAACATGTAATTGATGATGTGCAAGAAGGAATTATCATGACGAATGAAACTAAAGATATCTTTCATCAAATCTCGCAATCCATGGGCGAGATGGATAATCAAATGAATAAAATTCTTGAAGGCAGCCAAACAATCTCAGGAAGTGCTCAAGATGTTACATCTGCTGTTTCTGCTGTTAGTTCAATTGCAAATTTAAACAATCAAAATTCAATGAATGTTTCAGCAGCATCACAGGAACAACTTGCTTCAATCGATGAAGTAGCTATTTCCATAAATGAGTTATCAGAAATTGCTGTAGATCTTCAAGAATTAACACATAAATTTAAAACTTCATAAGAAAAAGCCAAAGGATTTTTAAAGAATCCTTTGGCTTTTTTTCTTATTCAAACTTACTTTTTGCTTGCTTTCCTTTTCCTCGACCTACTCCAAATAAGGTAAATGAACGTAAGGAAGGCTCCGTATACAACAATGGTCGCAATAACAAAAGGGATGTTTATCCCAGATTTATTAGATAATACATACACCTCTGCCTCTTCACGGTCTAAGAACAGCGTATACTGGCCGTTTCTGCTTTTGACAAGATCATCCGTTATTAGCCCTCTTAACTCCCTGTCATCTTCCAAAACATTTGCATCTATCGTTATATTTTGAGATCCAGATGAGTTATTGATTGCAATAACGGTTGTCTCCTCTTCATATGTGCGTTTATAAACTGACATCTCATTTTCCTCAGCTAACAGTTCCAGTGATCCCCGTGTTAAACTTGGAAAAGCCGCCCGTAATTCACCAAGCTTTGTGATGTAATCAATTAATTCCTTATCTGTCCGAAAATCCATTTGTCCATGATTATCGGCCCCGCCTCCCCCTTCTAAAGCAATTTCACTGCCATAATAAACAATAGGGATACCTGGGGTTGTATACAGATAAGTCAGAGCCAGCTTCCACCTTGGTCCTGGATGCTGGTTTTTCGTTATTGCCGCATGAGTAAATCGGGCCATATTGCGATTATCCACCACACTGCCCATTAAAAACGGATCCTTGTAAATCGACATAAGATATTCCTTATTCGCAACAAGATCGTTTAATGAGTTGTCTACCTGATCAAAAACAGGTCTTATCTTTTCTGCAAGAGGGACATCAAGAAGCCCATCCATTCCCAGCTCTTGAAATTGTGCAACCTTTTCTGAATCATGTGCTTGTAAATCTCCAAGGAGATAGAAATTATTCTTCGCCGATTTGACTTCTTTAGCAAACTCTCGTGTAAAATCGTCAGGCGCTTTATCTACGTCTTCTAGATAATACCCATCAATATTTGTTTCTTCTATCCACCACTTTGCTGCATCAATTAAATAGTTCTTCACTTCAGGGTTTTCCTGATTTAACTTTGGAAGTTCATCTCCCTTCTGTTCACGGAACCAATCCTTCTTTTCTGGCTCTGTAAGGAAGGAATGGTTGGGACCAACTTGAATCACTTCAAAATCAAACAAAACCTTCATATCCCGATTATGAGCTTCCTTCACTAGCTTTTTAAATTCATCCATCGTACCAAAATGTTCTTCCGTCTTATAGAAATCTTGAACCCATTTGCCATGATACCCCTTATCTTCGTTATCAAGAATCGAATTCAGCCATATAGAAGTAAAGCCCATATCTTTAATATAATCCAATTTGTCGATAATTCCTTGAAAATCACCGCCATGATAAGCATTAGGGTCTTTTACATCTACTTGATTATCGTTACCCAGATCCCCATTATTAAAGCGATCCACCATAAGAAAATAAATTGATTCATCTTGCCATTTACGATCTTCTTTTTCAGCTGCCCCTACAGGTAGGGCGTAAAAAAGAAGAAACGGGATTAAGATGAAAATCCAAGCTCTTTTTTTCATCACCGCTCCTCCTACTCCTTCAAATTCAAAGCCAAAACTATTTAATAGCCTAGTTTTTTTATAATAACTCTTTAAGAGTAGCCTTTTCTCTGCGTATCGTCAAACAAATGCTCATCTATTCAATCAGTCTTTAAGTTGAATCAAAGGCCTATACACATTATGTATCAGAATATCTACTGGGAGAATATCCTGCTATAGGAGGCATATTGCATATTCTATGAAAAAACAGGTATTTACCCATATACAGTTATAAAAGTTTTGGAAAATGTCAAGAAAGAATGGTGAAGGAAGCAAATGGAGGTTTTTTATGAATAGACAGCAGCGTTCAAAACTAATAGAGTATCAATCCCGTGCATTTACTGAAGGGACAATTGAATTTATAAATAATCAGTGGGTGTTCTTTGATAAAGAAACGGAAGAGGCAGCATTGATCGATGAATTCCTCCATCAGGAAATTGAAGTCTATCGAATGAAGCGCTGGAGAAAAGGGGTTTTGTTTGAGGAGGGAAAGGTCTCTTTAGCCGATGAGGTACTAATTCTCAAAAATCAGGACATGGTCCGGATCCGCAAGCTTCTTGTGTTTTCTTTAGAAAAACTGTTAGATGAGATGAATGATGATGCGTTTTTCCAATTCGTCACAACATTAAATTCCCTGAAGTTTTCAATGTATGATTGTATTTATTGTTATAATCAATTAAATTTCCTCTCTACTTCTGAAAGGAAAAACGGTGTTAACTTTATTGTTTTTGATAATCAAGAGCAAATCTGCAATGTCCAGCATCATTTTAGTTACTTTGAAAAGACAAATGACCGCTTTGAATTCACCTTAAACAGTGGAAAAAGGATGATCATTGAGAAAATATCCTCATAATTTAAGGCTGTTTTCGCAAACATTGTTGCTTTTAATATGAAAGGGTAAAAGTTGATTTCCGCTCCAGGCTGCTCGCTTTCCGCGGGGTGGGCGGTGAGCCTCCTCGGCGCTCGAGCGCCTGTGGGGTCTCACCTGTCCCACTCCTCCCGCAGGAGTCTCGCGCCTTCCGCTCCAATCAACCAACCTTATTTGTAATAGATTTCATTTCACACAATTTATTCAAAAAACAGCAATCTATTAGAAGAGAGCCCAGCATTTTTGCTGGACTCTCTTTAAGTTATTTAAGTAAGGTTGCTGGTTTCTTTAAGCCCTGCTCAAAATCTGTTATCATCAGTGGTCTATGAATATAGAAACCTTGAGCATAATGACATTTTAATTCTTTTAATAAGTCAATCTGTTCTTTCGTCTCTACTCCTTCTGCCAGCACCTTCACTTCTAGACCATGCCCCATCGTAATAATGGCTTTGACGATTGCAATGTCTGATGTATTCACACGAAGATTATTAATAAATGATCGATCAATCTTTAATGTATTAATCGGTAAATCCTTCAAATAACTTAATGAGGAATATCCTGTACCAAAATCATCAATTGACACTTTTACCCCAAGCTTTTGAAGCAAATGCATTGTGTTGATGCTGTAATCAACATTCTTTAGCATCGTACTTTCCGTTAATTCCAGAGTTAAATATTTGGGCTCTAATTTAGACTCATGCAACGCTCGTTTTACTTCTTTTAAAAATCCAGGCTGTTGAAATTGATAGGCAGATACATTTACTGATACCGATAAGTTCTCATATCCAAGTGCCTGCCATTTTTTATTTTGCTTACATGCTGATCTTAGCACCCAGCTTCCAATTTCCTCAATTAACCCGGTTTCTTCAGCTAATGGGATAAAATCTACTGGTGAAACAAGACCTAATTTAGGATGATTCCAGCGAATTAATGCCTCACTTCCAAAGATCTCACCTGTCTCTAAGTCCACTAGCGGCTGATACATGATATAAAATTCTTTTTTCTGAAGGGCTTTTCTTAAATAGCTTTCTAGTTCAAGTCTGCTCATCGCCTGATCGTTCATTTCGTTTGAGAAGAAAGTAACCCGATTGCCCCCTTGGTTCTTGGAACGATTCGTAGCAATGTCTGCATTTTTTAAGAGTTCATGTTTATCCAATCCATCCTCTGGATAAAAGCTTACACCAATGCTAGCCGTCACAAAGAAATCCTGTCCTTTATGATTAACTGAATTTGAAATCTCCTTCAGAATTGCTTTAGAAGTTTTCATTACTTCCTCTACATGAATATCCTTTGATAAAACAACTGTAAATTTATCGCCACCGAATCTTCCAATATAAGAACCGCTTGGAAGAACCTTTTCCATTCGATAAGCCAATTCCTTCAAAACCATATCGCCTACAAAATGCCCAAGGCTATCATTAATAATTTTAAATCGGTCAATATCAATCGAAAGAACTGCAAGTGTTCTCTTTTTCTTTTTTGCTCTTTCAAGCATATGTTCAAGCTGCTCCGTAAACTTTACCCGATTCGGAAGTCCTGTATCATGGTCAAAATAAGCAAGCTCTGTTATCTTTTCTTCAATCTTTTTTTGCTCGGTAATATTTCTTCCAATTCCATAAATACCGATACATTCATCATTCACTATGATTGGAATATTTTTTATTTGGAAAAGATTTATTTCTCCTGACTTTGATTGAATCGTTACATCAAAGTACTGCTCTCTCCCCTTTAATGCCTTGGAGAAATGCATTCTCACTCGTGGTACATCTTCACTCATTACTAATTTCAGGGCAGATTTCCCAATAAGTTCTTCACTGCTATACCCACTTGTTTCCTCAAATGCGGGATTTATGCTTTTAAATTGTCCATTTAAATCAGTTGAGAAAATAATATCCGTATTTGTGTTAAAAAGAGACTTATAATATTGCTCAGACACTTTTAAACTCTCATTTAATAGATGAAAGTCATTATGTGACGCTTCCATCAAATGTGTTAATGAAGATAATGTTTTTAAATAGGCTGGTGCAGAATATTTAAAGGTTAACTTACGATCGGACTGTTTTTGACGAATATTTTCTGATAAAGCAATATAGGTTAAGGAATGCCCCAATGCCTTTGGTTTTTCAGGCTCTCCTCCTACTAATTCTCCTTGTGTAAAAAATCCATTTGCTGATGAAATGCTCTGCAGCATCGCTAATTCCTTTTCTGTAAAATCACGAGCAAATCTTTTTTTCACTGAACAATTGTATACAAATATTGTTTCAACCTGCTTTTTCGCTAATTGTTTTAAATTAGACAAAGAACTTGCGATAATTTCATCAATAGCTGGATAAGCAAAAGTAATTTTCTCCCCTTCGCTAATTCTTCTATTTACTAAAATAGCTCCTGTTTTCAATACAGCATTAATAAACAAGGGGACTTTTTCTCCATTACGATGAACGATAAAAGGAAATTCCCAGCCTGAATCAGGCAAATCCTTGGAAAAGTTTGCACCTAAATATTTTTTTAGAATTTGTTCCGGTTTTTTATTATCAATTGTGTGGATAATCATTTCTTTAGACTTTGTAATCGTAAATGTCTTCCCTATTTCCTGCCATTTATTATTACTAAAGGCTTGTACATGAAGCTGCTCGTTTTGCAGTGCAACCGCTACTACTCCTTGACTCGTTAGTTCTTCCTCTGTAAAAGCATATGATTCTTGGTGTATTCCGTCCGAACATGCCACTCCTCCGCCTACTATTAATTCTGGGTTGCTCTTGTAGATTCCATCTAATAATGACTGGGCATCTACTTCTGACCCTGCTGAAAAAACTAGTATGGCTTTCGTATCAAAATCTAGTAACTGGGCAGCAAGACCTTTCCCCATTTCAAAGCTATTTTCATAGTAACTTTGGTGAAGTAAAGCAGATTTTAATTCTGTTTTTTCGAAAATAGTAAAAGAAAGTACGATTCCTTTCTCAACTATTCTGCCTTCATATATCTCACCCGCACTAGTACAGCCAATGACCGTCGCATAGGGAATGACCTTCTTAATAGTAGTTTGCAGCTGAACAAGAAAGTTTCTGTCTGCATTACTAGAAAAGACTTGAACAAGCAAGTTCGGATATTCACAAAGATCATTTGTATGTATGAATTGATACAGTTGATCATTATTTTCATATTGACATGTTATTGTTTTCGCCATTAGAAGAACCACCATAGATATAGTTTAATTTCTTTACAATTCCCTCAAGTTAAAAATAACATAAATATTGCAATCATGACATGACAAAAAAGCGAAAAAGCTGTCTTTTCGACAGCTTTTTCAAATGATATGACAATTATAAGTAAGTTTGATTAAAAAGTTAACGGTAATTTAACAAATCCTAGATATAAAACTAGTGCCAATGAAATAATAAATAGAATCCAAGAAATAGCCGTTTTTCTTCCCTTTACCGTACCGACAATGATCATTTCGAACATGACAATTACCCAGAGACCGACTAATGATTTAATCACATACATTGTATCAATATTAATACTGCTTAAAATCCAAATACCTGTACCAATAGTTAGTAAATAAAAGAGCCTTAAAATCATTTGAACAACTTTTAAGCCTCTAGCTTTTCCACTTTTATGTAGTCCAAGCGCAACGAAGAATAAGATAAGTGTTAAAAGCCATGTTGTAATGTGAGCGTGTATCATCCAATGTCCTCCTTAACTAAAATCGTTTACATCATACCATATCAGCAACGAAAATCCTAAACTAAAGCTTCCTATTTCGCTTATATTTCAGACAAATATCGCAACTTTTTCACCACAGTCTCTAAATTCCATCAATCGTCTCAATCTTATTTGATAAGGTGCCAATTTTTTCAATAGTGATGTCCATGGCATCTCCTGGCTGCAGGAAACGTGGAGGTTTGAATCCTTTGCCTACTCCTGCTGGCGTACCTGTCGCAATAATGTCACCTGGCTCTAACGTCATGCCTTTAGAAAGGTCGGAGATTATTTCTTCTATTGGAAAGATAAAATTCTCTGTGTTTGAACTTTGTCTTATTTCACCATTTACTTTCGTCTTGATCTCTAGTTTATTTGGATTATCGATTGCTGAGATGTGCACGATCCATGGCCCCATCGGACATGTAGTATCAAGGCTTTTTCCAATAAAGAACTGCTTATGACGGGATTGTAGATCTCTTGCGGTAATATCATTAAGAATCGTATAACCGAAGACATACTCAAGAGCTTCCTCTCTCTTTATTCCTCGTCCTTTCTTGCCAATAATGACGGCAAGCTCCCCCTCATAGTCGAGCTGTTCCGTTATATCTTTATGATGATGAACAAGTTCATCATGTCCAATGACCGTTGTCGGAGCCTTAGTAAAGACTATAATATGCTCCGGAATATCCTCTTTACTGCCCATTTCAATTGCATGATCTGCATAATTTTTGCCGACACAAAAGATATTCTTTGCTGGCCGGGGAATAGGTGCAAGTAATTTAGCCGAATCTAGCGGTATGTATAGCTCTTCATGCTCTCCATTTGCAGCCCACTCTTGTAAGCTATTAACTTTTTGAATAAAATTGTCTCCTAAAGCAATACATTCTTGCATGGTCGAAGGAAAGTTATTTATACCTTCTTTCATCTCTGCTGCTTTTCCAAGCGGAAGAATTCTTCTGTTCTCCCCATCCATTAGCCCAACAAAGATTTCCCCCGCCAGTTCTGCTGTTACAAAATTCATCCGAACACCCCCATTTTCAGATCAGAATCTTCCAAACATCTCCATTTATATTGTTTATCATAGGTGAAAGATATAAAGCCTGTCTAGTCTTAAACCTCATTTCACTGAAGATTTATTTGGGCTATTTTATCACAATCTCTTTTTAGGCACATACGATAAAGAAAAGCAATGTCTATGCTGCCTAAGCTTTCTTGAGGAGCTGGACACATATCTCAATCATAAAGGGTGATGTGTATGCCGGCAATCGTTGGGGTCGCTCAGGTCATATCCGTAGGGAGCAGTTCTGTTTTTAACATTGGAGATGTTTATAAAATCATGCCGATATCTAATGCAAAAACCTTTTCAGGTGCCGGATCTTTTAACACAGGGGACGGCATGAATGTATATAATCATCAAAGCACAACAAACACATATGATTCTGACAGCATTGACCAAGGAATTATCTTAAATGCATAAGAAAATGGGTGATGGCGATGAATTATTATATTCAACAATCGATTCATATTAACTTAATAAAAATTGGCGGTATTTCCAATTCTTCAATCTTACAAATTGGCAGTTCTGGAATCATAAAGCCTTCATCCTATTTATATAACACAGGAGGCTTTACAGAACCTGCTCCAGCAGCAGAGGCCCCTATGTCCAATGAATTGATAGCTACTCCTTCCGTACCATTACAAGCACCATCCATCACTTAATGAGGGTCAGGCACCGCTCTTGGACATTTCAAGCTGATTTGTACTGGTAAGATGGACAGTGGATTTTTCCGTTATATTCAAATGATTATTTAATGACAAAATTGAGGTGATGCAAATGAGTCAGGAACTTTATTCTTATCTTCAAGGTTTGCATACCTTTATACAAGAGCAAGAGAAAAGAATCCGCAGCCTTGAAAAGAGCGTTCGAGAGCTGCAGGAGGAAACAAAAACCTTAAAAGAGCGGCCACCAATAAGTATAGGGAGAATTGATTATAAATTTGATCAGCTTAAAGTGGAAACATTAGAAGGGACACTGAATATCGGGCTGAATCCATCTGATCTGCAAAACATTGATGATCTAGCCGTAGATAACCAGGAGAATGAGGCACCCATCTCTCCAAAGAAATTCATGAAAAAAACGATGGAAATTGAAAATGAAATATACCGATATTTAGAAAGTGATTTACCCGCAATAGTCAGTGAAGTACAAAGAAACTTACAGGTTGCTGAGAATGAGACTTATTTATCTTTCATTAAGGAGGATATAAAAAAGCAGCTTCCTAATCGAATTGATTTTCATCTTAAACAATTGAGATCAGCTGACCCCGCTCAAGAAGAGAATCGGAATATTAATGAGGAAGTAATCCAACAGCTTAAAGCAGAAATAAAGAATGGTGTTCATGCCTTTATTAGCCATTTGCCTGAAAATATGAAAGGAATGAAAAAGGAATGAACTTTCAAGTTTATAACAGAGACTTGTGTGTTGGAGATATTCGAATTATTGGTGTATCCAGTTCATCGCTATTGATGGTAGGCGACACAGAGACGATTCAGCTCGCTTCTATCTTTGATACACCTGCAGAATCACTTATCATCGGACCTTTTGTTCCGTTGACACCGAAGTGATCCATCATGCTTCAGCGAACATCAGTCGTTAATCATGTCAAATTAGAAACGATATCGTTCTCTTCCGTTATGGAGATTGGGGATTCCTCCTTTATACAAGGCGTTTCCCGTGCCATTGCTGTACAGAGGGAAGCTGAAATTTTCTTCGGTAATGAGGGGGATTTTAAGTCATATCCCATCTTCACAGAATCCATTCCTTTGCCCCCTCTCAATGAACATATCACGATGCACACAACACAGCTAAATCCAGTAATAAAAGTAAGAAATATTGATGTGATTGGGGTATCTGCTTCTTCTCTTCTTCATATTGGCAGCAGCAAGCATATTTCAATGGAGTCTAGGGTAGAGCATATTCGTCATCTATTAACCGATCACTCAGAGGATAAGGAAAAATTGTAAGATTTAAGCCTATAAAAAGGATGTTTTGCTTATGCCAGCTATTGTCGGACCCGTTCAAATTTTAAATGTCGGCGGAGGCATTGTTCAATTTGGGGATACTGTCTATATTTCCCCCAAAAGCAGTTCAAAATCAATTTCTGGCTCGGGTGCAGGAAATACCGGGGGATTCATTATTACGAATAATGGATTAAGCGCAAACAATGTACTCGACTCGAACTTGATTGATCAGCCTATTGCTGGGAATAACTAATCTAATGATTATAGACAAAAAGAGCTGTACATCCAAGAATGTGCAGCTCTTTTGTTACTACAGTTTAATCGTATGCGATCCATCGAAGAAAAATAAATATTTCTCATTCACTTTTCGTTTTAAAATCTGTTCCAATGCTCTAGCATACATATCAATTTGCATCCGATATCGTTCTTCAAGGATTGGCTTAGCTTCAGTAAATCCCCCTTTAAATCGATCAGTGATTTCATCCGTTTTGAAATCAAGCAGTACTAATCCCTGCTCATCTTCAAAGACACAGTCAATAATCCCCTGGATCAGTATTGGCTCTTCTTCGCCCTTCCAATCATTATAGATTTCACTTGCTGGAAAAGATAAGCTAAAGGGAATTTCTCGATTGATGGCATGAGCTTGCAGCATTCTGCTTCCAAGCTGGGTTTCAAAGAACTTTACAATTAAACGAGGGTCAACACTTTCACGCTGTTCTTCAGTTAGAAGTTCTTTGTTAACCATTTCATCCATCTTTACAATAAGCCCTTCCTCTGTGACTGGTCCGCCTACATCGATATGCTGCATAACCATATGCATGGCCGTTCCGCGCTCAGCAGGCGATAGTGACTTTTCCTGCATAAATCTTGGCCGATTCAAGAGTGGCTTCTTAAACTTTTGCAGAAGCTTTGTATCACTATCTTCAGCTGAGAATATTTCCTTTTGCCTTTTTACTTCTGACACAGATTGTTTTGATCGATAATGTGATGAATCCATCTGTGGATACTTCCATGATAATTGAGCCTCTACTAAATGGGTTAAATCAGATTGTACGGGTACTGGTTTCCCTGAATAAACATATTCGAGTAATCCTTCTTTTCCAGCCTCATCCTCTTCTTGAATCTTTGCTGCCTCTTCACTTTTAAGAATTTGAATCATCCAGCAGGATGGATCTTCTACAATATCAACCGGAATGAGTCCGCTATTCGAAGGACTGCTCGCCCTTAAATTATCACAGTCCTTATGCCTAACTAGGGCTGGACCAATCCAATCTAAATAACTATTGGCTGATGCTCGGTCAAATTCATTTAAAAGCCAAGCTTGATGTTCTGCTGACTGTATCCATTGATTAATCTTCTTTTCCGCACTTTTCACGGATGAGACAAGAAAGAGCTTCTCTTTAGCCCTTGTTAATGCCACATAAAGGACACGCATTTCCTCTGCAAGCATCTCCATTTTCTTTTTCCTTTTAAAGGCTAACTGAGGAAGCGAAGGGAAAGAGATTCTTTTTTCCGCATTTACATACTTCGCAGCAAAGCCAAATTCCTTATCAAGCATATAGGCCTTTTTCAAATCCATTGTATTGAATTGACGGGCAAGTCCTGCTATGAAAACGAAAGGAAACTCCAGCCCTTTACTGCTATGGATTGTCATAAGACGCACAACATCCTCCTGTTCACCAAGTGCACGTGCAGCACCTAGGTCATCCCCTCTATCACGCATTCGCTCAATGAACCGTAAGAAACGGAATAAACCTCTAAACGATGTTGCTTCATATTGCCTCGCCCGATCGTATAAAGCCCGCAGATTTGCCTGTCTTTGTTTTCCCCCTGACATTCCACCAACAAAGTTATATAGTTGGGTTTCCCTATATAAATGCCAGATAAGCTCAGAAAGAGACCCCTGCCTTGCCATTACACGCCAGCCCTTTAATTGTTCAAAGAACGAGCGGGCCTTTTCATATGTTTTCTCTGTTTCCACCGAAGGCTTTTTCTTGCAAAAGGAAGACAATGCTTCATAGAATGAACCCTTTTTATCTTGAATTCTTATTTGTGCTAATTCCTTCTCTGTCAAACCGACAATCGGCGATCTCAAAACAGAAGCCAGCGGGATGTCCTGGTAGGGATTATCAATTATTTTCAAAAGAGACATCATAATTGCTACTTCAGTTGCTTCAAAATAACCGCTTGAAAGATTGGCATAGACGGGGATTCCCTGCTGCTTAAATTCTTCCATGATTTGTGGCGCCCAAGTCATCGAGCGTAGCAATACAACCATATCCTTGTACATGACAGGACGTCCTGATTTCGTTTTCGGGTTGTATACTTCCTTCCGCTCCTGAATCATTTCTTTGATTTTTGAAGCCATATATCTCGCTTCTAGCTGCGCCTCTGCTAGATCTACTGTATCGAAGCTATCCTGCTCTGCTGCCTTCGGTTCTTCCTCTTCTCTTCCTTCCAAATCAATAATTACCAGTTCGATTGGATGTGACTCATCTTCCGTATAGGGAGCTCCTTTAACAAGTTCAGCCGCTTCATCGTACTCAATTTCTCCAACCGCGGTACTCATAATTTGTTTGAAAATATAGTTCGTCCCGTAAAGCACTTCTTTTCGGCTTCGAAAATTTCTTGCTAGATCAATTCTTAGTCCTGTTTCTTTTCCATCTGTGTTGAACCTTGTATACTTTCCTAGGAATAAGTTGGGCTCTGCCAGTCGGAACCGATAGATTGATTGTTTAACATCACCAACCATGAAAAAGTTGCCCGCGTTCTCTATATCATTAGTAACTAACTGTAGGATGGATTCCTGTACTAAATTCACATCTTGATACTCATCAACAAAGACTTCTTTGAATTGTTCTTTGCATGCTTTCGCTGCATCTGAAGGCGTTCGTACCCCTCCTTCAGTTTTAGAAAGTATCTCTAAGCAATAATGTTCAAGATCCGCAAAATCGACAAGTCCTTTTTCTGATTTCACCTGCTCAAAACGGATAGAAAATGCCTTTACTAAATAGACAATCCCCTCTACATATTGCTTCATTTCACTCATATCACGGATAAAGCTTTCTGGTCTGCGCAAAAACAGCTCATCCTTAAGATCCTGAATAAGCTTCTTTGCTTGATCTCTTAGCTTTTTCGCTTTATCGATAAGCTCTTGTTCATATTCATCGCCTTTACAATTTTTAAGCCGTCCAAATGCTGCCGTTTGCATTGCCTCAAAGAGGGTTGCCCATGAGTCATTTTTCGCTTCAATCAGTGTATGAATGATATGGAGGTCATCGATAAAGTTTTCCGCTCTTGGTGCTGGCCCTCCTGGAAGCTTTGTCAGCTCCAATCCTTGTTCTAGCAACTGCTTTGCCCCATATAGCTGCAATTCTATATCCTGCAGAAGTGTACGAACAAATGGCAGGTCTTCCATTTTGGTTGTTTCATTCACATCGTACATCCCAACAATCGAATCCAAATACTGGTCTGGCGTTGGATTCGATCTTGCGAAGTCATATAGATCTCGAATGATGTCCTGAAGAGCCAGATCACTGCGATCATTTGTAAACGTATCAACTAATGCAAAGAAAGCATCATTTCCTTCTTTTCCATATTCCTCTTCAAAAAGAGCTTCTAACACTTCATCCCTTAAAAGCTGTGCCTCAGTATCATCAGCAATCCGAAAACCTGGATCGATGTCAATCAGATAATAATACTTTCGGATAATCTCTAAGCAAAAAGAGTGTAGCGTGGAGATGGATGCCTTATTCAATAAACTCAATTGCTTTCGCAAATGGACTGATTTAGGGTCTGCATTTATCGCTTTTTCTAATGCTTCTCCAATTCGATGCCTCATTTCAGCAGCTGAAGCATTTGTAAAGGTTACGACTAGCAGCTCATCTACATCGATTGGATCATCTTCTGAAAGGATTTTATGAATGATTCTTTCAACAAGAACTGCTGTTTTTCCTGATCCTGCTGCCGCCGCAACTAGAATATCCTGGCCCTTCGCATAGATTGCTTTCCACTGATCATCCGTCCATGTGGCCTCTTCTGGTTTTGGTGGAATGTTTATCATCGCTCCTCCACCTCCTTTTTGATTATTTCAAGCAGCTCATCTTTCGGATAAGAAACAAGCTGTCTATACTCATTTGTCTCAAGCGATTCATCGAATTGACAGACCGACTTAAAGGAACAGAAGGTACAAGGTGTTTTATCCTTTAATTTATATGGAGAAATATCCACTTGACCATTGATAATCCGATTTCCTGTTTCTTCATATTTGCCGCGGACAAAGCGGCGCAAATAATCAAATTCTTGTTTGCTCGCTACTTTCGACCGCTTTGAAATAGACCCATCCTTATTAAATCCAGCTGAAATAATCGGAGAATCACCCTTGTCAAACGTCCGATCCATCAATCTGATTACATTCTCATCACCGAGCATAAGTCCATTCATTTTAAACTTTTTTAGTATTTCTTGTTCAATATCCTCCATTGTCAGCATTTTCGATGTGCTGATCATTGGATTGTGAACATGGAAATACAAGACGCCTGCTGGATCTGCTTCTGTACCGATTAGCTCTTGGGAATGAGCAATAATAATATCTAGGTAGGTCAGCATTTGCAAGGAAAGCCCATAATAGACTTCATTTACATTTAAATCCTTTGCACTCGATTTATAGTCTATCACTCTTAAAAAGGTTCCCGACTCATCCTGTGCTTTATCCACACGGTCAATCCTTCCAACAAGCTCCATTTTAGAACCATTCCTAAGCGGAAAGGATAACGTTGGCAATTCTCCCTTTGGTCCACCAAAACCAAGCTCTAATCCAACCGGAGAAAATCCACTGGATTTAGCATGCTCGCTTAGTATATAGGAAGCCCTGCTAATGATCTGCTCCAGCTTTCTTTTTATATAAAAATAACGGTTCGAGCTTAATAAGATTTCATTCTGTAATTTTGGTGCGAGTATTTCAACTGCTTCTTTTGCAAGGATTTCACATTGTTCTCTTGTCATATCAGTCCATGAGAGCTTTTCACTCATAACCGTTTCAGCAATATATTTCAATGCAGCATGGAATAGATCCCCGATATCTGGGGCCTCCAAACGAAATACTTGGCGTTCCCTTAGCTTTAACCCATGCTGGGCATAGTGAGAGAACGGACAACTAGAAAAAAGCTCCATTCTCGAAACACTTGCCTGAATATGATCACCATATAGTTCCTTACTCGTGTCTTCATTTAATTGCTCTGTGTGATTCTCATAATTAAGACTGGAAAGCACTTTTTGGGCTTGTCCTCTCCAGCTCTCATTTTTTAAATAAAAATTATAAATATCCCACCAGAAATCAAAAATTGGGTAATTTCTCTTTTTTAATTGTAATTGTGAAGTTAAATACGATAAGGCAGTATTCATACTGGCTGCATAATCCAGCTGCTCTTCTTCTGTAAGCTCTGCGGGATCTGCCATATAAAATTGCTGCTTAGATTTCGGCAGTAAATCCATTATTCTTTTAATATAGAGAGATGGCATTAATGCCTTGCCTTCTTCGTTAGCGAGCGGATAGCTGATATAAAGCATATCAGAAGGTGTAACAAAAGCTTTGTAAGCAAGGAATTCTTCGTCTAAAAGGCGTGTACTGCTGCTCGGTGCCATTTTCATCCCACTTGCCAAAAGCCTTTCACGGTCTTCTGTTGCTAGAACACCTTCCTCGGGAAACTTTGCCGGAAGGACGCCTTCATTCAATCCAATGACAAAGGCAACCTTGATATCAGAAAGACGAGATCGCTCTAAATCGGCTGTTATGATTTGGTCGATTGCAGGCGGCACTAGAGTGAAACGAAGGGATTCCATTCCTGCATCAAGGATTTGAGCAAATCTCTTTAATGGAATGACTTCATCTCCAAGCATTTCTACATATTGATCTAGCAATTCCATAATTGCATTCCATGCCTGATCATGCTCCCGAGATTTAACGAGATTTCCTTTCTCCTCTTCAGCAAGCTTCCATTCCTCTAACTTCGATGGCACATTTAATTCTTCAAGAAATAAGTAGATCGCTTCACAATATTGCCGTCCTGTTTCTGCTTTCTTTAAACGTCGTGCTAATCTTAAAATGGGAGCCGTAATCATTTCTCGTAAATTATTTAGCTCCTGCTCCATCTGCCTCTCCATATCTGTCTGAGCAAGGCTTTCAGATTCGAGCCCTCTGATCCGTCGATAAGTCCACCTATTTTTCTTTGTCCATTTGTCTCCTTGAACCCCATAAGCAAGTACATAATTTTCTAGTCTATCCATTTGTTCTCGCAATTGACCAGCATTTAATTTAACTGGGAATAATAACTCAGTTTTAACTGCTCTGAAAATCGGTTCATAGCGCCAATTTCCATTTATAATCTCGAGACTAGATCGAACGAGCTCAATAAGCGGATGGTTCAGCATCGTCCTTTTTTGATCGATGAAAAAGGGGATTTCATAATCTGTAAAGATTGTTTCAATGATGTCATGATAATCTTGACCGTTCCTTGCCAGGATGGCTATATCCCGATATCGCAGGCCTTTTGTGCGAACAAGCTGGATAATTCGCCTTGCAATCCCTTCCATTTCAGCTCTTCTATTCACAGCCTGCCCAATATGAATAGCAGACTCCCCTTTGAAGCTTGCTGCAGGCCGTGAATCAAAATTTGCTTCAAGATGCTTTAAAGAAGGGTCCTTCCATCTCAGCTGCTCTTTTAGGAAAATCTCTTCTACTTGCAGTCTATTTTGGGCGGCAATCCCATAGATCGTCTGGAAGCTTTCTCCAGACATTCGGAATAAATGCAAGTCATCTGGGGAAGTTTGCTTAAATGGCTGATCCAATGTAAGTGAAATAGTTACTTTTTTACAATGTTTCATTAATTGCTCAATAATCATGTATTCCTGTGGGGTATAGCTATAAAACCCATCTATATACACTTCTGCTTTTCTTAAATAATCTGACTCAGCGGCTTTTTCAATTAATAGGCGAAAGTAATCCTCTGAATCTACGTATTTACCGAAAAGAGATTCTTCAAACGTTTTATAGATTAACTCGAGATCATGAAGCTTATCCTGAAGAGCCTTATTTGTTGTTGGACCATTAGATAATTGTGCTTGTTTCTCAGCTAATTCTTCAGGCCGTACACAATATCTTTTAAACTCTGTCATCATTTGCTCGATTTGCTGAATAAAGCCGTTTTTATCGGCAGCACGCTGAAAAAGCGTTAGCTCATCTTTTTTTTCATCAATAATTTTTCGAATAAGCATGCTAATTCCAACACTGTTTAGATGATAACGATTCATGCCACCTGTTTCTTGGAGAATTCTCCAGGCCAAACGAGTAAATGAATAGACCTGGCTGCGAATCATTCCACCTAGGTCTGGTGTCGTAATTAATTTATATTCCGATAGAAATGTCATTTGTTCAGGCACTAAATAAATAATTGGATCACCATCTGGTGCCTTCCTTAATTCCTCTCGAATCTCATTCAGGCAAAACTCTGTTTTCCCGCCTCCTGCACGACCAATTAAAAAACGAACAGACATATGTACCACCATCCTTTCCCATTCACACGAACTTTGTTCTATTAAATATTTTATCATAGTAGGCTTCTATTTTTGGATAT
The DNA here is from genome assembly GCF_042865275.1 of Cytobacillus mangrovibacter. Lineage (NCBI taxonomy): Bacteria > Bacillati > Bacillota > Bacilli > Caryophanales > Bacillaceae > Cytobacillus > Cytobacillus mangrovibacter. The sequence continues at coordinate 345,323 of NZ_JBIACJ010000003.1, read as the reverse complement.
TGACTCTTGTATACTTAATGGAAATAGTTTCTCTAGAAAGATGCAATTCTTCGTCATAATAGAAAAAGGACTCAAAATTAATGAGTCCCTTTTCTTAGAAGGAAATATCCATTTCACCAATCGGCCAATACCTTAAGTTGACTTTCCCAACTACTTGATCTGTTGAAATGAAGCCAAAATGGCGGCCGTCCCAGCTTTCAAGTCGATTATCACCAAGTACAAAGAGTTTTCCTTCAGGTACTGTCTCCACATTCCATAACTCTGGCAAAGTGAAATCACCTGTTAACTTATTTCCGAATGCTTCTTCCCGTTCCTTTTCAAGGTAAGGTTCATCCATCTTTTTCCCATTGATGTAAAGTTCATCATTACGGTACTCAATCTTATCGCCTGGAAGACCGATAATTCTTTTCACAAAATCCTCTTCCTTATTATGATGAAAAACAATAACATCAAAGTGATTCAATTCTCCAATTTGATAGCTGATTTTGTTGACTATTAACTTATTTCCGGTTTCCAGTGTAGGCTCCATTGATTTCCCTTCCACAATATAATTGGAAATGAAAAATGTACGAATGAATACAAGAATAATGATGCCAACTCCAAATGCCTTCACCCATTCAATACTTTCCTTTTTCACTGACTCTTTCAATTTAAACTTCACCAACCTTTCTTATTTCTCATAATTCCGTTCCTTTTTCGCACTTATATTCATCTTTATTTCAATTCTTTTTCCAACATACCAAAGGATAAAAATAATAACAGCCACAATAGCAGTTCGAATGGGCTGGGTAATCAGTGATTGAATATCATATCCTACAAAGCTAATTGTAAAAATCATCACCATTTTTCCTGTTAAAACAGCAAGCATATACTGTGCAATACTAATTTTCGATAACCCAGCAACAATATTTACAACTGCTGATGGTGTAAAAGGAAAACATAAAAGAATAAATAAAGGACCAAAGCCATGCCTTTCTACCCAAGCCATCAACTTTTGAACTTTAGGGCTTCTTTTAAGAAAGCGGAGCATTCTTTTTTGCCCGTATTTCCGAACGAGCAGAAAGACAAGTAAGGCACCAACCGTTGCACCTATCCATGATAATAGAAATCCAAACCACAGTCCAAACGCATTGGCATTTGCCATCACAAATAAAAAGAGCGGCAGGAATGGCAAAAAGGCTTCTATCATTGGTAGCATAAGTCCAGGCAACGGGCCAAAAGAGCGATACTTATCAATTAATTCCATGATATTTTCAAGTGTAAACAAGTCTTTAAATAATTCGTAATCCATGTGAAATCTCCTTGAATAGAGCATAGACAAGATAAGAAGCTTATATTCACAAATAACTATATCCGTTTTATATTTCTCACTTATCTTTTTATTGTACACCTATTTAGATGAAAAGAATTCTATTGGGCTAAAAAATCATGAATTGCTTGTTTATTTTTCTCGAAATCCAATGCCAGGACTGAACCAACCCCGCTTATTCTCTCATCATGATAAGATCCATCTATCGGAATACGAAGGGTTTCAATTTCTCGATTCTTTGCAGAAATAAAGTCTTTACCTATATAAAGGATATCTTTTGCAGCCATATTCGTATTAACAAATGGTGTCATTACTCCTACTAATTTAGGCAGCTTTGCTACCGACTGTAAACTCATAAATTGATCAGCTAATACTCTCATTGTCTTTTGCTGGCGTTCAACTCTGCCAAAATCACCTACTGCATCATGACGAAAGCGCACATAGCCAAGAAGATGCTCACCGTCAAGTCTTTGTAAACCTGGCTCTAATGTCACTCCGATATAGGCAGACATTGCCTTTTCAACCTCAATCTCTACGCCTTTCGGAAATGCCTCATCAATCAAATGAACAAATCCCTCAAAATCAACAATGGAATAATATTGACTATCGATGTCAAAGTTCTCTTTAATCGTTTGTCTTAATAACTCTGGACCACCTAATGCAAAGGCTGCATTTATTTTTCCTTTTCCGTGCCCTGGAATATCGACATACGTATCCCGCATAATTGAGATTAATTTATATGTGCCATAATCTGGATGGTATTGGGCTACCATAATTGTGTCTGCTCTTGATTTTTCATTTCCGCGGGCATCACTTCCTAATAGAAGGACGCTCGTCCCCCCATATGCATCTTTATCTCCGTTAAATTCATATTCTAAAGTATCTACTTCTGCTTTTTCTTTCGATTGTGAAATCCCTTGTTTAAACTGAACATAGGAATACGCAATGGTCCCTGCTATTAATAGAAGAAGAATGAGGACAATTATTTTCCATTTCTTCTTTTTTGGTTTTTGATGTTGATGTCTATCAGCTCTCATGTCAAAAGTCCTTCCTGTTTTTTAGGTAGGCTCTGTTAAACTGGTCTGTTGATTTCCGCTCCAATCAACAGGGTGCAAAAATCAACTATTTGCTTTAACACAGCCTTTAGGTAAATAACCTTCAACAATATATGACTGCATAATTAATTAAAAAGTTTCTTTTTGCTTACTGGTATTTCTTGTATGATTCTATTATTCCCCAAAAATCCCTTGCTTGCAATTATGATTTATTCTATTACATGAAAAAACCGCAAACCTATGAAAGGCTTACGGTTTGGTTTTTATTTCAAATAATCATTAAACCAGCCAGTAATATAATTCAAGCGGCTGATTCGTAAATTTGGTTTTCCACTTCTAGAGAGTTCGTGATTTGCTTCAGGAAAACGAATAAATTTGGCTGTTTTTTTACGATCCTTTAAGGCAATAAATAATTGTTCTGCCTGCTCAATTGGGCAGCGGAAATCCTTCTCACTATGTAGGATGAGGAGTGGTGTTTCCATTTCATCCACATAGGCAAGTGGTGAGTGCCTCCAAAGTGTTTCAATATCATTTAAGCCACTATTAATTTGCCAATCGGTAAAATAATAGCCGATATCACTCACACCATAAAAGCTGATCCAATTGGAAATCGAACGCTGTGTCACAGCAGCCTTAAAGCGATTCGTGTGACCGATAATCCAGTTCGTCATAAAGCCGCCATAGCTTCCCCCTGTTACCCCTAAGCGATCTACGTCAATAAAATCAAAATTCGCTAATGCATAATCAACTGCATCCATTATATCTTCATAATCCTTACCGCCATAGTCTCCGCGTACTGCATCGACAAACTGCTGGCCATATCCATGGCTTCCCCTTGGGTTAATATACAGCACGGCATAGCCCTGTGATGCTAAACATTGAAATTCATGGAAATATGAATTTGCATACATCGCATGGGGACCCCCGTGAATTTCCAGTACTAATGGAACCTTATCTCCATCTTTGAAATTAACTGGCTTCATAATCCAGCCATGCAAATCCCAATGATCCGAAGAATTAAATTCAATTGGCTCAGCCCCAGCTAGAACTACTTCTTGTAAAAATTCTTCATTTACTTGTGTCAGCTGCTCCATTTCACCTGTTGTTACCTTCAGCAAGAATAAATCTCCTGGGTGGTTTGGCTTACTAATGGCTACTACCGCTTGATCAACTTTTCCGCCAGTGGAGAGCCCATATACATGCTGATTATCAAGTAAAGCCGGGTACAGCTCCCCATCGAGCGAACCATAGTAAACCACTGTATTGCCATGATCAGTAGCTAAGAAATAAAAGCTGTGATTATCCTCTCCCCATAAGATCCCTGGTGTAACTGCTCCCTGTTGAAAATCGCCAATGGCATAATCACCGATTAATAAATCCGAATCCCTAGTTAGGCAATTAAACTTTTCTGTCTCCATATCATAAATCCAGATTTTTGCGAGCGTTGCATTTTTATATTCACTTTCATGGCCAAGCATCCCAACGTATCTGCCATTAGGCGACCAAGTTGCATTACCGAAGTATCCTGTACTGCCTGTTAGTTTTTTTGTTTCTTTCGTTTCTGCATGAATGAGATATACATCACTTCCGAAAGATTGATCCTTATCCTCGCTTAAGTCAGCTGTCACAGTGATATGCTTTCCATCAGGCGACCACGATTGAAGCTGATAGTCATGCTCACCTGAAGTAAGCAACTGAGCTTCTCCGGTACGCACATCAATAACGGCAACCTGATTAAAGTTTCCTTGCCAAAATCCATAGGCATCTGATTTATATTTCATTTTATCCACTTCAAGCGGAACAGGCCTTTTATCCTTTTTCTCCTCACTTATATTAGTCGATAAAGATTCTCCATTTTTAAGTGCTGCATTAAAGGCAATTTTTGTCCCATCAGGCGACCAGACAGGGTTCGTTGCTCCATTTGGACATTTTGTTAATTGGCGGGCCTCTCCACCATTTACAGCTAAAACATAAATTTGGCCTTTCCCGCTTCGATCGGATACAAATGCTACGCTTTGTCCATCAGGAGACCATCTCGGTGAATGGTTTCGGCTTTCTCCAAACGTCCATTGCACAGGCTTGCTTTTTTCGGTTACATTTATGTAGTACAAATGTGAGGAATATTTATTCTCCTCTTCGAGCATGACTGTTTCAATAAATACACAATCAACTCCATTATGAGCTAATTGTGGATCTGCCACAGATTTCAGCAGATATAAATCTTCTGCCCTTATCGTTCTTTTTTCTGTCATTTTCTATCATCCTCCTTGTTTGTTCTCTATATTTCGACAACAGAAATAAATTCCCTTCTTCTTTTACTATTTTCTTCACTAAATTCCAGAATATTTTTTAAATTAACAAACAATTAAATAAATTGTTTAGTGCATTAAGCCTAAAAAAATATGGTTATAATCGACAAATTACAGCCCTTGCAAATTGAATAATCTATATGTAAAATAGAACAAACGTTCCTTTTTGATTAAGAATTTTTCGGGTGAAAGGAGAATGACGTATATGACGAGAATTCCCGAGGGAGATCGTAATATACTAGAACAAGCTATTTATTTACCAATGGCACTAACCATTTTAAATCGTGATCTCATTGTGATTAGTAAAAGCCCTTTTAAGCTTAAACAACCTTATGTAAATTTGATTGAGGAAACAATGAAGATTATCCAAAAAGAACTAGAAGATGTAAAGGACTACATGAATAAAAACAAACTTCAAGTTCAGCAAATAAAAAGGGATGAAGCTTTCACGATGTTCATATTTCTATATAAAGGTTTTGAAGAGCAACACAACTACTTCAACCCCCGCATTCGCAACAGAGTGCAAGAACTGTTGGATTATTATTTATGGAAACGATTCATACTTGAAGGGGTTCAAAGACAAACAAAAGTATGAGTAATAATTGGAGAATATCTACAGAGTTCTTTAGCGGCCACTTTTTTATTTTTTCCAACTAAACCGGTCGTCATAAACACTCCATGACGACCAGTTCTTGATTTTTAACAAGGGAGGATAAATGCCTGTTTATTCGAAAGCTCCTTATTCTTTGCTTCGATCGATTCTATAAGTTCTTGATCGCTCTGAAGCATTTAGATTTTTTCTGCCACTATAGAAATACAATGCCTTTCGCTCTGATTCTTCAATTCTGCTAATTAAAGTTGTTTTTAACAAAGCCGTCCTTAGGACCTGATTATTGAAGGAAGTGTAAGATACAGGTATTGTGACACACTGTTGGTTTTTAAATCTTACCTCTGTCTGTCCTGCATCGGCACGGCGATAATACTGAATATGCTCGGGCGAAATCCATATGCATTGTGAGTTGTTCGCTGAAGTAGTTGGAAAAAAATAAATGAAGTTTGTGGGGTCAATAGTAATTGGTGCTTTGTGGGTAATTCCCGTTAGTTGTCTCGTTCCCTCTTTGCGCCCTTCAAACGATGATCCAAAGAAAGTACAGCCCTTCTTAATAATGACACTTGGTTTAAACGGGGAAACTAGCTCATCCTCAAGCTCCCAAATCTGCGAATAAACCTTCGATCCATATTCCAATGGCATAATCATCATCGTATTCGGATTAATCTCATACTCATCAATTAAAGGTGGAATTGTTAGGCCATTCATCTCTTCATCTCCTCAAATTAGTTTTCTGCCACCTCATCATAACAGGTTTTTGACAATATTTTTCATTATTTTCTAAATGTTACTAATTTGTTCAAAATTTCTACTAATTTCGCTATCCAATAGCCAAATAATTTTGTAAATTGACTTAGTAAATGAATTTATTCCATTTATTTTACCTCTAAAAAATATTTTCAAAAAATTCAAAATTCGGTTGAATAAATCGAATGAACTCCATATACTAGTAAAAAGCATTGAGGTGATTTTCATGAATGAAAAATCATACACAGAGCTGATGAAAAAAAGCGCTATGAAAAAGAAGAAGCTAAAAGAGTCCTTTGTATTAGATCTCTACATTGACATCCTGCTTGCAGAAGTATTACTGAACAAAGAAAGAGCGAAGCTGATGAAGGAAATTGACGAAGCCATTGATAAAGGAAATAAAACTGCCTTTACTCAACTGTCCAAACAATATAAGGAGCTTGCCCAACGCTTCGGCACGTAACAAATCGAATGAAAACAATCCCTCGTATATACTGCGGGGGATTTGTTTTTTGCACTAATAATAGCCTTTAAAGAAAAACAAACGAGCAGCTTATATGCCTACTCGTTTGTTTTCGCTTTATTATTTATTTCATAATCCTCAAGCATCGAGATTCGTTCGAGCATCGTTGGGTGTCCGTAACGGAATATTTTCACCAGCAACGGAGGATTTACCTGGCTTAATCCTGCTCGAGTCAATTCTTGGAATGTTCCGATCGCAGCTTCTGTATTCTGTGTCATCTCAATAGCATAATGGTCTGCACGAGATTCCTGATACCGTGAAACAAAATTCGATAATGGGCTGGAGATAAACAATAGCATGGAAAGAATCATTAGGAACAATGGGAGAGAACGAATATCATTTACCGCCGGAATCCTAAGTGCATTCCCCCATTTGCCAATCACATATTCCATAAGCTTTGCAGTCAAATAAAGCCCCACAAGTGACAGTAGCAAATAACCAGCAATTCCAAAGTAAATATGCTTTTCAACATAGTGGGCCATTTCATGCGCCATAATAAATAAAATTTGGTCGTCACTTAATCGATTTAATGTTGTATCCCAAAGAACAATTCTTGAATTAGAACCAATTCCGTTTACATAGGCATTCAGTGCATTGGTCTTTTCAGCCATATTTACTTCAAATACATGTTCAGCCGGAATGCCAGCTTTATCTGCCAGATTTAAAATCTTTGTTTCAAGTTCTTTATTTTTCAATGGGTAAAAGTCGTTGTAAAGTGGATCGATAACTACAGGCTGAAGAAACATCATAAACAAAGTAAATGGAACAGACAATAACCAAGCATATAGCCACCACCTCTTGCGGCTTTTATTAATGAGCCAATAAAGTACAGCAACAATAATGATCATCATCCCAAAATTGATCCAGAAATCGATGAGCTCATCCTTCATCCAGCTGCTAAAGCTTTGTGTGGAAATATTATAGCTTTTCGATAAAGAATAACTAATATAGTTCAAGGGTGTTGTTGCAATAAAGGCAAAAAGAGAAAGCCAAAATAGATAAATAGCTGTCCGAACGAACTTAAATTTCGAAGAGTTTTCTGCCCATTTTTTAAAAGCATTCCCAAAGCCTAACAGCAAAATAAATAGATAGAATAACCATTCAAAAGGTGTCGATAAGAAAAACAATAAATTTCTTATTTTCGAATACTCCTCGGTCAGCATGAGTTCCCTGCCATTTAGGAATGTAGCTGGATCAGCTTTCGACCCTTCATACTCAAACTGCAGACTCGAATCAGCAAAGTAAAATAAATACCAATAAAAAAATAGTCCATATACGACATAGGCTAAGATACCATACAAACCAATTTTCCGTGCCATCTCGTTCCCTCCTTTTTGTACAACCTTTTAATATTTAGTTTAGTATAAAAATCAATATTTAGAACCCCTTGTCTATGGCAAAAGGTATTCTTCTTCATAGTCTGTACGATTTGCCACTTTTTCGCAAAAAATAATTTTGAGCATCTGCTGTAAATGTCGGTCTGCTTCATTTCACTATGCTGGTTATTACTTCGTACAGGCTTATTCAATTAATCAGACCGGCTATTTATTTTTACATACAAAAAAGACCGGTTCAAAATGAACCAGTCATTTAAAGAATATACAAATCAAAAAATAAAGGAATATACAGACAATACAGCAATTGCACCTAATACAACGACAATGACGTTTGCACCCAAATAGGCAACAAGGAATGCCGCTGTCGCACCAAGTACGCCAAACCAAATATCTTCTTGTATAAATAAAACACCAGGAAAAATGAGTGCCCCTAAAGTGGCAGACGGAACATTCTTCAAGACACCTTGAAGAAAAGCAGGCAATTCTTTTCCTTTAAAAAGGACAAACGGCAGCATTCTTGGGATATAGGTGACAATCCCCATCCCGATGATCATCCAGACGATTGTGCTACTCATGTTCGGTCCCCCTTTGCTTCTTCTTAAAACCTTCAATCAGCTCAACTATAACCGCCGAAAGAAGCGTAGCAACAACGATTGCCCAGCCAGAAGACAATGCATTCGTTAAAGTAAAAATCGTGTTAAAGCAGGCCGCAAGAGCGGCAAGAAACACAATCTTAACGCTTTTTTTCATGGACGGTACGAGTAAGCCAATAAACATCGCATACAAGGCAATTGACATGCTTTCCTGCAATGTTTGGGGAAGGCTTGCCCCGATTAAAAAACCAATGCCTGAACAAACAACCCAGCTCATATAAGCAATGAAATTCAGCCCAAACATATAACCTGTCGAAACCGTGCCTTCCTTCATGGCAGCAACTGAAAAGGTTTCATCGGTAATCCCAAAGGAATAAATGGCTTTATTAATCAGATGATCATCCTCACTTTTCTCATTCAATGCTGTCGACATTAGGAAATGCCTAATATTCACAATAAATGTCGTTAAAACTATTTCAAATACACCTGTTCCGAGTGAAAGCAAGCTAAGCGAAATATATTGTGAGGCTCCAGCAAAAACAACTAGACTCATAAGCACCGCTTCACCAATCGATAGCCCTGTCGTTTTTGCCAGCAGTCCAAAAGTCAATGCAATCGGTGCATAGCCAATTGCGATACTGATCCCGGCTTGAATCCCTTTCCTAAATTCTGATGCAGACTTATTCACTGCGAGCTCTGCCAATAGTGACACCTTCCTTTTTTGAAAAATCTAATATTTCTCCATAAAAATGTACTATAATAGATAACATGTATACTATTTAAGTTGTTTGATATAATATATTATACATATAGACGTTATAATAGACAATTCTTTTGGAGGAAACAATGGAGAATATTCAAAAAAATATTGGGATAAACCTAAGGAATATTCGAAGAACGCGAGGATACAGTCTGGATGCGGCAGCTGAAATCACTGGGGTGAGCAAGGCGATGCTCGGGCAAATTGAACGAGGGGAATCCAATCCTACTGTAACAACATTATGGAAAATTGCAAGCGGCCTTCAAGTTTCTTTTTCTTCCTTAATTAGTGAAAAGCCCTCAGAGGTTCTTTATGTAGATAGAAAGTCCATTTCACCGATTATCGAATGTAACGGCAATTATCGGGTGTATCCAACTTTCCCATTTGACCCGCGAAAAAAGTTTGAAATGTTCGTCGTAGAGATCGAACCAGGCTGTCAGCATATCGCTGATAAGCATAATGAAGGGGTAGAGGAGTACATTACAGTCATAAGTGGCAAGCTCGAAGTGCATATCGGTGAGCAGCAGATTCAAATTGAGCAAGGAAACTCGATTCATTTTTTAGCAAACAAAGCACATACATATAAAAATATTGGTACCGAGCTGATTACATTTCAGATTGTTATGTATTACCCTTAAAAACTTCTTGAGGCCTATCACTTTTTCGAGTGATAGGCCTTTTTTATGGTATTAACTAGGATATTTCTATTTTATCAAGCAACTTTTTCGATTTATCTAGTATTTCCAGCATTTTATCGAGCAATCGTCCTATTTATCCAGTATTCAAATAAGTACTGCTTTATCACTGCTCATTTTCTCCCCGCGAATTCGTTGGAATTCTGCCAGAAGCTTCTCAACTGTTAAGTGCTGTTTCTGCTCTTCATCCGTTTGAAAAATTAGCTGGCCCTTATCCATCATGATCAATCGATTGCCGAGATCTAATGCTTGCTGCATATTATGAGTGACCATCAAGGTTGTTAGCTGATATGATTGAACAATTTCTTTCGTTAAAGCCGTAATCAGCTCGGCACGGGCTGGATCAAGGGCGGCGGTATGTTCATCAAGCAGGAGAATTTTCGGTTCAGTGAAGGTCGCCATCAATAAGGAGAGCGCCTGCCTTTCTCCGCCTGATAATAAGCCTACCTTTGCCTGTAGGCGATTTTCCAATCCGAGATGCAGTGATTCAAGCTTTTCCTGAAAGAAAGTTCTTCTAGCTTTCGAAACACCTCTACTAAAGCCACGGGAGGTCGTTCTTGAATAAGCAATCGCAAGGTTTTCTTCAATCGTCATTGCCGGTGCTGTTCCCGCCATCGGGTCCTGAAAGACACGGCCAATCAATCTTGAACGTTTATGTTCTTTTACCGTCGTGACGTTCTTCCCATCAATGATTACTTCACCAACATCAGGAATCATTTTTCCAGAAATAAGGTTCATGAGGGTTGATTTTCCTGCTCCATTACTGCCAATGACAGTCATAAAGTCACCTGGCTTGAGATGCAAGTCCATATGCTGAAGCGCTATTTTCTCATCTGGTGTTCCTTCGTTAAAAATCTTATGAATCTGTTTTAATTGCAGCAAGCTGTTCACCACCCTCATAAGCTGTTTGTTTCGACTGGAGAACCCGACGTTTTTTCCGCTGTCTTTCTTTTTGCTTTTCAAGCACTTTCGGAATGATGAGCGCACAGACAACAATCAAAGCCGTAATCAGCTTCATATCACCTGCTTCAAGAAAATCAACGCGAAGGGCAGCTGTGACAATAATTCGATATAAAATCGCTCCGCCGATGACAGCCAATGTTGCTCGAACAATCGTTTTCGCCCCGAAGATTGCTTCGCCGATAATGACGGAAGCAAGACCGATCACTATCATACCAATTCCCATGCCAACATCACTAAACCCATTGTATTGGGCAACTAGTGCACCTGAGAAAGCAACAAGGGCATTCGAAATGCCAAGGCCCATTATTTTTAGTAAATCAGTATCCGCTGAAAAGCTGCGAATCATCGTTTCATTATTCCCTGTTGCTCGAATCGCAAGGCCAATATCTGTTTTTAAAAATAAGTCAATGATGACTTTTACAACAAGTGCGAGGATCAGCATAAGGAAAAGAATTCCCCAAGTTTTCGGTTCAAAGCCTATCACCGAAGATAATGCTTGCAGCGGCTTATCCAATCCAAGACTCTGCCAAAATGCCGTTAATTTTGTCATCACCGTCTCTTCTGCAAGAAGTGGAACATTCGATTTCCCCATAATGCGTAAGTTAATCGAATATAAGGCAATCATCATGAGAATTCCGGATAAAAGCGGATTGATTTTTCCCTTCGTATGAAGAAGTCCGGTCATACATCCAGCGACAAAGCCGGCACACACTGCAAGGAGCGTAGCGACAAACGGATTTGTTCCGCCGACAATAAGGACCGCTGCCACTGCAGCACCTGTTACAAAGCTTCCATCCACTGTTAAGTCAGGAAAATCGAGTATTCTAAAAGATAGGTAGACGCCTAATGCCATTAATGCATAGATGGCACCTGCTTCTATTGAACCGAAAATGGCTGTTGGCATGCTTCTCTTCCTCTCTGTCACTTATCAAGTAAAATTAGATTCCGCAAAACTAGCTCGTTGATATTATTTCCCTTCAAAAAATTCAGCAATATTCTCCCATTCTTGTTTTACTTCAAGTCCTTGCGCTTCGGCTGCTTTTTTATTAATGACAAGCTTTAAGCTTTCAGGCAGCTCAACCGAAATATCAGACACCTTTTTATTGCCTTTTAAAATTTCAGCTGCCATTTTCCCCGTTTGGTAGCCTAGATCAAAATAGCTGAAACCACTTGCAGCAATCGCACCGCGCTCCATCGAATCTAATTCTCCAACAAAAAGTGGGATTTTCTCGCCATTGGCAACAGAGATAACAGATTCTAATGCAGAAACAACAGTGTTATCTGTAGGTACATAAATGGCGTCGACACGTCCGACTAATGATTCGGCAGCCTGCTTCACTTCAGCAGAAGTAGATACTGACGCTTTCACAATCGAAGCTCCTAACCCTTTAGCGAGCTCTTCAACTTGATCTACTTGTACTTCAGAGTTTTGTTCCCCCGCATTGTAGATGACACCGATATTTTTGGCCCCAGCCTCTTCCACAATAAAGTTAATGGTTTTTGCTGTTCCTTCAGGATGGTTGTCCGTTGTTCCCGTAATATTGTTTCCTGGCTTATCAAACGCTTCGACTAACCCCGCTCCCACTGGATCTGTAACAGATGTGAAAAGAATCGGAATATCCTTTGTCGCATTTAAAGCACTCACAGCACTTGGTGTAGCATTCGCAAAGATTAAATCAACCTTATCACCGACAAAGTTATTGGCAATTGTCTGTGTATTGTTCATATCTGCTTGTGCGTTTTGGAAATTGTATTCAACATTTTCGCCCTCTTTAAATCCTTCATCTTCTAATGCCTTTTTAAATCCTTCTGTTGCTGCATCAAGAGACGGGTGTTCAGCAAATTGGGTTAAGCCAATCTTGAACATTTTTTCCTTTCCGCTATCTGTTCCATTTCCTTCTGTGCTTTCACTTCCACAGCCACTTAATAATGCAACCCCTACTAAACTAGCAGCAGCTAGTACTTTTAATTGTTTAATCATTTCTCGCACTCCTTTTATACTTAAACGCTTTTATGCTTTTATTCACTAAATTATAAATCTAGTAAAGATAAAATATCAAGTACTTTTTATTATTTTCAAAAAATTGATGAAATAAACGACTAAGATGAGCTCTCGTGCTTTGAGGGCTTGTAGCTATAAATTTTTGCTTACTCCTGATTTCGAGCGGTATAAACATCTCTTAACTACCGATTTTCCAGTCACTCCTTTTTTCGGAAGTTTTAAACGCCTCTTAACTACCGGTTTTCCAGTCACTCCTTTTTCCGGGGGTTATGATCACCTCTTAACTACCAATTTTTCAGTCACTCCTTTTTTCGGAAGTTATGATCGCCTCTTAACTACCAGTTTTCCAGCCACTCCTTTTTTTGGGAGTTTTGATCGCCTCTTAACTACCGATTTTCCAGTCACTCCTTTTTCCGGCACCATAAATATCTCCTAACCACCAATTCCCCACAAAAAAACACGGCTGCGATGGCCGTGTCCTTATTTCCCTTTAAATTCTGGCTTTCTTTTTTCTGCAAAGGCTTGAAGTGCTTCTACTCGATCTTCTGTCGGAATGATGACCTCATAGGCTTTTCTTTCGATTTGTAGTCCAGTCTGTAAATCCACATTCATTCCTTGCTTAACAGCAAACTTTGCCTGCTGAAGTGCTAATGGTCCATTGGCCAGCATTTGCTCTGCAAGCTCGTAGCATGTGTTCAATAAATTATCTCGTTCGGCTACCTTTGTTAATAAACCGTATTCGAATGCTTCCTCTGATGATAAACGCTTGGCTGTTAAAATCAATTCTAACGCTTTTGCCTGGCCAATCAATCTTGGCAGCCTTTGTGTTCCACCCGCTCCTGGAATGATTGCTAAGCTTGTTTCAGTTAGTCCCATTGATGTACCTGCAACAGCAATTCTGAAATCACATGATAAGGCTAATTCCATTCCTCCTCCAAAAGCAAAGCCATTTATCGCAGCAATCGTTGGCTGTGGAAGCTGATCAATAAGTGAAAACACTTCGCCAATCTTATAAATATTTCGGCGCACTTCCACGTCTGATAACGTTTTGCGCTCCTTCAAATCTGCTCCAACACTAAATGCCTTTTCACCTGCTCCTGTAAAAATTACAACTCGAACCTCAGGATCTGTTCGTAATTTCTCAACCGAAGCTTGAAGCTCGGATAACGTTTCATAATTAAATGCATTCAATGCATCTGGACGATTGATCGTTACTAATGCAATATGTTCTTTTAATTCAACAGCAATTGAACTCAAAGTGAATCCGCCCCCCTTTTATTAACTACATGTTCCAATTCGCGAAAATTCGCGAAAATCCTTTCAAAATTTCAGAAAAAAAGAAACAAGCCCGTCTGCCTGTTTCTAATGGTTAATTAAAAATGGAATACGAATTTTATTGTAAAACCTGAGTTTTCAAAGCTCTTCGCAAGATTTTTCCTGTCGTATTTTTAGGAAGCTCATCCAAGAATTCAATAGAAGATGGCAACTTATATTTCGCCAAATGCTGAGCACAATATTCTTGAAGATCTGCTTCAGTTAAACTAGGGTTCTTTTTTACGACATAGCACTTAACTGCTTCGCCTAGATTAGGATCCGGAACACCAATTGCGGCTGCCTCAACAACATCAGGATGATCATAAAGCACTTCTTCGACTTCTCTTGGATACACATTATAGCCGCCAACAATAATTAATTCCTTTTTCCGATCAACGATATAAAAGTAGCCGTCTTCATCCATACGAGCTAAATCACCCGTATAAAGCCAGCCATCCTTAATAGCTGCAGCTGATTCTTCAGGCATTTTGTAGTAGCCCTTCATTACATTTGGACCGCGGACAATCAATTCTCCAACCTCGCCAACTGGAACTTCATCACCAAGTTCATTAACGACTTTGTTCTCTACATTCACAATCGATTGACCAATAGAGCCAGCTTTTCTTGGTCTGTCTAGTGGGTTAAAGCATGTAACAGGTGATGCTTCGGAAAGACCATACCCTTCAGAAATCAGCACATTAAATTTCTGTTCAAAATTCTTTAATAATGCAACAGGCATCGCTGATCCGCCAGAAATACAAAGTCTTAGCGAGCTTAAGTCTCCACCATAGCTTGCGGCATATTGAAGAAGGAAATTATACATCGTTGGAACACCTGCAAATACAGTTGGCTTATACGTATCTACAAGCCTGAACATTTCCTTTGGACTGAACTTCGGATCAATAATGATCGTTGCACCATTCATAAGCGGAGCATTCAAAGCAACAGTCAAGCAAAAAACATGGAACATCGGCAAGGTTGTCACGACACGATCCTCTTCATTCATATGAAGATAATCACTAACATCCTTCGCATTACTGTAAAGATTTTTATGCGTCAGCATCGCACCCTTTGGTTTGCCTGTTGTGCCTGAAGTATACAGAATGATTGCCACTTCATCATCATCTAATTCTGGTCCTGTAAAGCTTAAATCACCTGATGCTAACACTTGTGAAAACGATTTCAATTTAGAAAATGCGGATAGCTCGGTTATATCAATACCTGATTCCTTCCCCTGAGGTGTTTCGCAAATAATGTAGTTCTCTACTTTTGGCAAAGCCGGATGCATTTTTTCAACTAAAGGAAGCAATAAATCAAGTGCTACAACCGCTTTTACATCTCCATTATTAACGATATAACCAATTTCATCAGGTGTATAGATCGGGTTAATTGGTATAACTGTTGCCCCAAGACGAAGCGCCCCATGTAAACCAATCACAAAGTGTGGAGAATTTCCTAACAATAAGGCAATATGATCCCCTTCTTTCACCCCTAATAGTTCAAGGCCAGAAGCAAATTTCGTAACCGCCGCATCCAATTCTGCATATGTACTTGATTGATCCATAAAGTAATAAGCCGGTTTGCTTCCCTTTATTTGTGCTGTTTCATGGAGCTGTTTTGTTAAATTCATATCCCTTTCCCCCTTTTCCTGAATGAGTAATCATTCATTTTTATTAAAATAATTTTCTAAATATATTATATTGAAAGAAAGTTATGTATTCAAGCGAAAAAGTTTTTAATGCTAATTTTCAAGGAATTCGCAATTATATTAACAAGAATTTTTATATTAATATAAAAACCGAACGGATGCCACCGTTCGGTTTTCATATTAATGAATATACTCCTCGCTTACTAATATGTCTGAAATGACTTCAGTCGGAATGATAAACTCAACAACACCCATATATCCAGGCGCCACTTCGTACTTATCAAAAGATATCACTAATTTTCCTTCATTATTAATATAGAAGTTTTGCTCCATGTTTATCGTTTCAAAAAGCTCAGTAAGGTCTTCATCTTCAAGGCCAGCTCCAGAAACCCAATAAATTGTATTCTCATCCACCTTCATTTGCTCACGCATTTGTTCTTTGATATTCTCACTTATTGTATTCACATAGCTTTCATCTGTAAATAACATTGGTAAGCTTAACAAAATTTGATTTTTCTTATCAATCGTATCATACTTCATAATCGTTGAAGATGATGCAACTGTGTTTACAACATATCTGCCGATTGACAAAATCTGCTCGTTATCCGTTTTCACCTCATATCCGCTGTCAACACCTAAATGACCGCCACCGTTATCCTCTAATTCCTTTACTTCGAGCATGAACTCATCATATAGTTCTTTTCCTTCTTTTAAATATTTATCATTCAGACTTTGAGCTAAATCTCCATTTTCTAAATCTGATACGGCTGGTACTTTAATATCTGCTTGGTATTTTTCTTTATCCACTTTGTATTCTGTAAAGGTTAATACCTTTACTATACTCCCAACGACAGGCATTTCTGCTAAACTGCTAGCCATAGCAGGGCTAATATTCAATCCTCCGATAAAAAGAACTGCCGCTGCAGCCGCCCCAGCCATCCATTTATACCCGTTTTTCTTTTTCTTTCCTTTTAATAAAGCTCTTTCAACAATGAGATCCAATTCATCTGGAATTTGAATATTTTTATACTCCGTTTTCAGTTCCTCTAATTTTTTGTCCATTCTAGTTAGCCCCCTTAATGATTTCATCTTTCAATTCGATGCGTAATAGCTTCAATGCTTTATACAATCGTGTTTTTATCGTGTTCACATTTTCATTCAGTACATCAGCCACTTCTTCAATTTTCATATCTTCGAAAAAGCGTAGAACAATAATGCTTTTGTATTCAGGTGCTAATTGATCCAAAGCCCTTTCTAAATCAATGTTTTCATAATGATCTTCACTGCCTGAACTAATAAATTCCATTGTTTCCGCATCGACAATACTGACTCGTTTATGTTTCCTGAGAAAATCTAAGGAAGTATTGACCACTATTCTATAAAACCAGCTTTTAAGTGTTTTTAAATCCTGAAGAGAGTCAATGGAGATGATCGCTTTATGGATCGAGTCTTGCACAATATCTAAAGCATCCTCAGAATTTTTCACATAGCTATAGGCTAGCCGATAAAAGTTCTCTTTGTTCTCTCGAATAAAGCTTACAAATAATTCGTCCTGATTTAATCTATTTTTCTTTCTCATGTCGCAAAAAGGCTCCTTTATTGCTATTAATTTGTATACATTTAAAAGACGCATCATCAGTGGTAAAAAGTTTTAGCTTTTGTTATGGATTATTGCTATTCAAATATGTAGTTGGGTAGAGTTGATTTCCGCTCCAGGTCGCTCGCTTTCCGCGGGGTGGGCGCTGAGCCTCCTCGGCGCTAGCGCCTGTGGGGTCTCAGCTGTCCCACACTTCCCGCAGGAGTCTCGCAACCTTCCGCTCCAATCAACCAACTTTTTTAGCAACAGTTTCGAACACATAACTTATTTAAAAACTTATTATTGACTTCTGCTCATTAAAAAAAGCGTTCCCCGTAAGGAACACTCTCATGAATTTTAGTATATTAGATTTAAAAAGTCTTCTTTAGTAATATTACCGAAATAATGTTTAATATCAATTTCTTCTAGTGCTTTTTCTAATTCTGCTTTTTCATAGCGAATGCCGGTTAGTTTATTTTCAATGTCACTCACATCTCCTACACCGAAAAAGTCACCGTATATTTTGCAATTTTCCACTTTGCCTTTATCCACGTCTAGTCGAATATCAAGGCCGCCAACTGGGAAGCGATGGGAATGCTGCAAGTTAAATTTAGGCGATTTCCCGTAATTCCAATCCCAGTTCTGATAGCGTTCCTCAGATAACTGATGAATTTTTTCCCAGTCCTCATCTGTTAAAACATACTCTTCAATTTGGTCTTTGCCGCCAAAAATATTTTCAAGCAATAGAGCACGGAATTCTTCAATCGAAATTTTTTCAGTTAAAAACTCAGAAATATTAGCAACCCGGCTCCGAATCGATTTAATCCCCTTCGACTCAATTTTATCCTTTTTCACCTTTAATGCGGAAACGACACTGTCAATTTCTGAATCTAGCATAAGTGTTCCGTGGCTAAACATTCTTCCCTTTGTAGAGAATTGAGCATTCCCGGAGATTTTTCTGCCTTCAACGGTAAGATCATTTCTGCCGCTTAGTTCAGCATTTACTCCTAGCTTTCTTAAAGCATCAACAACAGGCTCAGTGAACTTACGGAAATTATGAAAGCTTTCTCCGTCGTCTTTTGTAATGAAGCTAAAGTTCAAGTTTCCTAAATCATGATACACAGCTCCACCGCCAGATAAACGGCGAACAACATGAATGCCATTGCCTTCTACATATTCAGTATTAATTTCTTCAATCGTATTTTGATTTTTCCCAATGATAATCGATGGCTCATTTATGTAAAAAAGTAAATACGTTTCGTTAATATCTAGATTTTTCAATGCGTATTCTTCAATTGCTAAGTTAATTCTTGGATCAGTTATTCCTTTGTTATCGATAAATAACATGTTGATTCACTCCTTATAATTTAACGGACCATTGATATGCAGCAAGCGCAATTGGCCCACTATACATCTCTGCAGCTTCTTCCTTTAAATCCTCTATATTCCCATAATGCGGCAGATGAGTAAGCAGAAGCTTTTTGACATTTGCTTTCTGTGCTAAAGTTCCTGCATCATAGCTTGTCATATGTCCTGCACTCTTGCCATTCTGATGCTTATAAAAATTACACTCACACACTAATAAATCCGCGCCATTGCTAAAAGGAACGAATTCTTCTTTATATGATGTATCCGCAGTGTAAACAAGGGATTTTCCATCCGCCTCAATTCTCATCGCATAGCACAGAACAGGATGATCCGTCTGTAAAAATTGTATCGTAAATGGGCCGATTTTTAAAGTTTGATCTACTTGATAGGCGATCCCTTTCGTAATCTCTTTATACGTTAATTTCGAAAACTCTTGTTCATCCTTTTCATGACCATAAATAGGGAGACACTCTGTCTTATTGCCTAAAAAGCCTTGAATAAGACGAGCATGCTGAAGTACACCGATATCAGCAATATGATCAGGATGATAATGAGAAAGGATGACTCCATCAATATCCTCCGGCTGAATAATCTTTTGCATTTTTGCAAGGACACCGCTTCCGAAATCAAGCATTAATTGAAATCCCTCGTGTTCTAGTAAATATCCCGAACTCGCTTCATCTGCCTTTGGATACCCACCCCAGCAGCCGATCACTGTAAACTTCATTATTTCTCCTCCTTCTAGCTATTCCTCGTTATTTTCACCTATTAATCGAAATGGAAAACATTTAATCATTACTAATATACCTGAATAAGCCTATTTTTTCATATTCCTTATTTTTGTACCAAAACAGCCATTGACATAATATTACTGTTATAATACAATAAAAGAAATCTTACTATTCTAAACAAACACAAACCACCGGGAGGCTTTTAAAATGATCCAAAACATTTTAGATTTCTTTAGAAATTTACCAGCAAAGCAATGTGTTGACTGTGGGAAGCCAATAGAAGAACAGCATGAATGCTATGGAAATAAATGTGATCATTGTATGGGAGTTTCGGATATATAACACTTTTACTTCTTTTTCTAAAGTCTTTTTAAAGAATGTTGTTTTTGAATAATTATTTACCAAAAAGCTAGTTGATTGGAGCGGAAGGTGCGAGACTCCTCGAAAATGCATTTGCATTTCCTCGTGCGGTGTACATTCAAGAAGCCTATTCAACGTCCTGCGGGAGAAGTGGGACAGGTGAGACCCCACAGGAGCTTTGCTCCGAGGAGGCTCACCGCCCACCCCGCGGAAAGGGAGCATCCTGGAGCGGAAATCAACCTTACCTATAAATGATTATTTAACAACATGCTTGTGAAAAAAGCCTGAATTTTTATTCAAAAAACCAGCCGCTTCATTAAGAAACGGCTGGTTTTTTGTTTTATTCTGTAACAGTTACAGCAGCAAAACGCTTTTTATGCATGCCTGTGAAGAATGTAATTGTTCCTACAATAAATAAGACAATGAAAATCGCTAATATTCCTACGTTATGCCACATAAAGCTAATATCACCACTTGAAATGACTGCTTTAAAGCCTGAAACAGTGTAAGTCATTGGCAAGAATGTGCTAAATGGCTGTAAGAAGTTAGGAATTAACTCAAGTGGGAATGTACCTGCACTTGTTGTTAATTGTAGAATTAAGATGATGATCGCAATAAAACGTCCAGGATCACCAAATGTAGTAACAAAGAATTGAATCAATGTAATGAATGTTAAGCTTGTAATGATCGCAAAGAGAATAAATAAAGGTACACTTTGCACTTCAATTTTTAGACCAACAAACATAATCAATACTGCAATTAAAGCCTGAATCACACCAATTCCCATTAGAATAAGGAATTTACTTGTAAACCAGCTAAATCCGTTCTTAGGTACTCCCGCTGGTTCACGCAATGGAAAGACAATGGAAAGCAAGAGCGCACCAACAAATAGACCAAGAGATAAGAAATATGGAGCAAATCCAGTTCCATAGTTTGGAACTTTATTAATCTTCTCATTATCCACTTTGACTGGCCCTGCCATCATACTGAATGTATCATCACTCGCATGAACAGACGATGCCTTTTCAGCTCCATCTCCTAATTTGCTAGCTAGTTCCTCTGAACCTTCATGTAAAGTTGCCGTTCCATCTGCTATCTTTTCAGCACCATCTTTAAGCTGAGCTGTTCCATCTTTGATAGCAACAGAGCCATCTTGTAATTGCCCAAGTCCCCCAGCTAACACAGTTGACCCATTAGCTAATTGATCCGCACCCGCTTTTGCTTCTGCGAACTTTTGACCAAAAGTATTCATTCCTGTTTGGAACTCATTTTGCCCCTTCGAAACTGCCTGTGCACCACTATCAAGCTTTTCGCTGCCTTTTGCAAGCTCACTTACACCTTGCTGAAGCTGCTTCTGTCCTGCATTTAGCTCGCCAATTTTAACAGCAATGTCATTTCCGCCATTAGCAAGCTGACCAGCAGCACCGGCAAGTTCAGCTGTTCCAGTTTTAAGCTGGTTCAATGCACCTTCTAATTCTAAACGCTGAGGTGAATTTTCAGGAAGCTGGCCAACCAATGCTTGCAGTTTTTCCTGAAGCACTGCCATTCCGCCGTTTACTTTTTCTGCTTCTGATTGCCATTGCTGCAAAGAGGATGACAGTGATTTCGCACCAGCCCCAATTTGCTCAGTACCAGTAACAACAGCTGGGAGCTTTTCATTAACTGCTCCTATGCCTTCTTTTGTCTGATGAATCCCTGCAGCCAATTGCTCATGACCTGCTTTCAATTGATCAGAGGCTGACTGTAATGTATTCTGTCCTTCTTGGAGCTGACCAAGCCCATCTGCAAGAGTTTTTGAACCAGATACTAGCTCTTTAGAGCCATTATTGATTTTCCCAACCCCATCATTAAATTCAATGGATTTATTAGCCAATAAGGATAGCTTTTCATAAATAAGAGAAGAACCGTCCTTTAGTTCGGCTGCGCCTTCATTTATTTTTGAAGCACCGTCACTTGCTTGCCCCATTCCATCAGCAAGCTCCGTCACTTTATCAAACATCGTTTCTGCATATGTTTCGGTTATTTTCTCTGAAATAGATGATTTAATTTTTTCTATAGCAGTTTCACCTATTTGGGAAGAAAGGAAGTTATAGCTTTCATTCGGAACATAGACAAGCTTTAACTTTTCAGGATGATCATCAAGCAATGTTGTAGCATTGGATGAAAATTCTGATGGAATTTCAATCAGCATATAATACTCTTGATTTTTAAGATCCTTATATCCCTGCTCTTTGTTAACAAATTGAAAATTAAAATCTCCACTTTCTTTTAATTTATCAACAAGCTCATTCCCGAGCTGAAGCTCTTTCCCTTCAAAATCAGCCCCCTGATCCTCATTCACAATCGCCACAGGCAAGTCTGCTAAATGATCATACGGATCCCAAAATGCCCAAAGGAACATCCCGCTGTATAATACCGGAATAAATAGAACTGCAATAATCGGAATAAGAAGCTTTTTATTCCTCAAAACAGACAGCAATTCCTTTTTGAAAAGACTTTCTCTCAATGTTGTTGCCTCCTTGTTATACTGACTGTTTTGTTCATTTAGTCAACATATTCCAAAAAATGAGGACTATCTGTTGGATAATCCTTCAAAGATATACTGTTCAAATAGCTTTGCAATTTCTTCCTTCTCTAATGGTTCATTCCGCTTCTCCCAATCAAAAATAAGAGCAACATAGAGCTTTAGCATAATGAATGCTGTTACATCTGGGTTGCAATCTTGGATTTCTCCCTTCTTAATGGCTGCAATGATTTTCTCTTTTAAATAGCCAAGAATGGCATCTTCTAGTTTAATCATTACCTCCATAACTGCAGGAGTCCCCATTTCTTTCTCTTCTTGAAAGAGCTTAATGGTCAACTGATGCTTTAGGCGAAATTCCAGAATTTGATAGAGTCCCTGATGAACCTTTTCATGAAATGAAAGGGTAGAATCCATTGCTTCATCAGCCGCCTGTTTCATTTCAATAATAAGCGAGCTAATGATTTCATCGAACAGTTCTTCTTTATTTTTAAAGAATGTATAAATCGTTCCTTTTCCTACATTTGCAATCTTTGCAACCTGATCCATTGTTGTGGCCTTAAAGCCAAATAATGAAAAGGATTTAGTAGCCGCCTCAATAATCAGCTGCTTTCGATCGATTGCCATGTCCTCACCTCTCGCTAGAAAAAAAGAATAATTGACTAAATGAGTAATTCGGTCATTTTGTACAATAAATAATTTATCATACATGTTTATTAAATGCAACCCAATTTTAATAAGACTAAAAAATATTCATGAACATCTGCTTTCAGCCAGGTATGTGAATGTCAGTCAAGGCTTGTTTAATAATCAGATCATTTTTTTACAGAAAAAAAAGCTATCACGAATGGATAGCTTTTTGGGTAAATAAAAAGGATAGTACTTGTTGAACAGCCTTTTCACCTTGATCAATACAATCTGGCATCCCTAAACCATCATATGAACTCCCTGCAAGATATACGCCTGGAAGCTCAGTTGTCAGCTGATTCGTTACCTTTTCGATTCGATCCTTGTGACCGACCGTGTACTGTGGCATGGAGTCCTTCCATCTAGAAATCACTGAAAACTCAGGAGCCATCGTAATATTCATTGTTTTATTCAAATCATTTAAAACGATTTTCACCATTTCATCATCTGAG
Source organism: Cytobacillus mangrovibacter (assembly GCF_042865275.1). NCBI lineage: Bacteria > Bacillati > Bacillota > Bacilli > Caryophanales > Bacillaceae > Cytobacillus > Cytobacillus mangrovibacter. The sequence goes on along the minus strand of NZ_JBIACJ010000003.1, from coordinate 321,763 downwards.
ACATCAACTACCGCCTCGTCACCAGGTCTGCCTACATAGCAGCGCAGCAGGACTTTTCCTTTCGGTGTTGAATGTGGCCACTTCTTATGTGTCCAAGTACAAGCAGTGATGGTGTAATCACAATTTCTAGAGACAACGAATCCTGTTCCCTCAATATCCTTCTCAATCGCTTCCTCTGGAAAAGCAAGTGCAACAGTAGCAACTGAAGTTGAAGGCATTTCCTTAAAGCGATCAAAAAGGCGATACTGCGGAAATATAGATTGAGTAACATGATGTGGAACTGACAGAATAATACTATCTGCCTGTAATACTTCACCATCAATTAATCCAACCTCATAACCGCTATCTGTTTTATGAATCTGCTCTACCCGAAAACCTTTAAGTACAGAACCGGGTTCTAATTTCGCCTCAATAGCGTCCACAAATGACTGCAGACCCTTTTTAAAGGTTAAGAACATTCCTTTTTCTTTCTTCTCACCTGAGCTTTTTGGCTGTGGAGGTGTTGCCTTTTTCATTCCTAATATCAAGCTTCTATATTTTTGTTCCACTTGATAAAATTGCGGGAAAGTAGACATTAAGCTTAAATGATCGATATCACCAGCATATATGCCAGAAAGAAGCGGCTCGATTAAGTTTTCAACAACCTCATCACCAAGTCTTCTTCGGAAAAATCCCCCTAGTGCCTGATCCTCGGCAGGGTTTGAACGCGGCAGAACAAAATCTGCCGCAGCACGCATTTTCCCTGTAAATGAAAATAGACCTGTCGTAACAAAAGGAGCCATTTGTGTTGGGATTCCCATAATGGACCCTCCAGGCATCGGATGAAGACGCTCCCTTGCTAGAACAAATGATTTCCCCGCTGTATTGTTAATAAGTTCATTTTCCATTCCTACCTCTTTAGCTAAGCGGCTCGCACTTTGCTTTCTAGCAAGGAAGGAATCAGGCCCTCTCTCAATAACAAAGCCTTCCTTAACGACCGTTTGCAATTTTCCCCCAAGACGGTGAGAGGCCTCCACCAGTTTCACATCAAGTGGAAGGTTCTTTTCACGGGCTTCCTTTTGTAAATAATAAGCTGCAGCTAAACCGGTGATGCCACCCCCGATAATGAGTACCTTCTGCTGTTCATTCGACATGGTTCATCGCCTTCTTTACTTAAGGTTCACTTGCTTGCTAATTTTTGTTGAATGATCGTTGCAAGGGCATCAATAAATTCTGGTTGATCATTCGGCATCTCCGGACGATAATAAGCTGCACCAATTTCATTCGTTACAACTTTACATTCATAATCGTTATCAAATAGCACTTCTAAATGATCAGAGATAAAGCCAACTGGCGTATATACAAAGGCCTTATAGCCTTCTTTTTCAAAAAGTTCTCTCGTTAAATCCTGAACATCTGGTCCAAGCCACGGTTCAGGCGTATTTCCGGCGCTTTGCCAGCCTACCGCATAGTTTTTAACTCCAGCCTGGCTTGCAATCATATCCGCCGTTTCCTGAAGCTGATGCGGATATGGGTCACCTAATTGTAAAATCTTCTCAGGCAAGCTATGTGCTGAAACGATAAGTACGGCTTTTTCACTTTCTTCAGCTGTCATACTTGCAAAGGTTGATTTCACACGATCTGCCCAATATTTGATGAATTTCGGCTCATTATACCAGCTTTCTACTGAATGAATCACTGGTCCTCCAAGCTTCTCTGCTTCTTCCTTAGCACGTCCATTGTAAGATTTCACGCTGAATGTAGAGAAATGTGGAGCAAGAACAAGGCTGACTGCTTCTTCAATCCCATCCTCATTCATTTGTTTAACTGCATCCTCAATAAATGGCTCGATATGCTTTAATCCTAAATACATGACGAATTCATATTCATCTTGTATTTCATTCAGATAGGATTCAAGACCTTTCGCTTGATCCGTTGTTATTTTTGCAAGTGGAGAAATGCCGCCGATCGCTTCATATCTTCCCCGTAAGTCCTCAAGCATCTCTGGAGTAGGCTTTCTTCCATGTCTAATATGCGTATAATAACGCTCAATATCCTCTTCCTTATAAGGCGTACCATACGCCATTACAAGTAACCCCATTTTCTTTCTTGTCATATTATCCACCTCTTGTTAATCTGTTCTCATTTCAACCTGTCATATAGTGAAACTTCAATCAGTGGGGGTTTTCTTCATCCCCCACTGATTGTTAGTTGAACTTATCGGGCATTTACGGGCTGTTGGTCCCCACTAAGTTCTTGAAGTGGGGGTCTTACAGCCCGTTAATCTGCGGTATAGCACAAGATATCCAACTCATTGATTCAAAGGGCTTACTTGCTTAATTTTGAAGCAGAATATTCATGAACAAATGCAGTTAATCGCTTTAATGTTTCTGGATTTACATCTGGGAATACGCCATGTCCAAGGTTAAAGATATATCCAGGGCGCTCCATTCCTTGATCTAGAATCGCTTTTGCTTTCTCTTCAATAACTTCCCATGGTGCAAGCAGAAGAGCAGGATCAAGGTTTCCTTGAACAGCCTTTGTGATTCCTCTTTCTCTCGCTTCTTTAATTGGCAGTCTCCAGTCAAGACCAACAACATCAAGCGGAAGATCATGCCACTCCATTGCAAGATGACTTGCACCAACACCGAACATAATAAGAGGTACATTTTCTTCTCTTAAAGCAGAGAAAATTCTGTTCATCGTTGGTTTAATGAATAGGCGATAATCCTCCACATTCAATGCACCAACCCATGAATCGAAAATCTGAATCGCTTTTGCGCCAGCATTAATTTGTGATTTCACATATGTAATCGTCATTTCGCTCAGCTTGTCCATTAAAGCAAACCATGCTTTTGGTTCAGCATGCATAAATGATTTTGTTTTATTGTAATTTTTCGAAGGACCGCCTTCGATCATGTAGCTTGCAAGGGTGAACGGTGCACCAGCAAATCCAATTAATGGAACTGTCAATTGTTCTTGAGTAAGAAGCTTAATCGTTTCAAGTACATATGGTACATCCTCTTCCGGATTAATTTCTCCAAGCTTTTCAACATCAGCAATTGAACGAATCGGATTAGAAATAACTGGGCCAATACCAGACTTTATTTCAACCTCAACCCCTAGTGAAGGAAGCGGTGACATAATGTCTTTATAAAGAATGGCCGCATCATTATTATATTGATCAACAGGCAGCTTTGTTACATAAGCACATAGCTCAGGCTGATGTGTAATTTCAAATAAAGAGTATTTCTCTTTAATGGCTCTGTATTCTGGCTGAGAACGTCCTGCTTGACGCATATACCATACAGGTACATGATCTGTCTTTTCACCTCTAGCCGCTCGTAAAAATGTATCATTTATTATTTTTTCCATTTTAATTATCCACCTTTCAAGACTGTCTGCTTAACATTTTAATATATAAGTAAGGATATTTGAAATATTGACGCCTAATCATCCGTATTTAACTGTATCGTTTTCTAGTAAGATTGTATAGACAACGAAGAAAAATGTCGAAAATTTGACAAAACGTCCCCATTTCAAAGCAATAAATAAGTTATGTACATGAAAACAGTTGACAAAAAAACTAGGTTGATTGGAGCGGAAGGTGCGAGACTCCTCGAAAATGCATCCGCATTTCCTCGTGCGGTGTCTATTCAAGAAGCCTATTCAACGTCCTGCGGGAGTAGTGGGACAGGTGAGACCCCGCAGGAGCGATTGCTCCGAGGAGGCTCAGCGCCCACCCCGCGGAAAGGGAGCATCCTGGAGCGGAAATCAACCTCTACAAAAAATGTTTATTTAACTGTAATGTTTGCAAGAATAGACTTAGCAAAATATAGTATAGTATTAGAAACTATAAGTGAAAGGGATGAACGGAATGAACATCCATTTGACAAGCGGAACTTTCGATTTTTTATTTAAAATGAAAAAAAAACATTTAGCTGAGTCCATGATCCTCATGCAAAATATCGACAATGCCGTATTATTGCACGAGACAACAAAATCATCCGTATTTAATACACCAAGGTCCTTCCAAGTCCTTGATTCTTTTGGTCCTCTCGAAAATAGAGGCTACGTTGTCATGAATAATATACCCGTAACAGAGGAAGAAAGACCTTTGTTCGAATACCGTCTAAAAAATATAAAAAATCTTTTCCAAAATCTCAAGGGGTTTTTAGCGATCCGAATCCTTCAGCCGCTTAAATCAGATACCTACATTGTCCTTACATTATGGCAAAATGAAAAGGCATACATGGATTGGGAGCATTCGGCTTCCTATGATATGTTCATGAATGAAGTGGAAATGAATCTATCTTTCAAAACAGCACAGCTATTAATAGGTTCTTCCTATATAACAAAATATTTCATCCCAGAAGAAAAATAGAAATGGATGGTCATCATTTAGCCATCCAATTTCATTCATTTATATATGACAGAAGATAGCTAACTATCCGTTTAGAGTCTAGTCTGGCAGCGATGAAGGGCGGTTCTGCATGTCTATTAGCTTCAATCGGCAAACCGAGCCAAAGTAATTGATTATCAATCATAATCAGCGGAAATGGGAATGGCTCCGATTTTTCTTTCTCACTTTTAAGTCCGGCGACCCGATTCTTTGCCAGCAAAGTCAATTTTGTTCCTTTTTCTCTCTTATTTAATATTCCTATCCATTCTTCTGTTAATAAACCGCCATCTGGAAGTGAGACAATGATTGTTTTGCTTGCTGTACTGATGTCTTTCTTCACTTGTTCTAGCTTTCTTGCATACATCCATTGCAGATTTGGATGCTGATTTTTTATCCATGTGCCGATTTCACTTGGACCGATTGCTTTTCCAAGCGTAAGCTGATGTTCAACAAGATGACGCCAAGTTTTATTACGATACACCCGATTGCGGACAAATTTGTGATTGCACAGATGGATAAACTTCCCTTTTGTTCTCGTAATCGCGACATTCAACAGCCTCTCACTCTCTTTTCCAGTTAAAAGCATTCCTGCACGATCCTGTGGTTCACTATCCACTGTATCGAAAATCATCACATCTCGTTCACTTCCTTGAAAGCGATGAACGGTAGCCGCAACAATATCTGCCTCACCAAGCTCCTCTTCATACAATTCATTGAGCAATTGTTCTAGGAGCACCGCTTGCGCACGGTAAGGGGTGACATAGCCAATAGACCTGGTTCCACCAACATATGCCTCATGTACTAGTTGAAAAGATAAAAGAAGCTGCCATAAGTTAATTCTTGATTTTGAAAAACGTTCTGTTATGCAGTACTCTCCAGCACCTGATGTGTCTAGAAGAATAGAAGCTCTATCTTGAAAGGGCAATCTCCTTGAGATATCCTGCCTTGATGTCAGTACACTTTTATGATCCCCTACCAATGAATGGTAAATATATTTATTTGTAAACAAGGAAATTTCCGGATGCATTCGCCTTTGTTCTTTAAGAAGAAATAAATGTGGATGCAGCTTTCCTTCGTTTACCCACTCCGAAACGCCAGATTTATGGAAAACATCCTCTCTTAACCATTCGCTAACAAGCGGATGACGTGCAGATGCAATGGGCGGAAGCTGCTTAAAGTCTCCACAAATAATGGCCCGTTTGGCAAGTGAAACAGCGAACGCTGTTTGAGGTACATAGGCCATGCTTGCTTCATCTACAACTACAAGATCAAATTCCTTTTCGTAAATAGCTGGATCATTGGCTGCCTTTGCCAAGGTTGTTCCAATGATCTTTGCATCTTGTAAAAATTGCAGCTCTTTTTGACGGACCTTTTCAAGTACAGCCGCTAGCTTTTTTTCAATGTCTAGAAGACGATCAGAGTCTCTTTTACTAAAGGATTTAGACAAGTCCAATTTAATAAACCTACGTTCTTCTATTAAAGCTTCCTTGTTTTCTGCCAAATTTGAATGATGTTTTTCAATGAGATGACTTGCCGTTAAAAACGGCCGATTTTGAATCGCTTCCCCTGCTTGTGAACCATACCTTAGCAGGTCTCCCTCTCGTAAATGACCTTTTTTTTCAACAAATATAGAAACTTCCGCCATAAGTACATCGACTGCCTGGTTGCTATGAGAAAGAACGAGCACTCGAGCATCCTTTAAATATTTATTGGCAACAACTCTAGCAAGCGTATGAGTCTTCCCTGTTCCTGGAGGTCCCCATACAAAAGTGACAGGATTGTACTTCGAGCGAAGTATGAGTTCATGAACGTTTGATTTAATATTATCAGTTGGATGTTTCGCAGGCATGGATGGATCCATCAGCTTTTTGATCCTTCCCCTTTTCCGCTTGCTCTCCTTCATATCCTCCAGTCGCTGAAAAAGCTGATCAAGCAGCTCCCATGGATCATAAAGCATATAACTCTCAGATAAAGTGGGACCTAAGTTTTCCTTTATTTCAATGATGACACTTCTTCCTTCTGATGAAAGGATACGACCATCCGCAAGCTTTTTTCCCCATTCCATTCTGACAATCGAACCGACAGGTATTTTTATTGATGAAGGAGTATCAAAAAAATAGATATAGGCATTTTCTTTTGAAAGCAAACGCCCATTCAGCAGCAAATACCTTGTACTGCCTTCATTTTTCAAATGCTGAATCTCAGCTTTTAATGCCTTTTGCCAAACTTTTATGTAAGTCAATGTTGTAGTCATTACCAAACTTCCTTTACTCGAGAAATATTCATTTATGATCCCTAAATTTTCTATTACAACATGGTATACTACCATTGTAGTCTTTTTTTAATCCATTAAAAAGAAAGGATGGCTTGCAGTAGCCTTAAGCATGGTAAACAATAATATTTTAAAAATGCCTATACTTTTTTTTCGTAGATAGCATTTCATAAATAGTGATCCAAATGAATACCCAAATAAATCCCATCGCAAAACCAGCAGTAACGTCTGATGGATAATGGACTTGCATCACTACTCTGCTTATTCCCATTAAGAGAATCCACAGCACTAAAAGAACTCCTGTTAGCCATTTTACAGCTTTTGATTCCAGATCAATCATTATAAAATAAGCTATCATCAAGTAAAGTATCATTCCCATCATGGCATGGCCACTTGGAAAGCTTAGACTTTTTACCGTCACCATATGCTCCAAATCAGGACGGGGTCTTCCTGCGATATTCTTTAGCCACCTATTTAATTCATTTCCAAAAACAACAGCAAAAGCAAGTACGATCATCGCTAAATAGTTCCCCTTTTTAACCCATAGCCAAAAAATGCAGACTAGACTAATAATCCCAACACCGAGTTTAGAGCCTAACCAATCCATTAATTTAAAAAATGGATACGAAAAATCCGTAAATATTCCGGTAACAAAATTTGAAATATATTGATCAAAACCTAATGGATCGCCACTTTTTACAGCTATCCAAAAGTAAATAGAAATGCATGCAGCTATAATTAATAATAAAAATGTTATTTTTGATTTTCTAAACTCCACTTTAATTACTCCTTTTTCTCACTATTGTCATCTTTAAACAAGGTTGTTTTTTGAATAAATTGTGTTAGTGATAGTCGCTTACAATTAAGATTAGTTGATTGGAGCGGAAGGTGCGAGACTCCTGCGGGAGTAGTGGGACAGGTGAGACCCCGCAGGAGCGAATGCTCCGAGGAGGCTCCCCGCCCACCCCGCGGAAAGGGAGCATCCTGGAGCGGAAATCAACTTCTACCTTTTTCGTGTTAAAAAACAACAATGCTTGAAAAAACATCCTTACGCAATTAAGATCTTTTACCAATATACCCCACATAAGACTAGATAATAATGTTATAATAATCAAAAAATTATACTTAAGGAGGAGAAAAGGTTGAGTAAATTATTTGATAAGTTAGAAAGTTATTATGAAGACATGGTTTCGATTAGAAGACATCTCCACCAGAATCCAGAATTATCATTTAAGGAAGAAAAAACCGCTGCTTATATTAAAAGTTTTTATGAAGATTTAGGAATTGAAGTGAGAGGAAATGTTGGCGGGAATGGAGTCGTCGCTAAAATCTATGGAAGCCTTCCAGGAAAAATAGTCGCATTAAGAGCAGATTTTGATGCATTGCCCATTCAGGACGAAAAAGATGTTCCATATAAATCACTTGTCCCAGGTGTCATGCATGCTTGCGGCCATGATGGACATACAGCCACTTTACTCGTGCTTGCAAAAGCCTTGCATGAATTGCGTGATGAATTAGAAGGAACGTATGTGATGATCCATCAGCATGCAGAGGAGTATGCACCAGGCGGAGCTATTTCGATGATTGAGGATGGCTGCTTAGAAGGAGTGGATGTGATTTTCGGCACCCATTTATGGGCTTCTGAGCCAACAGGAACAATCCAATATCGTGTCGGCCCAGTCATGGCCGCTGCTGATAGGTTTGAAATCACTATTCAAGGAAAAGGCGGACATGGTGCACAGCCACATAGAACAAAAGATTCAATTGTAACAGCTTCTCAATTAGTTGTTAATCTTCAGCAAATCGTAAGCAGAAAAGTAAATCCAATTGATTCAGCCGTTGTTACTGTCGGTTCTTTCGTAGCTGACAACGCCTTTAATGTGATCGCTGACAGAGCAAAGCTAATTGGGACTGTTCGAACATTTAATGAAGAGGTCCGCGAATTTATTGAGGGTGAAATTGAGAGGATTACGAAAGGAACATGCTACACAGCAGATAGTACATATGACTATTTGTACGCAAAAGGCTATCCAGCAGTTGTCAACCATAAAGAGGAAACGGACTACTTAGTCACTTGCGCAGGACAGATAGACGGTGTTACTCGTATTGAGGAAACGGAGCCACATATGGGAGGAGAGGATTTTGCCTACTATCTCCAACATAGAAAAGGGACTTTTTTCTTTACTGGTGCAAAACCTGAATATACAGATGAAAACTATCCGCATCATCATCCTAAATTTGATATTGATGAGAAGGCCATGTTAATAGCAGCTAAAACACTTGGTTCAGCAGCCATTAACTATCACGCTTCTGAAAAAATCAAGCAGGCCATCAGCTAAATTTAAAAATAGCCCCTAACCTAGTTTAATCTGGTTTAGGGGCTATTTTTAATTTGCGCATCCGGTAGGCGTTCTTTGCTACCTCACCTAAATGCTCCAATAGATTATTATTTGCATAAGCGCCTATCGCTGCTCCAATGCCTGGTACAAGCTGAAGCATTTTAACAAAATCGATATAATCACGGTATTCTTGCTGAAATTCTTGCCAATTCATTTCCATGTATTTTTCTTTACTATCATCCCAATCCTCGACAATTTGCAATGCCTCTCTTCTATTCTCATCACTTGAAAAGGCAAGCTTAAATACATGGAGAATAAATATACGCTCTTCATAGTTCGTTGTGTCAAAACCATAAACAGACGCAGCTTCGAATAAAAACTTCATTTTTATCGATAATAGCAGCGGGAAATCTGCTAAACCGAGAAGCAATCCACCTGCTCCAGTACCTGCTCCTTCGACAATTGCGGTTTTTCGATAGGTGTCCAGTTTTTTAGCTAATTGGTTATCCATCTCTGCAAGCGAGTCCAAGGAAAATTGGTTCTTTCTAGTTGTTAAATTGGAGCCTATAAGAGTTGCTTTTACCATACTGCTTATACTTTCCGTCATGATTTGATGAACTTTATCTGGAATTAAGTTATTCATTTTTGTTTGAGCTTTTTTGGAAAGTCTATTCAAAAGACTGGATCGCTTGACCATTTTGCGCTTCCATTCTTCTACTTCGCGAAATGCTGCTAATTCATATTCATTCATAAGCTACCCTGCCTTTTCTTTCAGTTTAATTCTTTACGTTAAACACAAGAAAAAGGTTTCAACATATGAAGGAATAAATTAGGATGCGAGCTTCTTTTGAATATAGATATTGGTAAAGAAATAAGCAAATCCCACTCCGGCAATAAGAGCGATTAATGCCATCACTCCTTCTCCCTTAACCAAAACAGCGATTGATAATAAAAAGGCTTGTACATACAATATTTTCGATAAAAGCTGCTTAAACGATTTCGACTTCAGCTCTTCATCAACTGGGTACAGCTTCACCCATAGCTTATGCTGATGGTGATTCCAAAGTGGCACTAGCTGGAACCCGGTTAAATACATAAAGAGCAAAATGAGCAAAATCTGCCCGAATCCAAATGAAATTAAATAAATACCTGCTGCACCAATGATGGTCAAGCGGATAAATAGACCAAAGTAATCTCCAGCCCGTAAAAAGGTTCTGATAAATAGATAACTAAACGTATTTTTCTGCCCATATTCAAGCTTGCTAAATAACCAATCAAGCCATAGACGTCTTTTTACCCGATCTCTCAAATTCGGCACGTCTGTAAACATATTAGCTAGCCTATAAAAGGAAGTCATTCTTCTTTCTTCTTGCTCAATTAAAAACTCCCACTTCAACCCTTTTTCCTTCGTACTATTCCTATAAAAGAGAAGCAAGAGGATTAAGAGGAATACCTCTGGAAGCAGCAATAACAAACTTTCATTCGAGAAAAGGAAAAATAAAAAAACAGCATTGACTGCATAGCGTATCAAAGAATCTGTAAGATGAACACTTTTTTCAACATAGTATTGGACCTTCCAGCGAATAAGCAGGTTCATCACCTTAATGACCAACATTGCTGTGAAAAACGGCAAAAAGGCTTGAAAATCCCCCTCATTTATCCTTGCATACATTGGCATAAAAACAGCTAGCCCCATGATAAGCAAATAAGCCTGAAATAAATAGCTGACAACCATTGAACGTTTAAAAAAGCCTTGAAGCCTATTTTCAAGTGGCAGCAGAAAAATTCGATCAGCCTCAGTAAGAAAAGTAAAAATGGGGCTATACGTTAGAATGGAAGCAAGTACGATTGCCATAATAATCGCAGCCGGAAATTGTTCTGGAATCGTTGTTAACCATTCTTGATAATAAAAAGCTGCTGTTCCCAATAAAAAAACCATCACAATGACAATATGTCCATTAAAAATATATCGTAAGTAGCGGCTTAACTCCTTACTTGTCTGACTAAACCGCTCTTTCCATAACTTCTTCTCATCAAACATAATCTTCTTCCTTTGTCAGTTGAATATAAATATCATCCAATGTTGCATCCGGCATAGAAAATTGCTTTCTTAAATCAGCCAATGTCCCTTTTGCCCGTACCTTACCCTCATGCAAAATAACAAACCTGTCACAATATCTTTCAGCTGTTGCTAATATATGAGTCGACATTAAAATGCCGGCCCCATTCTCTTTCATTTTTTTCATTAGATCAAGCAAGGATTGAATTCCAAGTGGATCAAGTCCAACAAACGGCTCATCAACAATATAAAGAGAAGGCTGAACTAAAAACGCACACATAATCATCACCTTCTGCTTCATGCCTTTTGAAAAATGGGCAGGAAACCATTTTAATCTTTTTTCCATTCGGAATTCCTTCAGAAGCTTTTCCATTCGCTCCTTATATTCTCCAGGCAGAATGCCATAAGCCATTGCGGTCATTTCCAAATGCTCTTTAAGCGTTAATTCATCGTATAAAATAGGTGTTTCCGGCACAAATGTAAATTGTCTGCGGTATCCTTCTTTATCTTTATGAAACGTATTTCCATTAATCGTAATTTCTCCACTCTGTGGCTCCATCAAGCCTATCACATGTTTAATTGTCGTACTTTTCCCAGCTCCATTTAATCCAATTAAGCCAACGATTTCTTTTTCTTCCACTTCAAAAGAAACATCCTTCAGCACCGGATTCCTTGTATAGCCACCTGTTATATTCTTTATTTCCAAAAGAGCCATATTCAACGTCCTTCCGTATTTGTTATTTCTATTGTAAGAAACGCCGCAGCTACTTGTCCAATCTGGAAGCAAGAGATTGGAAGTGAGATAAGTTGGTGGGCTGATTTCTTATCTAACCTAAATGATAAAAAAAATTAATTCATTCATGTATATGAAATTCAAAAAGCGGACATTCTAATCTATGAAGGGGAAACAAGCCATTTGATAACATAAAAAATTATCAAAACTTGAAATGAGGTGTCTGTCGCAGACAGCAAAGTTCTCTTTCATGAATAGCTTCAAACGTTCCTAATACTAAGGGGATGGTTACATTGGGCTACACTGCTGAATGAACCAAAGGATCTTAAGCCTTGATCGCCTAACTTCGATGGTGGTCTAACAATCACTTTTTAAATGAGGTGTTTGTAAAAGACAATAACCTGCTTTATACGCCTAAAAACATATAAAGAGATTAGGGGATGGTCAGCTTGAACAAAGATCGAAAGTCTCTAGAATTAAACACAATCATTCATAATAAATGAGGTGTTTATCAAAGAGAATAACCTGAAGTAGAAACGTCTTAAAACGAAGCTTTCCCCTTCACGAGGGCAGGATTCCACGCGGATCCTGCCTTTTAACATTTTTATAAATATGATAATATAAGGAAAACGTCAAAATTTAGGAGTTGTTTCTAATGAGCGATTGTATTTTCTGTAAAATAGTCAATGGAGAAATACCGTCAGCCAAGGTTTTCGAGAATGAACATGTAGTGGCTTTTCTTGATATTAGCCAAGTAACAAAGGGTCATACATTAATTATTCCGAAAGTACATAATGAAAACATCTTTGATTTAAGTCCAGAAGCCGCACGGAATCTTTTTGAAGTAGTCCCACAGCTTGCTAATGCCATAAAAGCACAATTCAACCCAGTTGGAATGAATATCGTCCAAAATACTGGTGAGCTCGCTGGTCAAACTGTTTTCCACTATCATATGCACCTAATACCAAGATACGGAAACGGAGATGGCTTCGGTGCCGTTTGGAAATCACATCAATCTGACTATAGCCCAGCAGATTTGCAAGAATTAGCTAATGGCATTAAAAGTCATATATAATCACATCAATAAGACTTCCTCCTAAGGGAAGTCTTTTTTATTTAGTCACTTTTTTTAATTGTTGTTTGAATAAGTTTTGAAAAAGAATACAGTTGACAAAAAACTTCGTTGATTGGAGCGGAAGGCATGAGACTCCTCGAAAATGCATCCGCATTTCCTCGTGCGGTGTTCATTCAAGAAGCCTATTCAACGTCCTGCGGGAGTAGTGGGACAGCTGAGACCCCACAGGCGCTTTAGCGCCGAGGAGGCTCAGCGCCCACCCCGCGGAAAGCGAATGCCTGGAGCGGAAATCAACCTCTACAAATTAAATTTTCCAATAGCAACAATATTTGCGAAAACAGCCTTTCATTTAATATATTTTCTAAATATTCACAATAACATCTGTACAATGAAAACTTTTTTGTTAGGATAGAATTATCTTTATATGGAGGGGTAAACAAATGAACCGAGCACTTAATTTCAATGCAGGTCCAGCCATGTTACCAGAAGAAGTATTATTGGAGGCAAATAAGAACTGGCTTAATTTTAATGGAACTGGTATGGCCGTAATGGAGCTTAGTCACAGAAGCAATGAATACGAAGAAGTTCATGAAAAAGCCCAAGTATTATTGCGTGAACTCCTATCCATCCCTAGCAGCTATGAAGTTCTTTTTCTTCAAGGTGGAGCAAGCTTACAGTTCTCAATGGTACCAATGAACCTGTTAACGAAAGAAAGCACAGGAAACTACATATTAACTGGAGCTTGGTCGGAAAAGGCATGGGAGGAAGCAAAAAAAATTGGGCAAACATTCATTTCCGCATCAAGCAAAGAGCAAGAATATAAGTCCATTCCAAATATTATCAATGAGATTTCAGAGGATGCAGCCTATCTCCACATAACGAGCAATAATACGATATATGGCACACAATGGCATCATTTTCCTTCGAATGAAAAGGTCCCTTTAGTCGCTGATATGTCAAGTGATATTCTTAGCAGACCTATCTCAATGGAAAACTTTGATCTAATATATGCTGGTGCACAAAAAAACCTTGGTCCATCAGGAGTAACAGTTGTAATAATCAAAAAGGAGCTTCTAGCCAGATCAAACAACAGTCTTTTGCCGACAATGCTAAATTACAACACCTATGCAAAACATAACTCCCTATACAACACTCCCCCTACCCTTTCGATCTATTTACTAAAGCTTGTACTTGAATGGGCTGTAAGACAAGGTGGCTTAGAAGCATTAGAAAATAAAAATAAAGAAAAGGCAAACATCTTATATGATGCCATTGATAGCAGCAGTCATTTTTATGTAGGACATGCTGATAAAAAAAATAGGTCAAAAATGAATGTCACTTTCAATCTTGACAATCAAGAGTTAGCCAATCGCTTTCTCCATCAAGCAAAAGAGGAAGGGTTCATCGGTCTAAACGGACATCGTTCTATTGGTGGATGCCGTGCCTCCATTTACAATGCAATGCCATTAGAATATGTGCATCGACTAGCTGAGTTTATGAAAAAATTCAGGAATTTAAGTTAACTGAAAATTAATTCCCCCTTTTGATCAAATCTATGATACAATAACTACAAGTTTTTCGCTGCAGGCATAGAGAGCACTGTAGGAGAAACCAAAATAGTTGAGATGAGAAGAGGAGAGATGAGAAATGAATACGAAAAATCTTGTAGCCCTATCCCTTTTGGTGGGAATGGGAGCCGTACTGCATGCTGTTATGCCTGGTTTTGGTGCAGGGATGAAGCCTGACATGATGTTAACAATGATGTTTTTAGGGATTATTCTTTTTCCAGATCGAAAAAGCGTTTTACTACTATCTTTAACAACAGGGTTAATTTCAGGGTTAACAACCACCTTCCCTGGTGGACTGATACCAAATATCATTGATAAACCAGTAACTGCTGCGATATTTTTTGGATTATTCCTTGTACTTAAGAAATATCGAAAGTCAATCATTAGTGCTTCTATTTTAACTGCGATTGGCACCCTTATTTCTGGAGTTGTTTTTTTAACATCAGCTTATTTTATCGTTGGATTGCCTGGCCCTTTTGCAGCATTATTTGCTGGAGTCGTATTGCCGGCAACCATTGTCAATACAATTACAATGGTTGTGCTCTACCCAATTGCACAAACCATTATTAAAAGAACAAAACTTAACGAACAGCCCTTACACATAAAGACAAGATAATATATCAGTTCATAGAAATAGAAAAACCCGCTGCAGCGGGTTTTTTATTTGAAGCTATGCATGATCACACCAAGCAGCATAAACCCGATTCCCCCTGCCGCAAAAGCAGCTGCTCTCCTTTTTAATATATATTTCGGCGGGTATACACCTGGTTTTTTTATCGCTAAATAGAAATGAACACCACCTGCTATTAACAAAGTTCCTATCGTAAATATTCCTGCTGTTACTCCTGACATATCGGCCAATTCACTCCCTTTAATAAACTATCCGTATTATTCAATTAATTAAATGTATGCTTATCCTTCTGCCCATATGTACCATATTAAATCTGCGATAAATCCTTCACAATTTTATGAGGGATTTATCTTAAAGATGTAGTAAAATCTATACTAAAGAGAACTAAAAGAGGTGAAAGTAAAATGAAGGCAAAATCTTTATTGTTTGGATTTATGGTAGGTGCTGCAGCAGCTGGAATAAGTACATTGTTAACAGCTCCAGCTTCTGGAAGAGACACTTTGAGATGTATGCAGCAAAGAAAAGAAAACTTACAAAATCAAATTTCCGAACTCAATCATAAACTAATTCAATTAAAGGATACAGCAATCACAGCTTCCAAAGAGGGAAGAAAAGGAATTACTGCTTTTTCATCAGATGTGACCCATTCAATAAAAAACTGGAAGCAAGAAATCCTTCCCCACCAACAAGAGCTACAAAAAGAATTACAAGCTATTGAATCGGCCCTCCAAGAACTTGAAAAAAACTTAAACGGGCAAAAAGCTTAAAAAACTACAATAATTTTGATAAAGCTTCCTAAACAAATGGCTGTATTAAAGCTAATTGTTGATTTTGCACCCTGTTGATTGGAGCGGAAGGCACGAGACTCCTGCGGGAGATGTGGGACAGATGAGACCCCACAGGAGCTTGTGCCCCGAGGAGGCTCATCGCCCCCCCCCCGCGGAAAGGGAGTGCCTGGAGCGGAAATCAACAGGCCTATTTAACAGAGCTAAACAAATAAAAAATCCTTTCTTTGTTAAAAAAAGAAGGATTTTTTCTTTTTTAGCCGAAAACAAATATATTAATAAAGTGAACCCGCATTTTACAAGATTTTTTTTGTTAAATTATTTCTTAGAACCTACATTTCAAATTTTCTGTATCCCTTTCAAAAAGGTTCAAATATAATTATATGAAGTAATTTCTAAAAATTTAGTAAATTTATATCTTTATTAATTTTTGTTTTATTGGCATAATGTTATTAGACCATAAAAAGTAGGTGAAGAATTCGAATGAACGATAAACTATATTCGATGAAAGAAGCAATGATCTTTAGTCAAAGAATCGCCCAATTGAGTAAAGCACTTTGGAAAACAATTGAAAAGGATTGGCAGCAGTGGATCAAGCCTTATGATTTGAATATTAACGAACATCATATCTTATGGATTTCCTATCATTTAAAAGGGGCATCTATTTCAGATGTTGCAAAATTTGGTGTCATGCATGTATCAACTGCATTTAACTTTTCGAAGAAACTTGAAGAACGAGGCTTATTGAAGTTTTCTAAAAAAGAAAGCGACAAGAGGAATACTTATATCGAACTGACCACTGAAGGTGAAAATGTCTTACTTAGCCTAATGGAATCATATGATCCGAATCAAAACGCTGTCTACACAGGTGCTAAGCCTTTGCGTGATCTTTATGGGAAGTTCCCTGATATCATTGAAATTATGGCTATTGTTAGAAACATTTACGGAGATGACTTTATGGAAATCTTCGAAAAATCATTTGCAAACTTAGATAATGATTTTGTGGAGGAAGAAGGAAAGCTTTATAAAAAAGATACTTCCCTACAAGAAAGTGTATAAATAAATTAGAGATATTTTCTCATTTCCTCCATTAATTGCGTATATAAATCCTGTTGAATACAAGCATGGATTACCTCACCAGCTTGAAGATTAGGATGTAAATATTTTTCAAATTCTTTATAAAGCGGATGAAAATATAGAAAACCTTCCGCTTTTTGTTCTTCCATCTTTATGCTCATTCTCTCACAAAATTGTTTAAATCCCTCTACATCCTTTTCTCCAAGTGATTTTTCAACAGCTAATTTATAAAACTGATTATTTTTATTTTCTATAAACTTCAATAGCAATTTTTGCTGGTATTCCAATTTATAGATCTTTTCCAATAAGACATTAATATCCACATGCGCCCTCCTTCCTCAGTCATTTGTCCACTTATATTCTTCGACAAAATCTACGTTTTTTTCCTATTGATTTTTTTGCTCTTTCATCGTACATTATTTTAGTATGTTTTGAGGAAATATTATTTTCTCCATATGGAGGTATGATGCAATGAATTGCTGGAAGACAATTAATTATAACAAGCATTACGGATCACATAGACTTTTCTTCATGTCTTCCTTAACAATGTTATTAACTTTTATTATTATTTATGGTCCTGTTCAACATTTAGCTGGAACGACTTCGTTCCATGATAATTACTTCTTATTATTTATTATGAGCTTATGGATCATGTATCCACTTCATAAACTATTTCACTATTTACCAATTGCCCATCTAGGGGAAAAGGTAAGTAAGCTGGTAACCATTAAATATGGCCTTTTTCCAATTATCCAAACGAAAGTTTGTGAGCCAATTGCCAAATGGCTATTTGTAATTGCTTTATTTACACCATTTGTAGTAATAAATAGCATATTAGTTTGGGCATGTTTTCTTTTCCCACATTATGTACATTATTTTACCATTTTACTAGCTTTCCATGTTGGTATTTGTTTTTCTGATCTAGTTCGTGCTAAAAATGTGCTTTCTGCACCCAATCATTCATATATTGAAGAGAATGAAGATGGCTTAGAGATTTTACTGCGCAGCAACAATCCTTAATATTTTTCTATTAGGTGTCCAAAACGGATGCCTTTTCCATTATTTTGAAAGCATCAATCAAATGATTGCTTACAAAGTCTTAAAGACTATCTTTTTTCAGCAAATTTTGTTATTGTAAGTAACATACAAATGTACTGACTTTTTTTCGTAAAAAATTCACAGTTTAAGGGAGGGAATTTTCGATGATCTCCATTTTTATTATTTTTGCCGTTTTTATTTTATACAATATTAATAAAATGACAAATTCCCTTTGTCTTCAAAAGGAAATCCCTGAGGAACGACAGCCTAAAGTATTTAGAACGATCAATATTTTAGTCACTATCCTTTTGATATCCTCATTCGTTGAAATTCTATACGCATAAAGCGAAACCTCCAACAGTGGGGGCGTTCTTTCCCTCTCACTAACGGCTAGTAAAACCAATCGGGCATTTACAGACAGTTGATATTTAAATTAACTACATAGAAAAAGCGGTGGGAAATTTAGCCCTCCGCTTTTTCTTATACACTATTAAATGGATCAGCCCCAATTACATCCAGGATGCTCCGATAATAATTAAAAGGATGAATAAAACGACTAGTAAGGCAAAGCCTCCGCCAAGTCCATATCCAGCTCCACCAGACATATTGTTTCCTCCCTTCCAATACAGTAATGGGATCAAATGGATCCCATCACTTACTCCAATTGCGCTTTACTTTGTTCAGCTTCATCGGCTAGGGGCTTGAGGTGACCTTGTCGCCCCTGAACGAGCCGATTACGCTTTTCTTTGTCTAGCTCCATCGGCTAGGGGCTCGAGGTGACCTTGTCGCCCCTGAACGAGCCGATTACGCTTTTCTTCTTATAACCAAGCTGCGCCTACGATAATTAGTAAGATGAACAATACTACGATTAACGCGAAACCTCCGCCGTATCCTGCACCCATGAGAACACCCTCCTTTCATGCTGCTAACATATACTATTCAACAACCGCCGCGAGCGAATAGGCATTTATCACGACTTATCCAAAATTCTTACTGAGGTCAAGGACCTCGTAAAAAGTATTCTTTGTATCATATGACCGATTGAATGATTTGGGATAGGTAAAAACCTATTTTTTGCAAATCACCTTAGGTTATTGTTTTTGTTCTTCCTAATAATTGTGGTATAGTAAGTTTTGTGAAATCTAAATCGATAAATACTAATAGGAGTGTTCAACATGAAAAAATGGATTATTGCCCTCACAGTTTCTGCTGGGGTTTTGGGATTAAGCGCATGTAACAGCACAAGCGGATCTAAAGATGTTGTTGTTGAGACAAAAGCGGGTGATATTTCAAAGGACGAGCTTTATAATGCAATGAAAGATAAAGTTGGTGAACAAGCGCTAAGAGAGCTTGTCTATCAAAAAGTCCTTTCAGAGAAATATAATGTAACGGATGAGGAATTGAATGAAAAAGTCGATGAATTAAAACAACAGCTTGGTACTAACTTCGAACTCGCACTACAACAATATGGCTATAAGGATGAAGAAGATTTAAAAGCTACATTTAAAACAGGCTTAATGCAAGAAAAAGCAGCTATTAAAGATGTTAAGGCAACTGAAGAAGAAGTTAAGGAATACTATGATAACTTCAAGCCACAAATTAAAGCTCGTCACATCTTAATAAAGATTGATGAAGATACAACAGAGGCAGATGCTAAGAAAAAAATTGATGAAGTAAAGAAAAAGCTAGATGAAGGCGGAAAATTCGAAGATTTAGCGACTGAGTATTCTGAAGATCCAGGTTCAGCAGCAAATGGCGGTGACCTTGGCTGGTTCGGAGCTGGACAAATGGTTCCTGAATTTGAAGAAGCTGCTTATGCGCTTGATGTAAATGAAATTAGTGCGCCAGTTAAATCACAGCACGGCTATCATATTATCCAAACAACTGAGAAAAAAGAGAAAAAGTCGTTTGAAGATATGAAAGAAAAGATGGAATATGAAGTGAAGGTTGCTAAGCTTGACGGTGAAAAAATCGAAAAGGCTATGGAACGTGAATTGAAAGATGCAAGTGTAAAAATCAATGATAAAGACTTAAAAGATATCCTAAAAAGCAATACTGAAACAGAGAAATAATTTCAGGATCTAACAAGAAAAGGTTCCCCAAAATGGGAACCTTTTCTTGTTGATGATTAAACCGCTCTTCTTGCTTCTTTCTCCTTCTCAAGTCTTTCCATATAGACCTTTCCTTCAAGTTCAATACTTTCACTCTCAATCTTTCGCTCTTCTTTCCCTGTTTTAATAGCCATGTACGCACTTATAAGAATTCCTACGATAGCAAAATAAACCCAAATTGGGATAGTCATCATCCTTTTCATCCCCCTTTATTGAATGGTTGTCCCTTCTTTATTAAAATTTATGCCTAGAATTGAAAATTATGATTACACATACCTATTTTATCCGCTCAAAAATAAACAGCCGCCCCTCACACATAAGAGGGCACGGCTGTAAATCTGCGATAAATTAGTTATGAAAGCTTGGTTTATAAAAAGATCGGTTGTCTAAAGCAAATACTCTTTCAGTGAATTCGCCTGGCTTCACTCTATCAAGTGCCCGATCAAGCATATTCATCTTTGCATCAAGATTATCGATGTAATGCAGAATTTCAGCCTCTTTAATTAGCGGAGGCTTTGGGCTTCCCCATTCAGCTTTGCCATGATGGCTAAGAACTAGGTGCTGAAGAACGAGTATCTCTTCACCCGAAATAGAAAGTTCATCAGCTGCTTTGCCAATTTCATTGACCATAATCGTAATATGACCAAGAAGATTGCCTTCAATCGTGTAGACCGTAGAGATTGGCCCAGACAGTTCAATAATCTTCCCTAAATCATGCAGAATAACTCCAGCATATAAAAGATCTTTATCAAGACTCGGGTAAAGCCCTGCAATTGCTTTAGCTAAGTCAAGCATGGATACAACATGATAAGCAAGTCCTGACACAAACTCATGATGGTTTTTCGTTGCAGCAGGGTATTCAAGAAACGCCTTCTGATTTTTACTAATTAAATAGCGTGTAATTCTTTGGATATTTGGATTTTTCATTTCAAAAATGTACTGAGTTATTTTCCCCATCATTTCTTCTGTACTTAATGGGGCCGTTTCAAGAAAATCCGCTAATTTAACAGAATCAGTTGGAGACGCCGAGCGTATTTGCCGGATTCTAAGCTGATTCCTCCCACGATAATTCAATATATCCCCGGTCACTTTGACAATTGTTTGAGGACTATAATTCTTTTCATCGCCATCTGATACATCCCAAAGCTTTGCTTCAATATCTCCACTCTTATCTTGAAATATTAATGTCAAAAAAGGCTTGCCATTACTGGCAATTCCTTTCGTCGCATTTTTCACAAGTAAAAAAAGATCAATTTGCTCACCAACATCATAATTAATAATTCCCTTTGACATCCCTTCACCGACTCTCCTTTTTATGAAAATAGTATACCATATTGAGTCGTATTTCCGTCCCAAAAAGTGGTTCGCAACTAATACGGCAGCGATAGACTGGTCTCTTTGTTTACAAATAAAATCTGTTCCTCTGAAAAATGTGGAAGCAAATGTTGATGGCATGTAAAGTAAAGGATTTGTCTATTTGTAAAGCTTTTTAAAAGAGCAATCATCTTCTCTGTCCTTTTATGGTCAAAGTTAACGAAGCTATCATCAATAATAATCGGAAAAGGAAACTTCTCATATACTGTTACAGCCAATGCCAATCTGAATGAAACATAAATCTGCTCCATGGTCGCCTGGCTTAGTTCATTCACTTCAAATAATTGATGATCCTTATTCTCAATTAAAAAGCCATTGAATTCCTTTTGCGGGTATATTCGGACATAGTTCCCCTCTGTTAAAAAGACAAGAAATTCTTCTGCCTTATTTAGCATTTTGGGCATCCGCTCATTTTTAAAGCTTTCTATCGTTCTAACAAGAAGATCCTTCGCAATCGCATATTTAGCCCATTCTTTTGCCTCTTTATTTAGCTCTGCCTTCATTTGTTTATATTTGTGCAAAAGCTCCGCATATGTTCCGCCTTCTTCAATTACTTGAATCTCATATTTTTTCTTTGCAAGGCTGCTTTGCAACAATGGCTGCATTTCTTTTCGATTTTTTAACTTGTCCACATGCTCACGAATGCTGGATTCTAGATTGGGCAGATTCATGTATTCTTCCATCTCATTCTCATTAAATGGCGCTCGGTTAATTAACCTCTTAACCTCCATTAGCTGGCCTTCTAGCTTCGCTTTACTTTCTGCTAAATGGCCAATTTCCCGATAATGCTCGATTGTCTCTGCTTTGGCAAGTTTCAAGAGATTTTCCTGCTCCTTTTGGAAATGCTCTAATTCTATTCTAAGTCTATTAAACTCTTCTTCAAGCTCTAAAAGCTTTGACCGTCTTTCGCCATCTTTTATTTGCTTTTCAGTTTCTTCCTTTAGTGTTTTTCTTAATAAATAGGCAGTTTCCTGAAGATTAGCTGGGCTTCTTTCCATAAAGGTATTGCTTAAAGCAGCAATTGTATCCGTTATTTCTTTTATACGTTCCGTTACAGACTTTTTTCGTTCAATGATTAATTTCTTCTCTCTATGTAGCACCTTTATCTGTTCAATTAGTTGGAAGGCATCCATTAAATGAGCAAGTGCTATTTCCTTTGGAAGCGAAAGTTCTCCGCCAATTTCAAGCATCTTCCTTTCAAGTACAATAACTTCCTTCTCCCAAGATTCAAATGCTACTACTATCTTTTCATATTGGTCATTTCTTTGCTCCCAAAGCAGCTTATATTGGTGGAGCTGATTGGTTAATTCTCTGTCTCTCTCTAATTCGCTTTCAATAAAGGAAACTTGACGAAGGTCTGCTGCATTCATCTTTGGCATTAAGTCCTTTTTCTTTTCTTCCAAAGCCTGTATTTCTTCATAAACGAAACGATTGTCTGATGAGGATGACTTTTTAAAGAACAGATACATTGAAAAAATGATTCCGAGAGCACCAGCAATCATTAGAGGCCACACAGCATCTAGAATCCCCCACACAATGAGGATGAAAAAGAGAAAGCTAAATAGCAAGAATTGAAAACGTTCTTGTGCATACTTTTTCTTTGCCTTTTCTGTTTCCTTTTTTTGTGCAGATTTAAGAAATTGGAGCCTTTCTTCTATTTTTGAAACTTCATGCTTCATTATCTCCTTTTGATTGGCAACCTTTACTTTTTCCTCAAGTATTGCTCTCTCATTTGCAGAAAGTAGATTTCGTTCCAGTTTCTCTATTTTGTCTTCTGCTTCCTCTAGCAATTGTTTAGCTTCATTAAAACGATCGTCTAGATCAAGTCTTTTTGATTTTAATCGTCGATATTGCTCTTCCAAATGAATGATTTTCTCCTTAGTAAAGACGCTTGTATTAATCATCAACAATTGATCTTCCTGAATAGGTAAATGAAGCTTTTCATTGACGGCTGCTTGATCCTCACTTATTTCTTGCAGCTTGGCTGTCAGCTCTTCGCTCTCTTGCTTCAGCTTTTCTAATAGTGCTAGACTCTCGACTGCCGCCAAAATGTCCGGCTCTTTCCTTAACATCATCTCATTCGGTCTATTGTTCTCTAGCTCTTCCTCCACACTGCTTATTCTTTTCGTCAGGCTAGCCATTTGCCCTTCAAGCGGTTTAATCATCCCTTCCAAGCGGTCTAATCTTATCAAGCCATCAGTTGGGAACTGAATAGCTTCATACTTGCTCAACTCTTCTTTTAACCACTTTTCTTCAGCTTTGATCGGCTGAATTTGCCGCCAGGCTTCTAATCGGGATTTTTCACCCTCCGCTAATTGAAGCTCTTTTTCGTTTTCCTTTATTTCTTGCTCTAAAGCTGTTTTTTCCTTTAGTAAAGTCCAATACTGTTCATTATGGTGTTCAGCTTTTTTCAGGTCAAGATGGACGTGCTTTAGTTCTTTCAGTTTCTCATTGATGCTTGGCTTTTTTCCATTTGGTTTAAAGCGCATTTCGAGTTCTTTTTGAATCGTATTTTCTGCTCGCATTAACTGATCTGTTCCTAATGTCCCTGCCGAAAATAGAAACTTCCCAATATCTTCAGCTTTAATTTGATGGAAGTTCTGCAAACCATGAATATTAAAGGAAAAAATGGATTGAAAGAGTGATTTATCTACGTGAAATAATAAATCTTTTAGAAGTTCCTCTTCCCCCACTGTCCCATCCTCTAATGTGACACGAACATCTCCAGTTGCCTTTCCCTTGACCCGCTCAATAACAGCCTTCCCATGGGATTCGAATATAGCTGTTAATTGGCCGCCATATTTGGCTCCTTCCTTCGGTTCATACCTTAGTTCTGTTTGCTGCTTCGTAGGGAAGCCAAATAAGATGCTATGAATAAACGACATAAGCGTTGATTTACCTGCTTCATTTTCTCCGTAAAACACCTGAAGCTCATGCAGACCTGAAATCTTCAAGTTGGAAAGTTTTCCATATCCATAAATATGAAGGTCACTTATTTTCATTCCTACACCTCCCTATAGATTGTACATAAGATTCACTAGTAATTTTTCCGCTTCCTCCACTAATTCTCCTTGTTCTTCCTCTGAAAGATTCTCTAGATACTTTCTAGCTGTTGGATGATCATATAATGGAGAAATACTTTGGTCATCTTGCCCATATTTACACGCTGTTTGAAAAAGCTCTTGGTAAAATTCTGATTCATTTGCCAATTGTTCACGAGTCCATTCCATTTTTTCAATGGCAAACACATCTGCAACCCATACGAATGCTTCCTCATCCTTTTCTCCATCCTGCAACATTTCTAAAAGCTCACCGTTTACAAGACTTTTAAATTCCTGATTAGGAATCGTTACATTTTCAAGTGTAAGCGTAAGAATCATTCCCTTATTGTCCTTTCGAACATTTTCTAAAGCTCCCCTGCACATCATATAAATATCATGAAATGTGGAAATATTGGATGCATCAACAGTCAGTTCTTCCCAAATAACAGTAGAGGCTTCTATAAACTGCAAATCAGCCCCTGCATCTGTTAAATGGACTAAATAACACCCCTTCACCCCTGTTTCCTTTCGATTACGCCCTTGAATATTACCTGGATAAATAACTGGCGGCTGACTATTTAATTGATTACGCTTGTGAATATGACCGAGTGCCCAATAGTCAAATCCTTTTTCAAGCAGCTCCTTTAGAGTAAATGGAGCATAATTTCCATGATCATTGTTTCCTTCCAACTGGCCATGCAATAATCCAATATGGAAGTCAGCACCTTCCTGTTTACCGTAGTGCTGAATCATTCGTTCATATACATGTCTTCTCGGATAGCTAAATCCATAAAGATTTACAGAGGTATCCCGTTTATTCAAAAAGCTTTTTGTCTCTAACTCATGAGGGAAAATGTAGACATTTTCCGGCATTGGCAAATGTGTCCAGTTCCCCTCCATATGATCATGGTTTCCATGTATAGCAAAGACTGAAATATTCCTTTCCGCCAATCGTTCCATTTCCTTAATAAACCTTGTTTGCGCACGAATACTGCGATCCTCGCCATCATATAAATCTCCAGCTAGAATCACAAAGTCAACTTGATGATAGATGGCTGAATCGACGATTTTACTTAATGCATCAAAAGTGCTTTCCTGAAGCTTTCTGAAAATACGCTGTGGTAAATCCTTTAAACCAATCATCGGGCTATCTAAATGGAGGTCTGCGGCATGGATAAAAGTTAGTTCCTTCATATAAAATTCCTCACGTTCTCTTTTTTACCATTTTAACTGATTTCAAAAGCGAATGCACGTTCTCTTAGATATTTCGTGCTTTTTCAACTAAGTATGTAAATGTCGGTCTGCTTCATTTCACTGCGCTGGTTATTACTTCGTACATAAAGGCTTGTTCAATGAATCAGACCGACCATTTATTTTCATACAGAAAAACAGCTCACCTGTTAGGCAAGCTGTTTCATGATGTTTATTCATTTTTCGTTAATTGCAGTGCTTTTTTAATATCTTTGAAGGAGTTAGATTTGCCGTACATTAATACGCCTCCCTTATATACCCTTGCCCCAAATACAGCAAGTATGACAATAGAAATAACAAGAATCGCTATTCCTAACAATGGCTCCCATGCTGGCAATGTCAGCATACCCACACGCATAAACATGAGCATAGGGGTAAAAAATGGGATATAAGAGGTAATTGTAATAAATGTAGTTTCAGGCTGGCCAAGACCAAACATAGCAATCAAGAATCCTGCAACAACCATCATCGTCATAGGTGTAATCATTTGCTGAACATCCTCAATACGGCTGACAAGCGAACCAAGGAATGCCGCTAATGTTGCGTATAAGAAATACCCAAGTACAAAGAAAACAAGTGCATAAATGATTGTTTGAAGTGGGACATCTCCAAATCCAAAGAACTCAAAAAATCCGCCTTCCATTGACTCTAAGTTCCGTTTTACAAAGTAATAGCCCACAATTAGAAAAATTCCCATTTGAGTTAAGCTGAGCAATGCAATACCAATAATTTTTGCAAACATTTGTTTAATTGGAGAAACACTTGAAATAAGTATTTCCATTACACGAGAGGATTTTTCTGTTGCCACTTCCATCGCAATCATATTCGCATACATAAGGACGGCGAAGTAAATGACGAAAAGGAGAACATATACAAGCCCTCTTGCTTGGTTTAATTCTTCCTCCGTTTTTGCATTTTCCTCAAGGGCCGTTTTACCAAAGGATACTGGTTCATACAGCTTCCCTAATTGTTCCTGGGAAAGATTGATTTGTGAAGCAGCAAGCTGCATCTTAATTTGCTGCAGTCCTTGCTGCAAATTAGCTGGAAGGGAAGAATCTGCAATACTCCTAGCTTTATAAGATGCTTCTGGCAAGCTTTCATTTGTTAGAGATAGAATAAGTAATCCCTTATACTCATCATTCTTAACCGCTGCCTCTCCCTCTTTTTCTGTTCCCTCATAATGTTCAATAACAATAGTATTGTTAATCTGGCCCATCTGTTCCTTCAATGGTTGAAATAACTCACCAGATTCGTCAATGACTGCTACCTTGTCCCCTTGTTCATCTGAATTAAAGTAATTGATTATTTGCGACATATTGGTTAAGCCAATAACTAAGACCACAGTAATAAGCGTTGTAATGATAAATGATTTCGTTTTAATTTTGCTGAAATACGTATGCCAAAGAATGATCCAAAAGTTATTCATATGAAGCACCTACCTTTTCGATAAAAATATCATTTAATGAAGGCTCTTCAAGAACAAACTTTCGGATAAACCCTTTACCAACAAGCTCCTTCAATATTCCTTCTGCAATCTCTTCACCCTCAATTTGCAGATGGATTCCTTCAGTTGTTTGCTTTGTTCGCTTTACCCCAGGATAATTCTTCAAGTATTCCATATTGAAATCTGCATGAATGACTAAATTCTTTCTGCCAAATGCCCGTTTAATTTCCTTTAAGGCACCTTGAACAACTGGCTTTCCTTTATGCATAATACATAAATGCTCGCACATTTCTTCCACATGCTCCATTCTATGGGATGAGAAGACGATCGTTGTGCCATTATTCTTTAATTCAAGTACAGCTTCTTTCAGCTGCTCAACATTCACAGGATCAAGTCCGCTGAACGGCTCATCAAGGATTAATAATTTAGGCTTGTGAATGACTGCTGTTATGAATTGGATTTTTTGCTGATTCCCTTTAGAAAGCTCCTCAACCTTCTTATCTGCATATTCAGGAACTTTAAAACGATTCAGCCAATAATCCAGCTCCTTTAATACGTCTTGCTTATGCATCCCTCGTAATCTTGCTAGATAAACAATCTGATCCTTTACTTTAAGCTTTGGATATAATCCACGCTCTTCAGGCAAATAACCAATTATTGGACTTGTTGAATAATTAATTGGTTGTCCATCCCAAGTAATGATCCCATCACTCGCATCAATCAACCCAAGAATCATACGAAAGGTTGTTGTTTTTCCAGCACCATTCGCTCCAAGAAAACCAAACATCTCTTTGTCAGGAATAGAGATGGACAAATCATCAACTGCAGTAAATTTCCCAAAGCGCTTTGTTACATGTTCTAATTGCAATCCCATTGTCATACGCTCCTTTCTTACACCAACTACATATACGGTTTAAATGGAAAAAGGGTTCATTTATTTTACTTAGGTTCTTTCCCATCTCGAATAAATAACTCTTTACACCATTACAGAAATTATGCAAGAATAATAGTAACTATCTGAATTTTATAATAAGGGGTGTTAGAATTGAAAACTTATAAACTAACTGCATTTGAACTAAATGGGGAAAAGATTATTGATGAAGCTTTTCAGGCGAGCAATGATCAAGAAGCAAAGGGTATCGGCGAAAAGATGTTACATGAAAAGAATTTATCCGAGAAAACACATCGCTGCACCTCACCAGCAGGGAAACTTATACTATTTCATAAATAAACATCCGTGATAATAGGCAAAGAGCCGATGATGACTCTTTGCCTATTATCATATTATGAGCTACTTCCCTGTAAAAACAGGCCGCCTCTTTTCTAAGAAAGCTTGGATGCCTTCTTGGTGGTCCGTCGTCTGGCGCATTTTGCGCTGCCCTTCCTTCTCCAGCTCCAATACACTCAGTAATTGCGGCAAGTTTTTTTCAGCATAGACTTTTTTCGTTTCTATCATCGCTAATACTGGACTGCTAAGCAATCGCTGCAGCTTCGATTCGACTGCTTCCTCCAATGGGCTTTCCACAACTTCATGAATCAGCCCTAGTTGATAAGCTTCCTCAGCTGACAGAGGCTTTCCTTCCCAAATTAAATGCTTAGCTTTATTCTCACCCAAACGTTTTTCTAAGAAGTAATGACCTCCACCATCAGGAATTAAACCGATCCCAATAAAGTTCATTGCAAGTTTACTTGTCTTGTCAGCTATTATGTAGTCAGTTGCTAAAGCGATGCTAAGGCCAAGACCTGCAGCTGCACCTTGTACCGCGCTAATTGTCAGCTTAGGCATCGTATATAGTGAGACAACCACTTCATTTATATAATCCATCACAATTGGGAAATCACTTTCATTGGCCTCTAATAACATTGTCTTAATATCTCCGCCTGAGGAAAAAGCTCGTCCTTTTCCTTTTAAAACAACAATCTCCACCTCATCTGATTGACTGATTTCCGTTAAAATTGCAGCTAATCCTTTTAACATCTCCACATTTAGAGAATTTAATGAATCTGGCCTGTTCATTTCTACAGTTGCCACACGACCATTCACATGTAGTTGAACGGTATCAGTAACAAATTCAATTGTCATACTATTCCCTCCTCTTTCATTCTTCTCCCATTATAAAGAAATTTATTATATTTAAAAAGCTTTATTTTAAAAATTCTTATTATTTAAACAAAATCAACCGCAAACAACTTGTTCGCGGTTGATTTTATTATCTATTTTTTAGTTTCAGCATAGTCCTTATGAATCTGATCCCTTAATGCCATTTTGAGGAACTTTCCTACAGATGTTTTTGGAATTTCTTCAAGAAAGAGAATATCATCTGGAATCCACCATTTGGCAAATTGAGGTTTCAGAAATTCAAATAGCTCTGCCTTGTCTACTTTTCCTTTGTACGCATCCTTTAATACGACACAGCCGACAGGGCGCTCCTGCCATTGTTCATGAGGGACAGCAATAACTGCAGCTTCAAATACAGCTTCATGAGCCATTAATGCATTTTCAAGATCAACAGAGGAAATCCACTCGCCCCCGCTCTTAATCAAGTCTTTCGTTCGATCGACAATTTTCATATACCCTTCCTCATCAATCGTTACAACATCACCGGTGTACAGCCAGCCATCATGGAAAGCTTCTGCTGTCCTCTCATCCTTGTAATATTCAGAAGCAATCCATGGGCCACGAACCGCAAATTCCCCCATTTCTTTTCCATCCCAAGCTACCTCGCCGTCTTTTCCGACCACCTTCATCTCAAGGCCTGGTACAAGAATTCCTTGCTTTGCCTTAATATCAAGCCTTTCTTCATAAGAGAGCTCCTCCTGGTAGCTTTTCAAAGTTGAGATAACAACAAGCGGACTTGTTTCTGTCATTCCATATGCATGCATAAAAGGAATCTTATGTTTCTGTTCAAAGGCTTTGATCATGCCTTTTGGCGCAGCCGCTCCCCCACAGAGCACAGATCGAAGCGAGCTCATATCATACGTATTTTCATCCAGTTCCTTCAACAGCCCAAGCCAGATTGTTGGCACACCGGCAGTAATCGTAACTTTCTCATCTTGGATAAGTTCAGCCAATAACTTTGGTGTAAAATAAGGACCAGGCATGACCATATTCGTGCCAAACCAAACAGCTGCGAATGGCAATCCCCATGCATTCGCATGGAACATTGGCACAACAGGCATCGCGATGTCCTTTTCACTGACAGCCGCACTATCAGCCATTCCCAATGCCATACTGTGCAGAATAATTCCTCTATGTGAATAAACGACCCCTTTCGGATTCCCAGTCGTTGCAGATGTATAGCACATGCCAGCTGGAGCATTTTCATCTAAATCATCCGGGTATGCATACTCTCCTGTTGCTTCTTCAAGTAATTTTTCATAATGATATACAGGTGAAAGTGTTGTTTCAGGAAGCTCAGGTTCATCCGTCATGATAACAAATGCCTTTACCGCTGGAATCTTGTCTTTGATTGCCTCAATCAATGGCAAAATATCCGAATCGATTAATAACACTTTGTCCTCTGCATGATTAATAATGTACACAATATGCTGAGGGGAAAGGCGAATATTAATCGTATGGAGAACCGCTCCACTGCACGGAATCGCGAAGTACGCTTCCAAGTGGCGATGGTGGTTCCATGCAAGTGTCCCTACTTTATCTCCTCTTTCCACACCAAGCTTTTGGAGTGCTTCAGCAAGCCTTCTTGTTCGTTCGGCTATCTGCTTGTATGTAAATCGCTGAATGCCACTTGCTGTTCTTGAAACTACTTCTTTTTTTGGAAAAAACCTCTCTGCTCTGTTGATCATTTGCGTCATTGTCAAAGGTGTTTGCATCATCATATTTGATTCCTCCCTTTTATAAAAGCGCTTACATCTCAAAGAAGTTTATGATTATTTGTACCTAAAACATTCTATTTTTATTAAGAAAACCCTTTATTTTTATTGAAAATTCTGAAATTAATTAGTAAAAAAACCCCGCCTCATTCAGGCAAGGGATTCTTCTTTATCAAATAACTCATTTAATATTTTCAGTTTATCTTCTGTATATTTTTCAAAGCTATCATTATATGTTTTTGGGTCTTTTGGGTTGGCAAAATGAGTGATCTTGCCGGTTTGCGGATGGATGAATTTACTTGCCGCCCCACAGCCAAGACCGATAATGGTCTGCTGCTCTTCCATAATCATAATATTATAGATGCTGTCCTGATTCGGTAAGGCATACCCGACATTTTCCAGATTGCCTAGGATGTTTTTCTGCCGGTACAGATAGTATGGAGTATAGTTATGCTCCTTCGTCCATTCCTCTGCCATATTCATCATTTTCTCAATCTCAACCCGATCAGCTACTTTATACTTTTCCTTATTGCGCGTCATTTCTGATGCACGCTTAAAAGAAAGTGTATGAACGGTGAGTGATTCAGGCATCAACTTTTCAGTCTCTTGTAAGCTATTCGCAAATTCCGAAACGCCTTCACCCGGCAGACCAATAATCAGATCCATATTAATATTATTCATACCCATGGACCGAGCTAAATGAAACTTATCAATCGTTTCCTCTACCGTATGATGTCTGCCAATCGCTTTTAAGGTTTCTTGCGTATACGATTGCGGATTAATGCTTATGCGGTCGATTTTCCACTTCTTCAAGACTTCTAGCTTCTCAGGTGTAATTGTATCGGGTCTCCCTGCCTCAACCGTAATTTCCCGGATATTCTCTACATCTGGGAAGGATTCATACATTTCTTCATAAAGCATATCCATCTCTTCAGCACTGATGCTTGTAGGCGTTCCACCGCCATAATACACCGTTGTAATTTTGACATTATTTTCTTTCAGCCACTCACCCATTTTCTGCATTTCATAATGAAGGCCACCTAAGAATGAATCAACAGACCCCTGTCTGCCGTTAATTGCATAAGCAGGGAAAGTACAATAGGCACACTTCGTCGGACAAAAAGGAATGCCAATATAAATGCTTACCTCATTTTGCAATTCGTAAAGGTCCGGCACAACGGTAAGCTGACGATCAACAATTTGCTGCATCAGCTGAATTTTTTCATCCGTTATCAAGTATTCATCCTTTAGCTGCTGATGGGCAGCAGCTGTTGGTGTTTGCTTTTGCATTTGGCGATGAAGTAGCTTAGTAGGGCGAATACCTGTTAGAATTCCCCATTTCTGCGTCATTCCCGTCCAATCCTGAAGAACAGTTAAGTACACATGAGCAACTGCATGCTTCACTTGTTTAAAATACTCTTTATCTGATGCAGCAGGGATTAATGCTTTTTCATAGGCGGCAAACTCTATTCTGCCTTTGCTGTCTGTAAGGACCCCACTCACATTAATCGTCTCACTTACACTTACTGTAAAATCTATAACTAAATCATTCTGATCTAGTGGATTGAAAGCAATCTCACATTCCTCAAAAAATAAATTCGCAATCAGTTGAAGCGGACGATGAAAACGTTCGTCCTCTAATCCTTTTATTAAGATTCGCAAAATAATCACCTTTTAATAAATATAGTAAAACTGCTATCTTTAAAGCTTCTTAAAGTGTACAGAAATGCCTAAACAAGGTCAAATGTTTAAAGTTGGGAGGTATAGACCTGTTCATTTAATCATACCGACCATTTTTTTAAAGGAAAAGGCTCGTTGGCAAACATTGTTGCTTTTAACACAAATTCGTAGAAGTTGATTTCCGCTCCAGGTGCTCGCTTT
Source organism: Cytobacillus mangrovibacter (assembly GCF_042865275.1). Lineage (NCBI taxonomy): Bacteria > Bacillati > Bacillota > Bacilli > Caryophanales > Bacillaceae > Cytobacillus > Cytobacillus mangrovibacter. The sequence continues at coordinate 288,869 of NZ_JBIACJ010000003.1, read as the reverse complement.
CCGTGGGGTGGGCGCTGAGCCTCCTCGGCGCTAGCGCCTGCGGGGTCTCAGCTGTCCCACACGTCCCACAGGAGTCTCGCACCTTCCGCTCCAATCAACTAACCTATTTTGTCAAAGGTTTTTAATCATACAATCTATTCAAAGAACAACAATCTTTTAGAATAAAAACAAAAAAAGAGTCCATCCCTAAAAGGATAACTCTCTTCATACAATCTATTTTAATATATTCATTTTCTTCAAAAATTCAATGGGCTGCTGTTTTCTGAAATGCTCTTTCACCATGTAAGTAACTCCTTGCTGGTCATTCGGGCGGGTTACCCAATCAGCCGCTTTTTTCACCTCATTCGGTGCATTCCCCATTGCAACGCCAAGACCAACTGCTTCAATCATTTCTAGATCATCAATTCCATCACCAATGACAACCATTTCATTACGGGCAATTTCAAGATGCTCTCCAAGATATAATAATGCATTTAACTTAGAAACGCCTTCAGGCATAATATCTAGCCGAAGCTCGTTTAATTGAACAATATCCACTTCTCCAAACGCACCTTGAATCGCTGCCTTTGCATCTTCAAGATCTGCTTTATCTTCAAAATACACTTCAATTTTTGAAGGTGTAACTGGTTCCTCAAGAATCGTGTCACTCACACAATCGACAAATTGCTGTGAATAAAAAATAGGATCCCCTGATGTAAAAACTGTTTTGGCCATCATATTATGATTAAGCTTGAACTTATTTGCCAATGCATATTTCTCATGTACCAAGCGAATTTGGCTCGGAAAACCCTCAAGGAGGCGGACAATTTCGTAGGTTACATCCTCAGCAATCCGTTGAACAAATATCGGCTTTCCTTGTGGCCCGGCAATATAAGCACCGCTATGGGCAATAAGCAATGAATTTAATTTCAATGCCTTTGCTACCTTTTTCGCTGAAGGGTAGCTTCTTGATGTCACTAAGGTGACATATATCCCCTTATGCTGAACATATTCTATGGCTTCTTTTGTTGATTTATGAAGTCTTCCATTCGATTGAAGGAGAGTTCCGTCAATATTAATTGCTAACAGCCGGTATATCATATCATTGCCCCCTATTCCTGGTGTAAAAGTCTCTACTACACTTTTATGAAAAAATGAAAAGGAATAGAACAGTACATGGACAATGTCAGAATTTAAATCGAACGTCATATTTTTTGCGGACTGAGAGAAAGCCTAATATGAAATAATTACCACTATAAACAACGAATAAATATTGGTTATTCTCACAAAACTATAACTGTAACAAAAAAACACCAAAGGAGATGATTTACATGGCAAGTAACAATAGTTCAAATCAGCTTTTAGTACCAGGAGTTTCTCAAGCAATTGATCAAATGAAGGTAGAAATCGCATCAGAATTTGGCGTGAATCTTGGCCCAGAAACATCTTCAAGAGCAAATGGTTCTGTTGGTGGAGAAATTACAAAGCGTCTTGTACAAATGGCTGAGCAGCAGCTTGGCGGAAGATTCTAAAACATACTTAGATCACAAAACAACCGCTCCACATCATCACCGTGGAGCGGTTGTTTTTCCTTTAGGATAGGTACTTATTCCATTGATCCGTATAATTCTTCAAGAGGCTTCATGATAATCTTATTCATTTCAGCAATAACCATGCTCATGCGCTGCTCTGCTTCCATTAGCTTCGAGATCTTTGCATTCTGCTGGACAAGAGCTACTGACTTTTGAGCTTGCATTACTACTTCTTCTGAAATATCCTCGCCCATCATTTGCTTCTGCTGAAGCTGCAATTGAATGCTGCGGAAATTATCAAACATATCTTTCGCTGACGCATCCGCATTCACTTCATCATATGCTTGCTTTAAACGACTATATTCTTCACTTTGCCTCACTGCCTTCTCAAGCTCATAGGCAGCATCGTATAAATTAACTGGCATGTATGACACCCCTTACTCATTCCAAGAATGACTCCACTATAACAAACTATGATAATAAATGCGAGAAATGACAAATTAATTCATTACGATAGCAAGAATTCCTTGAAAAAGCCCGATCGCTCCACCGAGCAAAGCTCCTAAGAAAGTAATCATTTTTAATTCCTTATTAATGATCGTTAGAACCATTTCCTCTAGCTGCTCAACTGAAAAGTTCTCTACCTGCTGTCGGACAATCTCTTGCAGGCGAAGCCTTTCCATTAAGACATCCATTCTGTCTGCAAGCCAATCTCCGAATAGCTGAACCCCTTTGGGAGCTAGATTGTCAATTAATTCTGTTCGGATAGACATGGTTAATTGGGACAATGGAGTTTGGAATAAATTCTCTAAACCAAGTAATTTACTCACATTTACCTTAATCATAGAAAGAATTTCCTCTTTCTTAAATTGCTCTTCCAACTTTACCGCTTCCCATTCAAGCACTTTATCCCATTCTTTTTTCAGCAGTGTCGTAATCATTTCTGCGGTTCCTTCATTTCTAAGAAACTTAATGATCTCTGGTTGAATTTTATCAGCAATATTAATATTGCCCATAAACATTTGCATCATATTTCCAAGTACGCCGCTTCGTTCTTTCAGAAAATCATCTGCCATTTTTTGTATACGCATTCTTCCCTCTATGCTCGAAAAATAATCGATCCCTTTTTGCAGAATGAATGAGCTTACGATCGGAAGTTTAGCATCAACCTTTTCGACTACATTTTCTGAAAGAATGTTTTTTAAAGGTTGATAACGGTATTTATCCATTAAGCTATCGTATTTATCATCAATCAATTGATTGATACGAATTTCTGCTTTTAGATGTCCGTCAGTTATTCCAAATGCTTCAAGCAGCTCAGCTGGTGACTTTTCCGTATTCAAGAGGTTCTCTAACTCTTTTTGTACGAAACCAGTCATCTCATTTTGAAAGTTCTCATTAAGGAATTTTTTCTTTATGCCCTCAGGCGTTAATAAATGATGAGTAACAACTTTCCCCATTTGCTCAGCAAGCTCATCCCGCCGTTTTGGAATTAATCCCGGTGTAAAAGGAACTCTCCATTTGCCAATATATAAAGTTTTATAAGGCCTAAAGAGCATTTTAATCGCAAGATAATTTGTAAAGCCTCCGATAATCGCTCCTATTACGATCATCATTGTAATTGTTAGTGCTATTTGCATACTGTTTAACCTCTACCTTCCGTTGTGGGCTTGCGCACCAATTTATCCTTTTTGACATACGATACTTTATCAGCTTTTGCCTATAATATAATGTACCACAAAGCCTAAGCAAATGAGGAATGATCATGACTTTTTCATTATTACCCATTACGATTATTCCAGTTAAAAAGTTTCAACAGAATGATGTCCATGTTCAGGTCAGCCACTCCCTCATCAAATATTGGGAGATCGATACAAGTAAGCCTCTTATTCTTACAGTCGGCCGCAATCAAATCGTAACTAGGGTCAGAGGGGAAGCAATCACAAAGGATGAAATATTTTTAGCTGAAAATATATTTTCAGAGTTATTCCTCCCCCTCAAGGAAGCCCAATGGATTGCCAGCTTTTCAAGAAAGGATAATCGGCTTACATTAGGGCCGGTCATCGGGGTGCTGACTGAAATAGATCAAACGGGAGAAGAACCGCACTTCCGCACGATTCATACTTTTTGCAGGGAACTGCATGACCATATGGCAGATATCGGCGGTTTTCTCTATGTGTTTCAACTAAGTGATTTCTCTGACGGCAAGCTAAATGGCTATTATCTAGAAAATAATCGCTGGCAGAAATCATCCGTCCCCCTTCCGAATGTAATTTATAATCGCATTCATTCACGCAAGCTTGAAGCGAGCCCATTTTTTCAACAATTTAAGACCATGCTATTGACAGAAAATATAGCAATTTTTAATGATCGGTTCTTATCGAAAGAAATTGTTCATCAAATCCTGTATTCCGAAGAATATATGCAGCCCTACCTTCCTGAAACAAGCCTTCTCACGGAACAATCACTTCAAGTAATCCTTGAAAAATATCATTCCATTTTCATCAAACCAATACACGGAAGCCAAGGCAGAAATATTATCAAGGTTTCAAAAGAAAATAATCAGCTATCGGCTAAATTATCAACAGGGATGGGAAAGGATAATATCCTCTCATTTGGAGACTTTAGCCAATTTCACAAGTGGCTAAAACCTTTTCTAAAAAGAAGAAAATATATAGTCCAGCAGGCTATTCCTTTGATCACCTATAAGGAGAGGCAGCTAGATTTCCGAATCCTTTGTCATAAAAATTTCCAGGACGCATGGAAAGCTACTTCCGCAGTGGCAAGAATATCTGCTGATCAGCAATTTGTATCAAACATCGCAAGGGGCGGTGACATGATGCGACCATTACACATTCTCTCTCTATTATCCGATCGGAGTATAGCCCTTCAACAGTTAGAATTAATGAAAGAACTAGCCGTTGAGATAGCCTCATTAATTTGTCAAACGGCTGATGGCCTAGTAGGGGAATTGGGAATAGATATCGGTGTTGACGAAGACGGGAAGCTCTGGATTATCGAAGTAAATTCAAAGCCTTCCAAGAACATAGAAGAAGGATCAAAGAAAATTCGCCCATCCGCAAAGGCCCTGCTGGAATATTGTACTTTCTTATCTTTTGGTGCAAGGAGGAATGAGTAATGCTGTCATTCGGACTGATGACTTTAAACTTAAGCAGCGAAGAAACCTATTTTTCTGAAGTTGCCAAACGTGCATATGCTCTCGACATAGTATGCTATCGCTTTACCCCTTCAGCCATTCATCCTTTAACTGAAAAGGTGACTGGTGAAAGATTCAACCCAACAACAAATAACTGGGAGCTTGCCGAATTTCCCCTGCCCGATATTCTCTATGATCGCTGCTTTTACAGAGATACCCCCCATTCTAACCAGTGTAAAGCTATTGTTAAATGGCTGAAAACTAGGAAGGATCTCTTGTTTCTAGGGCACGGTCTCCCTAACAAGCTCGAACTATATGAAGCACTTTCCCAATCTGAATTAGCTCCTTATTTATTGCATTCAAAGCCCATTACCTCTGGAGAAAGCTTTATTAACGGACTGGTGCAGCAGGATCCTGTCTTGATAAAACCAGTAAGCGGATCACAAGGCAGAGGCATCTACTATCTTGAAAAAAGTCAAAGGGAAATCATTGTCCAAATAGATAAGCCCGATAAAAAGATATCACATATATTTCCTGATTATCAAAGAGCTGCAGATTGGGTGAATAAGCTTATTAAGCAACACCACTATCTTGTGCAGCCATATAAGGAACTTCTTGATGAAAACAATCATCCCTTTGATATACGGACATTGCTGCAAAAAGATGAGGCTGGGAATTGGCAGGAAATTTGTAAAGGGATTCGCACAGGAAAAAAAGAGGGGATTCTTTCTAATTTACATGCCGGTGGAATCATTACAACCTTCGAATCATGGAAAGAACTGCTGCCCATTTCTCAACAGGAATATATTTGCGCAGAAATCGCGGATATTCTCTTACATTTACCAATCATTTTGGAACAAATATTCCCTCCCTTATTCGAATTAGGTGTAGATATAGGAGTCTGCAAGAATGGAGCAATCTGGATCCTTGATATCAATTCCAAGCCAGGGAGGAAAGTTGCTCTATCCATCAACCCAGAACTAAGCGATCAATTATATTCCGCCCCACTCCTATATGGAAAGAACTTAGTTTTGCAAGGAAAGGAGTCTTACCAATGAGAAAACATTATCAAGTCGAAATTCTTGATGATATCTCAGCAAAAGTCTATATCCCAAATGATTTAAGAGCCAAATCAAAATTAACTAAAGTTGCTTTTGGAACACATTCCCTTGAAACGACGATTGAACACCATGAACGTAATATACTCATAATAAGTAAAGATATTGCCATCCAACTTAAATACCCAGATATATCGGTACCCATGCATCTGTTTATTGACAATGATACATTATTGATTGGTCCACTTGTTGGTATTTTCACTTCCGGATTCACCCCTTTTCCAATACGCCCAATTGGGGAAAGGAGTTTATTCTTTGCCAAGCTCCTCTCTGTCAAAAAATCAGTTGGGGCATTGCCATTTGTTTTTGGTGAGCAACATATTAATTGGGAACGCGGGACAATCAACGGCTTGTTCTACCATCTTGACGGTTGGAAAACATTTGAAGTTCCTTTTCCAAATGTCATATATGATCGGCTTCCAAACCGCAAAAGTGAAAGGCAAACAGAATTAAAGCTTGTTAAGGAACGCTTGCAAACTGACTATATGATCCCGTGGTATAATCCTGGCTTCTTCAATAAAATTGATGTATATGAAAGACTGCAGCAGAATGATGATATTGCAGAATACTTGCCTGAAACACATACCTTCAGTTCTTTTTCAGAAATTGAACGAATGCTATCTGATTACGGGCATGTTTTCATTAAACCAATCAACGGCAGCCTTGGTCTTGGCATACATCAAATACTATATGATAAAGTCGAAGATACCTACTTTTGCCGCTATCGTGAGCAGAATGGAGAAAATAAATTAATTAAATATAACAGTTTAGAATCATTAATGCATCATATCTTTGCCGGAAAAAATTTAAATCGTATGCTTGTCCAACAAGGAATTCATTTACTCCGCACCAATAAGCGTCCCATTGATTTCCGTATTCATACGAATAAGGATGACAACGGCAACTGGATCACATCGGCAATAGCTGCCAAGGTTGCAGGTGCTGGAAGTGTGACTACACATGTGAACAATGGCGGCGTAATCAAGACAATCGCTGAAGTATTCCCCTCAACAGAAGAGAGAAAAGAAATCGAAGAAAAACTCACATTAGCAGCGCTAAAATTAAGCAAAAGATTAGAAGAAAATATGGAGGGAATCATTGGAGAAATTGGATTTGACTTTGGTATTGATCGAAAAGGAAATGTATGGCTGTTTGAAGCAAATTCCAAACCTGGCAGATCTATTTTCAAAAACCCTCAGCTAAAGGATTTTGATTTTCTCACTAGAAAACTGTCACTCGCCTTTTCCGTCTATCTCACAGAAAGAGCAATCAGCAGCCCAGAGGATATTTTTAAATGAAGACATATGATTTACAAAATCATCCGGGTCCCCTGATAGGAATACTAGCAGGCAATGGGAAAAATCGTTCTGTTGTTGGAAATGGTCCATTTTTCAAGGAACTTCAGAAAGAGATTTTAAAGGATGGCGGTCTTTCTGTCGTTTTCACCCCTATAGATATTAATGAGAGAGAAAAGGAAATTAAGGGATTTGTCTATTCACCTGAACAAGATCAATGGTCGCTTGTCACATGCCCGCTCCCACATGTCGTATTCAATCGTGTTCCTTTTCGAAGTTTAGAATCGACTGATTCTTTTAGAGATGCCTATCATTATTTCCAGAGACATAGAATTCCTTTCTTTAATCCAAGTTTCCTCAATAAGTATGAACTATTTCAGATACTATCCATGGATCCCATTCTTCAATCTTTCTTGCCGGATACAACCGCAATCAATGAAGACACATCTCTTCAGTCCTTTCTAGAAAAACATCAAAGAATTTACTTGAAGCCTATTTATGGAGCAAAAGGAAAAGGAATTTATATGATTCGTTTGAGTAAAGACCAGACAATACGATTAAATGCCATAACATTTGAGCAAACATTTAAAGACTTCCATGCCTTTTGGAAAGAATGGGGAGAATCACTTTTAAAAAAAATATATATTGCTCAAGAAGCTATTGAACCCTCTCTCTTCCAAGGAAAACGCTATGACTTTCGCGTTCTTGCCCATTTTTCGGAAGCTTGCTATCAAGTGACAGGAATAGGTGTCCGCCAAGCTGGAGATCAGGAAATTACAACCCATATCCCGAACGGAGGATGCCTGATTCCATATGAGGGAATTCAGTCTGCAGAACATGATCTTTTCTTTGCTATGATTGTCAAGCGAGCTGGGGAGCTTCTATCAAAAGAGAAAGGCTTTTTCGCTGAGTTTTCGATTGATGCTGGTATATCTGTAGATGGAAAATATGTGCTTTATGAAATCAACTCGAAGCCAATGCGCTTCGATGAGCCGGAGATCGAAGAAAAAAGACTTCGCACACTTTCCCAAATGTTCATAAAAATGGCTAGTAATCATTAAAAAGAAAGTTAGTTAAGCCCGATATCAAGTATTAATGAATATCGGGCTTATTATTTATCTTCTCTTAGAGGTGCCTCCAAGCGATAGAAATTGTTTTTTTAATTTATTGCGGGACTTTTCATTTCTCATTAAATAAGCAGCGCCCAATGCTAAAGCTGTCATCGCTATATTGTTTCGTTTCATTTAAATCTCCTCCTTAATGTATAACGGTATATATCTTACCCCCACCTAGCAGAAAAAACACGAGTGAATTCATGCTAATCAATGATGGATTTTGTTGGGTTATTAATTAAAAACGGGTAAAATAAAAACAAGGGGGAAAAGAGATGTTAACACACTTTCAATACAACCAATTATATAAAAATACGCAGATACCTGGCTGGAACATTTCATTCTATTTTAACAAGCAAAAATACAATGGGATCTACCATCAAAACGGGAAAGTCGAGTGGACTTCCACCTCTCCAAGTGCAGAGGATGAAATCAAGCTAATGGAGCAAATTCATGAATTGATGCTTTATCATGTCTATGACCATTAATGTTTATTCACATGATAAAAAGTCTCCTTGGGTAAAGTAACAATAAAAAGGAGGCATCAAGTATGGGAAAGAAATCAGAAGACTCACTGTATGAAGGCAGAGAAAATGCCTATTTAGACATCGACCGAATGATTAATGAGGGAATGTCTGGAGGCACGGTTCATATGCGGGGAAATCAGACAAATATAGAAGAAGCAAGAGAACTTACGGAAGAAGAACCTCCATATCATACAGAAAAATAACTAAAATTACATTCAAGAAACCCGTTTATTCATATGAAAAGACGGGTTTCTTTTTTATTCTTTAATCAATCTTACTTCATCATGACCACAAGTATTGCATGTTAATAAATGTGGACATTCCTTATTTTCAAAATCATGCCCATAACCATCCTCCATCTTTAACTGATCAATCGGCATATAGGCACTATATTCATCATAAAAATCCATAATTCTCCCCTTATCAGTTAATTCCCTCCCACATAAACTACATTTGGCCTTCATTTCCTCAAATCCATTACAAATCGGACAAATAGCCATCCTAACAGCCCCATTCATTCATAGATACGCATAGTGTTCGTTTCTTTTTCTTTCGTTATGTAATGTTTGGTAGGAAACAATTCCCACCGAATTTAAAGAATACTCACCTGAAAAATAACCATAATAGAGAGTACACACAGCAACACAAGTTCAAGCAACATTTTCACCGATGGGTTAGACCAAAAAGAGGTAGCAAGAAATCTTGTACCGGTGCAATTCCGGATAACCCAACCATATTCCAAACAAATTATGAGGAGATGAACAATAATGGCAAACCAATCAAACAGCGGTTCCTCAAATCAATTATTAGTACCAGGAGTATCACAAGCACTTGACCAAATGAAATATGAAATTGCAAATGAATTTGGTGTAAATTTAGGTGCAGATACAACCTCTCGTGCCAATGGATCTGTTGGTGGAGAAATTACGAAGCGTCTTGTTCAAATGGCTGAACAACAATTAGGCGGCTTCAAATAAAAACATCTGAAATAAACAATTAAATAAATATGGCTTGGCCCCCTTTATAGGGGGCCACTTTACTTATACCATCTTTCTAGGATCTACCCATTCATCATACTGTTCATTTGTAATATAGCCTGATTTCAAAGCAGCTTCTTTCAATGTCATATTTTCTTTAAACGCAAGCTTAGCAATTTCAGCTGCTTTTTCATAACCAATATGTGGATTTAATGCAGTAACAAGCATGAGCGATCGATTCACATGTTCATTAATCACTGCATGATTGGCCTCCAGCCCTACCATACAATTTTTATTAAAAGATTCCATTCCATCTGTTAGCAATCGAACACTTTGAATGAAATTATAAATAATAACCGGCTTGAAAACGTTCAACTCGAAATTCCCTTGGCTAGCAGCAAAACCAATGGTTGCATCATTCCCAAATACTTGACAAGCAATCATTGTGATCGCTTCACTCTGTGTAGGATTCACTTTCCCAGGCATAATTGAACTACCCGGTTCATTAGCCGGAATAGAAAGCTCTCCGATTCCACTTCTCGGACCACTTGCAAGCCATCTGACATCATTAGCAATCTTCATAAGATCAGCCGCCAATGCCCTTAGTGATCCATGCACATGAACGAGTTCATTATGACTTGTTAACGCTTGAAATTTATTCTTCGCTGAACGAAAATTATATCCTGTCTGTTTAGCAAGCTCACCTGCTGCCTCATCTCCAAAAGTTTCGTGTGCATTAATTCCAGTACCTACTGCTGTTCCGCCAATAGCAAGGTCCAGTAAATAACTAATCGCATCTGTTATCATTCGTTCATTTTTATCAAGCATGGCATGCCATCCACTTATTTCTTGTCCTAATGTTAATGGCGTTGCATCTTGAAGATGGGTTCTGCCAATTTTAATGATATCCTTAAATGCTTCTTCTTTAATTTTTATTGTTTTTTTCAATTCCTGAAGAGTGGGAATGAGCTTTTTAGCTAATTCGACATATGCAGCCAAATGCATAGCAGTTGGGAAAGTATCATTGGAGCTTTGCGACATATTAACATCATCATTAGGGTGAACTTTCATGTTCTGATCTTGTAAACGCTCATTCGCTTTTCTCGCAATGACCTCATTCACATTCATATTTGTTTGTGTACCGCTCCCTGTTTGCCATACATATAAAGGAAAATGATCATCAAACTTCCCACTTAGCATGTCTTCCGTTGTTTCTACAATCGCCTTTTTCTTGGCTTCTGGCATTTTTCCAAGTTTATGGTTCACAATTGCGGCAGCTCTTTTTATTTTTGCCAATGCATAAATTACCTCAATCGGCATCTTTTCTATCCCAATTTGGAAGTTTTGCCTGCTCCTTTCTGTTTGTGCTCCCCAATATTTCTCAGCGGGTACTTGAATCTCCCCTAGCGTGTCTTTTTCAATCCGATATTTAGTCATTTAATCCCTCCATAGCTAACCATTGTCTCCTCTATATTCTATTCCCTTAATCGCAAACAATTATTGATCCAGCTTGTAAAATAAATAGGGCAAAACGACGAACAAATGCGCAAGCGCCTTGATCACCCCCGACAAGCACAAGACGAGCCTCACGGAAAGGTGTCCTTTACCTTTCTGGGAGGATTGGCTTGTGACCTCGAGGGGGTAGGCGCTGGAGCTGGATGCAGACAAACTTGTCACAAAGTTATCCACAACATCCAAATTTATAATTTCCTAGACAAAAAAAAACTGCATTGCATAAAGCAAGCAGTTTTAAGAATTAGTAATTGTATAACCAATAAAGTAGCCGAGTACGATTACACTAGCGATGACAAAAGTAACTGATAATAACTCCATGATGAAGCCTCCTAATGAACTGTATTCATACATTAAAAATAGCATACAATTTCATAGATGCTCCTTCTACTTTGTGACAAGAAAGTGAAGATTTTATGAACATTTCATTATATATAATTAATCTACAACAACTGCAGTTCCGTATGCAATGATTTCAGCTGCATTCTGCATAACAGAAGAAGTTTGTAAGCGCATCCCAATAATCGCATTTGCACCTTTTCCCTGTGCATCTTCAACCATTCGCCCAATTGCTTTTTGTCTTGCCTCATCCATCATTTCTGTATACTCATTGATCTCTCCACCGACAATCGTCTTTAAACCAGCTAGAATATCTTTCCCAATATGCTTTGTTTGCACCGTGCTGCCCCTGACAAAACCTTTCAATTCTCGGATCTCTTTTCCGAATATATTCTCAGTAGTTACGATAATCATTGCGATCATCCTCCTCTTTCTCTTTCTTACGTTCAATCAATAATATGACAAAAATAACAAGGATAAGCACAGCATAAACAAGATAAAATAATATCGCTGTCTTCAGGTCAATAAATAGCAAGACAATAGCTAGTAATTGTCCAGCACCAGCAAGGAGAAGAACAATCCGTTTTAATTTCCCCATTATTCTTTCGTTCCTTCAACATTGTTTTTATGAAAAACTTTCCGTACAAAAATGAGATAAGCAAGAGTTGGCATTGGTGCTTGAATAAGGCCTATGATTCCCCAAAACCAATAATTATGACCCTTTCTTCTTGCATGGATGAAAAGAAAGAAGCTCTGGCTAATAAGGATGATAGCAACAACGATGAGTAAAGGGATCGATATTTCTTCCTTCATGTTTCTCTCACCTGCTTTATACGCTTAAGCAGAAAGTAGCCAACGATCATAATAGCCACAAATCCCTGTAGGGCAAAGAAAACCACCGGAAGGCTGTATAAAGTAAATAGCACGGCCGTTAATAGTAGAAAGGCAATAATTGAAAAAAGCAAGATATCGATAATAAGTTTTTTTCTAGATTGATGTTTCTGTTCAACAACCATTTGTTCAAACCATTCTAGATTGGGTGTATAGACTGGCGTAGCTTGCTCAACAGAATGCATGCCCTTTTCGATTTCTTTAACAACTGCCAGCATCTCTTCATTTAAATGTTCGTTTTCCGCTCCGCCTTTTTGTTTATTCATTTCCCTTCAGCTCCTTTCTAACAGCCAAAATCCCATTATGAACTCTTGACTTGATCGTCCCTGAAGAAAGCTTCATCATCTCACCAATCTCTTCATAGGAATAGCCATAATAATGCTTTAAGATAATCGGTATGCGAACATCCTCCCGTAATTTACCTAAGGCTGTTAATGCATCCGTCCATTCTTCATTTCTGCTTTCCATATGCCATTTCAGTTTTCTGTTAATCTCTTCTTGCTGATGCCAATCCTGTTCTCTCTTCCTCTTTCTCCGCTGGTCGATAAATAAGTTGGTTGCGATTGAGATAAGCCATGTAGAAAATTTCGCCTTGCCCTGATATAAATGAATTTTCTCCATACATCTTGCCATTGTTTCCTGTGCAAGTTCTTCAGCTGTATCAGGATTCATCGTTACTTTTATTAAATATTTGACCAAGAAGGAATAATTATTATGAAAAAGCATAGCAAATGCGCGTGTTTCTCCACGTTTTGCAGCTTTAATGAGATCTCTCTCTTCCAAGACTTCTATTCCTCTCTTTCTCATCATCCCATTCTTTGATTATTGGTTTCTATAGTAAGACGGACAACGTGCAGATTTCGTTCATAATTTTTGGCTGTTTTCGCAAAAATATCAAGAATGAGTAAAGGTTGATTTCCGCTCCAGGCGTTCGCTTTCCGCGGGGTGGGCGCTGAGCCTCCTCCCGCAGGAGTCTCACGCCTTCCGCTCCAATCAACCAACCTATTTTGTCTACAATTCTCATTCTCACATTTATTCAAATAGCTATGTTAGCGTTGATTGTTGATTAAGAGCCATTGGTGTGCACGCGAATGCGTTTTATTCGAATGAATAACTTAATGAGCGGGTACACCAATGGCGATTTTGTGCACCAACAACATTATTTAACAAAGCCATTCAAATAAAACAATTATTAAACTTATTATTTTCCAAGAACTAATTCTGAAAATCGTTCTTTTGATGAGCTTTCATCAAAGCTGCTGTAGATGCGGAAGTGATCCTCATCAATAATTCGATAGTGCTGACTGATCACATTTTGCTGTAATAGCAGTCCATTCTTTCTATCAATCTCTTTCCACCAGATTTTCCCTCCCATTGTTTTTTCTCTTCGATAATCAATTCCTTCTCTTGCAATTGTTTCCAATACTTCTAATGGTTCATTCCCGAACAAAAATCGTACAGTCTCTGTTTCCCGAAATAGGGCACATACTGCAACAACAGTAGACCATCCTGCATCAACTCGCCCTTTTTCGATTTGAACAAGGGTTTTTTTTGAAAGGCCGATAATCTCAGCCATTTTATCTTGTGTGTAACCAGCTTCCGTACGAATAAGGCGCATTTTTTCGGATACTTTAGAAATTATTTCATCACGTGTCAAGATTAGCTTCATCCCTTTTATTCTTTTTGTGTATTATTACACTAATACTTTCATTATAATAGAATGTCATTTAACAGATCAAATTTAAAAAACTGTTATCGATAAGGACAACAGTTTTTTAACAATCATTTATTTATCTAATGTTCTTTCAGAAATTGGATCACAGGCACTTGTGCAGGAATTCCGCTGCGAGCAGCCTGCACATTTCCCTTGTTTCGATTTCTTAATAAATTTAAATAAAGACCAGCTGGCATATCCAAATATTAGTCCGCCAATTAACAGATTGAACAGCATATCCGTCCACTTCCATTCCAGATTAAGTTAAACAAATCCTAAAAGCTTTCCACCTTGGTAAATAATAAGAGTGAGCAGATAAGCGATAAAAAATGCATAGCCCATTGAAAATATGGTCCATTTCTTCGATCCAGTCTCTTTATAAATCGTTGCAACTGTTGCAAGACATGGAATGTATAAAAGGATAAAGACCATAAAGCTATAGCCCGCTAAAGGGGTGAAATAATCAGCTAGTAACCCCTGCAAACTCGCTTCATCTGGAACAAAATAGATAATATTCATTGTAGAAATAATCGCTTCTTTAGCCAAAAATCCTGTAATCAGAGATGCTCCAGCTTGCCATGTATTAAAACCAATTGGTTCAAAGATCGGAGCAATGAACCCGCCAATTGCAGCTAAATAACTATCATCCAATGCTACATCTAAACCAGCTGGACCTACATAGGATAAGAGCCAGATAAATACAGAACCTGCAAAAATGAACGTTCCTGCTTTTTTAACAAAACCCTTTCCCTTATCCCATGTGCTTTTCCAAAGAGCTTGAAACTGTGGCAAGCGATAAGGGGGCAACTCAATTACAAAAAAGGAAGTCTCCCCTTTTAAAATGGTTGAAGAGAAAATCTTCGCTAATATAAGAGCAACAGCAATGCCTAAAATATATAATGATAAAACAACCAAAGCCTTTTGTTGAACAAAGAATGCACCAACAAATAATGCATAAACAGGTAAACGTGCAGAACACGACATTAATGGAGTTAAGAGGATCGTTAAGAGCCGCTCTTTCGGCGTTTCAATCGTTCGTGCAGCCATAATGCCTGGAACGTTACAGCCGAAACCAATCATCATTGGAATAAATGCCTTTCCATTCAACCCTACTGATTCCATCAAGCGATCCATGACAAGTGCAACCCGAGCCATATACCCTGAATCTTCAAGCACAGAAATGAAAAAGAATAGGATAAATATTTGTGGAACGAAGACAAGAACGCCTCCAACTCCAGCAATAATTCCGTCTAGTATTAAAGAATGGATAAAAGCAGAAGCTCCTGCGGCATTTAACCAGCCATCAATGGTTTGAGAGAATGCACCTGTTAAGAAACCGTCGAGCCAATCAGATAGCGGAAAACCAAGCCAATCAAAGGTTAGCATGAACATGAAATACATAAGCAGGAAAAAGATCGGCAAGCCAAGAAATTTATTGGTAACAATAATATCAATCTTTTCAGATAAAGGCATGCTGATTTGATTTCTTTTAATGGCTGCATCCGTTATGATTTTCTCAATTCTCTCTTTTCTTTTGTGAAAAATGAATTGATCCAGATTCATGCCATGCCTTGTTTTTACTGTGAGCTTAATTTCTTGTAGAAATTGATTAAGGCTCTCCGATTCAACAAGCCCCTGTACATACTTTTTCACGTATTCATTTCCTTCAAATAACTGCAAAGCTAGCCATCTTGAAGACTTTTCAGATTTATTGCCAATTAACTGTTCAAAGGTTAAAATCGCCTCTTCAATTTCTCCCCCATAGTTAACAATTCTTCCATTAGGTTCAGGCAGCAATTCACCTGTAGCCGCTTGAGCTAACAGATCACAGCCCTTTCCTGTTCTGGCAATAACAGAAGTGATGGGAACTCCTAATTGCTTTTCAAGCTGCTCAGACTCCACTTGAACTCCGCGGTTTAAAGCAACATCAATCATATTAAGACCTATAACAATTGGTTTTCCATACTCCAACAGCTGTATCGTTAAATGCAGATTGCGTTCCAATTGGGATGCATCTAATATATTGATCATTTGATCTACATGATCTGAAAGTAGAAATTGTGTAACCACACCTTCATCCTTAGATAGTGGATTTAATGAGTAAATTCCAGGCAGATCAATTAATTTATCTTTTTTATTCTTGAACAAACCGACTTTCTTTTCAACTGTAACGCCGCTCCAGTTCCCTACATATTCATATGAACCTGTAAGCTTATTGAAAAGAGATGTTTTTCCTGTATTGGGGTTTCCAATTAAAGCAATATCCATTATAATCTCTCCACTTCAATTTGGATTGCTTCTATTCTACGAATCCCTATACATTGACCACAGTACTCGACCATGATAGGACCACCGAACGGCATAAAGCATTTAACACTTACCTCAGATCCTTCTGTAATTCCAAGATCAAGCAATCTTCTGCGGACGAAAAAATCGATCCGAGATATATCAAGAATCCTAGCCTTTTCACCTTTTTTTAATTTCCCAAGCACGATGCTCACCTGATTTCTTCCTAAAGTTTTAATTGAGAATGATTATCTTTATTTATACTGAGTTTTATTTGAATAATCTATGATTTAAATCACATTAACAAATGAATCTCCAAACATTTTCTTTTTCGACATGAAATAGGTAGTCTCGAAGTACTGTTTTTATATTTGAGCGTTTTCGACAAAGGAAATTCGCAAAAAGAATCGAAGTTTATATAGTAGAAGGTATATGAAGTCTGGAGGTTAATATGGTAACAAGAAAAAATGTCACTATTGTTGAGTTTTTACAAGGCGAGAAAAAGCAATTATTGAAGGAATGGGAAGAAAATATTCTCATCTCTCCTGAGGATCCTTTTAAAGACCGAATGAAAGAAAATGGAGAAGTCATCTTTTATCTTGTGATACAAAGTCTTACGAATACAGAGGAAAGATTAGATGGAGTTATTCGGAAATTCTCTATCTCCATTGCAGATCAACGGGTAAAAGCGGGAATGAATATTGGAGAGTTTGTCTATAACGTAAATTTAGGTCGTTCTATCTTTCAAAAATATATAAAAAAAATAAATTTAGACTGGCAGGAAATTCAAACGGTTTCAGAGCGAATTCATCATTGTCTAGACCAGTTCCTCTATTATTCTGTTACCTATTACAGTGATGCTAAAAATCAAATCATTGAGGAAAAAACGAAATTTATTGATACAAGTCATAAAGATAGACTGACATTGCTCGGGCAAATGACCTCTAGTTTTATACACGAGTTTCGGAATCCTCTTACTTCTGTACAAGGTTTTATTCAGCTACTTAAATCTGAAAATCCAAACATGAAATATTTAGATATCATTTCAATCGAATTGGAGCAATTGAATTTTCGCATTTCTCAATTTCTCCTTTTATCAAAAAAGGAATTAATCGGCAAAGAGAAGATCATTTTTTCCTTAAATGAAATGATTGAAGAAGTGTTAATTTTCTTATACCCAAGTATTCTAGATGGAAAAGTGAGGATAATAAAAAATTTAGAAGAGGAAGTTAAACTTCTAGGCTATGCTGATGAAATTCGCCAGGTTCTAATTAATATAATCTTTAATGCTATTGATGAACTGAATACAAATACGATAGAGCCTTTAATTGAAATTAAATGCTATTCCCAAGCAAATGGCCATGTAAAACTCGAAATTGCTAATAACGGCCCAATGATTCCAGAACATCTTATCCAATCTATATTTGAACCATTTGTAACAACAAAAAAACTTGGAACAGGCCTTGGCCTATTTGTTTGTAGGGAAATCATTGAAAAGCATAAAGGAATCCTCGATTGTGAAACACAATCAGATCTGACAGTTTTCAGTATCACCTTGCCTATTGCTTCTCAAAAGGAAAACAAGGCTGACTCCCTCCTCCATTGAGTCAGCCTTGTTTTCTTTTATCTTTTGCAAAGATTCTGTATACTTCACAAGTAATTCCATTTATTATATAGAAATATTCAAGAGAAAAGAGGGGATTGGACTGTGTTTACTTTAAAAGTCGATCAGGAAATTGAATTACAGCTATTTCAATTACAGCACGCAGAAGAGCTTTATCATCTAATAGATAACAATCGAAATCATTTAAGAAAATGGCTGCCATGGGTAGATAGTATGTCTTCACCCATTCAATATCATTCGATTATTCCTTCTTGGCTTAAACAATTTGCTGATAATAATGGATTTAATACAGGCATCCGATATAACGGGGTACTAGTCGGTTCCATTGGTTTTCATCAACTCGATTGGAATAATAAGCAAACAAGTATTGGCTACTATCTTGCTGAAGGCTTTGAAGGGAATGGAATAATGACAAGATCTGTTCAGTCCCTTCTCAACTATGCTTTTTTTGACCTTAATTTTAATCGTGTTGAAATTCGCTGTGGTGTTGGGAATCAGAAGAGCCGCGCAGTACCTGAACGATTAGGCTTTGTGCAAGAAGGCATTATTCGTGATGGTGAGTTTCTATATAATCATTACCATGATTTAGTTGTCTACGGCATGCTTGCACGAGATTGGAAAAGTTCCAATTACTAAAAATTTATTTTTAAGGGAAAAGTACCTTTAAAAGGAGGTGCGCACCTTACATTTGTTGTGAGGATAGAACGAATGATACTTAATCTTTTTCTTATTGTCCTTTTAATCGCATTAACAGCTTTTTTTGTTGCCTCCGAATTCGCAATGGTAAAAGTTCGTTCATCACGAATCGATCAACTAATTGCAGAAGGAAACGTACAAGCTCACTCTGCGAAAAAGGTTATATCTAATCTTGATGAGTATTTATCAGCTAGTCAGCTTGGTATTACAGTTACGGCTTTAGGTCTTGGCTGGCTTGGAGAACCAACGGTGGAAAGCATCTTAAAGCCCTTATTTGCCAAACTGGATCTCCAGCCATCCATTACCCATTTTCTTTCTTTTATCATTGCCTTTTCACTCGTTACTTTTTTGCATGTAGTCATTGGTGAACTTGCT
This sequence comes from Cytobacillus mangrovibacter, assembly GCF_042865275.1. Classification (NCBI taxonomy): domain Bacteria; kingdom Bacillati; phylum Bacillota; class Bacilli; order Caryophanales; family Bacillaceae; genus Cytobacillus; species Cytobacillus mangrovibacter. The sequence continues at coordinate 269,735 of NZ_JBIACJ010000003.1, read as the reverse complement.
CCAAAGACATTTGCCATTCAAAAGGCAGAGGAAATCACATTAAATTTTTCAAAGCCTTTAATTTGGTTTTACAAAATAATGTTTCCGTTTATTTGGGTTTTAAATGGGTCTGCACGATTTGTCACTGGATTATTTGGGTTAAAGCTCGTTTCTGAACACGAAATGGCTCTTTCTGAAGAAGAATTACGAATTATCCTCTCAGAAAGCTTAAAGAGCGGGGAAATAAATCAATCAGAATATAAGTACGTCAATCGGATTTTTGAATTTGATAACCGAATTGCCAAGGAAGTTATGGTCCCGCGAACAGAAATTATTAGTCTTGATGAGAATGCGACACTCTCTGAAGTTCTAGAAATCATTATGAATGAAAGATACACCAGATACCCCGTTATTGGTGAGGATAAAGACAATATACTTGGCTTAATTAATGTAAAAGAAATTCTAACAGATTGTATTCGTAATCAATGTGAGGAAGAAAAACCCGTTGTACAGTATATTAAACCAGTTATCCGAGTCATTGAAACGATTCCCATTCATGATCTCCTTTTGAAAATGCAGAAGGAACGCACACATATGGCCATATTATTTGATGAATATGGCGGAACTGCTGGATTAGTCACCGTTGAGGATATTCTTGAAGAAATAGTCGGGGAAATCCGTGATGAATTCGATATGGATGAGCTTCCTCTCGTTCAAAAAATTGATACGGATCATTATATTTTGGATGCAAAGTTTCTTATTTCAGAAACAAACGATTTACTTGGGACGAACTTAAATGAGGATGAAGTTGATACACTTGGAGGATGGATTCTCACACGACAATTCGATTTAGAAACTGGGGACTCCATTATAATGGATGGATATCAATTTATCATAAAGGAAATCGATGGTCATCATATTTCCTATATTGAAGTTAAGAAAGAAAAGCAATAATGGCGCCGGTAGTGAGTAGAGGTTGATTTCCGCTCCAGGATGCTCCCTTTCCGCGGGGTGGGCGCTGAGCCTCCTCGGTGCTAAAGCACCTGTGGGGTCTCACCTGTCCCACTTCTCCCGCAGGACGTTGAATAGCCTTCTTGAATGGACACCGCACGAGGAAATGCGGATGCATTTTCGAGGAGTCTCGCACCTTCCGCTCCAATCAACCAACCTTTTTTTATCAACTGTTTTCATTCACACAATTTATTCAATAAACAACAATCTTTTAGAAAACACCAATATCTTTTTTAGTTTTCCGAAAATTCCGTCACATATCTATGCAATTTTCTAATAAAATAGAAGTAATCTATACAGTTAAACTGCTACGTTTGACTGTATGGTTTTAACTAACATATAATATAAATATAAGTACATTAAATTGGGGTGATAGGATGGGGCAGTTTATCGTATTGGCGAATTAGCAGCAATTGCGAATCTATCCAAGAGAACCATTGATTATTATACAAATTTAGGGCTTATTCAAGCAGAACGTACAAAATCCAACTATCGAATCTATTCAGAAGAAGTACTTTCTGATCTTCGATTTATTGAAGAATGCAAAAATATGCATTGTCCATTAGATGAGATTAAGAGAAAGCTAGAATTAAAGTCCAAAATCAGTATGCATACAGGGGATGTAGAGAAACAAATCGATGTGGTGACAAAGCAAATCAAGCAGCTTCATAATGAAATAGCTGTACTCTTGCCGCTTATTAACCATCTGGATAAGAAACAGATAAGTGACCTTTCTCAAAAGATGAATACAGAAAGTTCCACATTAATTAAATCCCTTGTCAGCTTAACAAGTTAAACTAATTTTTTAAATTATCAGGAGGTGACACCTTACCCGTTACTCGGGATAAGGGAACTTATTTGGACATATTAAACTTGGTTATTATAGCCATTTTAATTGCTTTGACGGCATTTTTTGTAACTTCAGAATTTGCTATTGTAAAGATACGAAGTTCAAGAATTGATCAGTTAATTGAAGAAGGCAATAAAAGTGCGATACCAGCGAAGAAAGTGATCAGTCATTTGGATGAATATTTATCTGCTTGTCAATTAGGGATTACAATAACTGCCCTCGGAATTGGGTGGCTTGGAGAACCGACAATTGCTCATATGCTTCATCCGGTTTTTGATAAACTTAACATTCCAAGTTCTGCATCACATGTTCTTTCCATTGGTATTGCTTTTGCTTTTATTACTTTTCTTCACGTGGTCGTTGGAGAATTGGCACCAAAAACACTTGCGATTCAGAAAGCTGAGTTTGTAACCTTACTAACTGCACGCCCATTAATTTGGTTCTACCGAGTTATGTACCCGTTCATCTGGGCGTTAAATGGATCTGCACGATTCCTTACAGGATTATTTGGATTAAAGCCTGCTTCTGAACACGAATTGGCCCATTCTGAAGAAGAACTTCGCATCATTTTGTCGGAAAGCTATGAAAGTGGCGAAATCAACCAATCAGAGTTTAAGTATGTAAATAAAATTTTTGAGTTTGATAACCGAATTGCAAAGGAAATTATGGTTCCAAGAACAGAGATTGTTTCATTCTCAAAAGAAGATACATTAGAAAACTTTTTACAGACCGTTTACGAAGAGAAATTCACTCGTTATCCAATCATTGACGGAGATAAAGACCATATTATTGGGATCGTCAATATTAAAGAAGTGATGACAGACCTGATCAAAAATAGAGAAGTCACATCCAATACGCTACACTCATACACTCGCCCAATTATTCGGGTAATTGACACCATTCCCATTCATGACCTTCTCCTGAAAATGCAAAAGGAAAGAATTCATATGGCGATATTGATGGATGAGTATGGCGGGACATCTGGACTTGTAACAGTTGAAGATATCCTTGAAGAAATTGTTGGAGAAATTCGAGATGAATTCGATATGGATGAAGTGCCAGAAGTCCGTAAGATAACAGATGGCCACTATATTATCGATTCAAAAATGCTTGTAAGTGAAGTCAGTGATTTACTTGGAATTGATATTAATGACGACGATGTCGATACAATCGGCGGCTGGATTCTAACTGAAAATTACGAAGCGAAACAAGGAGATATCATTCACCTGGATTCCTTTGCCTTTAAAATTATCGATATGGAAGAGCATCATATTAAATATATCGAGGTTCAGCATATACAGGAACAGGAGAAACTCCAGCAACCACTTCCCTTGACTAAAACACAAGCAGTATAGATGCTATAAAAAAAGAAATTGGCGAGCTTGCCGATTTCTTTTTTTGTGAAAAATTGTCGGTTTGATTCATTGAACAAGCCTTTATGTACGAAGTAATAACCAGCGCAGTGAAATGAGGCAGACCGATATTTACATACTTGGTTGTGAGCAGTTTTTTACTGCTCTTTTTCCTTTTTTGGAAGGCGAATTGTAAATGTTGTTCCTTCCCCCTTCTCACTGCTAACCTCAATTTCTCCATCATGTAGCTGAACGAGCTGTTTAACAATAGACAAGCCAATGCCAAATTCTCCATATGCTTGGTTTGTCCGTGATAGATCGGCTTTATAGAATCGCAGCCAAATCGATTCAATTTCCAATGGATCGATCCCTACACCCGTATCTTCGATTTCAATTATAATAGCAGATCCTTCTTCTTTACCTTTAAGCATAATTTGGCCATTTTCTGTAAATTGAATCGCATTCTTGACAATATTTACGATGATTTGAATCAGCCGATCATAATCAGCAAAAACCGTAATCTCCTCATCACATTGCACAACTAGCTGATTATTTTTTTCGCTTGCCTGTAAGTGAAGTTGTTCCTCCACTACTTCCAATACTTCCGTTAATTCCATTTCTATCTTATTTAACTTTAGCTGATTGGAGCGAATCTTCTCATAATCAAGGTTTTCATTTACAAGGCGAATCAGTCTCTTTGCTTCCCGATCAATTAAGATCATCCCTTTTTCAATTCCATCTTCAGGAATTAAATGATCCTTTATTCCTTCTGCAAGGCCACTAATTGTCGTTAAAGGTGTCCTCATTTCATGAGAAACATCTGCAATAAACTTTCTTCTTCGATTTTCTAGTCGCTCAATTTCTTCATTCGATTCATTTAATTTCTCTGCCATTTTATTAAAATCTGTTGCTAGTTGACCAATTTCATCCTGATATGTATCTGGAACATGAACATCATAATTTCCAGCAGTAATCATCGAAGTTGCATTGCGAATATTCCTAATCCTCTTTATTAAACTTTTTGAGAAAATAAGACTGATCAAAATAGATGCCGATAAAGAAATAACAATCGTATATAATAAGAATCGATTTAATTGCCTAATCATATCCATCGCCCCAGTAATAGGCGATAGTAACAAGATTCCACCAGCTAATTTATCTCCTTGCATGAACGGCATGGCAACAAGTGTCACTTCCTGTCCAAACCGTTTAATATCATGTTTCACTGATACTGAACTGCCTGAGGAGATCTTCTCCCACTCTGACTTTGTCAGCTGAATAAGCGGAGCGCTTTGTAATTGTGGATAGATGACTTTCCCTTCATAGTTAAACAGGATATATTGAATATGCCTCGTATCAAGAATCTGGCTATATTCCTCTAAAAAGCTTTCCGTTCCTTCAAGCCTTACCGTTAAATCGGTTAATATTTGCTCACCATAATCATTTAATTCCTCTACTTTATTCTGAAAAATATAATTTTCGACAAACTGTGAAAAAGAAAGGCTTAAAATGAGAAAGGCTAGAACGAGAATGCTGATCTGGCTAACAAGCAGCTGATAAAAGAATTTAATTCTCATTTGTAACTTCCGTTTCATCAAATTTATAGCCAATTCCCCATACCGTTTGAATAAATGGCTGCTCAGGTGTGCCAATCTTTCTTCTTAAACGCTTAATATGCACATCCACTGTCCTCTCATCGCCATAAAACTCGTATCCCCACACGCGATCTAATAGCTGCTCCCGAGAAAAAACCTGCTTTGGATTCTTTACAAAATAATACAATAAGTCAAATTCCTTTGGCGTTAAATTGGCAAGAACTTGTCCTTTATAGCTAACTTCTCTTGATTCCTTACTGATTCGAAAGTATTGACTCGTAATGACATGTCCATCTTCCTTCTCTGCCGCTTCCATTTGGTAGCGTCTTGTCACAGCTTTAATTCTTGCCATCAGAGTTAACGGACTAAATGGCTTTGTCACATAATCATCAGCACCCATTTCAAGCCCAAGCACTTGGTCTGATTCACTATCCTTTGCAGTAAGCATAATAATTGGCACTTGGCTTAATTCCCTAATTTTCCGGCAGAGTGTTACTCCATCCATGATTGGAAGCATCCAATCAACAATCATTAAATCCCATTTCCCTTTATTAAATCGATCAAATCCATCCTGACCGTTATGAACAAATACTCCTTCATATCCCTCTTTCATAAAAAACATTTCTAGCATGGAGCAAACACTTTCATTATCTTCAACAACAAGAATTTTCATCTTACACCATCCCTATTATGAACTACTATTTCTTTTATTTAAGCGAACAAACGACTATTTTTCAATAAAAACCACTTACTCATTATAAATTAGCCAATTTTTCCCTCATTTGTTTTCTATTTCTGGACATGCTAATAACCGTGGCCAAGTTTCAACAAAATAAAGGAGCGTGTAAAAATGAAGAAACCTTGGATTATTTTAAGTGCATTCACTCTACTACTATTAGGTTCCGTATTTACGATAACACCTAATGCAACCTATGCTGAAGAAAGTATTCCACAGGAAAGACATAAAGATAAAGAACATCATCATTCTTTTATGGACGAAGCTGATTTCAAGCGTCTCACAAATCAAGGATATACGAAAAAAGAGATTTTGAAAGCAGCCCATATTGCCAAATTTGCCGATAAAAAAATTGATGATGTATTGAAAACATATAAGGATAACGATTCTTCCTGGGAAAAAACAGCTGCACACTATGGTCTCGACCTAAAGGATTTAAAAAAGAAATGCCATGAACACAAGGAAAAATTCCTTGAAGAACATAAAGAAGATGTTATTAAAAATGTAGCAGAGTACTCAGGAAAAACAGAAGCACAGATTCAATCTTGGCTCGATAAAGGCGTGCCTTTACGATTCATCGTTGGAGGCTCTGCAATGGCAAAGGCAAGCAACAAGGACTTAGCTGAACTCGTCAAGCTAAAGCAGGCCGGTCAATCTTTTAAGGATATCAAGAATAGCCTCAACCTCGATAAAGAAAAAATGCATACAGAAATGAAAGTATTAATGAAAATGATAAAAGAAGATATCAAGAAATAATTCTCCATTTCTAAGAAACCACTTTGGTGGTTTCTTTCTATGTAAAAAAAAGACTGCCTATTAACCCAGGCAGTCTGTCCACTTCTATGAAAGATAAACAAAATAACCAATAAAAGCAATACATAAACCGTACATAAGCGGGTGAATCGCTTTTGTTTTTCCTAAAGCAAGCATTGTAACCGGATAAAGGATAAACCCTAAAGCAATTCCCGTAGCTACACTAAATGTGAGTGGCATCATTAAAATCGTTACAAAAGCAGGTATGGCAATTTCAATCTTACTCCAGTCGATTTGCTTTACTTCCATCGCCATCAAGGCACCCACTATGATAAGTGCCGGAGAGGTGACCTCTGCTGTAACAACACTCAGTAATGGTGAAAAGAATAGGGCAACAGTGAAACAAGCTGAAATAATGATGGAGGTAAATCCCGTTCTTCCCCCTGCCGCAATCCCTGCCGTTGATTCAATCATCGATGCAGTCGTTGAAGTACCAAGAACGGCTCCGACTACTGTGGCACTTGAATCTGCCAGTAATGCCTTCCCTGCATTTGGAATCTCATTATTTTTCATTAGCCCAGCCTGACTCGCAATCGCAATCAAAGCACCAGCTGTATCAAAAAAGGCGACAAATAGAAATGTAAAGATAACCGCAATCATTTCTGGGGTAAATATTTGGTCTAGATGAGAAAAAACTTCACCAAATGTCGGTGCTACACTCGGGATTGCACCAATGATTTTCTCAGGCTTATCAATAATCCCTGCAAGCATTCCAACAAAAGCAGAAATAGCCATCCCAAAGAAAATTGCCCCTTTTATATTTCTTACCATCAAAATAACCGTTAGGATAAAGCAGAAAACAGCCAATAAAGTCGCAGAGGATTTCAAGTTTCCAATCGCTACAAATGTAGCTTCATTGCCAACAATCAGTCCTGCATTCTTCAAGCCAATAAAAGCAATAAAAAAGCCAATTCCAGCCCCAATCGCATGCTTTAAATCTTTAGGAATAACATTAATTATTTTTTCACGAATCTTTAATAAGCTTAAAATCACGAATAAAATACCAGATACAAAAACCCCTGTTAAAGCAGTTTGCCAAGGAATGCCCATTCCAATACACACGGAAAAGGTAAAGAAGGAATTCAAGCCCATACTTGGTGCGATACCGATTGGATAATTAGCTAACAAGCCAATTAATAAAGAACCAATAATCGCTGATAGGGCAGTTGCTGTGAATACAGCTCCCTTGTCCATGCCTGCCTGACTCAAAATAATTGGATTAACGATTAATATGTAGGCCATAGATAAAAACGTTGTTAATCCAGCAATCGTTTCTTGTTTATAGGTTGTTCCTCGAAATTGGAACTGAAAGAATTGTGACATCGTTATATCCCCTTCTGAAATAATACCCGTAGGCTTTTCCTTATTGTTTACCAAAACTGGCAAAATAAAAAAAAGCTCCGCTATGAGCGAAGCTGCCTAAAATGCATAGGAGAATAGATTACTTTCTAGTTTACTAGAATAGCAAAATAGTCATTCCCATGTAGTCAAGCTATTTACGGCAGCTCGGTAGAAACGTCCAGTCCATATTACTGAACATATACAGGTAAATTATTATTCTTATATAATGGAATCATTTTAGCAAAGGTGTAGAGGGCAGTCAATTTGATCATTTATTCTGTTTCTTTGAATATTGTTGCAAAATAAAAGAATGGGTAGAAGTTGATTTCCGCTCCAGGTTGCTCGCTTTCCGCGGGGTGGGCGGTGAGCCTCCTCGGCGCTATTGCGCCTGCGGGGTCTCACCTATCCCACTACTCCCGCTGGAGTCTCGCACCTTCCGCTCCAATCAACTATGCTTTTTAGTAAATAAAAAGACTGCTCAAATGAACAGTCTTTAATCGTTTTATACAACTTGATTTTCTCTTTGTTCGTTAGAAATAGCAATAAGCTCAGGCAAATGTGTAAGGATTAGTTGGAAATCGCCTTTTGATGTATGGATTGTCACACATAAGCCATTGTCCTCAAGCAATGAAACAGCTGAAGCTTCATCCACTCTTTGTGGCTTCATGTTTAATTCGATCCCCTTATTAGACATATTCACCAAAAATATACCGTTATGGAGATTTAAGAACTCACTGACAGATGCTTGAGCCAGCTCATTTACAACAGTCAATTCCTCTTCCGCAAAGACCGAAGCTATTTCTAGAAATACCAACTCATCGGCAGCAATTGCTGTCCATAATGGTTTTTCACCTGTAATTCCTTGTGAAACTAACCAATCTGCTTTTACACTTCCTGTTAATGAATGTTCTTCTACATACACTTGATCATCGATGAACCGAATCACATTTTTCACAAATAAGGATAAATATTGTGCGTATCCTTCTTTTTCCGGTTGATTCATATGAAGAAGGCTGCCTACAATTGCATCAATATCGCCATTTTTGATTGCTTCAAATTTCTCATCAGATAGGCTATATAATTGTTTGTACTCATTTAATGCATTTGTAAAGGCATCCATCGTCATATAGTTCTGATCAACGATCGCCTGGGCTAAGAATAAATGATTTTTCTTCTGTGCTGACAACATATAGTCCACTTGCTCATTCGTGAGAAGTCCAAGTTCAACTGCAATTTCACCGAATCTTTTGTCTTGCTGCTTTTGTTTCTCATGAATTTCTTCGACTTGAGCGGATGTTAGCAAACCTTCATCAACTGCAATCACACCAAACTTTACATATGTCGTTTTTTGAAGTTCAAGCGCATGTTTCAGCTGCTCTGCATTAATGAGTCCCTTATTCAATAAATAATGGCCAAAGTATTGACTAAACATGGCTGCTTTCCTCCTTCTCCTCTTTGATAACTTTCTCAATAATGGCTGTAACTGCTTCAAGTGTGATCGGCTTCTGAATAAAATCATAAGCGCCCAAATCTAGTGCTTTTTTCAGATGCAGTTGAGTTCCGGCTGAAGAAGCCATGACTACTTTTAATGCCGGATTTTCTTTAATGATTTCTTCCAAAGCCTCAATTCCATCTTTTCCTGGCATAACAATATCCATAAATATTAGGTCTGGTTTAAGTTCACTCGCTTTTTGGATCGCATCCACACCATCTTCTGCTTCCCAAATCGGATTGCATTTACAAACTTCTAATATATTTTTAAGTTTTTTTCTGATTAACATAGAGTCATCACAAATTAATACCTTCAAATGCTTTTGCACCATACCTCACTCCTAGTCATTAATTACATATAGGTTAAAAGTTCTACATTTTACTACAAAATCCCTTCTTATTACAGAAAATATAATCCTTTTACATCAGACTTTTTTGATTATTTTTTATTTCCCAGATTTCTTTCATTAATCAAAAAAATGTTATAATAGATAGAGTAGATGTCAAAAATGTAGTGTAGTTCTTATTTCAAGAGGCTAAATTGGGGGAAACCGTATGATTGAACCGACCACAGAACAAATAAACATTCAAACGATTCATAAAGGTTTATCGAAAACAAAACTGATAAAAAGTATATTTTTTATTATTATCGGCTCCGTGTTGATGGGAGTGGGCATTGAGGAGTTTTTGGTTCCGAACAAAATATTAGATGGTGGTATTGTTGGTATTTCCATTATTTTATCTCATTTAACTCACGTAAAGCTTGGCTTGTTTATCTTCCTATTAAACATCCCCTTTTTCTATATCGGGTACAAACAGATTGGCAAGACTTTCGCCCTTTCCACTTTATTAGGGATTTCAGTCTTATCTGTATCCACGATTCTTCTACATGATGTTCCCGTTTTCACGAAGGATCCCTTACTCGCCACTGTATTTGGCGGAATTGTGCTTGGAGCAGGCGTTGGGATTGTCATCCGCTATGGCGGATCCTTAGATGGAACCGAAATACTCGCTATCATCGTCAACAAAAGAATCCCCTTTTCCGTAGGCGAAATCATAATGTTTTTTAACATTTTCATTTTTGCTTCAGCAGGGTTTGTGTTTGGCTGGAATCGGGCCATGTATTCCGTACTCGCCTATTTTATCGCTTTTAAAACAATTGATATCGTGATACAAGGACTTGATGAGTCAAAATCTGCATGGATTATCAGTGAGGAACATAAATTAATCGGGGACGCTATTCTAGCAAGGCTAGGGCGTGGCGTTACCTATTTAAATGGAGAAGGTGCCTACACAGGAGATGATAAAAAGGTGATCTTTTGTGTAATTACCCGTCTGGAAGAAGCCAAGTTAAAAACAATTGTCGAAGAACTCGATCCTGGCGCTTTCTTAGCAGTCGCCAATATTTCCGAGGTTAGAGGCGGCCGCTTTAAGAAGAAATCCATTCATTAAGAGTGTATTAGATTAGAAATAGGTGCCCCAATATTGGGGCACCCTTTACTATTCTGGATATAAGTTATTAAACATTCTTTTCATGAAATAATCGTCTTTGCATGTTTCACGAATATTTCCGATCTTTTTCCCCTTCTTCACTTGTTTGTCTAAGGCATTCCATTGTTCTTCATTTTTCTTTAAATAAACAGCCGTATTTTGATTATCAATGCCCTTAAAGAAAATATAAGCCGTATTGGGATCACCGTGAAAGAAATAAATTCTTTTTTCTCCAATCGCTTCACCCGTTAAATGTTCCTTCAAGCTTTCTAGATGGGCATCCTTTTTATTTGTAAGTACAGTATACTTCATTAAATCGATCATATTTAAATACATGCTTTGATCGATAATCTCTTCGTACTTATGTCCAAAGCTAGAAAAGATATCATCCATCACCAATTCATTAAATTCTTTATTACGAATATCCTTTTTTCGCTCACATTCCACTTTTTCATTTTTTTCTTCTACTCCATAGACTACACTGACATTCGCAAGAATTAAGAAAAACATGGTTAGAATGGATACGCACCAATTTTTTTTCAAAAAATCACCTCGGCTGTATTTTTCCAGTATACGCATTTAATATTCGGATTTATCGATTTTTAAATGCTGGAATTGGAAAACTATACGTACGAGATGAAAAGAATCTCTTGTCATTAGTAGTTATCATTTGAAATTTATTTCCCAAAACGGTATGATTTTTTTCGAGTCAAAAACTAGGATGGTGAAAGATGGAAAAGAAACATCGATCTGAAAGTAAGCTACATATTATTTATCGTTACATCATGTTACTAATCGGAGCAACGCTTGCAGCATTAGCAATTGAACTTTTTTTAATCCCCAATCAAATTATTGATGGCGGAATTATCGGGATCTCACTACTTATTAATCATCTGACAGATATTAGCTTTGGTATTCTTGTGTTTGTATTTAATATCCCTTTTATCTATTCAGGATATAAAAATATCGGAAAGAATTTTGCCTTTTCCTCCCTTTTCGGTATTGTGGCATTAGCTATCATTGAGCCTCAATTACACCATATTTCTCCTTTTACAACTGAACCATTATTAGCGACTGTTTTCGGAGGACTATTATTAGGAACTGGGGTCGGATTAGTTATCCGTCATGGCGGTGCTTTAGATGGAACTGAAATACTAGGGATTTTATTGACGAAGAAGCTTCCTTTTTCAATCGGGGAATTTGTCATGTTCTTTAATGTATTCGTATTCGGCTGGGCAGGCTTTGTTTTGGGCTGGGAGCAAGCGATGTATTCCATCATTACGTATTATATTGCTTCCAAAATGATTGATTCTGTCGTCCAAGGCTTAGAGGGTGATACAAAGGCAGTCATTATCGTTTCTGACCATTATGAGGAAATTTCCGATGCTATTATTGATCGCTTAGGACGAACCGTTACAAAGCTTAAAGGCAAAGGCGGATTTAAAGATAACGAAAAGGAAGTCATTTATGTCGTTATTACTCGATTAGAAATATCTAAACTAAAAACGATCGTTAATGAAATTGATGAAAATGCCTTTACAACGATTATGGATACACAAGAAGCACATGGAAGTAAGTTTAAATCAGCAATACACTAAAGTTTGGAACACAAAAATGCTTAGAGTTCTTACTCTGAGCATTTTTTTAACCATTATTTCTTTACTTTTGACATGGACATCCCATCACCAATTGGGATAAGAATCGTAATTCCCCGACTACTATGGAACAAATTCCTTGCTCATCAGCTTATTTTGTCCCATTAAACTTTTCTATGAGACTGTTTTCTTTTTCCACCATACAGAACTGTCCCATAGACTTCTTCTATAGGACAGTTTCCTTAATTTATTTAGCTCAAGGTAATAATAAAAAACAGTCCAATTTTTACGAAATTGGACTGTTTTTTATTACTATTCAAATTTTACTATTTAAGGGTGTGTTCCTTTTAATTAGGTGCATTCCCCTTCATTGCCTCTAAGAACAAACGCATGTCTTCCACGATCATACTCAATGACAAGTTCCTCCACATCAGCTTCCAATTGTGGTTCAATGGCAACTTGAATTTCATTTATCATTAAAACTAAGTCATCTGCCTCAGGCTCATCCAGAGCCATTCCCATTTGTGGTCCGCCTCAGCCAAAGCCTGCAAAGTATATTCTTATGCCCGTAGAGTTTTGATCCAGCAACACTTGCTTTAGCAAATCCCGAGCTTCATTTGTAATGTTCATTTTAATTCCCCCCATTTGTTAAAATAACATTTTGAAGAGATTGTGTAAAATGAACCTTTATTTATCTGATTTCAATCTAGATACTCAGCAATATCTGATTTCCAGAGGGATCTTTCACAATAAATTGACCATTTTCTTGAGTCACAGCTGCACCTATTTGATTTAAATTTGCAACAGTACCCTTTCTAGCTTCTTCATTAGGGTAAACAAGAGTATAATTCTTCAAACCGACACTGTTCTCAGATGGTGCAGGAGCACCTGTTCCATTCCATGTATTTAATCCGATATGGTGGTGATAGCGGCCAGTAGAAATAAACAGCGCCTGTCCGCCATATCTCGTTACAATATCAAATCCAAGCCCTTTACTATAAAATTCCTCTGTTTTTTGTAAATCTGAAACATGTAAATGAATATGTCCCATTAAGGTTCCTGCCGGCAATCCACCCCAAGACATGCCATCCCCTTCAGCAAGAATGCTTTCAATATCCAAACGTTCCGTTGACATAACTACTTCATCATGATTCCATTTCCATGTTGAAGCTGGACGATCTGCATAGATCTCTATTCCATTCCCATCTGGGTCAGCTAAATATAGCGCTTCACTGACAAGATGATCTGACGCCCCCTGTAATGGATAGCCAATTTTAATAAAGTGTTCAATCACTTTAGCTAAATCTGAGCGAGAAGGAAGCAAAAGGGCAAAATGATATAAGCCTGTCGTACGTGGTTGTTTCGGATGAATATTTTCAGGCTGTTCAATTGTTAATAATGGTGTTCTTCCATCTGCTGATAAACTCGCTTTATTCTCTGTTTGCTCTATTACTTGAAATCCAATGACTTGTTGATAAAAATTTATCGATCGCTGTAGGTCCGCTACCTTCAAATAAACATGACTAACAAAAACGTTTGGCTCACTGTGAAAGTTCATAGTCGTATTCCTCCTTGAAATAATGTAAGTTAGTTACTTTATGTAAGTAATTATATTTTTATAAACTATATATGTCAAGTAACTTTATTATTTGCTGTAATGAAGGTTATAATGTAAGAAGGAGTGATGCAAGATGAATAAATCTCAAATATGCCCTAGATTTGAAAAAGCAATGAGTATTATTAGCCAAAGATGGACCGGATTAGTAATCTATCAGCTGTTAACTGGCCCGCAGCGCTTCAGTACGATTGAATCTGCAATCGGGATAAGCGGAAGAGTGCTTTCTGAACGGCTAAAGGATTTAGAGCAAGAAGGAATTGTAAAACGAGAGGTATATCCTGAAACCCCTGTCCGAATTGAATACTCATTAACAGAAAAAGGATTATCATTAGAGCCACTAATGAAAGATATTGAAAAATGGTCACAGACTTGGCTGGAACCAGTTGATGCTGATTCCGAAAAGTAAAAAAGCAATGGAGCAAACAATCTCCATTGCTTTTTTTACTTATTGACGACCCTAACACTTTAAATTGCTTAAACTGGATTAATACCTTCGATTGGCTACCGAAGCCCTTCAATATTTGCCTAATCGGGACCCAATACCTCCTATTGGCTACCGCAATCCTTCAATATTTGCTTATTCGGGATCCAATACCTCCTATTGGCTACTGCAATCCTTCAATATTTGCTTATTCGGGATTCAATACCCTCTATTGGCTACCGCAATCCTTCAATATTTGCTTAAACTGATCTCAATAACCTACTGCAACCATTCAAAAAGAAAAAGGCTTCCTCAAGAATTATAAATACTTCCGATGAATGCTTTTCCCATCATACGTAAACAGCATATTTTTCCCTTCAACGATCGTTTCTATATGGACACTTCTGCCCCAGAGCTGCTGGACGTATGGGAGAACTTTCTCCAAATACTTTAGGTCAAGTTCAATGCCTTCGAACCAGTGCTTTAAGTATAGCTCGCCATTTTTCAGATAATCTCCGTCATTCACGGTCAAATAAGGGAACCCTCCATTAACACGCATACTAACTAACTGATCACGAACATTTTCCCATTTCTTATCAACGACCTTATAGTCCTTGCCTTGTTTTTGGAATAAATACATATCCTCCCTCATAACAAGGTCTTTTGTTAAATAATTCCTTAAGAAGGAGATATCTGACTCAATTTCACGGACCTCAAACATTTTTTCCCGGCCAGATCCCGGCACCACCCCACGCCTTTTCATTTCTTCAGTTGGATGATCATATCTTTCTTCAATATCTTCGAAGATTTTCAAGCCTAGGTAATAGGGGTTAATACTTGTTTTCGATGGCTGAACCACTCCTGCATTTAACTTCGCAAATTCAAGTGCCTCTCCACTCGTTAAATCCATTTCCCTAAGAATTCTTTGATGCCAGTAGGATGCCCAGCCTTCATTCATAATTTTTGTTTCCAGCTGCGGCCAGAAATAGAGCATCTCCTCCCGCATCATCGTTAGAATATCTCGCTGCCAGTCAGTTAATTCTCTGCTATAGCTCTCAATAAATAGAAGCAGGTCTTTCTCTGGCTTCGGAGGAAATTTCTTTTTCTTTTTTTGCACAGATTTTGGTTTATTTCTTTCATCGAGATTCCATAGATCATCATAAGGGGAAGTTGCTGCTATATCTTCTTCCTCTTCGTATTCAATATCACTCAAATTCCAAGGTAGCTTTGGTCTCATCAGAGAGGGATCGATATGCTCCTCAATCGCCAACACCGCATCAAGAAACGTTTCCACCTCTTTTTTTCCATGCTCGATTTCGTATTTCCTAATGCGTTCAGCCGTGGCAGCCATGCTTTCTACCATATCCCGTTTTGTGTTCTGAAACCGCACATTATTTTTAAAGAAATCACAATGAGCCAAGACATGGGCAACGATTAATTTATTCTGAATTAACGAATTGGAATCAAGTAAAAAGGCATAGCAGGGATTTGAATTAATAACTAGTTCATAAATTTTTGAAAGGCCTAGATCGTAGTGGAGCTTCATTTTGTGAAACTGTTTTCCGAAACTCCAGTGGGAAAAGCGCGTTGGCATTCCGTACGCACCGAATGTATAAATGATATCAGCAGGACAAATTTCATAACGCATCGGATAATAATCTAACCCGAAGCCGTTAGCAATTTCCGTAATTTCTTGAATGGCATAGTTTAGTGCCTTGTTTTCATCCTCACGCATTCACTACTCCCCCTTTTTCGTCTTATCACAATCTATGAGAAAAATTCGGGAATGATGTATCATGGGGTCAATCTTGCAAGGATTTAACTTGAAATGTGGGAAATGACTTTACCGACTTATCATCTTAAGGCCTTAAAAGCAGCAGCAGACAGCAAAAAACGGGAGCCAGTGACTCCCGCTAAGCAATTTATTATCATTCGCTTTACTCTTTCTTTTCCTCAACAGTCAAGCTAAGTGTCTTTTTATTGTCAAGACTGTGGGAAACTTTTACGACTAAGGTTAACTGTTTGCCATCATCATTTACTTGGAACGTAAAGGAATCAACCACATCAGTTTCGGATATTTTTTGTCTTCCCGTATATTGGTATTCAACAACCTCTTCACCCGGAAAATCCTCTTTAACAACTGCTGTTGCAATCCGCCCATATTTTTCATAATCCGGTCTTTCCTTTGCGGCTGGGGCTAATATGTCTACATTCAAAAATAAACTTATAATGATAAAAATGAACAAGAGCTTTTTCATCATGTCCCTCCAAATAGTAAGTGTACTACCCCTATTTTCCACGGTACGATTCATATTTATTCATCTGAACTTTATACAGGTAAATGATGAAAACTCAATAGAATCAACATGACCAACATTTACAGTGAAATTTTTCTGTAAGAGAACACAAACTATTATCAACTCCTGAAAGAGGAGGCAAGGACAAATGAATAAGCTTGATTATGACAGAGCGTTATACTATACACATCGTTCTGAATGGGATAATTTGTTGATTTTGATGGTGAGAACAGAAGATCAATTTCTTTCGAAAAAAATTGAACATTTCCTTCACGCGTATAACTTTGAAAAAGACTACTCCATCATAGAGAAACATTTATATTCTTTACTCAGATACATCGACCATGCCAATGAATTTGCGATGGATGAACTGCCAGAAACCCTTTATCAGTTACCCTAAGCAAAGAAACAGGTGCTTCATAATTGCACGATCTACTTAGAAAGTGGGTCGTGTTTTTGATATTCTCCTCATTCCATTAAACCATTTTTCACAGCATAAAGTGCTGCTTGTGTTCGATCTGCCAGCTCCAGTTTGGATAGAAGATTGGATACATGCGTTTTCACTGTTTTTTCTGATATAAATAGATCAGAGGCAATTTCTTTATTGCTTTTTCCTTTTGCAATTTCCTTCAAAACTTCTAGTTCCCTTTTGGTCAGTTCATCTAATGGCTTTCTTTCTAGATTGTTTTTACCCGATAAATGGGTTAGAAGCTGTGAAGTAGCTTTTGGATGCAGCTGGTTTTCCCCTTGCATCAAATGGACAATTGCGCGGACAAGCTCATCTGGTTCAATATCTTTTAGCTGATAGCCAGAAGCACCTGCTTCGAGAGCAGGAATGACGTGATCTTGGTCAGAGAAGCTGGTCAGCATCATGACTTTCACTTCTGGACAAATGGCTTTTATCTCTCGAGTTGCCTCAATTCCATTCATAATTGGCATTTCTAAATCCATTAATACAATATCAGGCAGGATCTTTTGTGTTAGTTCTACGGCTTCTTTCCCATCCTTTGCTTCGCCAACAATTTCAATGCCAGGTTGTGTTTTGAGAAAAAAGACTAGACCACGTCTTACTACATGATGATCATCCGCTATGAGGATACGAATAGCCATTTTTAGTCCTCCTTAAATGGGTATGATAATTTGAATTTCCGTTCCGTTTTGAGGAGAGCTTTGAAGGGAAAACTGTCCATTAAGGTTCTCGGTCCGACTTCGCATACTTTGTAAACCAAGTGAAGGAATACTCCCTAGTTCCTCATTATAATGAAAGCCAGAACCACAGTCAGAAATAATCATGATTACTTTATGCTTCTCAATTGAAAGTTGAATGGCAGCATTTGTTTGCCCTGAATGCTTTTTGCAGTTTGCCAATGCTTCCTGTCCGATTCTCCATAATGCTTCTTCTACTTTTCCCGGCAGAGAAACAACTCCATTTACTTCTGATTGAACTTGCAAACCAAGCATCTGGCCATAGCCGACTAAAGCGCTCATAATTCCGTTCTCGAGACCACGGGGGCGCAGCTGCCATATCAATGCTCTCATTTCACTTAAGGCTTCTTGAGCTAGATCTTGGATATAAGTAAAGGTTTCTTTCGTGTCAATTTCTTTAGTCATTTCTGCTCCACCTCTAGCTGTTAAACTTAAGGAGAAAAGAAGCTGATTGACAGAATCATGCAAGTCTCTTGCTAAACGATTTCTTTCGGCTGTTAGAGCTGTTTCTTGTTCTAGCTCTGTTAATTTAATCCGTTTTAGTGCCGTTCCTATTTGAAAAGCGATGGATTCCAATAATGCCAGCTCTTCAGGTTCAAAATGTGTTTTATTTGGTGCACCTACATTAAGAATACCGAACTTTTCGCTGCCTGCACGAAGAGGAATCGTTGCATGATGGGTTAAACCGTTCGTGTCTTCTCTTCTTGCAGCAAGTGCATCCTCAATTCTTTTGCATTCAATAATATTGATCGCTTTTTGCAGTCTTCCATTATTATAGCGATCAAGGCACCAGCAGTCTCCCTTGCACATCGGCTCGTAATCACTGTGAGAAAGAGCGGGAGGCAAGTTCTCCTTAGCAGCCAATAGATGTTTTCCATCTGGCCCAATCATAAAAATCCACCCAATAGAAAGGCCTGTCACATGAAGCAGTTTAGTGAGAACCTCTGATAATATTCCTGTTATTTCAGTACCTTCATTTAATAATTCTGCAATTTCTTTTAATATTCGAATTTCCGAATGACGTTTCTCCACTATTTCACCTCTCAAAGGTTTTTCTCTCCCCCCATTATAATCCTTTTCTATAGAACAAACCTTAGGAATTAGGATGAGACGAATTCCTACTAAAGTTGCAGATACACCTGATAGTGATACAAACAGGTGTATCTCTTTTAAAAAGGAAGTTTTTTCGCAAACATTGTGGCATAAAAAAATAGTTGGTAGAGGTTGATTTCCGCTCCAGGCATTCGCTTTCCGCGGGGTGGGCGCTGAGCCTCCTCGGCGCTAAAGCGCCTGCGGGGTCTCAGCTGTCCCACTACTCCCGCAGGAGTCTCATGCCTTCCGCTCCAATCAACTTATTTTTTTATCGGTAGAAAACTTATTTATAAAGAACAAGCTTTTAGACAAACAACCTAAAAAAGAGGCTGGACAAAAGGTTTTCAGCAACTAAAAAAGCCGAACCATTATTAGAAATGCTAACACAGCATTCTGCAATAGATCGGCTTTCTGTATTTAGATAATAAAATAAAGAATTTATCATTCGGCTTTGGACGCAGCTAAATTAGTTATGTCCCAGCCTCTTTACGCGATTGGGTAGTTTTGGACAAATGGATGAAGGATGATTTCATCAATCAGCATATGCTTTGGAGCAGAGGCCATGTAGACAACTGCATTTGCAACGTCTTCAACTTGTAGCCAGTCTTTCTTCTCCTCTAATCCTTGTTGGGAACCTGCAATATATGTGTCCACCATACCTGGGTTAATTGTTCCAACCTTAATGCCGTATTCTCTTACTTCCTGTGCGATCGAACCGATAAAACCTTGTACAGCATATTTCGTTGCTGTGTAAGCTGATCCGTTAGGAATGGTATACCTTGCCACATCAGATGAAATCGTAATGATTGTGCCTGACTTACGTTCCTTCATATGAGGAAGTACTGACTTTACACCGAGAAATACGCCTTGAACATTCACCTCAAATAGTCTCTTCCAATCGTCAAATGTCGTATCTTCAATCGATTTAAATAATCCTAGTCCAGCATTATTTACTAAAAGATCTACTTGTTTGTATTGTTGAAGTGTTTTTTCAATCATGGATTGGACCTGTCCCTCACTGGAAACATCCGCTTGAATCGCTAGTACATCTTCAAATCCACTCTTTTTTAGTTCTTTTGCTGTCTCATGAATATCGGCTGAACTTCCTACAATCGCAAGCTTCATTCCTAGCTCGGCAAGCTTTGCTGCAATTTCTTTACCTATTCCTCTTGATGCACCAGTTACAATTGCAACTTGTCCTTTTAACATATAATCTCTTCCTCTCGTATATCATGATGCCATAACTGGAAAGGGAGTATCTTAGAAACTCCCTAATTGACTGACAAAGAATTTAATGTCTGCTCGATAATCTTCATGAATTCATTTTCAATATCAGCAAGCTTTTGCTTACTTTCCTCTAATGAATTGCCTTGGATGCCAAAGTAAAATTTGATTTTCGGTTCTGTTCCAGATGGACGCAGACAGATCCATGTGCCATCTTCAAAAATATATTTAATCACATTGGATTTAGGCAAATCAATTACGTGTTCTTTACCATTATTGTCTTTTCGAATGCCTGTTAAGTAATCCTCTACCGCTACAATCTTCAAATGGCCAAGCTGTTGAATCGGATTTGTACGGAAGGAAGTCAATGTCTTCTGAATCTTTTCCGCTCCTTCCTTTCCTTTCAACGTTAACGATTTTAGACCTTCAACATAGTAGCCATATTGATTAAATAGTGACAATAAAGCATCGTATAGGGATAAGCCCTTTTTCTTATAAAAAGCAGCAACTTCAGCTGCAAGAATGGCAGCTTGAACAGCATCCTTATCACGGGCAAAATCACCGATCAAATAGCCATAGCTTTCCTCATAGCCAAATAAAAACTCGTATTTCCCTGTTTCATCATAACCCTTCATCTTCTCGGCAATAAATTTGAATCCAGTTAACACATCTGCCGTTTCTACCTGAAAGGACGAAGCAATCTTTCTTCCTAACTCTGAAGTCACAATTGTTTTTAGTACAATACCGTTTACCGGAAGAGTCCCTTTTTCCTTTTTCTGTGACAAAATATAGTGTAGCAGTAAAGCACCCGTCTGATTACCAGTTAAGAGAATGTATTCGCCTGCTTGATCTTTGACAGCAATTCCTAATCGATCTGCATCAGGGTCTGTTGCAATCAATAAATCCGCATTTGTTTTCTCTCCCAATTTAATCGCCAGTTCAAAAGCAGATTTCTCCTCTGGATTTGGACTGCTCACCGTTGAAAATTCAGGATCCGGCAGCTCCTGCTCTTTAACTACCTGAACGTTTGTATAATTTAATGCCCGAAAAGCATCCATCACAGGCTTATTTGCCGTTCCATGTAATGGGGTAAAGACAATGGAAAGATCGACCTCGG
The DNA here is from genome assembly GCF_042865275.1 of Cytobacillus mangrovibacter. Taxonomy (NCBI): domain Bacteria; kingdom Bacillati; phylum Bacillota; class Bacilli; order Caryophanales; family Bacillaceae; genus Cytobacillus; species Cytobacillus mangrovibacter. The sequence continues at coordinate 248,506 of NZ_JBIACJ010000003.1, read as the reverse complement.
AACTTAATTGTGGATTTTCAGAGATAGTTACAAGCTTTTCTATGTATTGACGATCCACCTCTTCACCAATCATTTGTATTAATCCTTGTTCTTTCAATGTCTCTTCATCCATTACATCAATCAATAACTCATTTTCAATTTCATTCACTTTCGAAATAACGACATCTGCCGTTACTGGCGGAAGCTGCGCACCATCTGAACCATACACCTTATAGCCGTTATATTCCGGCGGATTATGGCTTGCCGTTACAACGATCCCCGAAAAAGCTTGCAAATGTCGAACTGCAAAGGATAACTCAGGTGTTGGTCTTAATTCCTTGAACACATAAGTCTGAATTCCTCTAGATGCTAATGTTTTTGCCGCCTCCATGGCAAACTCGAAAGACATATGGCGAGAATCATAGGCAATAACTACACCTTGCTTCTTCGCTTCCAAACCAGCTTCTTCTATGTATGCGGCTAAACCAGCAGAAGCCTTTCTTACTGTATAAATATTCATTCGATTTGTACCTACACCAATTTCTCCACGCATACCACCTGTTCCAAACTCTAAGTCTTTATAAAAGGCATCTTCCAGCTTAGTTTTATCCAATTGTAATTTTTCTAGCTCTTTTGCTAATTGTTGATCTAAGTTCTCATATTGAACCCAGCGATCAGCTTTTATCTTCCAATTCATGTTTATCCCTCCCAAAGCAGTCCATCACATTAAAACATTTCTCTAAAAATAATCATACTCCTTTTATTAACATTAGTGTTATTTTGACAATTTTTCGCAAAATATACAACTTACATAAAATTCATATTGTAATGGACATACTCCCTTATTATCTGTTGTTTTTTGATTCTATTTTGCTATAAGATATTTATGTTCCTTACTAATCAAATGAATGTCAAAAATATGACAGAACTTAGAACAAACTTGGACTTTATCATTAAGTAATTTACAATCATGGAATAGTAGGTCATAATTTGATCGTAATTACCTAAAAAAGGAGTACAATATGGAGAATACAAATAAAGACTCGAGGGAGACCTTGCTATTTGTTTCATGGGCGGCATCCGTTATTGCGATGTTTGGAAGCCTCTACTTTTCAGAAATTCGTCAATATGAACCGTGTTTGCTTTGCTGGTACCAAAGAATTCTTATGTATCCTTTTGTGATCATTTTAGGCATTGCAGTCATTAAAAAGGATTACCGAATTGGGATATATACAATGGTTCTTTCTGCGATTGGGACATGCATCTCACTTTACCATTATTCCATTCAGAAGATTTCCGTTTTAGCCGATCATGCAGCATCTTGCGGAAGAGTACCATGCACTGGCCAGTATATTAATTGGTTTGGGTTTATCACGATTCCTTTTTTAGCATTAGTCGCATTTATCATTATTTTCATCTGTAGTTATCTATTATGGAAAAAATCAAAGGAGGCTGCATAGAATGAAGAAGATTATCATTTTTCTAGCCGTTATCATTATTTTATTCGGAGCTTTAGCATTTGTCTCTAAGATGCAAAATGAAAAAAAGATGGCAGGAGGAAACCCATACGATAAAGACACACTCGATCCTGCGACTATCTCTCAGCTTGATGATCCAAATTATCAAAATTTAGTTCTTCCAGAGAAATTAGAAGAAATGATTGCTAGCAAGGAAGATGTGACTGTTTACTTTTACAGTCCAACATGCTCCCACTGTCAACGAACAACACCAGTCGTTTCACCTTTAGCAAAAGAGATGAATCTTGATCTGCTTCAATTCAACCTGCTAGAATATGAAGAAGGCTGGGATCAATATGGCATTGAGCAGACCCCTACTATTGTTCAGTATAAAAAGGGCGAAGAAGTCAATCGTATTTCCGGTTATAGAGAGAAAGAAGTTTTTGAAAAGTGGTTTAATGAAAATAGCAAATAAAAAAAGCATAGTCTTTTCAACACAAAAAACGCCTGCATTTAATAACAGGCGTTTTCTAATTAAATAAGTAATTCATTTGCCGCTTTCGTATACATGCTGAATAGATCGTTCTTCATCATTTTCCCTTGATAGAAATTACTAAATACAAATGGAAAGAACAATCCGAATCCTTGTATAATTTCGACATTTTTATTGAAAATCTGTTCATAGCTGTCTTCAAGCTTCGATAACTCCAGAATAGCAGAGATTGTTTGAAGACTGACAATGACTTGATATGCTTCCTTTAATGTGCCAAAATATTCAAAATGCCTAGTTGAAGTATGTAACACATTCATTTGCTCAAATTCCATAATATCCTCATCTGGAAAATAAAGCGGAAAAATATGCGTATACATTTTTTGAATAAGTTCTCTAATCTTCTCTTCTTGTTCAGGAGTTGATGCAAATACAACCTTCACCGCTAACCCACCTCTATAATCCCTGTAACCAGTTCGTAATATATAAAACAAGAATATCATACTTACTGCTTATTTTAGGGTGGTAATTAAAACCAAGATCCGGTTAAAATACAGTTATTCTAAGAAAATAACCCTATTGTGAAAAATTGGCTGTTAGAGAAGGAGAAAATGATGGTATATACGAAAAAATTTGGTGAATGGTACGAAATAACTCTCCCTTCTGAATGGGTAGGATTGACTATTGATGATATATTTAAACAAATATGGAAAGCACCCAAAAAACAAGTTCATACCATGAGAATGGAGAAACAGGTGAAGGTTAATGGAGAGCTAATCAGCTGGAATCATCCGTTAAAAGCAGGAGATCGCTTACAATTACGCCTTTTTATAGAAGAAGAATTCAATGTTATTCCAACCTATTTCGAAGTAGACGTCGCATATGAGGATGATCATCTAATTGTCTTTAATAAACCAGCTCATATGGATACGCATCCAAATTCACCCGAACAAGTGAATACATTGGCTAATGCAGCCGCCTTTTATCTTCAAGCAAAAGGTGAACAGCGTAAAGTGAAGCATATTCATCGTCTAGATCGTGATACGACTGGAGTTGTACTATTTGCCAAGCATTCACTCGCGGGCTCCATTCTCGATCGAATGCTTGAAGAGAGACTCATTAAACGAACCTATCTAGCGCTTGTTCATGGCAAGATTCGCTCAAAGAAAAATACGATTCAAGAACCAATTGGACGTGACCGTCATCACCCTACAAGAAGACGTGTGTCCCCAACAGGACAGTCAGCCATCACCCATTATGAATTAATTGAATACGATCCAAAACAAGACTTATCTCTAATTAAATGTCAGCTTGATACAGGAAGAACACATCAAATCCGTGTTCATTTAAGCCATATTGGCCACCCACTAGCAGGTGACAGCATATATGGTGGACAGCCTGTATTCGATAGGCAAGCCCTGCATGCTGCAAAACTGGAATTTCTTCATCCTTTTACAAACGAAAAATTATGTATAACTGCCTCTCCTACGTTTCCATTTCTTGAACAGGATAAATGGTGAAAGTGTAGGATTGAAATATCGAAAGACCTTCCAAATGCCGGAAGGTCTTTCGATTATACTTAATTAATCAATCAGTCGATTTTCTAAATGCTCTCATTACTAGGCTTAGCAGGAATACAAGTAATACTGAACCTATCAATGCAGGAATGATTGCAAAATCAGCAATTACTGGTCCCCAATTTCCAAAAATCAATGAACCTAACCAAGCTCCAACAAACCCCGCAATAATATTGCCAAACACTCCACCAGGAATGTCTTTTCCTACAACCATACCTGCAATCCACCCAATGATTCCGCCAATAATTAATGCCCATAAAAAGGTAAACATTATATCACTCCTTGCTGTTTTGAAATAGTTTTCTTCATTTCACATGATTTAATACAAAAAGCCATTTTCCAAATTATAGGATTTGTTATGTAATGGCATGTATTAGAGTAAAAGCGATTGCAAGTGATTGCAATCGCTATCTATATAGACGGCCAATGCCGGAGTTGTTAATGATTTTCTACCCCCTTCAAAACTGTCCTAAACAAAAAAAGCCTGTGGAAATGTATGCAGAGTGTGATCCACATCGTGAATCAACATTCTTGCATACATCCCCAACAGGCATGTTCATTTAAGATTTAATTATTAATTCTTAGGTATTTCTGGTGTTTCTATTACTGGCAGTTCTCCGCTTAAGCTATCAAGAAAAGCGACTAAAGAATTGATTTCTTTATCAGTTAAATTAAGCGGCTTTACTAAGACGCTCTTATTACCATGATCGCCGCCGCCTTCATTATAGTACATAACAACATCTTTTAATGTTTCTAGACTGCCATCATGCATAAATGGCGCTGTATGTGCTACACCTCTTAAACCAGCTGTTCTAAATTTCCCTTTATCTTCTTCCTTACCAGTCACACCAAAACGTCCGTCATCTCCACTCATCCCTAAGTTATGATAACTGTAATCAGATAAAAGTGGACCTGCATGACAAGATATACAGCCGGCCTTCCCTGCGAATAACTTCATGCCGTCTTTTGCATCTGCACTGATTGCATCTTCATCTCCTTGAAGATACCGGTCAAAAGCAGTATCAGCTATAACAATGGTTCTTTCAAAAGCTGCAATTGCTTTTGCAATATTGTCAGCAGAAATTTGATCATTAAAAATGGTGTTAAACTGCTCAACATATGTAGGAACACCATTCAACTCGATGACTAATTCATCTAAACTTTGATTCATTTCAGCTTCTGATTGAATAGGTCCTAATGCTTGCTCCTCTAAACTTCCTGCTCGGCCATCCCAGAAATTTGTTGGGTAATAGCCAGAATTAATGATTGTTGGACTATTTCTTGGACCATTAAAGCCTTCAAATCCTATAAACTTCGCCATTCCATCCCCAAACCCTGCTCCAGGTGCATGGCATGACATACAGCTTTGAACATTATTCCCTGAAAGACGTGGATCAAAGTATAGAGTCTTTCCTAATTCTACTTTTTCATCTGTCATTGGATTATCTGCTGGTACTGGAATTTCACCAAGTGGTTCAAATTTGGCTTTTGCATCTTCTAATTCTTGATCAATTTTCACTTCATTTTCTGGTTCATTTTCATTGTTTGCAACAGGTGCTGATGCATCCTCTTTCTCACTACATGCACCAAGAATGGATAGTACAAAAATCAGCATCATAACTAATCCCATTTTCTTCATAAATAGCTCCCCCTATTTATTTTGTAAGTTAAGGGAAGATAGTGGAAATTGAAACCAATTCTTCCAATTAACTTTATAGTAATTATATAATTAAATTTATTCTTATTTACGTATCATTTTCGAAAAGTTTGTGACATTAATCACAAACTAAGTTTTACCTACTCCTTATATTGAAAACATAATTCTTCGAAAAACAGCTAATAATATAAGAAATTTGTTATAACCATTACTTTTTTCAACTTTTTTCAGCATAAACCTTTCTAATTCGCCATTTTTCGTATAAAATTAGTTCGTTTGGAAGATATTTTTCCCTTGGAGGTAAAAAAATGGTTTTTAAAAAGAAGGACAAATTCAACACTTTGCTCAACAGTATCGCATTGAATGTGAAAGAGGGCGCAAACTACTTTGCAGATTATAAACTTAAGAATATTAGTGATCTTAAAATATTTGCAGAAACAATGAAAGAGTATGAATCAAAAGGGGACACCTTTGTTCATGAAGTAATAAAGGAATTAAATAATGCCTTTATTACCCCAATCGAGCGTGAAGATATTCTTGCACTTGCCATGAGTTTAGATGATGTTATTGACGGAATTGAGCATTGTGCAGCACTTTTTGAAATGTACTCCATCACACAAGCAGATGACTATATGCTTAAGTTTGTGGATGCTATTAAAAATTGTGCTTACGAAATTGAAAAATCAATCGAACTTCTTTCAAACAAAAAGTTGCTTCAAATTCGTGAACATGCGATCAAAATAAAGGATTATGAATCTCAATGTGATGGTGTACTTCGCCAATCCATTAAACATCTTTTCACTGTTGAAAAGGATCCTGTACGTATTATCCAATTTAAAGAAATCTACGAGAACCTAGAGGAAATTGCTGACAGCTGCCAAGGTGTAGCAAATACTCTGGAAACCATTATTATGAAAAATGCGTAAGGAGCCTTAACAAATGGATGGATTTTTAATAATAACGATCTTAATTGTAGTTATGGCTTTGACTTTCGACTTTATCAACGGCTTCCATGATACCGCAAACGCGATTGCAACCGCTGTATCAACGAAAGCTTTAAAGCCTAGACATGCAATCATACTTGCAGCCGTGATGAACTTTGTTGGTGCAATGACCTTTACTGGCGTTGCAAAGACGATTACAAAGGATATCGTTGACCCCTTCACATTGGAAAATGGGTCACTTGTTATCTTGGCTGCACTCATCTCTGCTGTTTTCTGGAATTTACTTACTTGGTATTATGGCATTCCAAGCAGTTCATCGCATGCAATTATTGGTTCAATTGCCGGTGCTGCTATCGCTGCTGCTGGATTTGCAGCCCTTAATTACCAAGGCTTTTTGAAAATCATTCAGGCGCTTATATTTTCACCTTTAATTGCCTTTACTGTTGGATTTATTGTATACAGTATCTTTAAGGTCGTATTTAAACATAATAATTTAACAAAAACCAACCGAAACTTCCGGATCATTCAAATTTTCACAGCTGCCCTGCAGTCTTACACACATGGTACAAATGATGCACAAAAAGCAATGGGAATTATTACAATGGCTCTCATCGCAAATAACTATGTAACAGATACGGATATTCCTTTCTGGGTACAATTCTCCTGTGCACTTGCAATGGGACTAGGTACATCTGTGGGCGGATGGAAAATCATTAAAACCGTTGGTGGGAAAATTATGAAAATTAGACCTGTCAATGGCGTAGCAGCTGACCTGACGGGTGCAATGATTATTTTTGGATCAACATTAATTCATTTACCTGTTAGTACAACACATGTAATTTCATCTTCTATTCTTGGTGTTGGTTCAGCACATCGTCTCAAAGGTGTTAAGTGGGGAACCGCACAAAGAATGCTCATTACATGGGTCATTACACTGCCAATCTCGGCAACGATAGCAGGACTTATCTATTTGCTATTAAATGCAATATTCTAGAACCTAAATTGAACAAATACCTATGATAAGCTTGAATACTTTAAGGCGCCAGCTATTGGGGCCTTATTTCTTTTGTACTTAAAGGTTCTAAATGCATGATTTCGATTTTAACGTTGAATACTAGCTAATAAGTACTTGTATTTTGTTTTATAAACGAATATTATATAAGATGTGCTTTTTAATGTTCGTATTTGGGGGACTTATTTATGTTTAAATTAAAAGAAAATCAAACAAATGCCAAAACAGAAGTAATTGCTGGGATTACAACCTTTTTAACAATGGTTTATATTGTTGTCGTCAATCCAGTGATTTTAGCTGATGCTGGCATGCCTTTTGAGCAAGTATTCACCGCTACAATTATTGCTTCTGTTGTCGGAACACTCTGGATGGCTTTATTCGCTAACTATCCAATTGCCATTGCACCCGGCATGGGGCTTAATGCATATTTTGCCTATTCAGTTGTAGGAACACATGGAAATATCGATTATCAAACAGCCTTTGCAGCTGTTCTTGTTGCTGGACTTATTTTCATTATCTTGTCACTTACCTCTTTTCGTAAAAAATTAATTGAAGCTATTCCAGAGAATCTAAAACACGGTATTACAGCAGGTATTGGCTTATTCATTGCATTTATTGGCTTGCGTTTAACGGGTTTAATTACAAGTCATCCAACAAATCTAGTAGCACTAGGTGATTTACACCAGCCTTCTGCTATCTTAGCTTTAGTTGGTCTAGCCATCACATTAATTTTGATGGTCTTAAACATCAATGGCGCTTTATTTTTTGGAATGATTATTACTGGACTCATTGCCTTTTTCACTGGAAATCTTGCTTTCGATCAAGGGTTTATGTCATTCCCTTCCCTTCCTGATGGATTGATTATTTTTAACCCACTTGATGCTATTGGGCAAGTAATTCAACATAGCCTATATGCAGTCGTTTTTTCCTTCTTACTTGTAACCATCTTTGATACGACTGGTACAATGATCGGTGTTGCTGAGCAGGCTGGTTTAATGAAAGGAAAGACGATGCCGCGTGCGAAGGAAGCATTACTATCTGATTCCATTGCTACTACTGTTGGGGCCATGTTTGGTACAAGTCCAACTACTGCATATATTGAATCTACAGCAGGCGTTGCGGCAGGCGGCCGGACGGGATTAACTTCCTTGACTGTTGCTGGCCTATTCATCCTAGCTGCTTTCTTTGGCCCTTTAGTCAGTGCTGTTTCAGGACTTTCTGCCATTACTGCACCTGCACTAATTATTGTAGGAAGCTTAATGATGAGCAGTATTTCACATATTAAATGGGGAGAACTTGATGAGTCATTCCCTGCTTTCTTAATTATTTTAAGCATGCCGCTAACTTCAAGTATTGCAACTGGGATTGCACTTGGTTTTATCTCCTACCCAATCCTTAAAGTTGTCAAAGGAAAATGGCGTGAGGTTCATCCGCTTGTGTATCTATTTGCCGTGTTATTCTTCTATCAATTGGCATTTCTGCCACATTAAAAATCAGAGGTTGAACCAAGTAATGGCTATTTATTACTTGGTTCAATTTTTAAACATTTATCTTCCCACTTCTAAATCCTCCGCCAAAAATTATTTTAAAAAAACTTTCCTGTATGTATATCTTTAATAAAACAAATAATAATATTTGATGAATTGCTAATATATTAAGTTTTACCACTTTTTTTGATTCTATTGCCACATAAATATCATTAATCTACAATAATAAAGTTAACTTTATTTTTAGTAAATGGAGGCTTAGAATATGGATGCAACAATGGATAACAATCAACAAGGCAAAACCAGTAAAAAGCATCCCCCTGGTTTATACTTACTATTCTTAACTGAAATGTGGGAACGTTTTAGTTATTATGGAATGCGGGCTATTCTTGTCCTTTACTTAACAACCTCTTTTGTAAGTGGTGGTCTAGGGTTTAGTGACAGTTATGCCATGATGTTATACGGATTCTTCACTGGTGCCGTGTATATCACTCCAATGATCGGCGGGTATTTATCAGACCGGTTCTTAGGTCAGCGCCGTGCAGTCACCATCGGTGGTGTTACGATGGTTATTGGTAACCTCGTATTGTTCGCGCATCAAAGTGCAGGTGCTTTATACTTAGGTTTAGTCTTATTAATTATTGGAAATGGTTTCTTCAAACCAAATATCTCAACTATTGTTGGTGAATTGTATGGAACGAATGACCCACGCAGAGATGCTGCCTTTACCATTTTCTATATGGGAATTAACGTTGGGGCCTTTTTCTCCCCACTATTAATCGGTTACTTATACAATGATCTTTTCAAAACAACAACAATTGATGGAATCATTCAATATGGATTTAAATACGGATTTTTAGCAGCGGCAATTGGAATGGTTATTGGTCAATTAATTTTTAATCTCCTTGGTAACCGCTATCTTGGAGATATCGGTAAGAAACCAACTGGTGCTCCTGACAAATCCGTTGATGCTAATGCAAAAACGAAACCACTTACGAAGAAAGAAAAACAAAGAACAACAGTTATCATTATCTTAACTTGTTTCGTTATTTTCTTCTGGGCTGGTTTTGAACAAGCTGGAAGCTCATTAACACTTTATACAGAACGCTTTGTGGACAGACAAATATTCGGTTGGGAAGTTCCAACTGCTTGGTTCCAATCAATCAACCCTGTATTTATCGTTATTCTAGCACCAATTTTCTCAATGTTTTGGATTAAGCTAGGTTCATCGAAAAGAGGAGATATTAAAGTTCCAACGAAAATGGGCTTAGGGATGATTCTTCTCGGTCTTGGATATATGATCCTTCTCATTGCTGTATTCCAGACAGGTAGTGTTGAAGCAAATATTCAAATGAAGGCAAACATTATGTTTATTGTTTTAACTTATCTCATGCATACAATGGGTGAATTAATGCTATCACCTGTTGGACTTTCTCTTGTAAGTAAAATTGCTCCTGTCAAGCTAGCATCATTATTAATGGGTGTATGGCTTGCAAGTTCGGGTGTAGCTAACATTTTAGCTGGACAGCTTGCTGCCTTTACACAAACACTAGGTTATTTCGAAATCTTTAGCATCATTGGTTTAATGGCTATTGTTCTCGGATTAATATTACTAGCCATTTCGAAAAAACTTGTTCAAATGATGGAATAAGAAAAGCGCAAGCGCCTTGATCATCGCCGTACAAACTGGAAGGGCTCTTCCTTTCGATAAAGGAAACACGGTTTGCGCTAGCGAACCGATGTTGACGCAATCGTTGCGGAGGAGACCTGAAGTTTGATAGGCGATAGGCGCTGGAGCTAGACAATTCTCTGACTCAAATGTTAACTTTCTTATATTTTAACAAAAATCGACAGGTACTTTTGTACCTGTCGATTCTTTTTTATACTTCTGCTTCAATTTTCTCGTTCATATCATTGTAAACGCTGCTGTCAATTTCACCAGTTATCCGACTTGTCAGGATTCCCGAAGTCATCGCACCGCTCACATTTACTGCTGTACGTCCCATGTCAATTAATGGCTCAATAGAAATGAGTAATCCCGCTAATGCAACCGGAAGATCTAAAGCCGCAAGAACGATGATCGCTGCAAATGTTGCCCCGCCACCAACACCAGCAACGCCAAATGAGCTAATTGCCACAATCGCAATAACAGTAAGAATAAAGGAAGGTGTTAAAGGATTAATGCCGACTGTTGGCGCAATCATGACAGCAAGCATAGCAGGGTAAATCCCAGCACAGCCATTTTGACCAATGGATAATCCAAACGAACCTGAGAAATTAGCAATCCCATCCGGTACACCAAGTGATTTTTGTGTCTTAATATTTAACGGAAGTGCACCTGCACTTGTACGAGAGGTGAAGGCAAAGGTTAATACAGGAAATGCCTTTTTCATGTACGTTACTGGATTGAGCCCAGCAAAAGCAAGCAATACTAAATGAATAATGAACATCACGGTCAGTGCAACATAGGACGCTATTACAAATTTGCCCAGCTTCAAAATTGAATCCACATCACTCATTGCCACTGTACGAGTCATAATGGCAAGTACTCCATATGGCGTTAAGCGCAAAATAAGCATCACTACCCGCATAATAACGGCGTAAATGGCATCAACAATCTTCGAAAACATTTCGGCTTGCTCCGGTGTTTTTCTCCTAACACCCAAATAGGCGATCCCTAGAAATGCTGCAAAGATAACTACAGCAATTGTTGAAGTTGGCCGTTGACCTGTAAAATCAAGAAATGGATTAGCAGGTATTAAATCAAGGATTTGCTGTGGAAAAGTTCTTCCCTCTATATTTTGATAGCTTTGTTCAAGCTGTTCTCCCCTCGCCGACTCTGCCTCTCCCTGTGTAATCTGCACTGCTTCCAGATCAAATCCTACCGCAGCAGCAATCCCGACAGCAGCCGCGATCGCCGTCGTACCGACGAGCAGCCCAAGAATTAGGGTACTGATTTTTCCAATATTATGCTTTAATTTTATTTTTGTAAAAGCAGCTAGAATAGAAATAAAAACAAGCGGCATAACAATCATTTGCAGAAACTTAACATAACCGCCGCCAACCAAATGAATCCAACCCGCAGATTCAGATACAACTTCAGAAGTAGGTCCATAGATAAACTGTAAAGCAAAACCAAACACAATTCCTAAACCTAATGCAGCAAATACTCGTTTTGAAAAGGATATATGTTTCTTCTGCATATAAAATAATCCAATAAGAAGTAATAACAAAATGGCAATATTCAATATAACTAACCACATATTCATTCATTTCCCTCCCATTCTTTATTCATTTACCTTACTAATGCTTGTATACCCATCAACTAAATAGGAATTAGAAAATGGCTCCCCCCCTTTCAATTTGCAGGATTTATAGGTTATATGCTTCAATCATAAAATTTATACTCATCTAATATGAAAGTTTAAGTATCTTTTCTAAAGGTTCTTTCTAATACCTTGCTGTTTTTGAATAAATTTTCTATTTCTCAAAAAACTTGTTGATTGGAGCGGAAGGTTGCGAGACTCCTGCGGGAGTAGTGGGACAGGTGAGACCCCACAGGCGCTTTAGCGGCGAGGAGGCTCACCGCCCACCCCGCGGAAAGCGAGTAACCTGGAGCGGAAATCAACCTCTACCAACTAATATTGATTAGCAACTATGTTTGCAAAAAGGATATTTGTCGATAAAAGTGCTAAGATTAGACTTTTATTTTAATCATGTTTATTTTACAATTAAAAGGATATATTCTTTATATGATTATATGTCTATAAATATGGATGGGATGGTGTAAAGATGGCAGAAAACAAAAAAGACAAGAACGTAAAAAAGGATTTAAATATTGGAATGAATGTTTCATTAAACGGCCTTGTAACTGCTGTTTTTGACAACATGGTTCACGTCCAGATTGGTGCCAAAATCGTTACTGTGCATATGAAAGATTTATATACTGGACTTAATCAAACTTTAATAAAAAATTAGCGGAACCAAAAACAAGAGGAGCAGACTTTTTGTCTGCTCCTCTTGTTTTTTGCTTCTTTGTAACATTTAATCTCACAATATGCATCCTTAAAAATCTGTCAAATAATCTCGATAAAATGCTTAAGAATCCTAGCGGTCATTCCCCATATTACCTTATCTTCATAATAATAAAAACACTCGTCCATCTTTCTCGTCTGCCAATTGTAATTTTCTCCTCCTGGAATTTGATTTAGAGGAAAGTCCTTCTCAGGCTCCGCCTTGAAATGCACCTGAAAAATCTCTGGCTTTGTTTCTTTTAGAAAGGAAAGAGGGACAGTAAAAACTTGATCCACTTCACTTACGTTCGGCCTAATCTCTTCATGATTTTCAATAAAGCCTGCAAACGGATAAATAATCGTTCCAAAAGGAGAAATCATGTAATCAAGGGGAGAAATCAGCTGAATGTTTTTTTCACTGATTCCAAGTTCCTCAGAGGTTTCACGAAAAGCCGTATGCAGCTCATCCCTATCCGTTTCATCAAGCCTTCCTCCTGGAAAACAAACCTCACCGGGCTGCCTTCTAAGCTGGTGAGAACGGATTTCGAAAAGGACATGCAGTTCCCCCTTCTCTTGAATGAGAGGTACTAGAACGGAATATTTGGAGAACCTTTCTTTTCCTAAAATGGTTGGTGTCCGATTACTTAGCTTTGTCATGATTTCTTGAATCTGCATTGCCTCACCTCATTTCATCCTAACATCACTTTAAACCATTATAATACGGATGACTTTGAAAAATGAAATAAATGGGCCAGACAAAAATATTGCCTGACCACTTCAAAATTATTATCTTGACTTCTTTGCTAAATAATCAACAATTCCCATTGAACCAACACTTAAATCGAGCTGGATAATTTCGCTCAAGTTTTCATCTAATGAGATATTTTTTTCCGATAGATAAGTGCTTACTCTTTCGAATAAAGCCTGGAATAATCGTTCACTTTTTGTTTCAATCGATTCGTCTTGTTTGTTCATCCATATTTCTCCTGCATCCTCCATAAATAACGGAAGCCACTTTGTGATTTGTTCATAGACATGAGCGGGATTCTTAGTCATTCCGTAATGCCCAAAGTAGATCCGATCAACTTCAAGTGCTTTAATTTTCTCCATAGACTGCAGCATTGCATCTGGATCAAATTGATTAGGCGAAGTGGAAGGCAGGTACAATTCAACCCCCTTCTCAAACAGCTGCGGATAAAAGACACCGATTGTATCTCCTGTGAAAATACCGTTGCTAAATGAATCATGAATGGAGAAATGATGATTGGCATGCCCAGGGGTATCTAGGAATGTTAAGATGCGTTTCTCACCAATTTGCAATGTATCCCCATCTTCTTTAACGATTAAACGATCCTCTGGAACGGGTATAATCGGATCAAACAGTTCATCGAATTTCTCTCTATATACAGCTTTTGCTCCAAGAATTAGTTTAGAAGGGTCTGCTAGATGACGCTTGCCTCGCGGATGGACGATCACTTTTGCATTTGGGCAGCTTTCCAGTAATAATCCGACTCCACCTGCATGGTCGAGATGGATATGTGTGACAATGATATTTTTTATATCTTTTGGGTCAATGCTTAACTTTTTAAACCCTTCCAGCAAATAAGGAATCGATGGGCTTGCAGATGTCTCAATAATTGTTAATTCTTCTGCATGAAGAATATAGCTGCCTGTTCTTTTTTCTTTTCCTAAATCCATTAAATCAATAATGGACACACCTAAGCCTAAATCCATTGTGTTTCCACCTTTCAGAGTTGTTTTTCCTTTGGCTGTAATTACATGCTAAATAAATCATAGTTTGTAGAGGTTGATTTCCGCTCCAGGTACTCGCTTTCCGCGGGGTGGGCGGTGAGCCTCCTCGGAGCTTACACTCCTGCGGGGTCTCACCTGTCCCACTACTCCCGCAGGAGTCTCGCACCTTCCGCTCCAATCAACCTAACTTTTTTTGGTACAGTTTTCATTCACAAATTCACATAACCTATTTAAAACAACATTCTTTTAGAAGCTATTCTTTTTTCCTCAACACGGCGCGTACTGGGCTGCCGTCTCCTTCTACGAGTGGGAGTGGGAGTGCTGCTAGTTCGTATGCGCCTGGGGCTATGTTATCGAGGACAAGTCCTTCTAATATATGAAGTCCATGGCTTGTCAGTTCATGGTGTGCAGTTAATTCCTTGCTTTCTATTGGGTCGACAGATGGAAGATCTAGCCCAATTAGCTGGACTCCTTGTTCTGCTAAATAGGCCGCTACTCCAGGGTCAATATGTGGAATTGAATCAGGGAATACCGAGCGATCCTTCCAAACACCTGTATAGATTAATAGACGTGTTGTACCTTCTATATTATATCCCTGGAAATCCTCTACACGAATGCTACGACTAATCGGAAGATGGATAACGGTTGCCGGACCTATGTATAAATTAATATCTAAATCAATTACCCTTTTCCCATCATTATCAAAATGAAAGGGAGCATCGATATGTGTGCCTGTATGTGCACTCATTCGTATTTCCCCTACATTCACAGATCCACTTTCTTCCATACCCCAGCTTACTTTATAGGAAAAGGGTGTATCCCCTGGCCAAACAACCATATTATTATCCAGACGCTGTGAAATATCAATCCATTTACTCACTTTGTTCTCCTCCATACTATAGCTTTGTTCTTAAGCTCCATAATTCCGGGAAAAATTGGTGATCAAGTACCCTTTTTAAATAGGTAACCCCTGAGGATCCCCCTGTTCCCTTCTTATGACCAATAATTCTTTCAACTGTACTCATATGATTGAACCGCCATAGCTGCTGCTGGCTGCCGATATCTACTAGTTTTTCAGCTAATTCATATAAATCCCAATACTGATTTACATTTCGATAAACAGTTAGCCATGCATCCTCTACGCTCTTATTAGAATTATATGTTTGTGACCAATCTCGTTCAAGTGCTTCTTCATCAATCGACAGTCCGCGAGCTGCAAGTGCCTGAATGGCCGCATCATAAATGCTCGGTTCATATAAGGCCTTATTCAAAAGTTCATAAAGCTCGATTTCATGCTGATAGACTAATAATGTATGCTTATTTTTTTGGCCAAGCGCGAATTCAATTAAGCGATTTTGATACGATTGAAAGCCAGATGAATGGCCAAGCTTATCACGGAATTCCAAATATTCAGCAGGTGTCAATGTAGATAATACACTCCAGGATTGAATCAATTGCTGTTGAATTCTTGAAACACGTGAAAGCATTTTAAATGAAGGCTCTAAATCATTGCGTTTAATGCATTCGGTTGCTGCCGAAAGCTCATGGATGATAAGCTTCATCCATAGCTCACTCGCTTGATGGATGATGACAAAGAGCATTTCATCATGATGATCGGACAAAAGATGCTGACTTGATAAGATTTTATCAAGCTGCAAGTAGTCACCATAAGACATTTCTTGGTGAAAATCTGTCTGGATTTCTTTTTCAAGATTAGACACGAGCTTCTTCTCATTATTCTTTTCCATTTTGCACACCCTCCTTAGGCTACTACATTTCTTTCGTTAGAATATTGCTCATACAGTTTTTCTGCCATAATATTTTTGAGGATTTGGACAACCTTCCATACTTCTTCATATGTGTTATATAAAGCAATTGGTGCTAAGCGAATAATGTTTGGTGCACGGTAATCAGGTACGACCCCATACTCCTTCAATGCTTTACAAATCCGAGCAGCTTCTTTATGTTCAAGACTGACATGTCCTCCGCGTCGCTTCTCTTCTCTCGGATTCCCAATTATAAAACCATAATCTTCCAACTCGAAATCAATTAAATCCATTAAGTATTGCGTGCTCTGGAGTGATTTTTCACGAATCCTTTCGATCCCCGCTTCTTGAAACATTTCAAATGATCCGATTAATGGGGCTAGACTTAGTATATGTGGTGTCCCAATTTGAAAAGCGCCAGCTGTGTCTGCTGGTATTAACAAATGCTCCATATCAAATTGCTTGTCTTTTTTGGAGCCAAACCAGCCAGCAAGGCCTGGCAATGTGCCAAAATGCTTCCGATTCACATAAAGACTCCCAACACTGCCAGGGCCGCCATTCAAATGCTTATAATTACACCAAAATGCAAAGTCAACATCCCATTCACTGAAAGCATGCGGAATTGCTCCTACAGAATGACAGCCATCAAAGCCAATGAGGATTCCTCGTGCATGCGCTTCATCTGTTAGTCGTTTCATATCAAGAATTTGTCCGCTTCGATAAAGCACAGTAGGTAAAATAATTAATGCAATCTCTTCAGTCATAGCAGCAATAAGATCCTCTTCTTCCAACAAGCGGCCATCTCGGCTTTTTACACGAATTAAATGGGTTTCTGGGTTAAACCCATGAAGGCGAAGCTGGCTCTGCAATGCATAAATATCAGATGGGAAAGTGAGCTCATCAGCTAGGATTTTCGTCCGCTTTCCTTCAGGCTTATAAAAAGAAGCAACAAGCTGATGCAGGTTCACAGTTGTAGAACCAGTGACAATGACCTCCTCAGCAGAAGCACCGACAAGCGGAGCACTAAGCTTAGCTAACGTCTCAGGTAGAAAAAACCATGGGTGTTTCCCCTCCATCCAGCCATCAATGCCGAGCTCCTTCCAATCTGCTAGCACCTCCAGCAATGATTTTTCTGCCCTTTTTGAAAGCAAACCTAATGAATTCCCATCCATGTAGATGGAATCAGGCTTTATATAAAATTCATTACGATAATGTGCAAGGACATCTTCTTGATCTAATTGACGGGCATATTCTACTGTTGGCTGAAATGAATACGTTTGCATGATTGTCCACCTCTTTCATTAAATAGTTTGTCTCTCATCTAATTTCATGATATACATCTGGAAATCCTGCATAAAGATAGAAAAAGAGAGGTTTCCCGGCCTTAAACAAAAAAAGGATTGCTTGAATAATATTCAAGTCAATCCTTTTTGTTTAACTGGAAATGGATGAATACTTCTTCTCTCCGAATTCCATTATTCTATTTTTCAAGAGATTAATAGAGATTCACTTACTAATGGAAACTTAATTTCTACCGAAGTTCCTTGTTCATCACTATTAATTTGGATAGAGGTATGTTCGTAGTGCTTGAGTCTCTTCGCGATATTTAAAAGACCTACTCCACGCTCTTGCCTTTTCTCCATATCCCATATAGATTCTAGATTTTCCTTAGAAATCCCTTTGCCGTTATCAATTATATGGAACATCACTTGTTTATTGCTTTCCTTTATAATTAGCTTCACTTTCCCACCTTTAGATTTATTTCTTAGTCCATGGATGATTGCATTCTCAACAAGAGGCTGGAGTATTAAAGGTGGAATCATGCAGTAAAAACTTTCATCCATATCAATTTCTAAATCCAATTGGTTAGGAAATCTTGTCCGATGAATATTCACATACGACTTAATTAAGGAAAGCTCCTTCTCAAGGGGAACCAAGCGGCTCGTATTCTCGAAGGTAAAACTTCCTCTTAAAAAAGTAGCAAAATCCGTGATCATTGTGCGAGATTTCTCCAAATCAGTATAACTCAGGGACAAAATCGTATTAAGCACATTATAAATAAAATGAGGCTTTATTTGAGCCTGTAAAAAAGCCACTTCTATTTTCGTAATCATTTCTGATGATTCCTTCATTAATAATAAATTTCGGATCCTTGTTTTCAACTCCGAAGCCTCAAACGGCTTATGTAAAAAGTCATTCGCTCCAGCTTGAAAAGCAGCAATCATATCCTCTGGATTGATAGCAGCTGTTAACATAAGAATGGGTAATTCAGATAAAGTATAAGACTTTCTAAGTTTTTGACATACTTCATATCCTGAAATTCCTGGCATCATAATATCCAAGAGAATCAAATCCACTGATGGATTTTTCTTTATTTCATCAAACACCGCCATGCCATTATCCACTGCAATAATAGAGTAAGGTTCATTGTCTAGAGTATCTATTAATACCTTCAAATTCACATGATCATCATCAACAATTAGAATCCTTTTTCCTTCTTTTTCATTCCTGTATGGGAGAGATAATGTAATTGGATCTTTCTCATAATGAATGGGAATCGCCAACGAATTCTCTTTTTCTATAGGTTGAGCAGCAGGCAATGATATCGAAAAGGTCGTACCTTTCCCCACTTGTGAATGAACAGCAATTTCTCCCCCCTGTACTTCAACAAGCTGCTTTGTTATGCTTAGCCCCAATCCTGTCCCACCAATAGAATTTTCAAACTGCTGAAAAGCGTCGAATAAAATATCTATATGATCCGGTGGAATTCCAATTCCAGTATCCTTTACTTCAATCGTTACCTTTCCCCCATTTATAAAGGAGTTTATTTCTATCGTTCCTGAATCTGTGTACCTTACTGCATTGTCAAATAAATTATAAAGGATCTGCCTCAGTCTTCCCTCATCAGCTAAAACATATTGACCACGAGGAACATGATTATGGAGCTTAACATCTTTTTCAATC
Organism: Cytobacillus mangrovibacter; assembly: GCF_042865275.1. Taxonomy (NCBI): domain Bacteria; kingdom Bacillati; phylum Bacillota; class Bacilli; order Caryophanales; family Bacillaceae; genus Cytobacillus; species Cytobacillus mangrovibacter. Next base: position 229,408 of record NZ_JBIACJ010000003.1, on the reverse strand, counting down.
ATAAAAGTAAAGATCTCCGTAATTACATGAGATAAAGCGTGTAAATCAACAGGAGTCATCGATAATTTCAATTCCCCTTGCTGCAGTTTTGAGTAATCTAAAATATCGTTAACAAGATGGGATAATCGTTTAGCGATATTCATTATAAGGGATACCTTTTCTTTTTCTTGTGAACTCATCTTTGTCTCATTTTTATCTAATAATGCTTGGGAAATCGCCATAATCCCGTGAAGTGGAGTACGAAATTCATGAGATGTCTTTGCCAAAAATTCATCTTTTAATTTATCCACTCGAATCAGCGCATTTGAGAGCTCTTCCTTTTTCAAATAGGAATGGGTGAAACGATTGGAAATAAATAGAGATAGCATAGATAAAAGAATGAATGGCATAACAGGCGGTAATAAGTTTAATTGAAAATCGCTAATAACATTCAGGGTTGCTACAATAAAGTATACAAATATCGTCACTGAACTTAAAACGAGATACACAGCTCCAACAGCTTTGTGTTTAATCGCTTTTAGTTGAATAATGAAGATATAAAGTATGATCACAAACAAAAAGGATGAATATACCATCTGTAATTGTGAATTTACCCTAACAGGTAAAAGAGATGTTGCCATTAACAATAAACCTAGCACAGTTAGGATTTTCACCATTTTTTTATTCGAAAAATATTTGAAAGAGTTATAAAAATATAGAAGTAAGAACACGCCAAAACAAACACTTGATAGCATTTGAATTCTTTCAAATATTTCATAGCTCATATTTGGAATGACAGATAACATTAGCTTCTCACCATGTGACGCGTAGTAAACAACTACAGCCAAGCAGAATAAAGAGAAACATAATGTTTCCATGTCCTTTCGAAAATGCAGGTAAGTCCCAAGGAAATAAACAAACATTGTTAAAAAGGCAATAATTGTTACCCAATCATAAAATAAAGAACTTTTGCTAACCGCAGCAACTCCCTCTTGATTACCAAAATAAATGGAACCAACGATTCCTCCACCACTAGCATAATCAAAATTCGCTACCTGGACGAGGATTTCAATTTCTTCTTTATCAGTATGAAAATACGTTGTGTACGGAATATTATGTTGAACATAAGAATCCTTATCTCCTGGCTGTCCGCTTCCTCCGATTAGCTTTCCATTCACATAGATGCTATTTGACATCCGAATATTCGTTGTTTTAATACCAAGAATCTCTTCCCTATCATCTTCATCTAGTAATATCTTTAGACGATAAGTGCCCTTCGTGAATTTAAATAGTTTCTTTCCATCTATCTCATATTTTGTCCATAATGATGGCACTTGGACGAGGTGAGACTTATTTTGTCCAAATTGAGCCGAATCTGCCAAATCGTTCGGTATAAATTCCCATTCCCCATTAAGCTTAACAACCCCATTTTGAAAGTTGTAATCTCTCAGGTCTAAAATGCCGTCCTCTGCTACTGGAGTAGGAAAAACATCATTATTACTATTGGACCTGATCCCAATAACAATAATTATTATTAAGGTTAGAATTATTAGGACTAGCGGTAATTTATTTTTCATGCTGAAGATTCCTTTGTGAATTTTATGTTAGAAAGATATTCTAAGATAACTAGATTTTATGCTGGTTTCCTTGAGTATTCAATGCTTGAACGCACAATATATAAAAATATTGAAATAAAAAGCCACTTGAATGGATCAAGTCAACTCCATTTCATCTTAATTTCATACTTTGTACTCACTAATCTTATCAAGCCTGACTTAACATTTTCTGAACAACTTAATTCCTTAGACCTAAATACAATCGAACAGCAATCCTCTTTTTCTAAATTCCTATTTCAAAACTTCTTTCTCTTCAGCAAAAAATCCACCTAAACTAGCAGTTTAGGTGGATTAAATAATTATTTTATCTTTTCTATCATTTTTTCTAATTTCTTCTGCGGCTTCATCCCTAACTGAATCCAAAGAGACGTTCGATAATTATCATAAACATTCAGCGCTTCTCGATTGTTTCCCTGCTGGATATAATATTGAATTAACTCCATCGTAAAACGCTCTTCCCAAGGTTCCAAATCAATAAGCTTCTCAATGGCCTCTTTATAAACATGATCTGATTTTTCTTCATCTGAAGTAACCCTAATATATAAAGTTAAATATTGGATGATCCTTTTCCGAAGCTGTTCCCGCTCATTAATGGACCAATAATAGTCTTCTTCCACTAAATAATCATCCTTATAAAAGGAGAGTACTCCCTTTACATCACTACTTGTAAATCGTTTATGATTCAGGATTGGTTTTATTGCCATCACATCGCTATTTATATCAATGACAAAAGAATATCTCCCATCTACATATTTGATCGCTTCATGGAAATTATGGTTTTTCAATTCCTTTCGAAGATGATACACACTTGTATGCAAAAGGGCTGATGCTTTTTCTAGTGTTTGCTCCGGCCATAGATCTTCCATAATTTTATCCCGATGAACAGGACCGTTTTGATGGATCAAATATGCACAAAGCTCCTTCACCTTTTTCGTCCGCCAATTCATTGGCTTTCCTTGTAAATCGGTTAATCGAAAACTTCCAAGTAAACTCGCATTCATTGTTGGTGTATGATTGGTAAGTGATTGGTGCGATGGATTTCTTCGATTGGAAATTCTTTCTATCGCTCTTTTCAGGCGCCACTTTTCAATTGGCTTTAAAATGTAATCAAATGCTTGGACATTAAATGCCTCAAGTGCATAATGATCATAGGCAGTGACAAACACAATTTCTGCTTGCCATTCTATACTTTCTAATTTTTCTGCTAGACTAATACCGTTCATCTCTTGCATTTCTATATCTAGAAACATAATATCAGGCTTAATCTTTCCAATATTCTCTAATGCCTCTTCTGAATTTGTAAACTTTCCAATAATGTCGATTCCGTCGATTTCCTTAAGCATCGCCTCTAACAAATCTAATGCCAGAACTTCATCATCAACCAATACTGCTTTTAACACCTGTATCCCTCCTTTTCCAATCGGTAGCCAATCTTAGGAATATTAACTACTGTAATAGGCCATTTTCTTCTGGAACCATACTCAATCAAAGCTACTTTCATAATCTCAATCTAGATTATCGGTATAACGAATCAACGGGAATCGAATTTCAACGATCGTACCACTATTCTCTTCACTTTCGAAATGAATAAAGGCTTCCTCATAGTATTTCAATCGTTTGGAAATATTGTGGAGTCCAACCCCTTGTTTAATAAGCCCTTTTTTAAAACCATTAAGCATCTCCTTAGGAATTCCTTGACCGTTATCCACAACTCTGCAAACAAGCATTCCACTTTCCTCTATGATTACAAGAGCTACTTTTCCGCCTTCCTTCTTTGCCTTCAGTCCATGAAGAATCGCATTTTCTACAAGTGGCTGCAGCAACAGTGGTGGAATTAGACAATGAATTGGATTCTCCATTTGAATTTCCCACTCCAATTGCTCTGGAAATCGAGTGCGATGAATATTCACGTATGATTGCACGAGTGAAAGCTCTTTTTCTAGCGGAACAAGTCTGCTTGTATTTTCAAAAGAGAAGCTCCCTCTTAAAAAGTTGGCAAAGTCTGTAATCATTGTTCTCGCCTTGTCCAAATCCAAGTAACTAAGTGAGAGAATTGAATTTAGAACATTGTAAACGAAATGGGGCTTAATTTGTGCCTGTAAAAACGCAACTTCCATCTTGGTCGCTGTTTCTGCCGATTCTTTCATCAATAGTAGATTTCGAATTCTTGTCTTTAATTCCGACGAATCAAGCGGCTTATGCAGAAAGTCATTAGCCCCTGACTGAAAAGCTGCCACCATATCTTCTGGATGAATAGCTGCTGTCAGCATTAGAACCGGAAGCTCAGACAAAGGATAGGATTTCCTTAGCTGCTGACAAACTTCATACCCCGAAACTTCGGGCATCATAATATCTAAAATCACGAGATCCACATCAGGATGCTTATTTATTTGTTCTAAAACTGCCTTTCCTCTATCTACCGCAATGATGAAGTATTCTTCCATTGACAAGGTATCGATCAGCACTTTCAAATTGATATGATCATCATCAGCTATGAGAATTTTTTTTCGACCAGTATTTTCTACAATATGTGGGAGTACCAGCTGAAATGGATACTGTTTCGCATAGAGCAATTTCTCTCCGCTCTTATTTTTCTCATCCAGCTGAACTGCTTTTGGAAGAGTAATAAAAAAGGTTGTTCCTTTCCCAACTTCTGATGTGACGGCAATATCGCCGCCCTGAATATGAACCAGTTCTTTTGTAATACTTAAACCAAGTCCTGTCCCTCCCATTGAATTTTCAAATTGCTGAAATGGATCAAATAATGTCTTTATATTTTCTGGAGCAATCCCGCAACCCGTATCACTTACTTCAATAACAACATGTTTTTCCTTTTCATAGCAATTAATTTCCACTTTGCCTAGGTCCGTATATTTAACCGCATTTTCAATCAAATTATATAAGATTTGACGAAGTTTCTCCTCATCTGTTAAAACTAGCTGTCCACGGTGAATATTATTTACTATCGTTACATCTTTACTTTTCATGAACATAAAGATGTCTACAATAACATGTGTAACAGAATACAAATCGACAGGAGCAACATCAAGCTTCAAAAACTTCTTTTCCTTTAATTTTGAAAAGTCCAGAATATCATTCACAAGATGCGATAACCGCTCGGCAATACCAACAATTAGATTCATTTTTTCTTTTTGGTCAGTTGTTAAAGAATATTTATCTTTATCAAGCATTGATTGTGAAATAGCAATGATCCCATGTAATGGGGTTCGAAATTCATGAGAGGTCTTCGCAAGAAATTCATCCTTCAATTTATCAATGCGTAACAGTGCATTTGAGAGCTCTCTCTTTTTTAAAAATGAATCTGTGAAGCGATGCGAAATAAAAAGTGAAAGCATTGTTAAACAAATGAATGGAAACAATGGCGGCAAATTATTAATTTCGAAATTCATCATCACATTTAAAGTCGCAACAACAAAGTAGACAAAAATAGTAAAGGAACTAATAATTAAATACGTAGCTCCAATAGATCGTTTGTAAATTGCTCTTATCTGAATATAGATAATATAAATTAAAACGATAAATATATATAATGAATTAACGATTTGCAAATTGGAGTTAATATGTACCGGTAGCAAGGCAGAGGCATTCAGTACAATTCCAGTGATACAAAGAGTTTTCACTATTTTTTTATGAGCAAATTTCCTTAAAGCATAATAGAAATATAACAGGACAAATATTCCAATTAGAATACTTGAAACCGCTTGAATTCTTTCAAATAGTTCATAGGGGATAGCAGGTAAAATTGCCAGCAAAACTTTTTCACCATGCGATACAGCATATAAAACATTCGCTAAACAAAATAGAGAAAAGTAAAGCTGCTCCACACCGATTCTCGATTGGAGAAAAGTACCCAGGAAATAAATAAACATGGTTAGAAAGGCAGCAATCGTCACCCAATCATATGCAAGTGAGCTTTCCCTCAATTCTCCAATACTTACTTGGTCTCCAATAAAAATTGAACCCAATATTCCCCCACCTGATGCATAATCAAAATTAGCGACATGAACAAGAAGCTCGATCTCCTTTTTCCCAGGTACAAAATAGGAAACATAGGGAGTATTATGTTGTACATAAGAGGAATCCTCAGCAGGACTACCGCTTTGACCAATAAGTTTTCCATTCATATAAATCGCATTAGACATGCGAATATTACTTGTTTTTATTCCTAAAATCATTTCTGGATTATCGACTTGTATCTTCAAGCGATACGTACCACTTGTATATTTAGGTACTTTTTCACCATCAAGATTATAGCTTGTCCATAAGGATGGGACCTGAACAATATGGGATTGCTGCAAATCAAAATCATTGGAATCAGCCAGTTTACCAGAAATAAACTGCCACTCTCCATTCAATGCAACCGGCTTATCTTGACTAAAGTCGTACTGGCGAAGATCTATAACACCATTAATGGCTTGAGGTGGATCTGATTTCTTTTGATCAAGAAATAAATATGTGAGAATGATACTTACCATTAGCATAGTAAAAATAAGGGGAAAATATATTTTTTTCATTGTATGGTTGTCCTTATTTCAAATTATTGAGCTCTTAACGAGGAATTTCTATCTGTATAAGTAAATTGTATGCGGATTTTCGACTATATTCAACGAATTTCTCATGGGAAGTTCTAGTAAAACTCAATAATTCAAGTTTGTGTCATTATTAGATCATGAAGCTTTTTTGAAACGATCATTATGAAGCCTGAAAGAAATGTATCTAGCCGTCTTAAACAAAAAAAGGCCTTAATAAGCCTTTTCTCTAAAAGGAGTATGAAAAGTCATGGGAAACTTCCTTCTTACTCTTCAGACTGCTCCTGACTATAATTTTCCATCAAATGACAAATACCAATTGTCCGTTCCACTTCAAGTACAAAAGCAATCCCCTTCCCAGGCTTTTCAAGCTCTGCCTCGACCATGATCGCCTGTAATACCTTATCTGTTTTCTTTCGATCAATTAATGTTAGAATAATTTCTTTTTCAGGTTCAATGGTGATCGAAAAAAGCTTTGCTTGCTCATGTATTCCGGTTCCACGGCCATTAAGAATGGTCCCGCCCTCTGCACCGGCTTTTTTCGAAACATCCACTACTCTTTCGGAATGTCCTTTATTAACAATGGTGACAATCACATCATATAGAATCGAGTTATTCATTATACCCTCCACAATCAGTTTTATTTATTGATTCTGTCTTAGTATTTTTATAAAACTTCAATAGATGGGCAATGCCTGCCAGTTTTTTGACATCAACAACAAAGCCAATGCCATGTGATGGTTTGTGTAAATTCGCAGCTTTTTCAACTGCCGATAATATATGATCCATTATCTCTTCTGGCATTAAGGTTAAAATCACCTCTTTATCTGAATCAATCGTAAATCCTAAGAACGTTCTTTTTTCATGAATCCCATGTCCGCGTCCAAAAAGGATCGTGCCTCCTTTTGCGCCAGCACTCTTAGAAGCTTTAACAACTTTTGACGCCAAGCCCTTTTGGACAATCGTTACTAACAGTTTATGATTCGTGTTCAACTGCTCGATCATTTGGCTGGAGTTTGCGTTCATTCTCTTTCTCCTTTCGGCCGTAAAGTAACCCTAAGATTAATACTGATAATATTGGAGAAAGCGCTACTAAAGCAACCATCCCAAAGCCATCCTGCAATGGATCCCGTCCATCAATACTTGAAGAGATTCCTACAAACATTGCAACAAGAAAGGTTGCTGTCATCGGTCCTGTTGCAACGCCTCCAGAATCAAATGCAATCGCTGTAAACGTTCGTGAGGAGAACTTAGTAATAAGAAGCGCTAATAAATACCCTGGCACGATAAAATATAGGATAGGGATTCCAAAAATGATTCGAATCATCGCTAATGCAACAGATACCGCAACACCAATTGATAAAGTATATAGCATCACCTTCTGAGGTATGTACCCTCCAGAAACTTTTTCAACCTGATGAATTAATACACTTACAGCTGGTTCGGCAAAGGTTGCGACAAAACCTAATACAAACCCAATTGGAATCAGGATCCATAAGAAATCCATTTCGCCAAGAATTTTCCCCATTGCTCCTCCAGCAGGCAAGAATCCAATATGAACACCTTGCAGGAAGAAAGCCAGCCCCCAGAACGTAAGAAACATACCGACTAGAATATCTTTTAATTTTTTTAATGGAAGTTTTAAGACAAAGAATTGAAAGAATAAGAAAAAAATGATTAGAGGAATAAGCGCCATCGCCACTTCATATAAGATATGAGAGAATCCTTCAAATATAACAATATTCATCCATAGATCACCCCTAACACGAGTACTGCTAATACCGGTCCAATCGAAGCTAGGGCGACCAATCCAAATCCGTCTGAAGAAGCCGATTTTCCTCTTAGCACAGAGGCAGCTCCAACACCTAATGCTAGAATAAAAGGAACCGTCATTGGACCAGTTGTTACTCCACCTGAATCAAGCGAAATCGGTACGAATTGATCGGGAGTAAATGCTGCTAGTAAAAAAATTAAGCCATAGCCCCCCACTAGAATATAGGTAATTGGAATATTTAATACGAGCCGCAGCATCGCTAAACCAACAAAAATGGCAACGCCTAAAGCAACCGTATAAATTAAGACAGTTCCTGAAACTGTTCCATCTGAAACCGAAGAGACTTGCGTGGCTAATACACGTACATCAGGCTCAGCAACCGTCGCAACAAAACCGAGAAGAAAACCGAAAACCACAACGAGCCAAACCTTCCCCATTTTCGGCAACGCTGACCCAATCATTTCCCCAATGGGCAATAAACCAATATTTACGCCCAGAAGAAAAAGAATCAAACCAATCGAAACCATAATAACCCCAATAATGAATTGAATAAAAATATCCGTCGGCATACCGATTATCGTAAACTGCAAAATAATGACAACTAACGATAACGGCAAAATCGCAAAAACCACTTCCTTCACAGTATCATTAATATTTTCCATCCCATCCTCCTCAGCTCAGATTTATATATTAATAGACACGAAGCTTAGAAAAGAGTCTTATATGATTAGTTTATCTTCATTTAGTATTAGAAATTACCTATTTTAGAATATTTCGTTTATTTCGCGTAAATTACTTTGCGGTTTCTACACAGATGGCTCCGGCCCCCGATGAAGGACAGTTTGAGTGTTCTGCGATCTTGCTTTGTCCTTCATACACTTGATGAAGGACAGTTTGATTGCTCTGCGACATTGTTTTGTCCTTCATACACTTGATGAAGGACGATTTGACTGCTTTGCGATCTTGTTTTGTCCTTCATACACTTGATGAAGGACAGTTTGATTGCTCTGCGACATTGTTTTGTCCTTCATACTCTTGATGAAGGACAATTTGACTGCTCTGCGACATTGTTTTGTCCTTCATACACTTGATAAGGACGATTTGATTGCTCTGCGATCTTGTTTTGTCCTTCATACTATTGGTGAAGGATAGTTCGCTTGATACCCACCCCATACTAGGCTCTAAGTTTTAGAAGTTTCCATTGAATGAAAATAAAAATGCACAAGCAACTCCATATAAGGATTTGCTTGTGCATCACTCAGCTATTTTATTGTTTGTACCCCTAAAAATCCCAGTCTCCCACTAACTACATGGCTCCATTAAGCAAATTGCTTATTCTCTTCCTTCTTAAAAAAGCTCTTCATCGCGTGGAATACGTCTTCTACGCTTTAGTATATAATTTTCGACATGGGGGTTGAATGACGACTATACTGGTTTAACTGTACATGATCTATACATTGTATAAATTCATAACAAATTATCAAAAAAATGCTCAGTTTTAAATAAAATGCAGTCTTCAAATTATTTTGTAAAGTCCCATCAACTCCAACTATTTTCATACCTATTTAAACAATTCTCTCCCTAAAAATGGTATGTTTATAGGTAGGAACATTCTCCTGATTTTATTACTTAAACTGTAAAGCAATCATATGCCAAAAGAGAATGTACAATCGCTTTTGCATTTTAAAAGATGACTCCTAGCCATGAATAATTTTCTTTTTTATTAAATTTCATCAAATGACAAATTCTTTATTGCTAGCTTGACTATCAAGGTCCGAAAGGTTGAATCAATTCCTTTAATTAAAAGGGATAAAAATATAAAAAAATCACAAATGCCCATTATCAGAAATCATTACTACAGGTACATACACTCAAGCCGCAAAAGATGAAGCAGAGGCCAGAAAAATAATATGGCGTGATAAAAACTGGGTAGAATTATTCTTACTTCCGTGGAGAGATAGGGAAGCTAAGAAGAGAAAACTGGTTTAAATAATTATGAAATGTTGGAGTGGTTAAGTTGCTGACTCAAAAAGAAGCAGATTACTATATTAATGTTTTGAAATCTTTAAAACATAGAGGAACTATCATAAAATTCCCCTCCCCTACTGAACATATAATTATTGAAGCAGAAAGTAATAATAATAATAAAGATTTATTTAAGTTTTATATAAATCGAAAAGGGAAATACAACATAAAAAAATGTACATATATGTCCAGGTATAAAAATACTCACGATTTGCTCAGAATAGATATTGAAGGTCCAGCTCATGACAACCCAGATGGTACTACTATTGAATGTCCTCATATTCATATTTATAAAGAAGGCTACAACTTATCATGGGCCTACCCATTGCCCCAAATAATTAAAACAGATCCAGAAAACCTTTTACAAATATTGATTGATTTCTTTGAATATAATAAAGTAACAAATATAAACCATTTTTCATATCAGGAGGGAGGTTTGGTTTAAATGACAATAATTAATCAAGATCAATTGAAAACATCTTATATAAATTGGTTAAACGAAAAAATAACCATAAGAGATATAAATGGTGTTTTTCAAATTACCTCCCCTCTTTTAGATCGAAATAATGACCGTATGCAAATTTACGTCATACCAGACGGAGATTCTTTAATCTTATCAGATGATGGTCATGTTATAGATGAATTACAAATGTCTGGGTGTGATGTATTTTCCACTAAAAGGCGAAAAGAAATTCTCGATAATATCCTGAACAAATTTGGTGTAAAGCGAAACAATGAGGAATTATTTGTAAAAGCAACTCTGAAAGATTTCCCCCAAAAAAAGCATTTTCTCTTACAGGCGATGCTCTCAGTCAACGATATGTTTATGACAACAAGGGAAAATGTTACATCCATATTTTTGGAGGAAGTTGAGAACTTTTTATATAAAAATGATGTCCGCTATTCAGAAAATGTATCATTTTTTGGGAAAAGTGGCTTTACACACAATTATGATTTTATCATCCCAAAATTCAAAGAAAATCCTGAACGTATAATAAAAGCTATTAACAATCCAACTAGAGACAAAGCTGAAACACTTCTCTTTTCTTGGGATGATACACGTGAGACAAGAAAGTCCGAAGCTGTATTATATGCTTTTCTAAATGATACAGATAAAAAAATTAACAAGAATATTTTAAGTGCATTTGCCCAGTATGATGTAACTCCGATACTATGGACAAAAAAAGAAAAATATATTAAAGAATTATCCGCTTAATATCCCAATCTATCTTTTGGGATATTTTTTCATTTTCCTCATCGGGCTAATATTATTGTTATTTTCTACTTCAGTGACAAAACTAAAAGAAAAGGCCTAATCGGCCTTTCCCCTAAGCAAATTGCTTATTCTCTTCCTTCTTAAAAAAGCTCTTCATCGCGTGGAATACGTCAACCTTCTGTTTCAATATATAATAACGGAAATCTTCATTTTTAATGTTCTTGTAGGCGGACATGAGGGTTGAATGGCGATTATATTGATTAACCTCTCCGTACCCAAACATATTCGAAACCTTCATCAGTTCCTCGACAAGCTTGACGCAGCGGGCGTTGTCTGATGTTAGGTTGTCACCGTCTGAAAAATGGAAAGGGTAAATATTATATTTGCGGGGATTGTATTTGCCATCGATTAGTTCAAGGGATTTCCGGTAGGCTGATGAACAGATTGTTCCTCCGCTTTCTCCTTTTGAAAAGAAATCTTCCTCTGAGACAATCTTTGCTTCGGTATGGTGGGCGATAAATTCAATTTCGACGGTTTCATATTTGGTGCGCAGGAATCGGGTCATCCAGAAGAAGAAGCTTCTAGCCATATATTTCTCCCATATCCCCATTGAACCGCTCGTATCCATCATGGCTAAAACAACCGCCTTTGAATCCGGTTTAATGACTTCATTCCATGTTTTAAATTTTAAGTCTTCTTGATAAATCGGATGGAAACTTGGCTTGCCTGTCATTGCATTTCGCTTGAACGCGGTCATCATTGTCCTTTTTTTATCGATATTTCCCATTAATCCTGTTTTTCGAATATCATTAAATTCAATGTTTTCAACGATGTTCTCATCTTGTTCTTTTCGTTTTAAATTTGGCAGCTCTAACTGGCTAAAAAGTGCTTCTTCAATTTCCATGAGAGATACTTCTGCTTCAAAGTAATCTTCACCGGGCTGATCGCCTGCTCCTTGCCCTTTTCCTGGTCCCTTTGCACTTTGTGATCCGTCACGCGCTACGACATCACCGATTTGACTTTCTCCATCTCCTTGACCAACATGTTTGTTTTTATCATAATTATAACGAATTTTATATTCGTCCAAAGAACGAATGGGGATTTTTACTACTTCACGACCATTCGACATCACGATACTCTCTTCGGTTATTAGATCTGGTAAATTATTTCGTATGGCATCCTGAACTTTTTCCTGATGGCGCTGCTGGTCATCATGGCCTTTGCGATGGAGGGACCAATCTTCTTGAGAAATTACAAACTGATGGTTATTTGCATCGGTCATTTTTTAAGCCCTCCTTTATTAAATTCTTTTGCACACATTGACCCGAGTTGACATACAATATCGAGAATGTGAACACTCATACTAACTCCAACCTTACCTGATTCTCCAACTTCAAACATATGCCGAAATCCATTTACTAAAGTTCTTCAAAAGTCTTTCTGGACAACTCTAGTCCATTTAGTGTTTATTACTTTATCCTATGCAAGAACTCAAAATAATTTACAAATAATTTCGATAATAAGCCACAAGATTATTTAAATTGGACATGCTCATGCTCTCAAATATTTGCACTCATAAAATAAGACAAGTCATAATAAAGTATATTAATCTATACATAAGGGGTGAAATAATGAGCGAATTCCTTTGTTGCGATCGTTGTGGCGAGCTTTCAATGTATGATAGTACAACATATATTGAAAATAAACCCATTTGTCCGACTTGCTTCGAGCAAATGAACTATGTGCTGCAAACAGCTGACAGTGAAGAGAATTACTAGAATGATGGAACAGCTTATGAATTGTAAAAAAAAGACTGACAGTGTTCTGTCAGTCTTTCTATTTCCCTTCACTTCCAAGCGTTCACCTTTATCTACCGATTTAACAAACTGCCTACATAACGAAGCAACTCATTTGCAGATGTGGAATTGTATCCATGCTCATCAATTAAGCGTGCAACCACATCATTTACTTTTTTAAGCTGCTGTTCATCAGGTGTTTTTGTCGACGTTGTAATCTTCACAACATCTTTCAGATCAGCGAATAATTTCTTTTGAATCGCCTCACGGAGACGATCATGGGAATTATAATCAAACCGTTTTCCTTTACGCGCATATGCGGAAATACGGATCAGGATTTCTTCACGGAATGCCTTTTTAGCATTTTCAGAAATACCGATTTGCTCCTCGATCGAACGCATAAGCTTTTCATCTGGATTAATTTCCTCACCAGTTAATATGTCACGAAGCTTTGATTTATTGCAATACGCCTCGACATTATCAAGATAGTTATCCATTAATGTTTTCGCTGACTCTTCATACGAGTAAACAAATGCTTTTTGAACTTCTTTTTTGGCAATATCATCATATTCCTTACGAGCAAGTGAAATATAATTTAGGTAGCGCTCCTTCAGCTCAGGAGTAATAGATGGATGCTGATCCAGCCCTTCTTTCAATGAACGCAACACATCAAGGGCATTGATCGTTGAAATTTCTTTGCGAATAATAGTTGAAGAAATACGGTTGATGACATAACGCGGATCAATACCGCTCATCCCTTCGTCCGCATGTTCCTTTTTCAACTCTTCCACATCTGCCCGATTATAGCCTTCCACACTCTCACCATCATAGAGACGCATTTTCTTCACTAAATCGATGTCGCCTTTTTTCGGCTCTTTCAAACGGGTTAATATTGTGAACATGGCCGCTACTCTTAATGTATGTGGAGCAATATGAACATCTGCCACATCGCTTTCACGAATCATTTTCTCATAGATTTTCTCTTCCTGTGAAACCTTTAAATTGTACGGAATTGGCATGACAATAATTCGTGAATGCAGCGCCTCATTCTTCTTATTCGAAATAAACGAGCGATATTCTGTTTCATTCGTATGAGCTACAATCAATTCATCAGCAGAAATTAAGGCAAATCTTCCTGCTTTAAAATTACCTTCCTGTGTCAAAGAGAGTAGATGCCAGAGGAATTTCTCATCACATTTAAGCATCTCCTGGAACTCCATCATTCCACGGTTCGCCTTATTGAGCTCTCCATCAAAACGGTAAGCCCTCGGATCTGATTCTGATCCATATTCAGCAATCGTTGAGAAATCTATACTTCCAGTGAGATCCGCGATATCCTGCGATTTTGGATCTGATGGACTGAATGTTCCAATTCCTACCCTGCGATCCTCAGAGAAAATAATTCTTTCGACTTGCACATCCTCAATTCGGCCGCCATATTCTTGTTCAAGCCGCATACTATTCAATGGCGATAAATTCCCTTCAATTCGAATCCCATATTCATCGTAAAAATCTTTGCGAAGATGATGTGGAATTAAATGAAGCGGATCTTCATGCATTGGGCAGCCTTTAATTGCGAAGACGGCTCCCCTATCATGATGCGAATAAGCTTCTAACCCTCTTTTTAACATCGTCACCAGAGTTGATTTCCCCCCGCTGACTGGCCCCATTAATAATAGGATCCTTTTCCGAACATCCAGCCTTTTGGCCGCTGGATGAAAATATTCCTCTACTAGTCTTTCAAGAGCTTCCTCTAGACCAAATAATTGATTGCTGAAAAATTGATATCGTTTCTGCCCTTTTACATCTTCCACTCCGGCTTCTTTTATCATATTGTATACCCGTGAATGTGCAGACTGGGCAACCCATGGCTTTTCTTTAATAATATTTAAATATTCTCCAAAAGTCCCTTCCCATTTAAGCTTCTCTTCTTCATGACGATACATCTCGATTTTTTTTAGTATATCCATAAGGACCTCCCCTTGTCGCATTTTCTCAAGACGATTAATATAATCTATGCGATGAGGTAAGTGAACATGCTAATTGGTGTCTGTTTTCGGTTGTCCTTTTTCAACGAGAGAGAAGAGATATATTTTTCGAAATGGCGAAAGCATAAGAATGGTAGGGAGAAATGAAGTCAATACTAGACATGAGGATAAAATATTTAACCTGATAAAAAGGGACATTTACGCCTTTAAAGGGCAATGGTATCGATAACTAATTAGCGGCTATCAATAAAAGTGTTAAAAAATCTCCATACATTTCATTCACAGCTTGAATGAAATGGGCTATAATAAATTTATATTTCTTTTATTTTTACCGAATATAATAAAGGAGGATACATATACATGAAGACTATTCTCATTATCGGTGTTATGATAACATTCTTAACAGCTATTTTAACATCTGGTCACGAAGATAAGCCTGGTTCTGGTGCAAGTAAATAATTTAAATAAAAGCTGCTGAATTTCAGCAGCTTTTTGTTTTTATATACGATCCATTCCGATTTTCTTCACAAATTCTTTCATATACATTCTTGATTGCTTCTCAAGCATTGTTGCCATTTGGCTTGTCCATGTATCATTTCTCATACCCTTTGTCCGCTCAAGATAATAATCAGAAATGATTTGATTATACATTTCAAGCTGCTCCTGATCTTCTTCCTCATTTTGACGGTATTCATTTTCATGGTAAATATGGTTAATTGGAAGCCGTGGCTTTTTCTCTGTCATTTCGGCTGGATATCCGACAGCTAGACCGAATAATGGCAGCACTCGTGAAGGGATTTGCAGAAGTTCACAAACATCCTCAAGCTTATTTCGGATACCCCCAATATAACAAATGCCAAGGCTCATTGATTCAGCAGCAATCGCTGCATTCTGAGCAGCCAAGGCTGTGTCAATGAGCGCAACCATAAATTTTTCCGTACTTTCAATAGAAGGAACTACATTTTTATTTTCCATGCTACCAATCATTTCGTGACGGTGCAAATCTGCACAAAAAACAAAGAAATGACCATTCTCTTCAACATATGCTTGTCCTCCTGCTAATTCAGCGAGCTTTCGTTTCTTTTCTTTATCTGTCACTCCAATGATTGAATAGGCTTGAATAAAGCTTGATGTTGAAGCTGCCTGTGCACAGGAAACAATTGTTTCTTTTTGTTCTCTCGTTAAAGGCCTGTCTTCGAATTGGCGAACCGAACGATGATTCAATAGTAGATCAATACTTTCATTCATACTTTCTCATCCTCTCATTTTCAGGAAATGCGCTGGAACTAGACAGTTCACTGATTTTTTATTTTGCAAAAAAGACCTGAATGAATATCCAGGTCTTTTCCATTATTTCAAGTGTGAGAAATCTTGCTGACGCAGTGCTTCATAAATAAGAATCGCTGCCGTATTAGAAAGATTCAAGGAGCGGACATTATTATTCATCGGAATTCGCAGTGCACGGTCTTTATTTGACTCAATTACATCTTTCGGCAATCCGGTTGTTTCTTTGCCAAAAATAAAGAAATAGTCTTTCTCTTTATCACTGTAATTAAAGGAAGAATGTGGCTTAACCCCAAACTTCGTTAAATAGAAAAACTCGCCGCCAGCATTCTTTTCGTAAAATTCATCAAATGAATCATAATAGATAATAGTTACGAATTGCCAATAATCCAAGCCTGCTCTTTTTAGCATTTTATCATCAGTGGAAAAGCCAAGCGGACGAATTAAATGCAGAACAGTGTCTGTTGCCGCACAAGTACGAGCAATATTTCCGGTATTTGCCGGTATCTCTGGTTGATATAAAACTACATGCAATGCCACGTTTTTCACCTCTAGAAATTATTCTCTATCTGTTATTATACCACTGTTTTTTTCGGGAATCATTCATCTGCTACGATCGTAAAAAACTTATACTTCATATTCGGAGTGTATGCTGTAGAATCCTCATATGCCCAATAACGCATCCGACTATTTGTTGTATGCGCATTAACTAGCGGCATTCCCATTGCATCCTTTCCAGTTACAATCGTCGTATGGTCAAAACGGCCGTCCCCTTGAAAATCATAGCAGATGACATCACCTAGTAATAATTTATCCGGGCTTGAAACCTCTCTTGCCCTTAATCCAACTTTAGACCCCGGCAAATACCATCTCATCGAGTTTGCCACTGTCCAGCTGTAACTCCAATTATTACTTCTCATCCACCAGCCTTGTGCGCGGTTCGGATACCCTCTTGGTGGGGCTCCGCCAGCATGTAAGCATTGCGAAATATAATTCGTACAATCCACCTCAAATGATTGATAAGCAGGATTATTGCTGTTCCACCATCTTTCTGCATATTGAACCGCTTTTAATCGATTATATTGGTAAGAGATTCTTTCCAAAGATTCTTCTTCCTTTACTGCTTCCTCTTCAAAATTTCCAGCAGAATCCTCATAGACATTGACTTCTTTATCTTCAACTAATATCCCTTTATAGAATTCAGCCATTCTTGTTTCTATTTCTTCTTCCATATAAAAATGCCCTTTTTGTTTGATTAAATATTTAAGGTGGACATTATATTTAACTGAACGCACATCATCCTTTTCTTCTCCAAGTGAAAGGATCTTACCAGTGGCCTGTGCTTTAATAATCTCACCTGAGCGCCTTTGCAGCCCTTCTTTTTTTATCTCCATTTTATTAAATGATTGAGCAGTGCTTCTTGTATGGGAAACGCATTGCTGAACCATTTTTTCTATATGGGTTTGCAGCTGTTCTCTCACTTTTCAACACTCCTTTCATATTTATACATATGAAGGATGATTGAATTTCACATCATAAAAAGGCGGTTTTTGCAAACATTGTTGGTGCAGGTTGATTTCCGCTCCAGGGTACTCGCTTTCCACGGAGTGGGCGCTGAGCCTCCTCGGCGCTCACGTCTCGAATCCTTCCACTCCAATCAACAACCTATTTTGTTAACAGTATTCATTTACACAACTTGTTTAAAAACAACCATCTTATGGAATAGAGCAGAAAAAAATGAGGAAGATCTGTTGATAACGGGTGCGGTTTTAAGGAAGAAAATTAAATGCAACTTCTATTTACTAAGACCGGCTCCAATAGGAGATGCTTGGCTACTGTAATGAAGGAAACTCGGTGAGTTCGGTCGCCAATAGGAGTGATTGGCTACTGTAATGAAGAAAAACCAATGAGTTCAGTCGCTAATAGGGGTGCTTGGCTACTGTAATGAAGAAAAACCAATGAGTTCAGTCGCCAATAGGGGGGCTTGGCCACTGTAATGAAGAAAATCCAATGAGTTCGGTCGTCAATAGGGATGCTTGGTTACCGAATTGAAGGAATCGTAGAAACACCTTCACCAATCACCGTTCTTGACCAAAACCCACCTTAAAATCGGGAAAACCGTCCTCAAAAACTAATCCAATAAGAACAAAATTCAAGTTAACAGCCTAAGGAAAAAAGAGTGCCATTTTTGTTCAATAAAGCACTCTTTTCTATGTTATTTTGTTCAAATTCCATGACATTTGCTAAGCCAAAACAAGGTCATGCACCTCTAAAGTGAACCCTTGAAAAACTAATTCCATTGCTTTTTAAAGTGCTAATTTAATACTAATGCTAAATGGAGTTCCCATTGAAATTTTCTAACCTGTTAGTCCTTTTAGGACCCACCTCATCATTTCATTATGATTCTGTAAAAAAACGTAATCCTCGAGAAATTTCTATTAATACTTCTTCATCCGTTTCTTTTTCCTGTGCTTTTTCTAAGGCAAGCTGGGCTGTTTCACCGCCAATTTTGCCAAGGGCCCATGCTGCGGTTCCGCGCATAACGGAACGGGGATCCGTTGTCATCACTTCAATTAATTCTTCCACAGCTGTTTCATCTTTAAAATGGGCTAAGGCAATGATGGCATTGCGCTGAATAGGTTTTTTTCCCCTCCACGACCCAGCAAGGGAGCCAAACTTCTCTTTGAACTCACGATTGCTTAGTTGGAGAATTGGTTTGAGAAGCGGCTTGACGATTTCCGGATCAGGTTCCATTTCTTCATGGAAGTGGAAGTTCTTCCCTTTGTTTGCCGGACAGGCTGTCTGACAGGAATCACAGCCATATACGCGATTGCCAATTT
This sequence comes from Cytobacillus mangrovibacter, assembly GCF_042865275.1. Lineage (NCBI taxonomy): Bacteria > Bacillati > Bacillota > Bacilli > Caryophanales > Bacillaceae > Cytobacillus > Cytobacillus mangrovibacter. Next base: position 210,340 of record NZ_JBIACJ010000003.1, on the reverse strand, counting down.
TCTCACGGTATTGCTCCTCAATAAAACCCTTTGTCTGTGTAAGAAAAGCAACACATTTCTGTGCATTAATCTGTCCACCTTGAACAAGTGCTCCAGTTGGGCATGCCTCCAAGCACTTATTACACGTGCCACATTGGTCTTCGATTGGCTGATCTGGTTCAAAAGGAATAGACGTAATCATTTCCCCTAAATATACATAGGAGCCAAACTCTGGCGTGATGATGGAACAATTTTTCCCGCTCCAGCCAATGCCAGCACGCTCGGCAACCGCCCGATCAGATAGTTCACCTGTATCAACCATGGACTTGCACCTTGCTTCTGGCACTTTTTCTAAAATATATTCTTCTAGCTTTTTGAGCCGATCTCGTAGAATCAGATGATAATCCTCACCCCAGGAGGCACGACTAAAAATTCCCCTTCGTTCTCCTTTTTTACTAGTGACTCTTTCATTCATTTTTGAAGGATAGGCAAGTGCAATCGCGATAATCGAACGAGGCTCGTCCATTAGGAGGGCTGGGTTTACCCTTTTTTCTATATCCTTTTCTTCAAAGCCTGATTGATATTGAAGCTCCTGTTGGCGAATAAGCCGATTCTTCAATTCATCAAAGGTGTTTGCTGTTGTAAAGCCAATTTTATCAATTCCAATGGTTTGACTATATTCAATAAGATCCTTTTTTAATTGAGTAAAATCCATGCTTTCCCCCTCCTCTCATTGTTGGTATATATAAATGAAGGGATTAAATTAAAAAAACATCGTCTATTATGATAAACTATTTTTAAGTAATTTTGGAGGTGGAAACGTTGGAAATTCGTAATTCTTTAGAGCTTTGTTCCCTTTTGCCAAACTTTCAAATCGGCGTGATTCATTATCATAATATACAAGTAGGCGCATCCCCGCAAATGGTTAAGGGGCGTCTGCAAATGTTCCAGGAATCTCTCTTTTTTGATCTAGAGGAGAAGAATGTAACTGACTTAGAGGGAATTAAAGAATGGAGACAAATCTTTAAAGCTTGTGGGAAAGATCCTAATCGTTATCGTCATTCTGCTGAAGCCCTTTATCGAAGAGTGAAAAAGCAAAATTATCTTCAGCCTGTTAATAGCTCGATTGATCTTAATAACTTCTTTTCATTGCAATATGAAATTCCCATTGGAATCTATGATACAGATAAGCTTAAGGGAGAGGTTGTCATTAGACTTGGGGATGATGGAGAGGAATATATCGGTCTGAATGGCAGATCTAATTCTTTGCATCACTTGATGGTAAGCGTGGATGACGAAGGGCCTTTTGGCAGCCCATTTGTCGATTCTGAAAGAACTTGTGTAACCGAATCAACAAAGAATGCTGTTCAAATTGTTTATTTGCGCCACTCCATGCCAATAGATGAAGCGAAGCAAATGATCGAATCTTTGATGAATATGTTTGTGCAGGTTCATGGGGGCGAAAGTGAATTTGAAATAATAGGGTGCTAATTAGAAAAGCGCAAGGCGTCCGCTTATCGGTAACAGGCATAAGACGAGCCGGCATAAAGGTTGTACTGTGACGGATTGGCTTATGATCTCGAACCGATGGCGCCTGAAGCTAGACAATTCTCTAACTCTAAAGTTACACTTTCTTATCTTTAAAAATGGAAAAACGCAACACCTCGTTCTTCTCGAAACGAAACACTGCGTTGTGATATGTATGGAGCGGGTGAAGGGAATCGAACCCTCGACAACAGCTTGGAAGGCTGTGGTTTTACCACTAAACTACACCCGCATGATATAAAAAAAATAAAACAGGTTTCCCTGTTAGAACCTTTTTTCAATGAATCAACTTCTATATATTACTCCCGTTCTCTATTAGCGTCAAGGGCTTTTTGAGAAATTTGTCGAAAAAAGTTGATGCTTGTTATTCAGGTGACAAACTTAGGATACGGCCTGCCACCAGTATTGATCTTTCCCACTATTGACGCGGGGCTAATAACATGACAGAAACACCTATTAAACAGATTCCCGCACCAATCCAATCATACATATCAGGTGTTTTTTTATCGATCCCCCATCCCCATAAAACTGAAAGCACAATAAAAATACCGCCATAGGCTGCATAGACTCTACCGAAAGATGGAAACGTTTGGAAGGTAGCGATCACACCATATAAAGCTAACGCGATTCCTCCAGAAATCCCCCAATACAATGGCTTCCCTTCTCTTAACCATAACCAAATAAGATAGCCTCCTCCAATTTCAGCAAGTCCAGCTAGAATAAACAAAATAATTGCGTAAAGTATCATCATCACGTCCTAGTATAAATGGATAAAAATTCTTTTCTAATCAAATTTTATACTAAGAAATAAATTTATACTATCTTCTTAGAACCTAAAAACTTATATTCTAAAACAACAGCCAAATGATATAATTAGTAGACTGAAAATTTAATCTTTTACGCACTAAGAAACTATGAGCAAAGAATGGGGGTAAGCGATGTTTAAGCTGTATTGCAGACTATATCAAGGCACTTATCGAATCGCTTCAAACTTTTTGCCTTGGCGCAAACCAGAATTAATCGAGGGAGAGAATAGCTTAAGCCAGCTGCCGAAGCTTATAAAGACGGCAGGCATCCATCGTGTTTTAATTGTAACAGATCAAGGAATTTCCTCACTTGGACTGATGGACGGACTCCTAAAAGCCTTGGGGGATGAAGGGTTAGATTATGTTGTGTATGATAAGACAGTTCCAAACCCTACTATTGAAAACATTGAAGAAGCATTAGAATTATACAAAGCTCATAATTGCAATGGGATTATTGCCTTTGGCGGCGGATCTCCTATGGACTGTGCAAAAGGTGTCGGTGCACGCATAGCAAGACCGAAAAAAAGTATCTCCCAAATGAAAGGCCAATTAAAAATCAGGAAGCCTATCCCAACTTTATTTGCTGTTCCAACAACCGCTGGTACGGGAAGTGAAGCTACGGTTGTTGCAGTTGTATCCAACAGCCAAACACATGAAAAATATGCCGTTAATGATATGTCGCTCATTCCACATTATGCCGTTCTTGATCCATTACTCACCGTTCAGCTCCCTCCACCTATTACTTCAACAACAGGTATGGATGCATTGACCCATGCGATTGAGGCATACATCGGCAGAAGCAATACAGAAGAGACAAAAGAATTTAGCCAAAAGGCGGTAAAGCTGATATTCGATAACATATATGAAGCCTATTCCAATGGTGCCAACATCTCCGCACGAACAAATATGCAAAAAGCAGCTTATCTTGCAGGCATCGCATTTACTCGAGCCTATGTTGGGTATGTACATGCGATCGCTCATACTCTTGGCGGCTTTTACTCCTTTCCGCATGGGCTGGCTAATGCGATCATTTTGCCTTATGTCTTAGAGTATTATGGCAAATCCGTACATGCTCCTTTAGCTGAATTAGCTGATTTAGTCGGAATAGGCACATCCGTTGATACAAATGAGCAAAAGGCCGGAATGTTTATTGAGGCAATAAAGGGGCTTAATACTAGCATGGGGATTCCTAATAAAGTGAATGGCATCATGGAAAGCGATATTCCATTGATGGTAGAACGTGCTTTTAATGAAGCCAATCCCCTTTACCCTGTACCCAGAATTTTATCCAAAGAGGATCTTCATTCACTATATCAGTTGATTAAAGAATAGATTATTGATTGAGAGCCATTGGTGTACACACGAATAGGTTTTACTCGAATGAATAACTTAATGAGCGGGTACACCAATGGCTGTTTCGTGCACAATATGATTTAACAATTCGTATCTTTTAAATAAAAAAAGGCTGTTTAACAGGATTCCCCTTGTTAAACAGCTTTTTCCTGATCAATACACTTGAAAATAGGAAACTACTTATCTATTTTTGCGTATTTTTTCCACTTCATCTGCAACAAACTGAACATTCGTGCCAATGATGATTTGAATGCTTTCCGGCCCCACAATATGAATTCCAGGTACACCTGTAGCTTTGATGGCCTTTTGATCCACTTGATCCATATGATTCACTTCCACGCGCAAACGAGTGGCACAATAATCAACTGCGACAATATTAGCATTTCCTCCGAGACCGTCATAAATTTTTGATGCTAAGTCAGCAAATTGATCATTAGAAGCTGTAGTCGTATCTTCATTCGCTTCGTCTGTCTCATCTTCTCTGCCAGGTGTTTTCAAATTAAATTTCACAATTAGAAAGCGGAATAAGAAATAGTAAATAACAGCAAATCCTAATCCTTGAACAACAAGCATAAGAGGCATATTGGCAATTGGTATGCGGAGACTTAAGAAAAAGTCAATAAATCCGGCACTAAATCCGAAGCCGGCTGTCCATTGGAATGTAGCGGCGATAAATAAAGAAAGACCTGTTAAAGCCGCATGTACAACATAAAGTGCTGGTGCTAAGAACATGAATGCAAATTCAAGCGGTTCTGTTACTCCTGTAAAAAAGGAAGCAAATCCAGCTGCTAGCATTAATGAGGCAGCCTGCTTTTTTCTTTTTGTTTTTGCCGTATGATACATGGCAAGGCCTGCGGCTGGTAAGCCAAACATCATAATTGGAAAGAACCCGGCCTGGTACATGCCCGTAACTCCCTTGACCCCAGAACTTGCCCAGAAATTCCCGATATCGTTAATCCCAATCGTATCAAACCAAAATACATTATTTAAGGCATGATGCAAGCCTGTTGGAATCAGCAGGCGATTAAAGAATCCGTATAACCCTGCCCCAGCAGCTCCTAAACTACTAATCCCTTCACCAAAGGAGACTAATCCGCCAAAAACGATTGGCCAAACAAAAAATAATGGAACCGAAACGATTAACATCATTAGAGCAGACATCATCGGCACAAGCCGCTTCCCACTAAAGAAAGCCAAAAAGTCTGGCAGTTTCACATGACTAAAGCGATTGTACATCCATGCTGCAATAAGACCAGAAAGAATACCTATGAATGCATTATCAATTTTTACAAAAGCTGCGTTTACGTTTTCTACATCCACCCCTTGCAATAAAGCAACTGTATCTGTCGATAACATCGTCGTTACGACTAAGAAGGCGACTAAGCCACTCAATGCAGAAGACCCATCTTTTTCTTTAGACATTCCCAGTGCTACACCGACTGCAAACAGGATTGGAATATGGTCAATAATCGAAGCCCCAGCTTTAATTAGGAAGGCTGCTATGACATTCCCTGACCCCCAGCCGTCGTGATCAAGCCAGTACCCAATCCCCATTAAGATCGCAGCTGCTGGCAATACAGCTACCGGCAGCATTAAAGAGCGTCCGAGCTTTTGTAAATATTTCATCATCAGATATTCAACTCCTATTCATCTTTAATAAAATGAAAGAATATAGAATGATCCTTATTTTTTATAGTCTTTCATTCTTTCTTAAACGTTCAATATGGAGTGCAATATACCCTAACTCTTGTTCAGGCAGCTCAATTCCATGCTGCCTTTCTAAATTCTTCGCCATTTCCCTTGCACATCTGTAAGCAAGAGGGAACTTCCTTTGAATCATCACTGACATTTCCTCATCCATCCTATGAAGCTCATAATGACTCAATCTTGTTAAAGTAAATCGCAGATGCCTAATTAGACGTTGATAGGAAATATCATCCTCTTCAATAGTGAGCATGAAGTGGCTTTTTATTGATTGAACCATATCCCAGATCATCTCTGTTTGCCGAACCGTTTGATGTAAATCACCCCCTTTCGGCTTCATTGTATGCAGATGAAGTGCGATGAAAGCTGCCTCATCTATAGGCATCTCTACTTGGCATCTTTCCTTAATATGCTTTATCGCCCAAAGACCCATTTCAAATTCTCGCTGATATAGGATTTTAATTTCATGCAAAAGCTTGTTACTTAAATAAATGCCTTCCTTTGCTCGTTCAATGGCAAAAGAAAGATGATCGGTAAGCACAAGATGAATATGTTCATTTAATTTCGTATTCATTTGATTTTCAGCATACGTAATAATTTCTTCTGAAATGGTGAAATGTTCTTCTGGAATGCGGCTTAGTAATTGTTCCAGCTTGGCATTCTCCCTCATAACAAAGATCTTTTCTATTTTTTCAGCTATTACCCTATCATTTCGTTTCATGTTAAAAGCAATCCCAGCACCAGTCGCGATTTTCTCTCGCCCATCATCAAGGACAATCACAGCATTATTATTGAGAATCTTTTTTATTTTAATTGGATATCCCCTCCTTTCATTTCAGATCGCATCTTACTTGGGGAAAACAGTCATAAGTATGGTTTCACCCATAATGCTTTCTTTTACCTGTTCAAAATGTATCTCTCTTTCTCCACTATTTGTAATCGCAATGGCTGTTATCGTGCTTTTGGCATGATCGCGAACATGCCCCCAATCGACATCAATAAGTAACTGCCCCACCGACACGGAATCCCCCATCTTAACGTGGACAGTAAAGCCCTTCCCCTTCAGTGAAACCGTTTCCAGACCAATGTGAATAAGAATTTCCGTTCCATCATGCGATCGTATGCCGATCGCATGCTTCGTTTCTGCCACAAGGATAACTGTTCCTGCTATTGGGGAGTGAATACTTCCTTCCGCTGGCATAATCGCGATCCCTTCCCCCATCATTTTCTCGCTGAAAACAGGATCAGGTACATGCTCAAGTGGGAGTACTTCTCCATTCACTGGTGCAAATATTTGTAATCTACGTTTCTTAAAAAACTTTGATAGCATCTTTATAAACTCCTTTATAGTCCTCTATTTATCATCGCTCTCCTATCATTACGATAATGAAAAAAGGCATGGGGTAATTAAAAAGAGAACATTGCCCTTTTGTATTTACCACCATGCCTGATCGCATCAGTCACATGTGCCTATATGAAACTTCTTACCAGAAGGATTATTTAATCCTAATATATACTTAATAACCTAGATTCATGCCTATTTCTCTGCAATACAAAAGAGAGAATTTCCTAACCATCTAAATGGAATAATTGATATATTGCATTACTTTAAATGCTCATTCAAAATATTCTCTTCAAGTACGGCGAATTTGTCTCCGTATACTTTGGTAATATGCTTTTCTCCCCAATCACAGAGAGATTCTAGAATCCCTTGCAAGCTCCAGCCATATTCACTTAATTCATACTCTACCTTAGGCGGAATTTGGTTATAAACAATTCGATTGATGACGCCATCTGCTTCTAATTCGCGCAATTGCTGGGTCAGCATCTTTTGTGTAATATCTGGCATCAGGCGCTTTAATTCACTTGTTCGTTTCTTGCCATGTGTGAGATGGCATAGGATTACACATTTCCACTTTCCTCCAATCACTTCTAATGTGGCTTCGACAGATATATTGTATTTCTTTTTCTGCATCCTAATAACCTCCCTATTCATAGGCACTAAAAAGTACCTATATCACCTATTAGTGCCTATATCACTTTAAAGTGCGTACTTCTCTTAAACATCTATGTCCCCCATAATAGCATTTGCGGGTTGAACTTCATCGTATTCATGCATTTATATAGTTTACTTAATGATGATTCAATAATCCACAATCTTTTAGGAGGAAAAGAAATGTCAGTAGATAAAAAAAGAAGTACGTTTGCGCTGCTTGCTTTAGCAGTGAGCGCGTTTGCGATTGGCACGACCGAATTCATTAGTGTCGGTTTACTACCTTTAATCGCAAAGGATTTACAAATTCCAGTTACAACAGCCGGTTTAACGGTTTCCTTATATGCATTAGGCGTCACATTTGGTGCACCAATCCTAACCTCGCTTACTTCAAGGATGTCTCGTAAATCATTGCTGCTCTGGATCATGATTATTTTTATTATCGGAAATGGGATTGCTGCGATTGCTGGAACCATTGAGATTTTACTAGTGGCTCGTGTCATTTCCGCCTTTTCTCATGGGGTGTTCATGTCGATCGGATCAACGATTGCTGCTGATTTAGTACCTGAGAACAGACGCGCAAGTGCCATATCCATTATGTTTACTGGACTAACAGTTGCTACTGTAACAGGTGTTCCATTTGGCACATTCATCGGGCAGCAGTTCGGCTGGCGAATGGCTTTCATCGTGATTGTTACTGTTGGAGTTATTGCGCTTATCGCAAATAGCATCCTCGTTCCGTCGAATCTGCGAAAAGGAAATCGTACAACCATAAGTGATCAGTTCAAATTAATAACAAATGGACGATTGCTGCTTGTTTTTGCTATCACCGCTTTAGGTTATGGCGGAACATTCGTTGTCTTTACTTATTTATCCCCCATCCTGCAGACAATTACAGGATTTAAAGAAGGAACTGTCGCCATCATCCTGCTTGTATACGGGATTGCCATCGCGATTGGAAACATGGTAGGCGGAAAATTATCGAATCAAAACCCAATTAAAGCCTTGTTTTACATGTTTATCGTTCAAGCCATTGTTCTATTTGTCTTGATGTTTACCGCACCATTTAAAATAGCAGGATTAATCACGATTTTCCTCATGGGGCTTCTTGCTTTTATGAATGTCCCTGGCTTACAAGTATATGCTGTCATGCTGGCAGAGCGCTTTGTACCAGCAGCCGTTGATGTGGCTTCTGCAATCAATATCGCTGCCTTTAATGCAGGAATTGCTATTGGCTCCTTCTTAGGCGGTGTCATTACCGACTCGATCGGCCTTCTTCACACCACTTGGATTGGCGCATTGATGGTGCTAGCAGCTGTGCTGCTTACAGGCTTGAGCCGCAGACTTGAAGGGAGTGATCAGAAAAAAACTGCTTTTGGGAATTCAATTTTAGAAAAAAATAATGGAGGTTTAAGAATATAATGAAAAACTTACAATCTACAACAACTTTGCATAATGGGGTACAAATGCCTTGGTTCGGAATTGGTGTCTTTAAGGTAGAAGAAGGGCCAGAACTCGTAAATGCTGTGAAGTTCGCAATAAAACATGGCTACCGTAGCATCGATACAGCAGCCATTTATAATAATGAAGAAAGTGTCGGACAGGCTATCCGTGAAGGCATACAAGAATCAGGTATCGCAAGAGAGGATCTATTCGTCACATCTAAAGTGTGGAACGCTGATTTAGGCTATGAAGCTACCATTGCTGCCTATGAAACTAGCTTAAAGAAGCTTGGGCTGGAGTATTTGGATTTATATCTCGTTCACTGGCCAGTCGAAGGAAAATATAAAGAGGCATGGCGTGCATTAGAAACGCTTTATAAAGCAGGAAAAATTAGAGCAATTGGCGTGAGCAACTTCCAAGTCCACCATCTGCAAGAATTAATGAAGGATGCAGAAATCATGCCGATGATCAATCAAGTCGAATACCACCCGCGTTTAACCCAGAAGGAAGTTCAAGCTTACTGCCAAGAGCATGGCATTCAGTTAGGAGCTTGGTCGCCTTTAATGCAAGGTCAATTATTGGATCATCCTGCTTTACAAGAAATTGCTGCAAAATATAACAAATCCATCGCGCAAATTATTTTACGATGGGATTTACAAAATGGCGTTGTTACAATTCCAAAATCAACGAAAGAGCATCGAATTGTTGAAAATGCAAACATCTTTGATTTTGAGCTAACTACAGAAGACATGGAGCAAATCAATGCCCTCAATCAAAATCATCGAGTGGGACCAGATCCTGATAACTTTGATTTTTAAATGGCTATTTTATCTGTGTAAAAAAAGCAGGAATGCATTTTCCTGCTTTTTTTTTTACTAGATGAATCCAAAATTTTTTTACTTTTAAGCTCCTTCAGTTAAAACATCCTATTACTCTATGACTTAATATAAGATGGTTTATATTATTCGAATTTATCCCACAATTCTGGAAAAATAGAGTATAATTAGTAGGGTTGCTAAATATTAGGAGGGGTATTTTGAAAAAGTTAAAGAAATTCGGGATGTTAACACTATCTACTGGACTATCCATTGGAATTCTTGCACCTAGTGTAGGAGCCACATCATTCGGTAATGAAGACCATTCTAATGTAAAGATTCAAATCGCTCAGACAGAAGAGATTGTTACAAAGGGTGAGCTTATTAAGAAATTCAAAGCGCTTTTCCCCCAGTTTAACTATTTAACTGAAAATGATTTTTATATGGGAAGAGGTCATCAATTTCCTGATGATGAAACAATCCGCTATGACTTAAGCTTTCAGAAAAACATAGGCGGGAAGCAGGTATATGGAAACATCGGTTTCATTGGAGATCAACTAGAGATTGAACGTTTTTACTATCAGCCTGCCAATGTAGCAGATGCTTTATTTCCAGCAAAAGTGACAAAAGAAAAAGCAAAAGAAGTGGCACAAGCATTCATCAAAAAGTTTCCTGAAAGCAGTGAATATCAGCTAGATACGAACCTCGTTGACTACTTTCCAGATAATCAAATACTTACAGAACCCATCCGCTATTCTTTTTCTTTCATTCGAACAAAAAATAAATTACCTATTTCAGATCAGCAAATTCAAGTAACAGTACTCGGAAATGGCGAAGTCAGTGAATTTTACCGTAACACTGGCAGCAATGCTTCGCCATCCTATGATGATGTGGCAAAGGTCTTACCTAAGAATGAGATCATCTCGAAGCTGAAAGAGAATCTTTCGATTGATTTACAGTACAGTATAGAAACTGATTATCGAACAGGAGACAGACATGTCAAGCTTGTTTATCAACCAACAAGTGATGTATTCGGCATCCATGCACTTTCAGGTGAGTGGCAGACCATGAATGGATTTTCTCCTGAGATTCCTAAGAAAGGAAAACTGGAGCGCGTTGTGTCTCAACCGCTTGGTTCTAAGCAAACGAAATTTTCTTTAGGAGAAGCGAAGGCTTTTGCTGAACAATTACTCAAAATTGATTCAGATGCGATTAAACTAAGAATCGAATCCGTCGATGAACGAAAAAATTATAATGGCCAAGAAGTCATTAGCATTCATTATATGTATGAATATCGCAATGGTGGAACTGGAACAAATCTGGAACTAGATAAACATACGGGCGAAATTATTCAGTACCATGACCTTAAGAATGAAGTACTTAGAGACCAAGGGGAAAGTCAAAAAACAGGTCAAGTGCTATCAAGTAAGGATGCTCTTAATCAAGCAGTGAAGTATTTGAAACAATACTCCCCCTCATATCTTCACAACTACGTGATGCCTAGCGGAGAAACGTATTTTGATGAAGACAGAGGAGTCTATCATTTTACCTTCCCTAGAGTAGTAAATGATATTCCGGTAATGGGTGATCAACTTTCAGTTAGTGTTTCCACTGACGGCGCTTTACTTGGTTTGAATGTGAATCAATCCGCTATTGAAAAATGGCCTTCAACTGAAAAAGTCATTTCAAAAGAAAAGGCACAGGCTACATTTTTTGAAAACCTAAGCCTAGATCTTAGCTATACAAAAGAAGGATTCGACCAAAAGCAAAGTCACTATCATCTTGTCTATACACCAAAATTCAATAAAAGTCCATATAGCTCTTTAGATGCAAACACAGGCGAGTGGAGCAATTCTTTTGAGAAAAATCGTCCTGCAGTCTCCCATCCTTGGGCAGAAAAAGAGTTAAATCATCTTATTCAATCTGGGATTATCGATGTTGGGGACGTGAAGACATTTAATGCAGATTCGAAGATTACAAAAGGCGCTGCCCTTGAAATCATCATGAAGTCTCTCACACAATTCTATATCGAATACTACCCTGGGCAAAGCAATACAAGTCAATCATTTGATAATATAAAACCTGATCATCCATTATACCAAGTGGTTGAACGTGCCGTTACGCTAGAAGTACTTGATAAAGAAAAGGCAACTTTTGATCTGGACAAGCGTCTTACAAGAGAAGAGTTAGCCGTTTGGTATATTCGCCTATTAGGCCTCGAACAAGCAGCCAAAAATCAAGGCATTTATCAGCTTAAATTTGCAGATGCCAAAGATGTTAAAACAGAAAACATTGGCTATGTAGCATTAGCACACTCGTTAGGGCTATTAACAACGAATAATAATAAATTCAATCCAAAGCAGGAAGTAACTTATGCTAATTTAGCAGTAGCCACTACCCGTTTAGCACATGAAGTCTATAAAAAAGGGATTCACTTAAATTATTAAGAATTTGAATGCAGTTGCTGTCCGCCCGTTTACAATGGGCGGATATTTTTATTGGATTATCTACTTGGATGGAAGTGATTAATTACATTTTATTAGTTAAGAGTATTCTTTGTTTTAAGTTTGGATTATCGAGCACTTTTTTGATTATCGAGCAACTTTTTGATTTTATCTAGCATCCTCCATAGCAAGGTACCTTTTTATTGAACAAGAGCAAAACAAAGAAAAGAGAGTAATCTTAATATTATTTTTGCGGAAATAGCTTTTATCAAAACTATGAAGGACAAAACTTGGTTAATTTACAAGAACAATGTCCTTCATCAAGGCTATGAAGGACAATGCTTGATTAATTTACACGGATAATGGCCTTCATCAAGGCTATGAAGAACAGAACTTGGCTAGTTTACACAGAAAATGGCCTTCATCAAAGCTATGAAGGACAATGCTTGGCTAGTTTACAAGAATAATGTCCTTCATTCAACTCTACAGGCTAGGCTATCGCTTAAAACCAAGCCTCTGCAAGCAATGTTACTGCATCCTGTATTTCTTCTTCAGTTAATGTCGCATAGCCTAGTAACACTGTCTTATTATCATGGATTCCATAGGCAGATAGTGGATAAACTTTACTTTTATAGTGTCCTGCTTGTTCGATTAGTTCTTGCTCTGTCATGCCGTTATTTACGCGTACTAACACATGCAGGCCGGAGTCTTGGCCGATAATCTCTGCTGATTCAGGAAATTGTTTCATGATTTCCGTTACAAGGACATCCCTCTTTTTATGATAGGTCACCCTCATTTTGCTAATATGCTTCTCCCAATACCCTTCTTCTAAAAATCTTCTTAAAAGAGCTTGATCCATTCGCGAAACCGTTTGTGCATAGAAAAAATATTCATTCTGATATATGTCAATAAGTGGCTTAGGTAGAACCATATAGCTTACCCTTAGTGAAGGGAGGAATGCTTTTGAAAAGGTTCCCATATAGACAACCTTTTCATTCGTATCTAAGCCTTGTAAAGCAGGGATGGGCTTACCCGAATAGCGAAATTCACTATCATAATCATCCTCAATGATGTATCGACCTTCACTCTTATTAGCCCAATGCAATAGCTGCATCCTTCTTGAGATGGGCATGATCATTCCGCATGGAAATTGATGAGATGGCGTAACAAACGCTGCATTGGCTCCACTTTCCTCCAGACGTGAAACAATCATCCCATCCTCATCTAATGGAATCATCTTCACCCGCTCCCATTTTTCAAAAGCAACATGTCTGCGATGATAGCCAGGGTCTTCAACAGCAAATATTCCTCCTTGAAGTAACTGAAACAGCAATCGAATTAAATATTGTGTGCCAGCCCCAATAATTATCTGGCTTGGCGAACAGCTGGCACCACGTGATTCATAGAGATATTTGGCTATGGCTTTGCGAAAATCATAGTCTCCCTGTGGATGGCCAAGCCTTAACAACTGGTCACTTTCTGAACGCAATAGTTCATTCGTCAGTTTACGAAGTATTCCAAATGGGAAGGAACGGGTATCCACACCCGTTTGTGAAAAATCATATAAGCAGTCTGTATCATGATATTGTTTTTCCTTAATAAAATTTGCTGACAGCTGGCTAAAGCTATCTACTAAATCCTGGTCCAGCTTACATACATAATAGCCCTTTCGAGGAATGGATTGGATGTACCCCTCTGCAATCAGCTGTTCATAAGCGGCTTCTATTGTGTTCTGACTTAATGAAAGATGCGTGGCAAGTCTTCTTTTGGATGGAAGCTTTGCATCAGGAGATATGTTCCCCACTTTGATTTCCTCTTTTATATATTCATAAAGCTGGACATATAATGGCTTCCCGCTTTGATTATCAAGCTTTGGTGTGATCTCTAGCATCAAAACTGACCCCTTCAATCTTTTGAAATCTGATACTTAAAGTAGCACCAGTTATTATATATAATACCTCTATGCTTAGCGCTTGTGCAAAAGTGTATTTAGGAGGTATGCATCATGAACAAATCACGCCGTCTCGGATTATTAATGATTATTAGCGGGGCCACATTATGGGGAATTTCCGGTCCTATTATTCAATGGCTCTTTCAGCAAACAACCATTACATCACTTGACTTCTTAATTATCAGACTGCTCTTAGCAGGCATTTTGATATTAGCTGTTTTATCCATTAGAAAACAAAGCATTTTTTCCATTTGGAAGGAACCACGCCAATGGATCCAATTAATCCTTTTCGCAATCATTGGGATGTTAGGTGCTCAATATGCCTTTATTGAAACCGTTCGAATTAGCAATGCGGTAACTGCTACCTTGTTTCAATTTCTTGGTCCTGTACTGATTACGATTTACGTTGCCATCCAGTACAAGAAGCTGCCGACATTTATTCAAATGCTGTCAATCATTATAGCTCTTTCGGGAATCTTTTTTCTGATTACCAATGGATCGATCGAGAATATTATTTTAACAAAAGTCGCCATTATCTTTGGATTACTAACCGCAATCGGATTCACTTTTTATACGCTTCAGCCTGCTTCATTAATAAAGAAGTGGGGGTCGCCACTTATCGTCGGCTGGGGGATGCTGCTTGCGGGAATTGCTTTGCTTTTATGTAATCGGCAGTTTAGCTTCTTGGCCCTTGCAAAAACATTTACATTCGAAACCTCCACTATGCTATTTCTGGCCATATTTAGCGGAACACTCTCATTTGTTCTCTATATAGGGAGTCTAAAATACTTAAGTGCCATGGAGACGAGCCTTTTATCAAGCATCGAGCCACTTGTTGCAGTAATCGTTTCAATTACTTGGCTAAACGAATCATTTGGAGGCTTCCAGTTGATTGGCGGGGCGCTAATTGTCGTAGCAGTCATAGCTTTGAGTTTACCGGAGAAGGAACTGGGAACTGTTGCGAGAGAATGAGTATCTTAATAGAGTTAAAGCTGACACCGTATGAGTGGGTGTCAGCTTTTTTCAGTGCTGTTATACTGGCTTTGCGACGAATGAGTAGCCAACGCAGTAACGTATGACAGCCGTCATTTTAAGGTTATGAGCAGAATTATTTTCGAATTTACCCATTACTTTTGGACAAAGAAAACCCTCGTCCAAGAATTTCGGAGGCATTAAGAAAGACAACAAACGAGCTAGGTTCTTGCTCCTGGAGCACCTTTTTTAAATAAATCGCTTCCTCCTGCTCAACTACGCATAGAATCATCGTTTTTTCTTTATTAGAGAAACCGCCTATGGAGCGGACTTTTGTTAGCCCCCTGTCAATTTCATCTTTAATAATGGATTGGATATGTTCCTCCTCCTCCGTAATAATAAGAACAAGCTTTGACGGAGAGGTTTGCAGTTGAACAAAATCAATCACTTTACTTGTCACATAAATAGCCATCATCGCATATAAAGCAAGCTCAAAATTAAAAACAAAGGCAGAGCTGACAACTACAAATCCATCAACGATTAGCTGAGAATAGCCACTCGAGAATCCTGTATATTTTTTAACAATTTGTGCGACTGTTGCCAAGCCGCCTGTAGAGCCTTTTCCACGATAAACAATTCCGAGACCAACTCCTAAAAGGATTCCTCCATAAATCGCAGATAGCAGCGGATTATCAATTTTAAAAGGAATATCGGCACTTACCCATATGGTAAACGGAACAAAAAAGATCCCTACTAATGTCTTTATGCTAAAATCTTTCCCAAGAAGGATGAGACCAGCGAAAAATAGCGGAATATTAATTAACCACTGAACGAAAGCTGGATTAAATTGATATAGTTCAAAAAGAATTGTACTAATACCTGAAACACCACCTGCCGCAAGCCTCGCAGGCAATAGAAATATATTATAGGATAAACCCACTAAGATAGAACCAATCACAATAAAAAAGTATTCCTTCAGTAACTTCGTCTGAGTTGTCTGTTTATTCATCATTTCTCCTACCCTTTCTTTAAAACACAACCTTGGCATTTTAACATATAATCAGGTGAAAAATCATTAAAATAAACATATTTAAAACTTATAGGGATTGAATATTACATTTATTGGAACATATAGGTTCATAGATGATTAATAGTGACTGGAAGTTACATTTATTAGCAGAATTAGGTTCATATATGATTAATAGAGACCGGAAGTTACATTTATTAGCAGAATTGGGTTCATAAATGATTAATAGAGACCGTTTGTTACATTTATTGGGATATATGGTCACATAAACTAAAGTAAGATCCCTCTTTTACCGATTAAAGGAAAAATTAGGTTCGTAAAAACATTCATTAGCATCGGCTTGCAGCATTGCAAGTTAGTATTGGTCTGGCAAATTTTAAAGCACTCGTTATTACTAGAATTGTTGTTTAAATCAGACTGACACAAGAAAAAGAGATAGCCATTTCCTGAACGGCTATCTCCTTTTTTATTTTATTGATGATTAGACATATTCGGCAGTCGAAATCCTTCGACGACCACATCTTCCTCCACCTCTAGTAAGAGGCATCTTTTTCCTTCATAGGTAATATATTTTACACTTTTCAGGTCCTTCGGATGAATAGATACATCTGCAATCTTCGTATTGATCTTAATTGATTTAGGAATCACACTGCTCGCTTTAATTTCATGACTGACATCGTAGACGACACTTTTGAAGGCATGTTCTACTTTGGCGGTGTCGACATTCTCTACACCGCTTACCTCTAAGATGCGTTCAATGTCTCGAGAATCCAGCGTAGGAGGTTCGCTTTCTTCATTTTCCACACTTTCCTGGACCATCTTGTCAATTTCCTCATACACATTAGAAATGACATTCGTATCGACTTCGTCCCCAGCGACCATTTTTACAATTTGTTCAAAGCTGTCCTTTTCTTCTATGGCAGTGATAATATCTTCGCAATGGAGGACTTCTTCGATAAACATCGTATCTGGCTGATTCACTTTCCCGCCATAATAGAGAATATGATTCACGTCTGCCGCATTATCGTTAAAGGCAGGAAACATAAAGCCTGTTAACGGAGCAGTTAAATTAATTATCGGATCCACCGCGTTATTTGATTTGAATTCTTTCTCGATATAATCAAACAGCAAAGCTTTCTTAGGCTGATCGGTTTTATTGAGACTGCAGAGGATAAATTCATTGGAATAGACCTCATCATCCCCACCTTCTCCAGAATCCAGATCACGCTTTTTAGTTACCTTTTGGTATTCTCCCCGAATAAAAGTAACGACTGTATCGAATTCATAAACAGCGTGAGCAAACATTTTTGCGACGATACTCAGCATGTTTTCTTTCCAGTCTTCCGAATCGGCACTTAATCCTTCATATAGAATCATTTGTGTGCTGTCTTCCACATCACGTCTGAATTTCAATTCAAACAGCTTCGCATCAAGATTTCCTGTCAGAACCTTTTTAAAGTTCATTAAAAACAACTCTTGTGCTTCCTGCTCCAGCAATTGAAACGGCTGACTGACCTGATGGTAAATCTCACCTGATTCTTTTTTTATATACACATTAAAGATTTCTCGAATATTCATCAATCGATTGTTTAGTTTAAATTGTTTTCGGACGTTTGCAATGTCATTTTTATTCATTTGTCTCATCTCCCATTCCTGATTATACTGTTCGGACTCTTAAATAGTAATACTTGATATTTTTTCAAATTTCATAGCAAGTAGGAATGGCTATTTATTTTTGTGAAGGTTGTATTTGCAACTTAATTGCTAATCAACATTTAGTTTGTAAAAGTTGATTTCCGCTCCAGGTGGCTCGCTTTCCGCGGGGTGGGCGGTGAGCCTCCTCGACGCTAGCGCGTCTGTGGGGTCTCACCTGTCCCACACGTCCCGCTGGAGTCTCGCCACCTTCCGCTCCAATCAACCGGTCTTTTTGGGTGAAAGTATAAAAACACTCGCAACTATTGGGATAGCAACCTTCACGAGTGTTTTAATTTTGAAACTACTAATGCCCTCTCTCAATCTCTGTTTTTGATTCATTCATTACTGTTCTCAAGTCATTACCAGAAGGGTTCTGGAATAAGCGGAGACCGAACTCTGGTGCGACTGCAAAGAGATGGTCGAAGATGTCCGCTTGAACGGATTCGTATATGGCCCATCTAATATCATTTGAAAAGGCATATATTTCTAATGGCAGCCCGTTCTCTGTAGGTGCCAGCTGTCTGACCATTAAAGTCATTTCTTGATTGATGCCAGAATGTTTTTGCAAGTAATTACCTACATACGCTCGAAAAACACCAATGTTAGTAAGAGCCCTTCCATTGACAGGATTACTGCGGTTAATTTCGTTCTTTGTATTATACTCATCAATTTCTTGTTCTCTTTTGGTCATATAGTCCGTTAGATGGTGGATATTTTTAAACCTCTCAACCATCTCCTCGGTACAAAAGGTAATACTATTTGTATCAATAAATAAAGACCGCTTGATCCGTCGACCGCCAGAGGCTTGCATCCCTCTCCAATTAATAAAGGAATCGGAAATTAAGGCATAGCTTGGAATCATCGTAATCGTCTTATCCCAATTTTGCACCTGTACGGTATTTAAGGAGATATCAATCACGTCTCCATCTGCTCCATACTTAGGCATTTGAATCCAGTCACCAACCCGGACCATATCATTGGACGATAACTGAATTCCGGCAACTAGTCCAAGTAACGAATCCTTAAAAACCAACATGAGCACAGCTGACAGCGCTCCAATTCCGCTTAATAGAATAAGTGGACTTTCCCCCATCAGATTCGCAATAATCATGATAATCCCAAGTGTGATTACAATAATTTTCACAACTTGTACATACCCTTTGATTGGCCTTGTCTTAGATATTTCATATGTTTGATAAATATCAATCATTGCGTTTAGTAAGCTATTAATAATCATTAGCCCAACAATAATTAAATATGCGATTGCCCCTTTTTCTATCCAATACTTAAAGTAATCAAAGGTAGTGGAGAAATTATAAATAATGATCGCTGGGACAATATGTGAGACCCTATGAAAAACCTTTCGATCCAAAAGCATATTGTCCCACTGGTATTTGGATTTTTTAACAATATGAGAAATGATTCTAATAACAATCTTTTTCGTAATAAAATTCGCGATAATACAGATAATCGCTATGAAAAAAATCATAATAATAGTTGAAAGATACTTAACTACCGTAGGATTCATTTCATATTCTAACAGCCAGTCGCTAATAAACTCCATATGATCCTCCATTATACATAAGTTATTAATCACATTTTACGGACAGGGCTATTGATCGACAAAATCGCTAATAGGTGTCGATTAAGCTCCTGAATCGATGTTTCGTATCCATGACGATGCCATTCAAGTAGAATTCCAAGGATGGCATTGGTCTGATAGCTAATTAGATAATTAAGCTGAATGCTGTGATCAAATTCGAGATGTTCTTCTATTGATTCCTTCATAACCGAACGGATCGTATCGAACAGAAGATAATAGTACATCATCGGGATCCGTTCATCAAAGATTATTTGATAAAAATTTTTATATTTTTTTACATGATGAAATATTTTTATCATATCAGCCTCGAGATTCTGAATATGATAATTCGTTTTATGATAAGGCTCTTCATAGGATTGTTTTAAATCCTCAACAATGACCTCCAAGTACTCTTTAAATACCTCATGAACTTCTTTATAGTGTAAATAAAACGTTCCACGATTAATGGTAGCTTCCCTACATAATTCGGCGATCGTGATTGTTTCCAATGGCTTCTGTTTTAATATAGCCAGTAAAGCATGGCGTAAACTATCTTTCGTTTTAATAATTCGAAGATCCTGCTTCAAATTTTTTTCACCTCGTACTGAACACTAATTGAAATAAGTGTCTATTACTCAACATTACTCGAATTTTCTGCCGATTGTACCGCTTTTCCTTCTCTAGTATAATTTTTATTGTACACATGTTCAATATTATTCTTTGAAAATAGTGGAGGGATATGGGATGAAGTTAAAAGACAAAGTCGCAATCGTAACAGGTGCAGCTTCAGGGATGGGAAAAGCTATTGTAGAATTATACGCAAGTGAAGGCGCAAAAGTAATCGTAGCTGACCTTAATCTTGAGGGGGCTGAAGCAGTCGTTAAAGGGATTACTGAAAAAGGCGGCACCGCTAAGGCCGTTCAGGTGAATGTCGCTAAGCAAGCTGACATTGACACAATGATTGACACTGCTGTTAGCGAATACGGAACATTAGATATTCTAGTCAATAATGCGGGAATCATGGATGGATTTGAGCCAGTTGGTGATATTCTAGATGAGCGCTGGGATTTGATTTTTGATATTAACACAAAAGGCGTTATGAGAGCGATGCGCAAAGCTATCCCACTCTTCCTGGAAAAAGAAAGTGGCGTTATTATTAATACTGCTTCAACAGGTGGACTAAATGGTGCTCATGCAGGTGCAACATATGGAGCATCCAAGCATGCAGTCATTGGTCTTACAAAAAATACCGGTTATATGTATGCTAACAAAGGCATCCGCTGTAATGCAATTGCCCCAGGCGGTGTAGCAACAAATATTGCTTCTTCCATGCAAAACTTTAATCAATTTGGCATGGAGCGGACTAAAGCAGTACAGGGAGTTATGCCTAGAATCGGACAGCCTGAAGAAATCGCACAAGTAGCGCTATTCTTAGCTTCTGATGAATCAAGCTTTGTAAACGGCACAGTTATTACAGCTGATGGTGGCTGGACTGCTGCATTCTAATATAAATTATGAAAGGGCTGTCCAATAAATCTAGATTATTGGATAGCTCCTTTTTTAGTAATAGTGCTAAGAGTGCAATCATATGCCCATAATCAAACAAAAGGCCAGCTTCGTTCAAACTGAACTAAATAGAACTCATTGGCTACTGTAAACGGGTAATTTTAGAATAAACTGAACCCAATATGGCTCATTGGCTACCGTAAACGGATAATTTCAGAATGAACTGAACCCAATATGGCTCATTGGCTACCGTAAACGAGTAATTTTAGAATAAATCGAACCCAATAAGGCTCATTGGCTACCGTAAACGAGTAATTTTAGAATAAATCGAACCCAATAAGGCTCATTGGCTACCGTAAATGGATAATTTCAGAATAAACCAAACCCAATAAGAACCATTGGCTAACGTAATTGTTCAAGACCCTTCCTTTTTTGGACAGCCTCTTTGTTTTTAAATTATTGGGGAGCTTATCAGCAAATACAAGTCTTTCGCTTCATCCCTACTCTATTCTTCTCTTCAACTTTCTTAATATAATCGGCAGCGACGGGGACCTTACATGCTGTATTTCCGACATCAACGTGAACCTTGCCAATATATTCTGCGATTTGCTTTGCCTCCTCCTTTAATTCAGCCACATAGGCGCCAACAGAAATAACAAAGCCGTTCATCACATATCTTACCCGGTTGCGCTCTTCATGTATCGTGTTTTTCACTTGATTCAACATTGCTCTTATTTCTTCTATATTTAATTTTTCATCAGATGTGATGGATAGATAGTTGGCATATGTGCTCCAGCCACAAACCGCTATCATTTCTTCCTCTGATTTCATCCATTCCCTCGCCAATTCGAGAGCATATTCACTTTCAGCTGATACTTGCGCAACTGTATATTCTGCAGCCATATACCAGTACGCCTTCTTTACCCAATCTTGTAAAGTCTCCTTAGTGATGATCTTTGGGTTAACTGAAAGACCTGCCAAATACATCGCATCATGATTACCCGAATCATATAATTTTAAAGCTAATTCATGATCCTTCTTTACAAACTTAACCAGCTTCTTCAAATCCCCTATTTTCACGCCAAAATAAGGCTCCTTCACCCCATGATTATTATAAATCTGTTTTGTTTGCTCAGAACCTAACTCCTCAAGTTTCTGCATAATTTCTTCATACATCATACAACTTCAACCTTTCATAAAATAAAAATTTTTAGATTCAATTTGAATTTATAGAGTTTCTAATTCCTTTCCAACATTGCTGTTAATTTAACATTTTTGGTAAAGGTTGATTTCCGCTCCAGGTGTTCGCTTTCCGCGGGGTGGGCGCTGAGCCTCCTCGGTGCTAAAGCACCTGTGGGGTCTCAGCTGTCCCACACTTCCCGCAGGAGTCTCGCACCTTCCGCTCCAATCAACAACTTTTTTTGTTAATAGAATTAAACAACCTATTCAAAAATAACAATCTTTTAGAAAAGAATCTAATTAAAAAAGGTGCTTTTCATATGAAAGAAAAGCACCTGGTTACTTAAGCCTTTGGGTGGCTAGCTAATTGCTGCTGCCTTATAAAGAAAAATTCTACTTAGCGTTCTCGTCTGGCTGATGAATTCCAAAGACATTTCCTTCTGAATCAATATAGTATCCCTGCCAGGCCATTCCAGGCAGTGCATGTTTTGGCAAAGCGACCTTACCGCCCAGTTCAAGAATTTTCGCTTCAATAGAATCGTAATCTTCTACACCCATTGTACAAGAGTAACCATTCATCGCTTGACCAGGTTCTGGGGATGCACTTTGACGTTTCATCAATGCACCATTAATTCCAAGCTCATTGGCATCGCCAGTTACTGCTCCGAAATAAGGCACTCCTGCATAATCGCTCCAATCTTCAAAGGTCCATCCAAATACTTCACCATAAAAATTCTTAGCCCGATCCATATCATCCACATGAATTTCAAAATGAATTAATCTTCCCATGATATCCTCCTATTTTTCCCGGAAATAATTACTGATAAATCTATTATTTATATTCAACCTACACGAGCTGAACACCTTTTTCATTATTGCATTTAATATGAAAGTTTATTCAATATTGGTTTGTTTTGTCTAATTTCTGCTTCTATTTACTCATTTCTCCAAATAGCTTATTAGCGAATCTAAATCTTTCGCACAGGCTTTTTTAAAGGTTCCTGCCATCATTTTTCCGAAAAATTTAGTTAAACCTGTAAGTCCCTTTATTTCTCCGTCCAAAGTAATCACCGTTTGATCATCTAATGAAGCAACTATGTATGTAAATACAAACTCACCTTTGCCTGTTGTTCCCTTCGTTCCATCACAACGGAGCATAATTTTCTCTGGTTCCTTGAGTTCGACAACCTCGAAATGTTCAGTTGCCTCTTTTCCAAACATCCTCCTCGTCTCCCTCCACTGACATCCCACCTGCATTGGCCCTTCGTCTAAACGCTCGATTCCCACTAATCCTTGCATCCATTGGTTAGCCGAATCAAGATCAAGCAATCCTGCATATGCCTCTTGTTTAGTGACATGGGTTGTTCTTTTCACCTCAAAATGAATACTCAAGCACATTCGCTCCTTATTAAACGTTTTTTTAAATTATATCATACATTGACACTGCCTTTATGTTATATACAGAATTATCAAATAATAAAAAAAACAAGCACATTACTTTAGCGATAATGTGCTTGTTTTTTATTGTATTTTATTCAAAATTACATTCGCTGCTTTTACAGCACCACCTGCATTTCTAGAGTCTTCAGAGAGCTCTCTCGCATTTTCCACATACGTTCGATCTGCCAGTATATCTGCTACCGCTTTTGCTAAATGCTTGGGCTTGTTTCCTTTTAATTCGATTCCTGCACCAAGTTCAGCTACACGATCAGCCACTGCTCGTTGTTCGCTATGCAAAGGATACAAAACCATCGGCACTCCGTAATACAGACTTTCATTCACACTATTCATACCGCAATGGGTAATAAATACATCTGCCTTCTGCAATACGGCCATCTGATCTACTCTATGTTGAACAGTAAAATTATCTGGGATAGGACCAAGTGAATCAATCACTGTTTTTTCACCAACCGACATGATAATCTCATAACGGCTATCAGCAAATGCTTGGATACAATTTTGGTAAAAATCCTTATTTTGATTAAGCACCGTTCCTAATGAAATATAAATCAATTGTCTACTTTGTCTTTCTTTTGATATTTTAGGAGTTTGTCGGACTGAGGGACCAACAAAGGCATATCTATCAGAAAACGTATCCGCCATCGGTTGGAACTTTCTTGATGTATACACAATCGTATCTGTGTCATTATCATTTTGAATTAAAGAGATCAAACTCTCAACCTCATACCCATAGGAACGTAACATCTGTAATTTCTTATTAATTCTTGGCATTCCAATGATCATGTTCAATATTTCCTTCATACTGCGTTTCATCAGCTTGGCCGTATGGCGATTAAATGCGAAGGATGTAGTTGAACAGATGTATGGAATTCCTAATTTCTTAGCAAATAATTTCCCCCAAACACATAAGGAATCAGACACAATGCAATCCGGCTGAAATTCGCTCAATTCCATACATGCCTTTTCTTCCAAGGCCATGGTCGTATCCACAATCATTTCAATCAATGCCGCAAAATCTTTTCCTGCTTTGCGATCTAAATCCTCTTGAGAAATCGGCGGCAAGAACTCATCACAAGGAAGAAATTTAGCGCCCATGTCTTCTATTTTTTCTTTAAATTCTAAAAAAGAGTAGTACCATACCTCATGCCCTCTACTTACTAGCTCAGCTACGACCGGGAGAGTTGGATTTGTATGACCGTGTGCTGGGATTGAAAAGAATACAACTTTCCCCATTCTCAGTCCTCCACTTCCGATTCAGCTCTACGGATCAAATCTGCAAACTCTAAAAAACTTTCACTTTTTAAAATAGCAATTCCTTTAGTCATATCCTCTCCCAAAACAACAAGCTTATCACCCGCTTGAATCTGATACATTTCTCGCGCCTCTTTTGGAATAACAATCTGTCCACGCTCGCCTACCTTCACAACACCGAAAAAATGTTTCCCCTTGGGACCAAGATGCTGCACCTCTTCTTCACTCAAACTGCCGGATAATTGATCCAATGTTACTTGAAAAATATCAGCTAACATTTTGCATTTATGAATATCAGGCAATGCCTCCTCGTTCTCCCACTTGGCTACGGTCTGACGCGAAACATTGATCCTTTCAGCTAATAATTCTTGACTCATTTTGTTTCTCTTACGCAAAATACGAATATTCATACCAATCATATCTTCAACTCCTATATAACTTAAATATAAATAGGGAATTGAATAAAGTCTATCAACAAACTGCGTCATTTTATGTTAATAATTGTGGCAGAGGATCGTGATCTTTCTGCTTTATTTCTAATCTAATTCTTCATTGAGAAATTCATAATCAAACTCGAATGAAGGACATTTATTGCGTTACTCGATCAAGTTTGGGCCTTCATACACTCGATGAAAGACATTTTTTTGTTATCCGGCCATGTTTTGTCCTTCATACACTCGATGAAGGACAGTTTTTTGTTATTCGGCCATGTTTTGTCCTTCATACACTCGATGAAGGACAGTTTTTTTGTTATCTGGCTATGTTTTGGCCTTCATACCAAAGAAGAACCTTTAAGTGTTTTATGTTAATGTTGAAGAAGCAGGAGAACACGTCATTGATTGTAGTATAAAGAAAGACTAATATATAGAACAACTTGGGAGGAAACATTTTGAAATCGATAGTTAATAGAAAGAAGAGAACTATATTGTTATTAATCATCTTAATTTTTTTCATTGCTGGGCTACTTGATATTAAATATGAAGGATTATTCTTTCAACTATTACCGGCATCCATCCAGTCATTTGTAGCTGATATTTTTTAATCCTTAAAATTAAATAATTTCCAATTGACTAGCAGAACTAATGCAATAACCATTAAACCGTAGAAGTGAAGCACAAAATAGCTTCACTTTTTTGTTTTCCTAAAAACCAACCATAATCTTTTCTTTGAACTCTCTACCTAATATCCCTTGACTCCAAACCATTTTCTCTTCTCAACCCAGTACTGCACTCCGTATAATAAAAAGGCTTTATAGTATAGATAAAAGAAGAATTGAAAATTATTTAATCGATATAGACCAACTATTTTCATTTTCTTAAAAAGATTGATAAAGAGAAAAGCAAAAAGTCCATCTGCGATTGCATTAAGTCCCAGGAACTTTTTAAAATTTCCATACGAAAGTTTAAGTAACCACATGGAGAGAGGCATGTAAGGACCAATACTAAAAGGAAGTTCATTCGTTAAAAATGATTTTCGTTTATCGAAAAACATCCACCAATTACGTTTTTGCCCAAACTTATGATTGATGATCTCAAATATGATAATGACGAACCCCGCAATCGAATAGCGTTTAATATCACGCTTCCCTAAGAATATTAACGACAACCAAGGAATCACAACCATACAAATATTAAATACGAAATGTCTTTTAGAAACCATATCCGCTGCCACCTTAACCTTTTGATTCATCCTATCTTTATTAAAATATCCAAGTGCATCATTCGTATTCAGTATTTTAGAATGAAAGTAGATATTTTTTCCACCTATTTATTCGCATTCTTCCAAACGAAAGATTTGTGCTAATAGCTCAGAATTCGTTCTTATCAAATGGGAAATATTGTGTATTTACACCTACTCATTTATACTAAATCTATGAAGCAATTCAATATTTAAATCATTAATAAAAAGGTGGGATACCCATGAAACTAGGCGCATTTTCTGTCAGTTTAAACGTTAAGGATATTACGATCTCAAAAGCATTCTACGAAAACCTCGGATTTCAAGTATTCGGGGGCAATATGGAACACAATTGGCTTATTATGAAGAATGAAAATTGCATAATCGGGCTATTCCAAGGAATGTTTGAAAAAAACATCCTGACTTTTAATCCTGGATGGGATGAAAATGCGGAAAACCTTGAATCCTTTACAGACATTCGCGAGCTTCAAAAGCAGCTGAAGGAAAAAGGAGTAAACATTCTGACTGAAGCGGCTGAATCTAGTGAAGGACCAGCTCATTTTATAATTGAAGATCCGGATGGGAATCAGATTTTGGTGGATCAGCATAGATAAGGACGAGGAATTACATACAAAAATAAATAGTGCCTGTCACCTAATCGGTTGGCAGGCACTATTTTTCTATTGAATATAGCCAGCTTTCCTTCAAAAGCCGGCCCTAGTAAACCCCCTCACGAACTCTTCTCCTTCCTCTGCAAAAGCACCGCCGCAATAACGATCACACCTTTAAAAGCTTCTCTCAAAAAAGGTGGTACACCAAATAAATTTAAGAGATTGTTCATGACAGCAATGATGAGCATTCCGTAGACCGTTCCAAGGATGAATCCCCTTCCGCCCATCATATTGGTTCCGCCGACAACGGCTGCAGCAATGGCATCCATTTCCATGCCTCTTCCTGCATTTGAGAAATCCATTGAACCGATACGAGACACCTGAATGATTGCCGCAATCGATACAAGGAGGCCCATGAGTGCATAGACGCGCAGCTTTACCTTTTCGACATTGATGCCAGATAGTTTGGCCGCTCGTTCGTTTGAGCCAACCGCGATAATTTGCCTGCCAAATGGCGTTCTTTTCGATACATAGTAAAGGATATAAGCAATGATTGCCCAATAGATAATGGGCATAATCATGTAATTTCCAATTTTAAAGCTTGCAATTTGTAAAAATTCCGCTGGCACTTTCGGATTGTAGCCTTGCATGAAATGCTGTGTGACACTTCGAAAGATCATCATCGCGCCCAAGGTGGCAATGAATGGCGGTACTTTTCCTTTTGTAATCGATACTCCTATTAAAGAGCCTAATAAATAGCCGAAAAGCAAAACGACAAGAATGGTAATGATAAATGCTGGAACACCTGAAATTCCAGCTGCTAGCAAGAACCCTTTCGTTCCAGTATCAAGAAGCATCATGGACAGGGCTCCGGTGACAACAAGTGTAGAGCCGACAGCTAAATCAATTCCTCCAGTCATAATGACAAAGGTCATCCCTAAAGCAACAATGGCTGTTGCGGCATTATTTCGAAGGATGTTGATCCAGTTATTCGTCCAGGCCTGAAACCAGCTGCCAAATGAATCATAATCAAAGCCCAAGACGAGCGTTTGCAGAATAATCATGATGATGAGTGCAATGGCAATGCTAAAAAGCGGATCACTTAACCATTTGTATTTGAACCATTGAAAAAAACTTTGCTTCTTTTTTAATGCAGCATTATCCTGATTTGGTTTCATCACTGTCTATCCCTCCTTTTTCAGAAGTCCACCCGTAGCAAGCCTCATAATCGCATGCTCATTCATCTCTTCTCCTGCTACCTCCCCTTGAATGACACCATGATACATAACAATAGCCCGGTCGCAGATGCGAATAATTTCATTAGCTTCACTTGAAAGCACAACAATGGCGATATCTTCTTCGGCAAGCTTCAAGATAATATCATAAATATCTTCCTTTGCTCCGACATCCACGCCTTGGGTAGGATTGTCCAAGATTAATAGTTTTGGCTTTGCCACCAGCCATTTCGCCAAGATCACCTTTTGCTGATTTCCGCCTGAAAGGCTCGTAATGCTGTCCGTCAGCTCACCCATTTTTATTCGCAGTGCTTTGCGCTGTTCTTCAAACATCTCCTTATGCATTTGCCTATTGATCGTGCCCTTTTTTGAAAAAGCTGGCCATGTTACGATAGAGGCATTCTCGATAATATCCATATCCTTAATAATGGCATTTTCCTTGCGATTCCTAGGGACATACGCAATTCCCGCTTTAATCGCCTGTTGGGTACTCATCATTTTTACTTCTTTATCACCTAGATAGATTTTTCCAGAAATAAGCTTTTCCGCTCCAAAAATAGATTGGAAGAGTTCGCTGCGTCCATCGCCAAGCAGACCGGTAAAGCCAACAATTTCCCCTTCATTAATCGTAAAGCTAATATTTCTGAAGAAATGGCTAGTTGTAAGATTCTCCACACGTAAAATCTCTTTGCCTATCTTTTTCTCTCTGTTTAACGCCTCTGTCCTCACGTCATGACCAACCATAAAACGGGCCAGATCATTCGTATTTACTTCATTTACATTACCTTCAGCGACAAGATTTCCATCTCGAAGCACGAGATAGCGATCACATACCTGCATGACTTCATTCAATTTATGTGAGATAAAGATAATCCCAACCTGGTGGTCACTTAATGTTTTCATCATCTTAAAAACCCGTTCGATTTCCTGATCGGTTAAGGAGGTGGTCGGCTCATCCATAATAATGAAGGAGGCATTCGTCATCATGGCACGGCAGATTTCGATGATTTGTTTATAGGAAGCATCTAGATCACGAACCATTGTGCTTGGATGGAGATTGACGTTCATTTGTTTAAAAATTTTTTCTGTTTCTTCCTGCATTTTTTCTAAATCCAGACTTCCTCTTTTTGTTTTAAGCTCTCTTCCTAGAAACATATTTTCGTAGATGGGCAAGTCGTTGATTAAGTTCAGTTCTTGGTGGATGAAGGCAATTCCCGTTTCTTGGGATTGTTTTGGGGTATGGAATAGGACTTCCTTGCCATTGACTGTGATAGAGCCGGAATCCATTTGGTGGACGCCGCCGAGAATGTTCATTAATGTTGATTTTCCTGCGCCATTTTCTCCTAATAGTGCACAGATTTCCCCGCCATTAAGCGTGAACGATACGTCCTTAATTACATTATTGTTTCCAAAGGACTTCTTAATATTTCTCATTTCAATCATAGAATCACATCCGGGTAGATTAGTAGAAAGGCTGTTAAATTCAATTTGGTAGAGGTTGATTTGCGCTCCAGGTACTCGCTTTCCGCGGGGTGGGCGGTGAGCCTCCTCGACGCTAAAGCGTCTGCGGGGTCTCACCTGTCCCACTGCGCCCGCAGGAGTCTCGCACCTTCCGCTCCAATCAACTAATAAATTTTTCAACATTACTTACTCAACATAGATTCAGATAACAATCTTAGAAAAGAGAGGCTATAGCAAGGTGCCATATCCTCTCTTTGAAAGTTTATTTTTTAGTAAGGTGAGTTAGCGTCGATGAATTCTTCATAATTATCTCTGTCTACGATGGTTGTTGGGATGATTGTTTCCTTGTCTACTCCCTCTCCTTTTAACACTTTAAGGGCGACGTCTACTGCGTCTTTTACCATCGCTGGGCTGTAAAGGGCAGATTGAATCCAGATGTCTTCGTTTTCTGGCATCATGTTAAAGTACTCTTGCATGCCGCCTCCGCCTGTTACGACTTTAATATCTGTTCTGCCTGATTCTTTGATTGCTTGCAGGACACCGATCGATGTTTCATCGTCCATTGAGTAGACGGCGTCGATTTTATTCAGGCTTGTTAGAATATCAGCAAAGTCCTTTAAGCCATCTTCTCGTGTAAACTGGGTGGCATAGGTGTGAAGCTCCATATTAGGGGCAATTTCCTTCATCGTATCAGTAAAGCCCTTCCCTCTAAGCTCAGAAACAGAGCCTGATGATGGAACTTCAAGAATGACGACATTTCCCTCTGTGCCGATCTTGTCTACAATATATTTTGCACCTTGAATTCCCATGTCTTCATTGTCACCGGCTACACGATAAACATCGTCTGAATCAATGACGATATCGAAATTGACCACCTTGATCCCTTCATCGATTGCTTTTTGAATCGGTACTTCCATCCCTTCCCACTGCGGGAAGGCGACTATGGCTTCTGCTCCCCACGTCATTAGATCATCTAATTGCGAAGTCATTTCCTCTGCATTGGTGCTTGTTTGGATTTGATAATCAATTTCACTGTTAAGCTCTTTTGCACGTGCTTCTGCATGGTAGGCAACTGCCGCAACCCAACCATGTGTAACAGCTGGTGCCAGAATGCCAACTTTATACTTCTTATCCCCTGAATCACCTTCTGAGTCGGTACCGCCACCTTCATTTGTTTTTTCTGAGTTACAAGCACTTAAGACTGGAATCAAGCACAACACAAGCAGCATAAAGAGATAAAAAGCCTTTTTCATAAAATTAGCTCCCCCTTATTTTTAATCTTGCTATCTATGGAAATAAAGCCAACATACAGAGTGTAAGAACGCTTACATGAAAGTGCTGAAAAATGGAGAGGAATTTCTACTGGGAATGTGGGTGTATTATGAGTAGATGTTAAATCCAAATTTTCTCCCCTGTTTCTAACGATGCTTCAATCGCCTTCAAGAGCCTGAGCGTATAAAATACATCTTCTAGAGGAATGACATTGTTTTCCTGATTCATTTCAATGCAATGCACAAAATACGATAGTTCATTATAAAAGGTATCACCATCAGCCATGTCTATGGAGGATTTCGTTTTATTATTGTAGTAAACAAACTGTTGATTATCGATCTGCTCGATATTCTCTCCAGCCGCAACATGGTATTCCAATGTACCTTGGACCGCTTGTGCCCTGAAAGACATCGTAAATGGATAGCCATTTGGCATTCGATGAGAAGCTTCAACAAATGCTTTCTTGCTATTTTTAAAAGAAAGGGTCGTCATCAGATGATCCCATGCCCCATGCTTATTTTTCGTGCCTACTGCATACACGGCTTCTGCTTCGCCGAGCAGATAAGTAACGAAATCAATATCATGAATATGAAGATCAAACAAAGCACCGCCGCTTTTTTCTGGATGCTGAAACCATTCACTCCAAGCTGGAGCCTGGCCTAGTCGCTGCGCATGAACAATTTCGATATCCTTTAATTGATCAGATTCACTATAGGCTTTGATCAGCTTATATTCTGGCCAAAAGCGGAGCACATGGCCGACAAATAATCTTACGCCATTCTCTTGAACTTCTTTAAAAATACGTTTCGCGGATTCGAGAGATAAGGTTAACGGTTTCTCGCAAATAATATGCTTCTTTGCTCTTGCCGCCTTGATAATATACTCTTCATGCAAATAAGTAGGTAAACAAATATCAATAATATCGATATCTTCACTATGCAATAACTCATCATATTCAGAAACAAAGTTCCCATGAAATAGGTCTGTGATCACTTCGTCCCCTACTTCACTCCTCGTACAGATGGCCGTAACCTGACAATTTTCAATCGAATGATAGGCTTTTAGGTGCATTTTTCCGATAAACCCCAAACCAACGAGGCCAATATTCTTCATTTTGTCCTCCTTACTCTAATATGCTCGAAAGATAGCGATAAGACCTTTTAACCGCGTCGTTCACTTCTTCTAAATTTGCTGGTCCAGTTGGGGTAAATTCAATTTCAACACTAATGGGTCCCCTGTAATTTGCATTTTTTAATATGTTAAATACTTTGTGGAAATCTAAATCTCCATCTCCGATTGCTGGGAAGTTCCATTCATTATTAGAGCCTAGCTTATCCTTGAGATGAATAAATTCCACGCAGTCAGCAGAAGCCTCTAAATCCTCATACGGCAAAACATTCCCGTAAAAAATCACATTTGCTGTATCATAATTAATTTTGACACGGTTATTCAGTGAGGTAGCCAGTTGCTTCAATGCAACACCTGTCGCATAATTATTTCCATGAGTTTCTAATACAAGGATTTTATTTAATCTCTCACACTTCTGAATGATAGGTTCTAAATTCTTGGCCAATAATTTTTCGTCCTCAATCACATCTGAATCATGATGCGAATCACCTGTTGCTGTGATGATATACGGACAATTAAAGGCAACTGCTAAATCGATGCTCCGCAATAGATTAGCGATTCCTTCCGTTTTCATGACATTACTGTGTGCGCCAATTCCTACACATTTCATCTGATATTCCTGAAGCAATGCCTTCACGTCATTGAGCTGTTCTGATGACATTTCTGGCAACACATGTGCAGTATGGTCTTTTACAGCAGATAATTCGATTTGTGTGAATCCAGCTCGACTTGCGCCTTTGACTGCCTCTTCAAGTGAGAAGCCGTGATACGTATTTGAATTGATCGCAAGCTGCTTTAACATTTTTCCAACCCTCCTGTCAGCTATGTAATTGATTACATTGAAACAGAAGTACTCTTTTTGTAAAAATAAGATAAGAGCCCTAGTTAAAAATATGTAATCCATTACATATTTAGTATGAAAATATTACTTTTTTTCTAAAGTAGATTTGGTAAATAATATTTTGTTGGTAGAGGTTGATTTGCGCTTCAGGCAGCTCGCTTTCCGCGGGGTGGGCGCTGAGCCTCCTCGGCGCGAGCGCCTGTGGGGTCTCAGCTGTCCCACTCTTCCCGCAGGAGTCTCGCTACCTTCCGCTCCAATCAACTAATCTATTTTGTAGTTTCACTAGTTATTTACTACATCAATCTTGTTTTTTTAGCATCTGGTACTACAAGCCTAGTATTTTATCAATTACCTTCAGACATGCAAGTGCTTGCTTTCCAGTAACTGGGGGCTCTTGGTCATTGATGATGCAATTGATAAAGGCATCGATGACTCCGGTGTTTGTTTGGTTATTATTTGTTTGAATAGGCTCTAGTTCATATTTGATGACGGTGCCGTCTTTTTTTTCGATAATAAGCTGGGCTTCTGGGTCTTGATAGATTTTGAGTATCCCATCTTGGCAATAGATTGTTGTTGAATTGTCTTCTGCCCCGTAATAGGTCCATGAAAAGGATGCTGTTCCTAAGCGGCCTTTTTTTGTCTTTAATGCGGCGACAACATTGTCGCAAACCTGGATTGAATCACCATTTTCATCCACCTTGTCAAGCGCTCCATGAAACGCATGCACCTCATCGATTTCATCATCTAATAAGTAATGGATTAAATCGATTTTATGGATGCCGAGATCGCCTGCAACTCCTGAGTAGGAACGGTCTTTTTTGAAAAACCAGGTGGCATTCGATTTGTCTACTCCCCAGCTTTCTGGACCTTGATGACCAAAGGACGTTTTAAAGGTTAATATTTCGCCAAGTTCTTTCTTATCAAGAATTTCCTTTGCTTTTTGGTGCGCCTTTGTAAAGCGCTGATTATGATCAATCATTAGTTTTTTTCCTGATTTTCGTTCGGCTTCGAGCATTTCTTCAGCAAACTGCACATTAATTGCTATTGGCTTTTCACATAAAACATGCTTACCGCTTAACAGCGCATTCGAAGTATGGATGTGATGAGCTTCATTGGAGGAGCAGTCACTGATTGCTGTAATCGTTGGATCATTGAATAGCTCTTCCACTGTTTCTACAACACGGCCGCCAAATTCCAGCGCTAAGCTCTTCGCTCTCTCCACATTCCGATCATAGAAGACAATTTCATCTACATTTGGATTAGCTTTATATTCTGGTGCATGACGGAATTTAGCAATCGAACCGCAGCCGATGATTCCTACTTTTATTCCCAATTATTTAAACCTCCTTTTACCCCATTGTTGACTCGCGAATGATTAAATCGTGATCAAGCACAACGCTTTCCACCTGCTCCCCCTTAATACTCATCATCAGCATGTTTGCTGCGGTACAGCCCATTTTGTACATCGGCTGGGAAACAGTTGTTAATGTAGGATTCGTCATGTTTGAAAAACTAATATTATCAAAGCCAACAATGGCCAGATCGTTCGGTACATGTAGTCCGCTTCCATTGATTCCCTTTAAAGCGCCAATAGCTAATGTATCGGAAACAGCAAAGATAGCAGTTGGCTTCTCTTCTTGCTCAAGCAGCATTCGCATTGCTTGAACACCGTTTTGAAATTCCAGATCTTTTGTGTGATAAACCCATTCTTCTCGGATTGGAAGAGCAAATTCCTTTAAAGCTCTTTCATACCCGCTCCTGCGCTGTCTGGCATATAAAAACTTTTCATCCGAATTAATGAGCGCTATTTTATCATTGCCTAATTTAATCAGATGCTTAACGGCTTGATAGGCAGCCAGCTCACTATCAATGGTCACATATGGAATGCATCCGCCTTCCTCATACTCACTGCAAAGGATAACCGGGTAGCTCTCCGCTAATTCGTTCAGCTTCTGCATATTGATTGTCGGATCCATGGAAATGATGCCATCAGCCAATTTGTTTTTGATCATATTGAAGTAAATATTCTCTCGCTGCGGGTTGGAATCTGTCTCGCAAAGTAGAATGTTGTAGCTGTTGGCAATTGCCGTATTTTGAATCCCGTTGATAATTTCTGTGTAAAACGGATTGGAAATACTAGGGAGCAGCACTAATAAAAGCCGACTTTCAGAGTTTCGCAGGTTTCTCCCCAGCATGCTTGGTTCATAATTTAGATCTTTAATCGCATTTTCAACCTTAAGTCTTGTTTTCGGACTTACCGATGCCGCATGATTCAGCACCCTTGAAACGGTTGCAACGGAAACACCTGCTTTTTGAGCTACCTGCTGGATATTGGCCATGAACGTTTCCCTCTTTCATACTCTATGACTGAAGTTTGTAATCGATTACAAATATGATTTTAGAATGTATTGAATTATTAATCAATATATTAGAACATAGGGTTAAATATTGCAGTTTTTATAATAAAGCTTAGATTGTAGAGGTTGATTTCCGCTCCGGGATACTCGCTTTCCGCGGGGTGGGCGCTGAGCCTCCTCGGCGCCATGCGCCTGTGGGGTCTCAGCTGTCCCACTACTCCCGCTGGAGTCTCGCATCCCTCCGCTCCAATCAACGAGTTTTTCAGCAGCTTTTATACACATAACTTATTTAATCTACTTTTTATAGTTGCATGTAACGGATTACAAATATCTTTTTTAGAGGATGGTGTTTATATGAAATTGGGCGTGTTTACTGTTTTATTTGCTGATAAGAATTTGGATGAGATGCTTGATTATGTTGCTTTGATGGGGATTGAGGCTGTGGAGTTGGGGACGGGGGGGTATCCTGGGGATGCTCATTGTCAGGTTGATGAATTGTTTGCGGATGAAGGGAAGCAGAAAGAATTCTTAGAAAAGATTGCTAGCAGAGGATTGGTAATCAGTGCTCTTAGCTGTCATGGAAATCCGCTCCATCCACAAAAGGCAATGGCTGAGGAAGCGGATGCCGTCTTTGTGAAAACACTTCAACTAGCTAGTAAGCTTGGTGTGCCAGTCGTTAATACATTTTCGGGCTGCCCCGGTGATCATGAGGACGCGAAATACCCGAACTGGCCTGTAGCTCCTTGGCCAAATGAGTACCAAGAAATATTGAAATGGCAATGGGAAGAAAAAATCATTCCGTATTGGAAGGAAAAAGCAGCACTGGCTGAACAGCTTAATGTGAAAATTGGTCTTGAATTGCATGGCGGGTTCTCCGTACATACCCCTGCCACACTGTTACAGTTAAGAGAAGCATGTGGTCCAGCAATCGGCGCCAACCTTGATCCAAGTCATATGTGGTGGCAAGGCATTGACCCATTGGAGTCTATTAAAATACTAGGGCGGAAAAATGCCATTCACCACTTCCATGCAAAGGACACAATTATTGATCAGCCGAATACGAACCGAAATGGCTTAACTGATATGACTCCATATAGTGACATGCAAAATCGCTCCTGGTACTTCCGAACGGTTGGATTTGGGCATGATTCAAAGGTATGGGCGGATATGATTAGTACGCTTCGGCTTTATGGATATGATTATGTGGTTAGCATTGAGCATGAGGATGGACTGATGTCTGTGGAAGAGGGGTTTGCGAAGGCGGTTCAGACATTGAAGCCGGTCATGGTTAGGGAGTCTGTTGGGGGGATGTGGTGGGTTTAATGCAGTATATTTAGGGTTGCTCTGAATAAATACCATACAATCTTGCTGGATCACTTTTGAAATAACAGAAACCGTTGGAAGGGCTAACCTAACAACGGTTTCTTCATCTTTTTAGCTTTATAAGGAGCATCATTTGTTTGAAATTTATTGTTGCTTCGTTTTTTTGCAATTTACTTTTGTTTTTATTAATAACAGCTATAAAAAACGAGCTGTAATCATATTATCCGAACGGCTTTCGTTTGTTCTTTCTCAAAATCATTTACTATACGGACACAGAATCCCTTATTTTGCAAAAACATGCCTAAATCCTCGCTTTTGCGGACACCAGTTCCTTTATTTAACTCAAATCACTTAAATATATCTTCTAAATAACTAATAGCGGAACGTGAGTCCGTTTAACTTAATAATCAAAGGATTTTTCTGTAATAACGGAATGTAAGTCCGCAAAATTTCGGTTCCAAGGCAGTATTTGCGGTTTATTGAAGTTTTGCTTTATTAATTTTCCAATGTTATTTCATATCTATTTTGGCAAATGGATTCGCGTATAATTCAGTGCTACTTTGTATGATAATTAATCATAAAACACAACCAAACGCTTAACCATTCACGCATCCATATTCTAATTTCTTAATATCCTCTATCAGCAGTTCAACATTTTCCTTTTTTGTAGCCCAGCTTGTACAAAATCTCACAACACTTTGGGTAGCATCAACTTTTTCCCACATGGAAAAGGAATACTTTTTGCCCAATTTCATTAACACTTCATTCGGTAAAATAGGAAATTGTTGATTTGTTTTGGAATCATATTTTAATGAAAAGCCTTTTTCAACAAATGCCTCTCGAATCATCATCGCCATTTCCACTGCATGATTAGAAATTTCATAGTATAAGCCATCTTCAAACAAGGTTTCAAACTGGATCCCTAACAATCTCCCCTTAGCCAGTAATCCTCCCTTTTGCTTGATAAAATACCGAAAGTCTTTTTTTAGGCTATCATTCATAATGACTACTGCTTCTCCAAACATTGCTCCTATTTTCGTTCCACCGATATAGAACACATCACAAAGTCTAGCGATATCTGCTAAAGATAAATCGCTGTCTTTTGAAACCAGGCCATAGCCTAATCGTGCACCATCCATAAACAGCGGCAAACCACATTCCCGGCAAACTTTGCTTAATTCCTCTAATTCGGATTTACTGTAAGTTGTTCCATTTTCGGAAGGGTGAGAAATGTAAACCAAGCCTGGCTGAACGATATGCTCATGAGTGACATCATTCCAATGAGCCTCATATAATTCTTTTACCTGTTCAGCTTGAATTTTTCCATCCTCACTCAGCAAAGTAAGCACTTTATGGCCAGTTGCTTCAATTGCTCCCGTTTCGTGTGCAGCGATATGACCCGTAATTGCAGCAACTGCCCCTTGATGCGGGCGTAGTATGGAAGAGATAATCGTCATATTCGTTTGTGTTCCTCCAACTAAAAAGTGAACATCTGCATTCTCTGCATCACACGCTTTTCTAATATACGTTCTCGCATTTTCACAATGTTCATCTGTCCCATACCCAGGCGTCTGCTCTTCATTGGTTTCTATTAGCCGTTTAAGAATGCGCGGATGCGTACCTTCTGCATAATCATTTTCAAAACGTATCATTTATAGTCCCTCCAACTTATCTAATTTCTTCTGAATCAATAACATAGACGTATGTATTTCTATAATTTCTTTTTGTGACAAGCCTTGCAGTAATTTCACTATTTGTTCATCCGATTTTTCATTTAGTTGATTAAATAAAGCGATTCCTTTAGGTGTCAATCGAATCAGACTCGTTCTATTATCCAGCGTCGAAAATTCCTTGTTAATTAGTCCATCTTTACTAAGCTTGGCAATGATTCTACTCATGTAACTGCGGTCAATATCCAAATTTTCAACTAAATTATTTGCGATACATTGTTCCAAGAAACCAATCTCTAAAATGACCCTTGCCTCTGTAAAAGAATAGCCAGTATTCAATACATGCTTATCTAATAAGCCAAGGATATTCGTATAAAATCGATTGAATTGCCTTATATCAGCTATGACATGATCATTTAGGATCATTGTAGCCCTCCTTTTTTGTAGACACTGTCAACAAAAACTTTAATTATTTTAGTGGACTTTGTCAACATTTTTAAAAAACCGATTAGAAAAGTTTGCAAAATAGCGTCTAAAGCGACATTTGGGCGTAAAAAAAGAGAGACCTTATTAATCTCTCTTGCAAATTTAATGTGTTCAGTAAGTTGTATCTTTCTAGTTGTATAAAATTTATGTTTATTATGCGGTTTTGAATTTCCCACGTATATGACTGCCATTTGGAGTAGGCACCTTCTTCCAAAAAATATCAAACCAAAACTTTCATTCTCATTTATCGCTCAGTATCTCCTGCACTTCTTCCTCTTTAAGTCCAGTTATATTAACGATATCAGAGACATGCAATCCCCTTTCTATCATTCTTTGGATGATACTTGCCATCCCTTCCTCTCTCCCTAATCTCCTTTCCCCTCTAATGTTCGAAAGTTGGTCACGTAAATATTTTAATCTGGCTTCATATAACACTTTATTTTCTTTATTGGCACTCAGGTTTTCCCATTCAATTAATGCTTCACGTACTTCTTGTTCATTCATCGCTAATTCCTCCAGTTCAAAACTAATGCGCAAGCGCCTTGATCACCCCCGACAAGCACAAGACAAGCCTCACGGAAAGGTGTCCTTTACCTTTCTGGGAGGATTGGCTTGTGACCTCGAGGGGGTAGGCGCTGGAGCTGAACGCAGAAACCTATTGAAAAGGTAGCCACAACATCCAAATGTATAATTTGATAGATAGTGAAAAATTCCAGTATCACCGGTTTTCTTTTCATAATCAGCGGCTGTTAACATCATTAACCACGGTAGTTCAGGTGGTGGATTATTTTTTATCTCACGTCTATATTTCCTCCATTTTACCATAAACTGTGAAAGATCAAAGGCATGGAATTCTATATGGGGACTCCACAGAAAATGTTCTGTGTCTTCTCTAAGATGAAACACATTGTGGAAGCTGTCAGTTTCATGTGGGAATAGTGGGTAGTTTAGGATACTGATCATAATGGTTGGAGGCAAATTTCGATAATTTTCTCCAGCTGCTAGAGAGGCTGAAAATAATCTTGACCAATAATAAAGGACACGTTCTGGCATATCATGTTGATTCGCTAATTGTATTTCCACATTAATTCTTTCACTAGCAGAGGTAAATACCAATATATCCAATCTACTTGTTTTTCCATCTAGTTCTTCTTTGATCAATTCCGTATTTTCGTATTGTACGTCAACAATTCGTTCTGTACCTTTTCTGTGAAGTAAATCATTTAGGAATGCAATGGTAATGTTTTTTCTCTTAGGATCTCCAAATAATTGCTTGAACATAAAGTCCATTTTTAAATCGAGGTATTCCTTGGTCATGAGGGATCTTCCTTTCGGGGAAATATTTAATAGAATCATTTGAGGTTGATTTTTATGAAAGAATTTAAATGGGTTAATGAGAGCATGTAATACGAGGACAAGGGTAACATTTTAGTAGATTCGAGGGAAATGTTCATCCACCTCTTCTTTCGTTAAACCAGCTATTTTGGCGATTTTTTCTATTTCAACTCCTTTTATATAAAGCTCTGTTAACATTAAATGGCGTTCCCACTTTTCTTTTTCTTTTCCTTCCAATTCAAATTCCCCATTGTATCCTTTCTCCATTTTATTCACCCCATTTCTTTTTTTATTTATTATGCCCATTTCGACAAATATTTTAGAATTCCTGCTATGAATTATAAACCGTAATTTTTTTAAAAATTAAATTGACAAAACGTCTTTTTAAGTGTAAATTGATTAATAATTTAATATTTTCAAATTTTCTTATCCAGAGAGGTGGAGGGACTGGCCCTTTGAAGCCTCGGCAGCGGACTTTTTTAAGTACTGTGCCAATTCCAGTAGCGAAATGCTACAAGATAAGAAGAGCGGAACATTTATGTATGTAATCAGCCCTCTTCTTATTTTTATGAAGAGGGTTTTTTGTATTAAAAAAATATAAAAAGTAGGGAGAAGATTCAAATGACAAAAACATTAGTAAAGGCTCCATTTCGTGCAGATCATGTAGGAAGTTTGTTACGCCCAGAAAGAATTCATCAAGCAAGAAAGGATTTCCAAGCAGGAACACTAACTGCGGGGGAGCTTCACGAAATTGAAACAGAAGAAATCAAAAAAGTAGTGGATAAGCAAATTGAAGTGGGCTTACAAGCGGTGACAGATGGGGAGTTCCGTCGCAGATTCTGGCATACTGATTTCCTTGAGCACTTACATGGGGTCGAAGGGTATGTGCCTGAACACGGTTTTAAATTTAAAGGCGAAGAAACGGAACGATATGATGTGCGTGTCGTTGGAAAAATTTCTTTTAACCAGGACCATCCGCATATTAAAGACTTTGTTGAATTTAAAGAAATTGTTGGCGATCGTGCTGTTGCTAAACAAACGATTCCAAGTCCGAATCAATTATTTAATGCTGGGATTCGCGATAAGGAAATCTATCCGAACATTGAAGAATATGCAAATGATGTGATTCAAACCTATCGTGAGGCCATCAACGCTTTTTATGAGGCTGGTTGTCGATACTTGCAGCTAGATGATGTTTACATAGCTGGTCTGAATGCGCCTGACATTCCTTTTAATGATAGCGGTGCGACTCGCGAGGAATTAATTGAATTGGCATTGAAGGTTGTAAATGGTGTGCTTGAGGATAAACCAGAGGATTTAATCATTACGACTCATCTTTGCCGGGGCAACTATCGTTCGAATTGGGCCTTTGAAGGCAGCTATGCCAAAATTGCTCCGGTCCTGTTTGCGAAAGAGAAAGTGAACGGTTTTTTCCTTGAATATGATGATGACCGTTCAGGCGATTTCACGCCATTAGAATATATTCCAAATGATGGCCCTCAGGTTGTTCTTGGCGTGTTTACATCCAAGCGTGGCGAATTAGAAGCGAAGGAAAACATTATTGCACGTGTGAAAGAAGCGTCTCAGTATGTGCCACTTGAGAATTTATGCATCAGCCCACAATGTGGCTTTGCCTCCACTCACCATGGCAATATTTTAAGTGAAGAAGAGCAATGGGAGAAACTGAAGTATATTGTTGATATTTCGAAAGAGATTTGGGGATAAGAATGTGGAGTGAACACCATTTAGATGGTGTTCGCTTTCCTTTTATTATTTTTTTAAAAACAAAACCGAGTAATCATACATGAATAATGAATTTTGTTTTCTAACGGGAGGATTTATTGGATGAATAAAAAGTGGTTGAGGTCAGTCGTGGTTCTTACAATCGCATCTCTTTTGATTGCAGGCTGCAGTAGCAAAGAGTCGTCAGGAGCCGCATCTGATTCAGATAAAACAATACGCATTAGTTTTAACCCTGGTCCTTATAATGACCAATTTATAAAAGGGGTTGCCCCCTCCCTTGAGGAAAAAGGATACACCATTGAGTACACGGAATTTACAGATGGAATTCAGCCGAATATTGCGGTTGCAAATGGAGAGCTTGATGCAAACGCGCACCAGCATTCCTTCTATCTTGATTCCATCAATAAGAGAGAAAAGCTTAATTTGACCGGTGCCGTTCAAGTTCCAACACCGCCAATGGGGCTCTATTCTCAAAAACATAACAGTTTAGATGAAGTAACTGAAGGGGCACAAGTTAACGTCCCTAATGAGCCGCCAAATTTACTTCGCGCTTTAACGCTTTTGCAGGATATCGGATGGATTACCATCAAAGATAATATCGATCCTTTACAAGCGACCATATTTGATATTGAATCCAATCCCCATCAGTTAGATTTTATTTTGACTGACCCGGCACAAGGACCACGTGCACTCGAGGATGTTGATTTCGCTGCCATTCAAGGGAATTTCGCTGTATCCAATCATATGAAGCTAACTGAAGCGCTTGCCTTAGAAAACATGACAGATCAAAATATCGTCATTGTTGCAGTGGATAAAAAAAACGTGGATAAACCTTTTGTGAAAGACATGATTGATGCCTATCATTCACAGGATTTTAAAGATTATATCCTTTCAAATCCAGATTATGAAGGATACCAATTACCAGATTATTTTAATGAATAATTGAATTCGATAAACGTTTAACGTTGAGAGGAGTCTTTCCCCAGTGAATTTTAAAGCATCCACACTAGTTGAACAACTGCCTAATCATTATTTTAGTTCCTTACATGAAAAAGTTGCCGCTTATCAGCGCAAAGGGATCGATGTCATCAATTTAGCGAATGGACATCCTGACCAGCCCACTTCTGAAGAGATCGTAAGTACATTGAAAAAAGCGGTAGCCGATAAGGAAAATCAAGGGTACCCCTCCTTTTATGGAAAAAAAGGCATAAGGGAAGCTATTGCTACCTTTTATAAGCGGGAATATGAGGTAGAATTAGATCCTGAAACGGAGATCCTTGTTTTTCAAGGCTCTGGTGTTGGAATTACTGGGATTCCCCAGTCCATTCTTAATCCGGGAGACTTTCTGCTTGCGACCGATCCAGCCTATCCTGCATACAAGGTTGCAGCTACACTTGCCAAAGCAAATTACCTCGCCATCCCCGTTCATGAACGGGATGGCTTTTTGCCAGATTACAAGGCTGTGCCCGAAGAAATTGCCGAAAAGGTCAA
Organism: Cytobacillus mangrovibacter; assembly: GCF_042865275.1. NCBI lineage: Bacteria > Bacillati > Bacillota > Bacilli > Caryophanales > Bacillaceae > Cytobacillus > Cytobacillus mangrovibacter. Next base: position 167,004 of record NZ_JBIACJ010000003.1, on the reverse strand, counting down.
GCTATTAATCTTAAATTACCCGAACAATCCGACTGGTGCACTCGCAACACCTGAATTTTTTAAAAAGAGCATTGCTTTTGCCGAAAAATATCAGTTTCCGATTTTACATGATTTCGCCTATGGCGCTTTTGGATTTGATAAACAGAAGCCAATTAGTTTGCTGCAGGTCCCAGGTGGCAAAGAATATGGGATTGAAACATATAGCGCATCTAAAACCTTTAATATGGCTGGCTGGCGCTTCGGGTTTGCGGTTGGGAATGCCTCTATCATTGCTGCGTTTAAAAAATTCCATTCCCATTCTTATAGCACGGTCTTTGGAGCGATTCAGGATGCGGCCATTACTGCCCTCCTCGGTCCACAGGACAATGTGAAAAGGCTGAGGGAATTATATGAAACTCGCAGAAACACCCTAGTACATGCACTTCAGAACATTGGCTGGGATGTTCCCTCTCCTCAAGGGACGTTTTTTGCTTGGTTTCAAGTACCTACTGGATTTACATCAAGAACATTCGCCGAGCTCCTCTTTAATGAAGCCCATATAGCTGTTGCCCCAGGCGAAGGCTTTGGCGAATATGGTTCTTCCTATATCCGTATCAGTCTGGCGAACAGTGAAGAAAGATTGCTCGAGGCGGTTGAAAGAATGGCAAAGCTAAAGATTTTTCAATAATCGGAGGAAGCGAACATGTATTGTATGGATTTAACAGGAAAAGTAGCGATTGTCACAGGCGGTGTACAAGGAATCGGCAAAGCCATTGTTGACGCCTTTTTGGAGTGTGGAGCGAAAGTAGCGGTAGCTGATCGAGAAATAAAGCTAGACCATTCAAATGAAAAGCTTTTGTATATCCAAACCGACGTAACAAAAAGCGAGCAAGTGGAAGAAACGGTGCAAACAGTCGTGAACCACTTTGGCCGTTTAGATATTTTAGTAAATAACGCTGGGATTTCCACTATGGATTATGCCATCGATATTAAAGAAGAAGACTGGGACCTTGTGATGGATGTGAACGCTAAAGGCGTGTACTTGTTCAGTAAAGCAGTCGCAAGAATTCTGAAAGACCAAGGACAAGGCGGAAAAATCATCAATATTTCTTCTCAAGCTGGGAAAAATGGCTACCGATTGATGGGAAGCTATGTGGCTTCTAAGCATGCCGTTTTAGGCTTTACAAAAACGATGGCCATCGAACTCGCTCAGGATGGAATTAATGTGAATGCGGTTTGCCCCGGGATTGTGGAAACCGATATGAAGCGTCATGAAAGAGTACTAGGCGGTGAATTGAGGGATCTTACTGCGGAGCTGATTAGACAGGAGGATTACTCTCAGGTTCCGTTGGGCAGGACGGCTGAACCACAGGATGTGGCAAATGTTGTTGTGTTTTTGGCTTCTAGATACTCTGATTATATGACTGGGCAGGGGGTTAATGTGAGTGGGGGGATGACGATGCATTGATGGAGAGGTATCGAGTCGTTCGAAGACTGGAAAAAAGGCTATTTTCTAACTCCCAAGCTAAGAATACAGCATCCAGCAGCAATACAGCTCTTCTTCATTAAACAGCACCTCGATAAGTTTGGTACCTATCAATCTTATCGAGGTGCTTTTTCTGTTGATTCCATCCATATGTATGGTTTAATGTCAACATTTCAGAATGCAAGAATACTCTCCCTACATAAGTAATTAGATTAAATATATTTTGAGATGCTTGTCGAAACTTGTTGAAAAACCAAGAAAACAGATTTATAATTTAGCAGTTGGTCAATTGTACCTATATTTATAGAATAAAAAAACTGCATTCAATTCATTATATTATACAGCATTGGAGATAAGTGACAGTCATGTAAGCTAATAACTACAAGTACTCGGTACAATTTTTTTGAAAATTATTAAATTAAAACCCTTTGGCTATTCACGATACGAGAATAGTTTTTTGTTTTGAAAAAAAGAGAGCGATTTCACCAGATTGTATATGAAGTTCAGAAATGGCAGTGATAGTTATGATTCACCAAGATCTTTTCAAACTATCGTATAATTAGGCAGCTTAATAGGCATGAAAGTGCATGAACGAACTTGATAAAGTGAGGGATCAAAGAAATCAATCTTCTAAACATAGGAATTCTAAAACAAAACCATTTGTGATAATAGATGAAATAGCCACTTTCAAGAGTGGCTATTTCAATGCAAAAAGCGTTGATCGGTTTATTGTATTTTACACTTTTTTCGAGATAAGAATAAAAAATGGAAAAGAGGCCTTAGAATGAAAAACATCTTTAGAAATATAAAAACGAAACTAATAGTAGCTTTTGCTCTTATACTGATTGTTCCAGCCATTAGTATTGGTTCAATCGCTTATATAACTGCCAAAAATGCAGTTGAACATCAGGTGTTAGATGGAATTGGAGAGAATCTTGATATATTAAATCTTACCATTGATAACACCATAAACCCCAAGGTACATGATATTAAATTTATGTCAGAAACGGTAACATCGCAATTGTATGCAGGAGAAAGCAGTCCCGAAATTCGTAAAAAATTAAATCAGTATGTTCAATTGCACCCTGAAGCTCTAAGCATCTACGCTGGGACCGATGAGGGATTATTTATACGGGAACCAAAAGTAAAGATGCCAGATGACTATGATCCTAGAAAAAGAGATTGGTATAAAGAAGCGATTGAGAAAAAGGGTGAAGTAGTCGTATCCGCTCCTTACATTGCTGCAAGTACAGGAGACATAGTCGTAACTGTATCTAAAACAGCAAAAGATGGATCAGGTGTTGTGGGTGTTGATATCCGTTTAAGTTACCTGCAAGAGCTTACAAAGCAAATAAAAATTGGCGAAAAAGGATATGCGCTGATTCTAGATAAAAATAAAAAATTCATTGTACACCCGACAAATAGTCCTGGTGATGAAGCAAAAGAAAGCTTCTATAATAAAATGTTTGAGCAAGAAGAAGATCAGTTTGACTATGTGGTGGATGGAAAAAATCAAGTAATGAAATTTGTGACTAATGAGATGACAGGATGGAAAATTGGCGGAAATCTTTATTCTTCAGAGATTAGTGATGCAGCTGCACCTATTTTTCAAAAAACAGTATTAGTCATTGCAGTTGCTTTCATAATCGGTGCGTTACTAGTTTTATTTATCATAAAATCCATCATTAAACCGATCAAGGAGTTAAAAGAAACGGCGATCACCATTAGTAAAGGTGATTTAACACAACATGTGGTTGTTCAATCCAATGATGAGATTGGTCAATTAGGAAATGCCTTTAATGATATGCAGGAAAGTCTCAGTATCTTGGTTCAGGAAGTTGGACAGCATGCTGAACAGGTTTCAGCTTCTGCAGAAGAACTAACTGCAAGTGCGGAACAAACAGCAAATGCTACAGAACAGGTGGCTGCTTCGATTCAAGAAGTTGCGAGCAGTGCAGAAAAACAGACAGATGGAGTCGAACAAATTGCAAAAGTATTAGCCGAAGCCTCTGAAAATGCTGTTCTTATTGCATCCCATTCTATGAAGGTTTCCGAACTTGCTAATCATACAACGATTCAAGCAGAAATGGGAGGACAGGCAGTCACGAATACGGTAGCTCAAATGAATTCTATTCATGACTCGGTAAAGGAATCCAATAAAATGATTACATCTTTGCATGAACGCTCTAAAGAAGTAAGGTCCATTTTGGATGTAATTACTGGCATTTCGAATCAAACCAATCTTCTTGCTTTAAACGCAGCAATAGAAGCAGCAAGGGCTGGGGAGCACGGAAAGGGATTTGCGGTTGTTGCGGATGAAGTACGAAAACTTGCAGAACAATCCCAAAACTCTGCAGGACAAATCCATGAGATTATCCAAGGAATTCAAAAGGATACTGAAAGCTCTGTTCAAATCATGGCTCGTGTGACAGATGATGTCCAGACAGGCGTAGAAGTATCCCACGAAGCAATTGAGAAATTTAATCTCATTCTTCAAAGTACAAAAGAAGTGACTCCACAGATGGAGGATATCTCTGCTACTGCCCAACAAATGTCAGCAGCTATTCAAGAAATTACTTCTACAGCGAATGAGATGTCTACCATTGCACAAGGAAATGCAGCAATGTCAGAAGAAGTAGCCGCATCTTCAGAGGAACAGTTAGCGACAATGGAGGATATTTCTGTATCAGCCAAATCCCTTTCTTCTATGTCTGAAGAATTGAATACATTGATTTCGAAGTTTAAACTTTAACTCTAAAAGGATAACTATTAATAAAAACTGTCTAACTAGTAATACACTTGTTAGACAGTTTTTTGTTTCTAAAGAAGTGTTTAAGTTTTACAGGTGAAGGAATGGGTCGTTTATCTGGGATTTGACCTATATATACGACAAATCATTCCCCTTGTCCCTAACCCGCTTCACTTTAAACACAGTACTTTTTGGTATGTTTGGATTGTGATGCACGACATAGGCTTTAGAAAAACGATACAAGTATTCTTCTTCATGTGACTTTGGGGTAAGAATAATCATTTTTCGCTGTAATTCTTGTTCATACAATTCAAAAACCTTGTCTTTGCGCCCCTCATCAAGGGCACTATCAAATTCATCTAATACAATGTATCCTGGTGATGCCTCGATTGTTTGCAATAACGCGAGTGCAAACAATAAAGAACTCAGTGATTCCTCGCCACCTGATACACCTTTTCCTACTTTTCCACCACGTGCTTTCACACTAACATCTTCTAATTTTCCTCGGTGCCCTTCTTTTCTTGCCTTAATAAAAAGAGTATACCGAATCTGTCCTCGACGGTCGGTGTTCATATCCCATTCAATTTTTCCTTCAAAACCGAATAAAGACATATAGTTAACAAATTTCTGGTTCACACCAATGATCTTCATATTGATCGTATCTTCTAAGTCTTCTTTCGATCGTTCCATTCGTTCCGAATATTCTTCTAATAAGATTTTTGATTTTTTCACTTCACTCTCTGACCGATCATACTCTTCTTTCATTTTTGCATAGTTTTCAGGTGCTGCTTCATCTATATCCTTTTGATTTACCGCAAATTCAAAGACTGATTTTCCATTATTGCATAGGTCATCAGCTTGCATCTTTGTCAACTCTGCAACATGTCCAACCTCTTCATTAAACTTAGCAACTAAATCCTTCGCGCTTTCTTGAAGCTTCTGTAAATCTTTTCTTGTACGAGAATATCCCTCTTCATTTAATACTCGCTCTTCTGACCTTTTTTTAATTTGCCGCTCTATTTGTTCGATTTCTCGGTCCTGCTGAGAAAGACCATCTTCTAAATCTTCCAGTTTTCTAGATAACTGTTTTTCGTCACGTCTTTTTAGATCTAATGTATCTGAGATTTCATCTAATTGAATTGATTTTTCCTTTTTATGCTGCTTAAGCTCTTTTAGCAAGCTATTCAACCTCTGAACTTCTGCTATTTTTGCTTGTTCTTTACGAAATTGCTGGTAGATTTCCAAATACTCTCGGTAATTGGATAAGGACTGCCACGATTGAGCGAATAAATTTCTTTGTTCATTTAACTCAACTTGAATCAATTGAAGTTCCTTTTCAATTGTCTCTATCTCTTTACATACTTTATCAAACTGACTTTGTCGCCATTCTCGTTCATTTTCTTTCGTATAAAAAGCCTCAGCCTCTTTTAGCGACTCTCTCCTGTTAAATAGAGTCGAATTTCGATTATTGCGTCTAAGATTATCTTCTTCTAAATGAAGCTTTTCTTCTTTTATCCGTGCGATCTCTTCTTCCAATTTCCCTTGTTGGAATTGCAGTACTTTCTCACTTAAGATAATTCGTTTATCCTCTTGGGGTCCACGAATCCCTTTTTCATCTACAAGCTGGCCATTCACAATTAAAGGCTTTTCTTCTTTAAAAAATGACTCAACCCACCAAAGAGCTTTTATTGCATAGGGGTAAAGGTGCTCCTCTAAACGATCTTTAACCTTTAGATGCTTGTCCGGTAAATGCATGATGGTCTTGTCTGGAATTAGATTAGGCAATGAAACATGATAAAGATCATTGGGTGCTTCAAATGTCTTTTTATTAACGAATAATGTGTATTTGATCGTATCGAAAACATATTCATCCTGCTGACTCGCCGTCTCATCTAATTCCACAAGCTCCCGTAATGGGTAGGCTTCTATTTGATTCTTTTTAAAATAGCGGATGGACTGCTCCTGACGAGGATTATACACTTTATTACTTTTTAGCAGTGTCAGTTCTCTATCAATCTTTCTTTCGTTTTCATCTAAAACACGTAATCTATCTTTGTTATTCTCCATTTCAAGATTGTTTTTATCCATGTCAGATTGGACGGCATTACTGCTTTGATAGGTGTCAATTAATTCCTTAAACTTTTTTTCCTGATCTTTATCCAGATTTATTTTTACAGACAAGGTTGCCTTTTCTTCAATTAAATCCATTCGGTGATTCGATAGACTACTAATCTTTGAATCCATTGCTTTAATTGAAGCATCGATTTCTTTATATTTCTTTTCCGCTTCACTTAGCCTAACCTGAACGTCACCCTCTGACAGTCCAATTCGGTCGACTTGTTTTGTAATTTCGGCAATTTGTTCAGATATTTCATCGATCTTCTCATTGGTTATTTTTAGCTCATTATTTATTCCTTCTACTTCAATCCCTAATTCATCTTCTCTGCCTTCAAGTTGACGAAGCAGCAGCCTGAATTGTTCAAGCTCCTCCTTTTTCTCAGAGAAATGAATTTCCTTCACTCGTTTGGCATCAATCTTTTCCTCTTTATCCGTTAACAATTCCACTATTTGCAACTTTAAGGAGTCGATTTGATTTAGAAAATGGGTTTCCAGCCATTTTAATCCACGGTAATATTGGGTAAAGCCTTCTTCGCGTCGACGATTGCGATCATGGTAACGATCCAGTTCCATTTTCTTTTGCTTTAAATGCATTTTATTTAGACCTTGCTTACTTTCTGCTTCTTTCAGGCTTTGTTCTGTCTCTTTAACAAGCTCTTTGCTTTCTTCCCAGTTTTTCTGGATTTTATCAATGCCGTTCATCTCGCTAAAAATTCGGAACCGTTCTTCTGGATGCATGATGGCAAACTGATTGACTTCTTTTTGATACCAAATTAAATAAAAGGCATCTGGGTCGACCGCATACTTATACAGCACTTGATTTTTGTATTCCGCAAAATTCAAATTGCCGCCACTCGTAAATTTCGTCCTCCGCTCCCATTTGTCAATTTCGTCCCCCTCTTCAATATAAAACTCTCTTTTAATGGGATCACCAGGCTTTTGCTCAATTTCCAAGCGAAATTGCACATAAAGAGGGGCATCTACTTTTATTTTCCCAGCATTTTTAAATAAAAGATCAATCTTGGCTCGCCACGTCTGATCAGCTGGAAGATTATTAGACTTTAATCCATCTACATCCACTTTACTTGAGTAAAGAACTCCACCCATACAAAAGGTAACCGTTGATTTACCCGCTCCGTTAGGGCCGGAAATAAGAATATGATCATGCTCCCCGGATAAATCCATTACGGTTGGAATATAATCCCTGATCCCAGAGAATCTAAGTCTCCATGGTATCATCCGCTACCCCTCCATTCATGTTGTAGCGTTTAAAGAACCGAAGAACATCCTCCATATGGAGCTGATTCGATTGACTGAACTCAGCATATCTCCTTAAAAATGAATCAGAAAAAAGATGTGCTCCAATTGCCGTTAACTGATATGCCTCTTCATCCGAGCTTGTGTCATAGATTTCGATTGCACCAATTTTTTTCAAAGGATCTAAATTTGCTTGTATTTTCCTTGTCACCTGTAAGGATTCATGACCAAAACTATTGATTAATTGAGAGAACAATGTATACTCATTCTGCAGCACTTCTTGATGATAAAAAATAAACATAAGAATGGCTAAGCCTTCCTTATTTAATACAGTTCTAGCTTGTTTTGCTGGAACATGCATCAATGCTACTACTTGATTTCTGCGTTCATCATATATCACTTTGAAGTAACGGGAAACAGCTTGATTCACTCGTTTTAAAAAAGAAAAAAATTCTTCCTCACTATTTGCACCGAGCAATTTTTCTACCTCTTTACGGGAAAGCCCAAAATTCCCCATTCGAATGGTAGCAGAGGAGGAAAATAAAATTTGCATAAATGTAAGCTCTTCTTCCTTTGTTAAAAATCCTTGAATGGACTGTAATGCACTTAAAGGATGATCGTTCATGAAATCATTTTCTTCGTTTTCTAATTCCATAGCTTCCTTGTTCATCTTCTGTCCACCTCCAATCTCTTTCTTCCATATTTCCGTGTACTTTTCTGTTTGCATTTTCATCAATATCTGCCTTTTTATTTGCAACGAGTGCAGACACACCGATTAAGCCGTTCAATACATCACTCCACTTGTCAGAACCGGCTTGTATAACGAGTTCATCCAATCCCGCTTCTTCTACCTCATCAAGATATTTTTCAATATCTTCCGTATGAATCATTTGCTTCGTCATTTGCCATTTAGAATCACCCATAATTTCTTCTAAATGATCCTCCATAATTTCATCTATCTCTTGAAAATCCTCCACTAGTTCTTCTTCAATTTCATCAGTAATTGGTTCGTAATTTTCAATATGGTCGATCCCCTCATCAATGGCATTTGGAGATAAGGGGCTAGCGAATTTAACAGGTACCCATAGACCATCTAAATCTTCGTCCTCATACTGACCTTGTTCCATAAAACTAAGGATTTGATGTGCATTTGGAATTTCTGAACCAATAGGCGGGTCAAATGATTGCACGATAAAATTTCTTAGTAAATCTGGTTGGATCGTTTCAATGAAATCTGTTTTTTGTAAGTGTGCGAACTTAAGAATTTTATTAATGGTACCAAGACTAATCTTTGTTCCCGCACTTATAGCTGTCATACCTCGCTGTTTAATGGGGGCAAATACTAATTCCTGATCAAAGGTTTCAAATTTGGCTAGACGCTCCACCATTTTCGTTTCTAATTCTTTCATTAATTGATGAATGATTTCTACTTGGGATAATGCATTTCGATCAGCTAAATACTCTAACTCCCGTTCAGTAAGCAGCGAAATGGCTTCCTCAACATTTTTAATCATACTGGCTAATTTATTGCCACCAGAAATGCCTTTGTCATCATAGGCTTCACTAATTTCCGCATCCCTTTTCGCCTGGAATAAAGACCTGGCAACATCGTCATTCATATAATAAGCAAGCGAATCATTGGCCAATCGAATTAAAACATCCATCATTCTTTTTCCAAGATCACGCATCTTAATTCGCTTCGCTGTTTTCGTTATCCAATTAAACTTCAACAATACAAAGGTTAAATGCTTCACATATTCAATCGTCATCCCGTCATCATAGCCATACGTGTGACGATACCGATAAAAGAGTGTGTCCTCATTTACAATTGGATCGGTCATCCCAAGTGCTTCTTGATTAATGAGATTAATAACACGGATAAAACGCAATACATTCATTGGAGCCTGAAATGATTCCTTATCACTTAACTCATTTAAAACACCTGCTAATGCAGCCATGTCACGCATCGTTTGGAGAAGCTCCGGTTTCTCCGCGTCCATATTAAAAATAGAAATTAGGGGCTGATCCATTTTTTCCACCGTTCTACTCCCCCAATCTCTTGCTCCTGTTCCTCTTTCTGAACTTGTATAGCCCCTTCATATCTTGATTGAAACTCTTCTAAATTCAGAACAACTTCTAATGGTGGAACAACCCATTTCGTTACTGCCTGACTTCTTCCTACGGTTTCTCCTACATCTTTAGCAATGATAAGTCCTGCCTCATCAATATCCGTCCAAATAATCACTTGTTTTACATTTGATACAAGCTGTTCAATCAATCGTCGATGGGCAGATCTTAATTGACCATCAATCCCTAATACAAAGCTCTTTGAATCGATCAGAAAGTTCTTTTCATAAGCCATCCGTGTAACAATCCCACGATTCTCAACTAACCACAATACTTCTGCGTCCGTTTGAAAGTCCTCAGTAAAAACCGCTAAATCAGTTGTTGCATGAATCGGTCCATACTTGTACGAAACACTTTGCCCCTGCATAGGTCCTGTAAAATAAATCGGGGTAATCGTCCCTAAGCTGCTTAACCCTAGTAATTGCAATGGATATTGAAGCAACTCTTCAGCAACTTCAATGAATTCCTTTTTATAGGCATCGAATTCCTTCGATCCACCAATTTTCCGGTAATACTTTGCTCCAATCTGCTTCCAATCAAAATGATGTTCGATCATTGAAATTTGATAAAACGCAACTAAAAAATGTAAAAATAATAGTTGCTTATGAAATCTCCACGCAGTGCCAATATCGTCAATATTCCCCTTCGTCGCCATTTCATCTAAAATATCATTTAATCTATTAAGCTTTTCTTTACGTTTTAGGTTTAGTGAAGAAGTAGATTTTTGTATTTGTTTCCATTGATTTTTCCATTCGAGGAAGGATTCATTTTTCTCTGTTTCTTGTTGATCCTTCATTTGCTTTTTATACTGGAATAAAGACAATCCCATTCGAAACTGCTCACTTTTTACCGTTCGCTCGTCTTTTGCCAAGCGATACTCACGAATGACCCATCCATTTCGAATCCATTCATATATCACATTTGCAAGTTCAAATTGTTTTTTAGTTCTTGGGCTTGTGAAGGTTTTCACCAGATTTATTGGTGGTACAGTTTGGTTATTTCCCCCCACTGTTAACATCGCAACCTTCCTTCTAGTTCTAGCAGTCTTTTTTATGATAGGAATATCTATGATCCCATTATTTTCTCTAATATCAAGTAGATTAAGTTCCTCATCTTTCAATAAAATATTTTCATATAAATAATCTATCCATGCAGTATTAACCAAAGCCTAATCCCCCTCTACCGTACTTTAATTTTATCATAGAGTAGGGAGGAGCTTTCTGTTAAAGAAAATAACAATATATGTGAATTGTACTTTATCTACTTTTTATATCTGAATTAGTTGACATTAACATTCCTATTTGCAATTAATAATCCAGGATATTACGTCATTTGAAAAGTTTGAGAGGAATTGTGTAAGGATGATTGAGCCTTTGGGGGATTGTAATCTATGCCTAGGTGAAAAACTAAGTATTCCATGGATTGGATGGTGATGGCAGATTTATATAGATGTAGTAATATTTCTCTTAAGCTAGTTATTTCGTACTTCCATATTTTCAAAGTCGATGATTAATTGATTTGCTAGAAAAAAATCACTTCCGATGATTCCGTCAAATCCATACATTTCTCTTACATCACCGAGTTGTATAGTGAAATCTCTCAGGTGGAACGTATCGATTGTCATGCCGCTCACCTTTTGTTCTATACAAATTTCAGTACCACCAATTCCGTACATCTTACGTGTAATGGCATTTTCTAAATCGAGCATTAGCTCAATTTCTTCACATAGGTCCGTATCTAAAATAGTTGAAGAGCAACCAGTATCAAGCAGTACATTAGTAAAAGTCCTTTGCATTCCTTTGTATTCAATCTGAACAGCAACTAGCGGCAGATGATCATTTATTTCGAATTTCATACTCTTCTTCGCACTCCTATATATGGCTGCTCCATTACTTTTATTACCTCGTTATTGGTGTGAAAAATATATAATTCTCGATTTGTATTTTCTGCATGTAATTTTTTATACACTCTCCATGCTGCATTGCCGTTCTCAAAGTCATCAATTACAGACATTTCCTTGATGATTCTTTCTTTTCCTCTTGTTTCTGATATTAATGATTCTACTAGGACACAACGTTCTGGAAAATGCTTACGTACTTCAGACCATTTCATTTATATACACCTCCAATTTATGCCTAATTTTATTTTAATTATAGCAATTTTAATTGATTGAGTTTTATTCGTGGTCATGGATTTTTGCAATAGAACCACTTAATTTTCATGTATCTATCAACATTTCCTTTACTTCTTCCTCTTTCAGTCCTGTCATGCTGACGATATCTGAAATAGACAAGCCGCTTTCCTCCATTTTCCTTACAAGACATGCCATTCCTTCTTTAATACCTTTTTTTATTCCTTTTTCAACCCCAACTTGAATTCCCTTTTTATATCCTTCCTCAATCCCTTCTTCTCTCCCTAACCGCCTTTCCCCTCTAATGTTTGAGAGCTGATCACGTAAGTATTTCAATTTAGCCTCATATAACATTTTATTTTCTTTATTAGCACTTAGATTTTCCCATTCAATCAGTGCTTCACGTACTTCTTGTTCGTTCATGGCTAACTCCTCCAAGTCATGAAAAATTTCGTCATCACCGGTTTTCTTTTCATAATCAGCGGCTGTTAACATCATTAACCATGGTAATTCAGGTGGTGGGTTTGTTTTCATTTCACGTCTGTATTTTCTCCATTTTACCATGAATTGTGAAAGATCAAAGGCATGAAATTCTATATGGGGGCACCACAGGAAAAGTTCCGTGTCTTCTCTAAGATGAAATACATTATGGAAGCTATCTGTTTCATGTGGAAATAGCGGGTAGTTTTGGATGCTTATCATAATTGTAGGGGGCAATTGTCGATAATTTTCTCCAGCAGCTAAAGAACCAGAAAATAATTTAGACCAGTAAAAAAGCACACGTTCTGCCATATCATGCTGGTTCGCTAATTGGATTTCGACATTGATTCTTTCACCAGTAGAAGTAAATACTAGTATATCCAATCTGCTTGTTTTTCCATCAGGATCCTCCTTGATCTGTTCCGTATTTTCAAATTGCACGTCAACAATTCGGTCATTTCCTTTTCGATGAAGTAAATCATTTAAGAAGGCAATGGTAATGTTTTTTCTCCTAGAATCACCAAATAATTGTTTAAACATGAAATCCATTTTTAAATCGAGGTATTCTTTTGTCATATGGAGTCATCCTTTCGGGGAAATTATTTAATAAATATTATTGTGGTTGTTCTTCAGAGGAACGGTTAAATATATTTATAAAAGGGGTACACAAAAATGGGCTGGTTTACTAATTCATTTACAATTTAGTAGAGTCATGGAAAAGGATATATGTATTTTTTCACCATTTAAACATCTCCTTTCTTTTTCTAGCCCTTTCGACAAATACTTCAGGAATTCCTGCTTGAACATACACTTTCCCTAAATATATTAGTATATGATATGGGTCTTCTTATTCTCCTCCAATTGCAACACTACTAACATGATGAAAAGATACCCCGTGGAAGTATCTTTTCATCATGTAATTAGTAATGTAGGAATTCCTTCAAGTCCGACAATCAGTTCGTCACTATTTTTAATAGCTTCTAAATATTCCTTTTCAATCATGCTCTGGATAAGGGTGATTACTTTATTAAAAAAAGGCGCTAATTTTCTCAGCACCTCTTTTAGTCAATTATTAAACTTCCCCAACTCTTTATTCACAATATTTTCCGGGATTTCCCCATTCAATGCCTGAAGCATATTATTCACTGCTACATTTGCCATTTTTATTCGGGTTGCGATACTCGCGCTTCCTATGTGTGGGAGTGTTACAACATTAGGCATTGTCAGCAATGGATGATCCATTGGAACGGGTTCTTGTTCAAATACGTCTAGACCAGCTGCCCAAATTTCACCATTATCTAGGGCATGATAGAGATCATTTTCGTTCACTATTCCTCCGCGAGCAGTATTTATGATGATCGAAGTATCTTTCATCAACTTAAAATGTTCTTTCCTAATCATATTTTTCGTTTCTGGTGTATAAGGAGTCATAATGCAGACATAATCTGACTCTTTTAATAGATTCTCTAGCGTCGAATACTGTAAACCTAATTCCTTTTCGGCTTCTAGCTTTCTGCTTCTATTATAATACAGTATATTCATATTGAATCCTTTTGCCCTCTTTGCCAGTGCCTCTCCAATTCTTCCTAGACCGATAATACCTATCGTAGAATTATAGATATCTTGCCCGGTAAGCTGCATCGGAGACCATGTACTCCATTTTCCATCTCTTAGATAATCGGATGCTTCTGGAATTCTTCTAGCAGTAGCCATTAATAGGGCAAAGGTTAAATCTGCTGTTGTTTCTGTTAAAACTCCCGGAGTATTTGTAACGATGATTCCCTTTTTAGATGCTGCATCAACATTGATGTTATTATAGCCTACCGCCATATTGCTAATTACTTTAAGGTTATCAGCTTTTTGAAGTAATTCCTCGTCAATTGTCTCAGTCAGCAAACAAAATAATCCGACAGCATCGACTATTTTTTCCTCTAAGACTTTGCGTGGGACAGGAGTATCTTCATGGTTCCAAATCGATACTTCACATACCTCTTCTAGTTTATTTAGCAGATGAGTAGGAATTTTTCTTGTAATAAATACCTTTGGTTTCAAACCTATCATCCTTCCCCTCTGTCATTATGAAAAACCTTTTAACAAACGCATAATCTGTTCTGCCCGTTCTGCAGTCCACTTTTGAGAATTCATCATTGATGATTCAAGTGAACATGGTCCCGGTACAATTGAAAAAGCACTACTAATTCCAAGTTCATCCATTTGTTCACCATTTAACTCTAGTGATCCACATAAGGCAATGACAGGAATATTATGTCTTTTTGCTACTTTACTTACACCCGCAATCACTTTTCCTGACAGTGTTTGACTATCTAGTTTTCCTTCACCTGTAATTATTAGATTTGCATCTTTAACTTTTTCATCAAATTGAATGGCATCCATCACTACATCAATTCCAGATTTTATCGTAGCATTTAAAAATGATACCAATGCTGCCCCCATACCACCAGCAGCTCCTCCACCAATGATATTGCATAGGTCAACATCTTTTTGTTTTTGAACAATTTTACTAAAATGAAATAATGCTTTATCCAGAATTATCACATCATCTGGTGAAGCCCCTTTTTGTGGACCAAAAATGGCAGACGCCCCATTTGGTCCACATAACGGATTTGTCACATCACTTGCTATTAAAAATGAAGACTGTTTTATGCGGGGGTCTAAACATGAATCATCGAAATAATCCAGGCTTGATAAAAATCCTCCTCCCTCAGCCAGCTCTTCACCATTATACGAGTAAAACTTCACTCCTAGAGCTCTTAACAATCCTGTACCGCCATCATTTGTAGCACTACCACCGAGTCCAATGATGAATTTACGGTAGTTCTTATCAAGAGCATATTTTATTAATTCACCCGTCCCATAGCTTGTAGCAAGCAAAGGACTTTTTTCATTATCAGAAACAAGAGGTAGGCCAGATGCTTGTGCCATTTCGATAACAACCGTTTCTTGATCACCCAAAACTCCAATCGATGCATTTACAGGTTTTCCAAGCGGTCCCTTTACTTCAACATCAAAAATCTTGCCATCAGATGTAAAAGTCAAGTTCTCCATAGTTCCTTCGCCACCATCAGCTAATGGTAGTCTAATAACTGAAGCTTGTGGAAAAACACGCAATACTCCTTCTTTTACAGAAGTACAAATATCACGAGCTGATATTGATCCTTTATATGAATCAGGGGCAACAACTATTTTCATAGACCTAACCTCCTACGAAATCTATTTTAAGACACTTGGAAGCCACAATGATATTTGCGGTAAATATGAAATTAACAAAATATCAATCAATAGCACAAAATAGAATGGGATAAGAGGTTTTAAAATTTGATCGATTCGCAGCTTCCCGATATGAATGGGCGTGAAACGATCCCACTTCATGTCCCATATTTTCGTCTTCATTTTTTCCGACAAAAGATCAAATCAACTCACAGCATTAACCCTCTAATCTGGAGAAGCGGCTGTTTATATTCGCAGGTTTTGCAGAAACAGCTTCCTCTCCAAAAATTCCAGTTCGATCGAAACTTGGATTTTGAAAATAAGGGGACGGTTCTAGTGTTTACTTCGTTTTGCGAAACAAAAGAAACATTAGAACCGTCCCGATGTTTCCTTATCGACTGTAATCTCGTTGATTGAATTATTATTTATATGCGATAAGTAAACCTCTACCCTCACTATGTACCTGTAACTCTTCTAACTTGTTTAATATTTCTACTTTTTATCAATTTTGAAACCCTTCTTACAAACTTTGGATATAAAGGATCAAGTTGAAGGAATTCAGGTATTAAACAGCATTGATTTTTTGGTTTTGCACTAAGGTATCTCTTGATAAACTACAATTTCCTCTGTCCTAGAATCCAATTAATTCTAGGACAGGGCTGGGTATTTCATAGACAGTGAACCGCTATACCTAAAAGTATACATAATCCGGTAAAAGCTTCAGCCCCAGTAATTAAACTTAAAGCAACTACTTTCTAAATTCATCAATGTATCTTTCCTGACCATTATTATCAATGTACTTCCAAAATCTCCACCCATTCGTTGAGGTATCACCTTTCCCAGAAAGAGTATATTTAGCCTTATCTGCAGCAGAAGAAACAGAATGACTTTCTCCTAAAAGCAAAACCTTTTGTGAATCGACATCAAGTGTAGCTTCCAACTTCTTGCTATAATATGTAGCAAATATCTTTATATTTCCTTGTACCCTGGGAGCAAGATAATATTGGTCTATTATTTGTTTTTCCTTCTCAATTATGGTCTTTTTAATTAAATCAAATATTAATTTTGCTCTTTCTTCTATAAACTCATTAAAAAACTCATCATATAATCCCTCTACTATTTCAGTTGGTACTAAATGTTCTTTAAGTGTGCTATCCAATTTTTCATTCGATGCTTTAAGCTCTGTCATATATCGGGACGGTTTCTTTTTACCAACTTTAATATTAGTGATTTTAGGAATTAGGGTTCTATTTGCAACACAATCCATTAAGGAAATCGCTTGTTCATCATTTTTAAATTGCTGTTTAATATATTCCTTAGGAAAGATATGATGATCCTCTAACTTTTTACTAAATGACAACTTACTTGAATTATTCCAATCCGTTAATCCCATTGAATTATAATTGATTAAATTTAGGATTCCCTTGTAAATCACATTAACTTTCCTTGAATATGAAAAAATATCTTCATATGAATCTATTTGGGATTTTAATCGTGTAAAGAAAACCCTATCAGTTATTTTTATGCCTTTCGCAATACTTTTAAGTACATTTGAGTCTTGCAATATTGCCTCATTAGACCCTGAAGAATACCTTTGTGATAAAATCGATGCCCAATACCAATATTTAATAAATTCATACTGCCATTCATTCATTTGGGAAAAGTCATTTTGATTAGACTCTCTTAAAAATATGATTAATGGAATTACCATATTCTCATAAGGCATCCAATTCTGAGAAATAGCTAGATCTTCTTGAAAAAGGAAATCCAATACCTGGTTATAATACTTACATATATCATCCCAATATAAATTAAAATGATCATAATTAAGATTTGATAAAATATAATTCCTGTCAATATCTTTACCATTACTAACAATATACGAAATAGTTCGAACAATAATTTCCCTATCAAACTTAAAATTTGGATACCTAGATTCTAGTTCATCAATTTTATCTCTCAAATTAAAACCTTTATAAAGTTTTGCAGCTAAAATATCTATAAAATTTAACTGTATGCCTTTACTATTACTTCGTTCGAAAAATAGTGCAAATTTCTCGTTATCCATATTTAATAAATAATAGGATAAAAGTAATTCACTCTTGAATAATTCCCCTAATTTCATGCAAAGTGTCTTATATCTTCTAAAATTATCTTTTAATTCTGCGTCATTCATTGCTACTACAAAGAGTAAATTATCAAAAAAGTTTTCCTTAATATCTTCATCAAACATATCACCTTTAGAAATTTCATAAGCCTCGGATAACTTAATTGAGATCCTCTCTTCATCTTCTTGTAAAGAAAAAGTGTACAACATTTCTTCTAGTGAGCGGTCTTTGTATTCTTTTGTCTTAATTTCATTATCCAAATCATCCTCACTTTTCGCAATGAACCATATCTCGTCTATCCCTTTTAAGGCTCTATAAAAAGACGTTGCTCGTTGTTGACCGTCTAGTATTAATCTAAAGTTAGATATTTGGGATTTTTGGTTTATTTCTCCCTTATCGAAAGATGTTATTTTCAGCTTTCTACGACTTCCCTGGCCTTTCCTTGGTCTAGTATCAATCTCTCTAACTGTAATTTCAAAAGTCGGTTTTCCATAAATAATTGACCCAATAAAAATATCCCTAACTATAGAATCGAAAAGCTCACAAGTCTTTTTAATTTCCCAAACAAAATCTCTCTGAAATTCAGGCAGTACAATATTTCCTTTATCAATATTTTCTACTAAGTTCTTAATTGACTCCGTTTGTTGTGGTGTGTTCAAAATATTTCCTCCCTTATTTTTTAATCGTTCTTTCCCATACAGCAGTGAGATTTCTTCCTAATTTTTTTCTTTATTGTTTCTATGAATAAAATCTTTCATCATAAATGATTATTCAAATTTCCACTAAAAGTAAACTAATGAAAATACAAGCTATTAAATAATTAGCTCTTATTGTTTAATATTTATAATTCGTCATCCCCCCACTTACATTCCCTTTTCTTTCAAAATGATAATGCAATCGATACTCACATATCTCCTTCGTCCATTCAAAAATTACAGCTTCATCTTCATAGTTAACATCAAACCCCAACTTAAATACCTCATCCTCAAAGCTTATTAACCCTTTCGAACTCTCGCTCCATTTAGTCATCGGCATTCTGGCAATCAAGCTGCTTACTCCAGATTGATCATAATTCCAAAGTAGTCTAGAAGCCTTGTCAGAAAAATCGATACGCTTGCGGTGTTCCTTTTCCATTAAATAGTGATGAAAAAATGGTGCTGCCTCTTCCGGTGTAATTGGATCATTCCAATGACTTGGCCCTCTTTCTAGCATAGCTAGCAGCACGACCATTTTGTAGCTCTTGGCCATACCTGTTTTTTCTGTTTCAATGAACCATTCTTTATAATGGTCATAAACTCGCTCTTCAGCTGAACTTAACTCATTAGCCCAGGCAAGGAATCCATGATAGGATTTGAATTCCTGTCGATATTGGACAGAATCGGATGCGCCTTTTAAATGTAACTCTAAATAACTTGGTCTTCTTCCTAATTCGAGTTTCAAATCCAAATAATCTTGAAGAAGCTTCTCTTTCCGAGGCTGTTTTTTCCTTGTCATTTCTTTTAGGAGATTGATGACCTTCACATCAAGGTTCAGTTCACACAGTTCAGGAAGCATTGGCTCTAGCGTTCTTTTCTTTCCGTTTTCCGTAGTGTCAAACAAGCTGAGCTTAATGTCAGCATTGCGATAGTTTCCGATCAGATCAATGACAACGCAATGACTTTTTGTATCATACAGACGGAGGCCACGGCCAATTTGCTGAGTAAAGATGGTTAATGATTCAGTTGGCCGAACGAATAACAGTGTATCCACTGCCGGTATGTCGACCCCTTCATTAAAAAGGTCTATGGTGAAAATGACGTCTAGCTGCCCCTTGTCAAGCTGGTCAATTGCATCCTGTCTTCCCACTTCCATTTGCTTCGAATGGAGAGCCACTGTATGATATCCTTTTTGATTAAAGTAATCTGATAGAAAATTTGCCTGCCGAATGGATGAACAGAAGCTAATCGTTTTAGACTGCTTCTTATCCAGCCAAGCTTGAAGAATTTTCTCGGCCATCTCATCACGAAGCTGAACCTGCAGGAGTTCTTCCTCATCATAACGGCTGCCAAGCCAAGTAATTTGACTGTAATCCGTTTCATCATATACACCAAAGTACTTAAAAGGAGCGAGCCATTTTCTTTCGATGGCATCAAGGAAATCCAGTCGAAAGGCGACATTTCCTTCACAAATCGCATAGACATCTTTGTTGTCATTTCGGTCTGGAGTAGCCGTAATGCCTAAAAGGAATTTTGGCTGAAAATAATCGAGCACCCTTTGATACGAGTCAGCAGCTGCATGATGAAATTCATCCACAATAATAAGGTCAAACTCATCTGGCGAAAACACCTTCAAATGCTGCTGCATGCTCATCGTATAGATGGAAGCAAAAATCGTATCATTATTGCTTTCTTTTTGCTTGCCATTATAAATTCCATATGATCTTTCAGGCATGATTTTTTGAAATGAACGTTTCGCCTGGTTGAGAATTTCCTCTCGATGAGCAATGAAAAGAATTTTTTTAAACCGTTGAGCAAAGAAACCGGCTAAATACGTTTTACCAAGACCCGTTGCCATGACAACAAGAGCTCGATTATAATCCTCTTCTAAAGTCTTATTCAGCTCTTCTAATGCCTCAATTTGTGCAAAGCGCGGCTGAATTTCACCGTATGATTCACGATCTTCATGAATCATCACGGCCTGAGGTTCTAATTTGTTATCTACCTCGGAAGGCAGCATCAAATCCTGCTCCTCCGTTTTCGTCCACTTCTTCGCTAGATCGGGATGCTTTTCATGGTATTTCTCATATTCATCCCGATAGTCTTTTAGCGTTTCTTTATTTAAGGAAACCGTCAGATTCGCATAGAATATATGTAAAAATTGCTGTAATGCTTCATTATATGTATCTGTATGATTACTGACGGAGAGATTCCACTCCACACCATGACTTAGAGCAGATCGTGATAAGTTGGATGAACCAACAATAAAGCAATCATGCTCATTTGTTTGAAAAAGATAGGCTTTTGGATGAAAGGATGTTCCATTGCTTTTCCAAAGGCGAATCACAATATTTTCATGAATGGACAGCAAAGCTTCAAGTGCATCTGGCTGTGTAATAAACAAATAATCCCCCGTACAAATCTTAATATCTGATCCCCGCTCTGCAGCAGCCCTTAATGAATCCGCCAAATAGTCAACACCAGATTTCATCGTAAAGGACGTCAAAATACAAATAGAAGAAGCAGTTTCAATCTGCTTCAACAAATGTGTACCAAGCTGGTTCGTAATTAATTGAACATTACTCATCTTCAACCTCAATTAAGAAAATTTTCTCTTTAAAACCGCCACGTTTCCTAGCCTTCTCTTGGCGAACCTCCTCAACCTTTTCAATCGATGCGCCATGATACTCTGCAAGTGCATGAATAATTTCTAGAACATCTGCTAATTCTTCAATCGCCTCTTCATTATTCGTTGTATTCACGTACTCCTCAAGCTCCTCGAAGCTTTTTTTCTTGAGTTCTTTTATGTATTCGGTGTTATCTAATAATTTTGTTGAGAACTTTTTCCCGGTTTTTTCAATGATTTCTGGGATGCGGTCTCGGACTAGTTTGTTGTATGTTGGCATTTGAAATTCTTCCTCTCTTTTAAACAATCACTCTTCAAATTATATGTTGTAGGGTGAAAATTCGCTTAGATTAGATAAAGATACCTGATCCCCCGGAATCAGATATCCCTAATTATTCTCCATCCTCATTACCCTCAATAATATACTGATAAAGCTTACCATCAATCCCCTGTTCCATAACCATATTCATATGAACAACTGGCTTGCCATCTTTCATTACATCCTGCTGAACCGTGCTTTTATCAGGCTTTGCTTGACCTAGGTAATAGAAGTCGCTGCCTTCATCATCATCTTTTTTGACGAAAATATGGAGATCGATATGATTTTTTTCCGCATCAATGATTGTTTGAACTTCATTGGAGTTTAGTGTTCTGTTACTACGTGTATACCATTTAAGAACATCCTGACTGAGAAACTCATCACCATAATTTACACTGGATTCAATTTCATCTTTTTTATGGTAGGTAATAAAGATCGGACAAGTACCATGTTTGGTTTTGTATCCATACATTGTAGAGCTTTCGTCATTTTGCCAATTCAATAATTTACAAGCGTCTTTCCTTGAATATTTTTCATACAAGGTAAGTGCTTGATTGCATCCGTATGTTTTACTCTTTTCTTTGGAACTTAATAAAATGTCCAATACCATTGTTTTGAAGCAATCATTTTTTTCTAGACTTACACGGATCGAATCATTAAATGAAAAGGAGTTTTCCTGTAAAGTGATGATTGGTTTATCCCCATATTTTTTTTTAAAGGTTTGCGTGAAAAATGACAAGTCATAGATACCCTTGACTGATGCAATGGTTTCTTCGTCTATTGTGCAACCTTCTTCGATTAAACGGTTGATAAATTCCCCATGCTCGACCTTCTCTTGCTGCATTAACAATTCCACCAATAAGATTTCATGCTTACGCTTTCCATTTACTAGCTCTAACGACAGCATTGTCAAAACCTGATTTTCATAGTTTGTAATCGTAGGTACTTCTTCTTTCATTTTCAATAAAAATTGGTAGTAGTTCGTATATTTTTCAACAATGACAACGGGATCGATAGAATGCTGCATGACGAAATCATACAGGTATGGCACTCGACCAAGTCTATTTTTTACCTCAATATAGGCGTCCTTTAAGATTCTGAGTGTGGTCAGATTGCTGTTATTTATGGCGCTAAAGATCCGCTTTTTTGCGATTTCTTCAAAGTTAATCGTTGAAACACCTTTTATATAGCTTGTGTCCTTCGTATGTCGGCGGATATTATCCTTGTTTTGTGATTGATCACCAGATAAAGCAATCGGAATTAAATAGTTATTTTTATAATTACCAATAAAATCGATGATCGTAACGAAATCCTTTGAGTCATGCTTACGAAGTCCTCTGCCAAGCTGCTGAATGAATATAATACTAGATTGTGTCTGTCTTAACATGACAACCTGATTAATGCACGGGATATCAATCCCTTCATTAAAAATGTCGACGGTTAAAATATAATCCAATTGACCATTTTCTAATTGATTCACTCGATAGGATCTCTCTTCTTGCGAATCATCACCTGTCAGCGCAACTGTGCGTAACCCTTTTTCGCTCAAGGCTCTTGATAATTCTTTTGCTTCTGTTTTCCGACTGCAAAATATTAATCCCTTAACCTTTTCACCAGAAAAACCATAATAATTAACCTTATCAATAATATGATTGACACGTTCCTCGTTAACAAGCTTCGTTAAAATGGTCGCATCATCCACATTTTCTCCGTTAATATCAAGGTCAGTCACACCGAAATAATGAAAAGGAGAAAGCATATCCTCCTCAAGCGCTTCCTGTAAGCGAATTTCATAGGCAATGTTGTAATCAAATAGCTCATAAATATTAAAATCATCTGTTCGTTCAGGCGTTGCCGTCATTCCCATAAAAAATTGTGGTTTGAAATAATCGATCACTTTGCGATAGGACGCGGCACCTGCTTTATGGACCTCATCTATTAATACATAATCAAATTCCTGCGGATCAAACTGCCTTAATGTCTCTTCTTTGGAAATGGTTTGGATGGTTGCAAATAAATACTTAGCATTTGCTTGCTTATTGGTGCCTGATAAAATCCCAAAGTCTTCATCCACTCCACCCAGAATCCGCTTAAAGTCCGACTTCGCTTTATTTAAAATTTGCTCTCTATGGACAATAAAGAGCATACGCTTAGGACCAAAACGTCTGACATCAAAGGCAGAAAGGTAGGTCTTCCCTGTCCCTGTTGCCGAAATAATTAATCCTTTATCTTTTCCTGCTGCTCTAACCGCTTCGATTTCTTGCAGCGCCGCTTGCTGCATCTTATTAGGAACGATCTTTAATGCATCCTCAATGGCATTCGTCTGATATTGTGTAGGCATTTCTATAATCTGATCAAAATCTCTTTTATCAACTGCCTGGGAATAAGTCTTTTCGTATTTCTCAATCCATTCCTCCGATAAAACGCTAGCCTGATTCCATACCTCTTCAAACTGACTTTTGAAGTGATGAACAATCTCTCCATTTTCAAGTGAAGTCAATTTTACATTCCATTCATAATTAACCTTCAACGCATGTGCTGTTAAATTAGAGCTTCCGACAATCAGTGAATAATGTGTGTCATGGTCAAATATATAGCCTTTCGAGTGAAAGCCCTTTAAATCTGTTAATCTCACTTCTACATTTTTGATTTTCATCAATTCCCGAAACACTTTCGGCTGATTAAATTGTAAAAATGTCGATGTTAATATCCGACCCTTTACGCCTTTTCGATCAAGATCAAGAAAATGGGATTTAAGTGTCGCAAGGCCGCTCTCCGTAATAAAAGCGACAGAAAAAATAAAAGACTTGCTTTGATCAAGTTCCTCTAACAATGTGGATAAAACGTTTTCATTTTTCTTTAAATTATTTACTAGTAACTTCGGCTTATATCGCCCAGATTTATTAAGCTGTTTATCAATAAAACCCCTATGTAGTGATGCTTCTAAGCTTCGAATCAAATTATTCATATAATCCCCAATCATTACCATTTGTTTATACTAATTGTAATACTCTTAATTTTTAAGCGCAATTTATTTTTAAAGCAAAGAAGCTATCAACGAATTGTGGGGGAGTTATTTCTTTTTTCTATTTGTGACGAGTGCAATCATTGCTATAAATGCTGTTCAAGCTGTAGCTAGAAAAATGCCAAATGGTATTAGCATATTCATTGCTTCATGAAACATTTTGCGAAACAAGATTTTCCGGGGTGTCACTGTGACCTTATCATTTCCCTAAAAGTATTGAATTCACTATGCCCGAACTCACTTCTTTTCTCTGCTAAAAAGCCCGCATAAACCACACCATAAAAATAGCCTTCAAATGTAGAGTGAATTTTGCCGATCTTTTTCATGAAAATCGTTTGTTTAAAGGCTTGAATAACGGTTTCTACTAGGTTAGCTAATGGCTGTTCAAGCTTACTTTTCTTATAGGCGATTAATACTCGATTCCAAAGATGATAAATATCCATTGCATGAAAGAACGGCTTTGCCGCTTGGATAAAGTCTTTATGAACAGATTCCGGCAGATAGGTTTCATCTATTGATTGATAACTGATATTTTCTAAAGGCTGATTTTTCTCTGCCGGCCTAACGTCATTACGTTTTTGTTTATTCTCACAGAGTGAACTCTGTTTATTCTCTGCTTTAATAGGAGTGACAGATCGGGTGTCATCTTGGGGTGACATATTATTTTTCACATCACAAATAGACTCAAATGGCTGTAAAAGAAGCAGATTCACCCCTTGTTTCCCATTCATACGTGCAGTTGGGACCTTCTTAAGAATCCCTAATTCTTCTAATTTATTGATTGCACGAATCACCGTTCTTCTCGAAAGTTCAGTTTCAGCTGCAATTGTATTGTATTTGGCAAAGGAAACACCAATGACTTTGACGGAGTGCCTCCAGATAAATCGAAGCACTTTCAACGTTCCGTCGGATAAAGTTGATTTATATATGTATAAAAATCCTCGAATGGCATGATCCATTTCTTCAATGGATGTGAATGTTTGATAGGTTTTGATTGATTCATAATTAAACTTTTCCATTTAACGAACCTTTCGAGCTGTGCACAACTCTATTTTTCCCCAGGTATCTTTACTGTATAGGAGAATGTGCATCTTGAAAAATGTGCTAACAAGCTGATAGCAGAGGTTTTATGGGAGAAATACAACTATAAAGGGTAAATTGTGGTGAAATCGGTTGTTTTGGGAGTGAAAGTACACAAATAAAAGATATTTTGAACGGGACTTGGCAGCGCTGACATTTTTATAGCAAAGATAGCAAAGAAAAAACCTTTTTGAATTAACGAATAGCGTAGAAATCAACATTAAAATTTATCAGCGCCTTTTAGCAAAAGAAGCTATCCACGAAATGTGAGTAGCTTCTTTGTCTATTTTTATTTTACATTAAATGCTCCTGCTAGTTTTTCTACGGCAGGAATATCCGCAGGTGCCCAGTCAAGTGATGAAAGCTCATTTGTTGGTAACCACTTTATCGCAACATGCTCTGTTAGCTCTGGTTTTCCTTCTATCAGCTTACAGCTAAAAGTCGTTAAATGAACGATTCCGAAGTCATATTCATACACCGTATGATCGACCTGCTCACCTATTTCAATTTGACAATTCATCTCTTCGCTAATTTCCCGTTTTAAAGCTTCCTGAGCAGATTCCCCAGCCTCAATTTTCCCGCCTGGGAATTCCCATTTTAGGGGAAGAGATTTATCTGGGCCTCTTTGGGCGCATAGGATTTTATTGTTATCGATGATGATCGCACCGACGACATGGATGTTTTTTTTCATGGGTCCTCCTTATATGAAGCTTATTTACACTTAACAAGTAGATATGTCTATTATAACTTAATTATGATTTATGTTAGAGCGGAAATACTGCGTTACATACTCTTTTGAAGCTCTAACAATCTCGCCCTCAATTTCGAATCACTAGCATAAATAAACAGACCACGTATTCCTCTTTTCATAAGAACATTGAGAGAATTTAATATAATTTTTTCCTTTATTTCATCGCTATTTTGAAATTCATCTTTTCCTCTATAAGCTTCCGTATCCTTATAATTATCTGTAAGGATTTTTAATTCATCGGTGTCTTCATCATATGAAATGGAGGGCCCCAGGATAACACCAACATAGTTTAAATCGAAGCCTTGTATGGTATAAATAGAACCGACTTCCCTGACAGTTTCTGCTTTTTCTGCCCATGTAGTATTTCCGTAATCTCCATTCCAAGGGAGTTTAAAATTATCTTCTTCTACGTAATAATCTTGGCCATCCTTCTTATGTATGTAATCGAATGTGGATACAATTCTTGCTAAACCAATTTCCCTATTCAAATCCTGTATTACGTCATTCATTTTAGAAGCTGATTCAAAGATCTTAAGATCATAGTTAGAGTCGTAAGGTATTTCAGTAATCTTCTTTTCAACAAAATGGTCAATCCAATTAATCATTTCATTATTTGCCTTCATTCGAAATTGGTTTGTTAGCTTATACGTAGGTTCCGTATTGTAATTTCCGATAATAGATTGAAGCCTTTCCTCATCCCAGTAGCTCTTCATCTTTAATACTTGCTTATCATCGTACACAGCGATAACAATCTTGCTATGTCTAATTATCTCTTGCAGCTGATTCTCTTCAACAAAGTTATTATATGGATCAGACTTTGTTAGCAATAAATGAGCTTCATCTACTAACACAATATCAGCCTTTTCCATCAATTTTTTTCGCTGGTTAATAAAGGATGTTGGTTTTTCAAAATTCTTTTTAGTAAGGGCTTTAACATTACCTGCAATCTTCTTATACGTTTTTAGCATTTCTGTATGATTGACTAATAAATAATTATTGGTATTTTTCAATGGTGATGATTTTTCTTTGGATAATTCTTGGATTTTATTAATTACCGAACTTAGTACAACACTTTTTCCAACTCCCGCTTCCCCTTTAATTAAGAAAACAAAAGGCTCATCATCATTAATGTGTTTCGTACAAACCTCAATAATCTTCTGCTGAAGTTCCAATTGTTCTATTGATAATTCTTTGAATGGGGAAAGCTTGAATATATCCTTATTTTCGATTGTATTTCTCGAATTATCTACAATATCCCTTTTAAGAAGCTCATCCCATATGTCTTCAAACAATTCCTCATTATAGAATCTTTTTTCATAATAATTATGCATCACACTGTTAACGGTTTGACTCTTGTTTTGTAATTTATACCGTTCGTCTGCTAAAAAATAATTGATCAACTTGGTTTCAATATTATATGTTGCGGATCGATTAAACTTTTCATGAATGATCAAGGACATCTTCTTTAATGCTTTTCTATCTCTATTATTTAAGTGGTCCCTCATCCGATTTCTTACTGCCACTGTCTCACCAATATAGACCGTTGTATCATTATTGAGAAAGTAAACTACTGGATAATCGGTATAGTAACCGTTCATTCTATCTATTGATGACTTGTCAAAAGGCATTGTTTTTATCTCTATTTTACTCATATAAATTTCTACCTACCTCAAGATTGCTAACATATTTAAGGAATAATCAATTACCTACTTCTTTTTATTCACCGGATACTTCACCGCATTCTTCTCCATTTTCTTAAAGGCTTCCTCTTCCAAATCGATATTCATTTTATCCGCTAGCTGCAGAAGATAAATAAATACGTCCGCCATCTCTTCTTTAATATTCTGTTTGGATTCAGCAACCGCTTCTTCACTTGTTCTCCATTGAAAGTTTTCTAACAGTTCATTCGCTTCTAGAGATATGGATAGAGCTAAATCTTTTTCATTATGATAAGGACTCCATCCTCGCTCATCTCTAAACTCTATTATTTTTCGCATTAATTCTTTCATTTCTAGCCCACCTAATTTGAATTCTATTTTTGTAAATATATTCTATCTTAACATTTGATGTTATGTAATTAAATAGAAGCAGGTACCCGAAGTGGGCACCTGCTTCACGTATATGGTAAATATCTATAGGCTGCTCATATTGAATTCCCATTAATAATCGCACCATTATAAAGAAGTCTCCGAAAATTAATTCACAATCCTATCTTCTTCCCTTGCCTTTATAAACTTTGCAATCGCCTCACATTTCTTTATAGCCCAAATATAATGATCAGAAGTATTTGCTGCAAAGTAACTGTATAAATTACTAGTTTTTGTCCATTTATAGTATTTCTTTGTCATGATTTCTTCATTGGTATGTGATTGAATGAGTGCCATCACTCTTTCATGGCTTAGCTTCAATTTTTTTATCGCTTGATTGAAGGTGACATCTTGATAGTTTTCCCAAATTTGCTGATTCAATAGATTAATTGTTCGCCATTTATAACCAGGTGCTGGTATTGAAGGGGTATCTCCATCCATCCCTTCTCTATACCACCTCTCAAGCATGGCATGCCATTCATACAGATGCATCAAGACATCGCGAAAATTCTTATCTCTTTCTTGCGTTTCAATAGAAATGTCCCTTTTTCTGCTAGGGATGGATTCGATGATTTCAAGCAAAGCTTTAAAATGTTTGTCGCTATTCAGTAATAGATTTTCTTTTTCACTTATTGTTAGCATGATTATTTACTCCTTTTCTGCGACATCGCTCCTAATGTATATGAGAGGCAGATTGAAAAGATTGATTTCATAAGCATTTAGGTTTCGCGTCACCCTTGTGTTAATGAAAAAAGGTTGCCGCAGTAATCCTCTATTCCAACATTACTATGTAAATTCTTTGGCCCTTGTATTTTCGCCATTCAATCATTTAAATCCTCTATTTGTTTGTATAATGAACCACCATGCCTGAATAAAAGTTAGTATGAAGGGGAGTATACCTCTATAAACATGAATGAGGTGATGGAATGTCAAACATGATAAAACAAGAAGAATTGGAAACATTAAGAGAGTTAATCAAAGAAGTAGATACGGCCATGCTGACTACGGTAACGGAAGAAGGACTTGTTTCTCGTCCGATGAAAACACAAGAAGTTGAGTTTGATGGGGACTTATGGTTTTTCACGAAAAAAGAGACTAGTAAATATGAAGAAATTATACATGATCAAGATGTGAATGTGGCTTATGCTGGTAAATCCTATGTTTCTGTCCGTGGAACAGCAGAAATCGTTGAGGACTTAGACAAGAAAAAGGAATTGTGGAGCAAAGCATATGAGACAATCATGCAAACCTCTTATGATGATCCGAACGTTGTCTTGATTAAGGTAAAAGCGGAAGCAGCCGAGTATTGGGATACCGGAAATTTTACGAAGAAAATCGCCTTTCTCTATAAACGCATGACAGGGCAAAGCGCTAAATCGACTGATGGGAATGAAACGGTTGAATTGAATAATTAACACAGCGAAAATGGGTTGTCTGGCTATAGGACAATCCATTTTGGTATGTTGAGTGATACTGATTCACTTGTACGTATATTAAGAAGTTTCTTCAGATTACAAAGAGATCCATTTATATCGTTCATCCACCTCTTAGTCATAAAATGAAGTTTATTTCATTTGCTCTACACTTTTTTGCACGATTTCCACCATATCGTTTTCGGCCCCAAGACTAAAATTAAATAGAACTCCACTTCCTCCGCCAGCTCCAATGGCTGAAATAAAAATAGTTCGGTCATCACCAACGACAGTAAGGCTCAAACTTGCTCTGTTGCCATTTCTCATAAAATATTTATCATACACTCGAACAGCTATTTTAGTAGCACCAACCGTATAATTGCTTTCATCAACTAAATTCATGCTGATTCCACTATTGCTAATATCGTTTTCCAAACGCTTAACCACTTTCTCAAATTCACCAATTAATGTGTTTTCATACTTTGCCATGATCCATCTCCCCTTTCTTTAATATACGTTTATCTCAATATAAGGTTTTTATTTTCGGTTATTTTAAACATGGAATACCGTATGTCACATAAAGCTGAGTCGAAGCCTATATAATAATGCTTTCTTCATTTCAGGAATACTTCTTTTGGCTGAAAATAAAACAGCTGCTCTCCCTTTAAGTGAATAGCTATCATTAAGTGAGAATTGCCAGTATCTTCTCCCTATCAAGAAGAACAAAGTTACTTCTTAATAAATTTCATAAGTAAACTAACGATAACTGAGAGTATTGTATAAACTACAACCCAAATAAAGAAAGATTCGTTGAAAACAGTGAAAGTTAAGATAGTGAACACAACGAAAGTTAATAGCGGCATTACAAACCATCTTCTTCCAACCAAATAGAAGCCAATAATTGATGCTACAAGAACAATAATAGGACAAATAAATAATACCAAAAGAAATTCCATATCTTTATCACCCCTTTGTAAATTATACTATTCTATACAAACAAGTCCTCTTTTATTCTATTAAATAGGCATTTGCATTATAAAACATTTAGATAATCTTCACCTAAATGTTTTTTTCATTTGAATTTATTGTACGACTGTACTAAAATTAAAACATGAGTAAAAAAAATAAACCAACTAACCAAAAAGAAATGTCATTCATTGAAAAAGCCCGTAGAACTCAAATTGTGGAATGTGCGATTGAAACGATCGCAGATGTAGGTTACGCGCAAGCCTCTTTAGGTCAAATTGCAAAACGTGCAAATATCAGTAAGGGGGTTATTTCTTATCACTTTGCAAATAAGGAGGAATTATTAGAGCAAATACCGATCGAATACTATTTGGCTTGGCAAGCCTATATGGCTCCAAGAATAGAAGCTCAAACATCTCCTAAAGAAATGCTTCGGGTGTATATTGAATCCAACCTTACATTTATAGATGAAAATCGTCAGCATGTTTTCGCTGTTATAGAAGTGGTTTCTAATAAGAGAACGGACGATGGGAAACTCCAGTTTGCAGCAGACCATGATGAAGCTATTTTACTTCCCATTGAAAATATTCTTACCCTAGGGATGCAAGAAGGAATTTTCCGAGAATTTACCAGACCAGCAGCAAGGGTGATGGCGTTAACAATAAGACATGCCATTGACGGGTTCACCCTTGAATTAGTGAGAAAGCCTCATTTAGATGTTCAGGAATATGCTAGAGAACTGGTTACGATCTTCGATAAATCAACTAAAAAGTAATGTGCCGCTTAGGGGGATAACAATGATTTACTATGAGATACTTTGTTATAGTTGTAGAAGAAAATTCAAAGTATACGAAGGTTCACTGAAATATAAACAATTTAAGGAAAAAAAGAGTAAGATTTTTTGTTGCGACGATTGTAGTTTTAAAATACGCCTTGATGCTATTAAAAATTTCTTTAGATAGTTTTTTGAAGTGCCTTTCTAATAGGTTAAAGTAACCGGGGCTTTTGTTGAAGAAGGTAAACATATTGATAGGCGGCAAATTATTACATAGAGATGGGATGTATATCTATGATAAATTCCAATAAATTTGTTTATCCAGCATTTATACAACAGGAAGAGGAAGGTATGTTTTGTGTTTATTTCCCTACTCTTTTTCCTGAACACGGATGGGACTTTCCTTTATCTCGCGGAACATCCAAACATATAGCCATAAAAAATGCACAAAAGGATTTAGCTTATTCTTTGGCAGGCATCTTATATGATAATGACGAACTTCCTGAACCTATCCCTATTCAAAGCAATCATTTATCCCAAGGGATGGAATTAATCGAAGTGGAAACATCGTTTGAACCGTATGCAGACGAAATAAAGGAACATTTAAAAGGCCGTCATTGGCATATCAATTATTATGTCGAAGAAATGGATGACTTTATAGAAGCAATAGGGTTTAAAAATGACCAAGGAATGTGGGACATTTTTTACGGGGATTATTCAGACGAAGAAGGATATCCTGATGATCATTTACTTTTCACCGTCAAGTTTCGGGCTGAAGCTGAGGAGAAATTTAATCAATTTGTTGAAGAGGTACTATTAAAGCAAAAAAATATAAAAAATAAACCAAACCAAATTAAATATTACGCCAAAAAACGCTCAGAAAAAATCTAACGGGTTCGGTTTTGAGGTACAAAAACATAATTAACTGTGTAATTAGCAATCGAATTAGCACCAATTCTGCAAGTGTTTTGGTAAGTAAAATAACACAAAAATGCTTGGAGCCTTAAATATGTCCAAGCATTTTTATTTATATGCTTTATTGAAGATAAGCTATCCTAAGTGTAAGTGTTCACAAACTTGTTAGTTAAATAGTTACAGCTATTTTTTTTCAATCGCCATACGCAAGTTCGAGATAACTCCAAGGAGCAATACTAACGAACAAACCATTTTTTCAAAAGGTGTTCCAAACAATTGTTGTATAAATCCAAAAGACCAAAGTACAACAAAAAACCAGCATATAACGGTTATTCCTCTTTTGTATTTATATAGTTTATTTCTACCAACAAACAACGTAAAAACCACTCCAATAATAGAAATAATGGTATTTATAATAGATATTGGTAGCTGTTCAGCGAATGATTCAGACCTTCCACCATTAACCCAAGTGAATGGAATAATTCCACTAATAATAAGAAAATGAATTAAGAAAGTCAAAGAGTAAAAAATTATTCCCATAAATACAGCAGTTTTCATATTAATTTTTCTTAGTTTTTCTAAAATACAATCACCTCATTTCTTCCTGTTTCATTTTTATTTAATCCAGTAATATACTATTCCTATATCGCTTGCTATCTGACAGGTAACTGAAAATTTTAACGGGGCGGTTTTCCTATGGTGGCTAATGGGTGGCTTTATTAGTCATAAAAGTATTTCCATTTTCCAGGAATAACTCTCACAATATCAACCTATAAAACTAAAACTTATAATACCAAAAGATTGCAATTTCATTAGCAGTTGGAAAGTTTGAATAAAGCATCGTATCAACTGCACCGATTACAAAGTTATTTTTTGCGTAAAAATGGCAAGCGGAAACATTAATATCTTGTGTTTCAAGCATAAGACCACAAAAGTTATTCTCCTTCGCCCATTCAATTGCTTTATTCAATAATGCTGTTCCAACACCCCTTTTTCTATAGTCTTCAGCAACAGCAATATCTTCTATAAAGGCATATCCATTCCAGCTAGAACGAATTCTAATCTGACCAACGCATGTATTTTCGGCATAAAAGAAATAAACAACCTTCCCTTCTTCTTCAATATAACTGTTATCCATTTCTTCATCTTCATATTTCTTGAAATATGGCTCAGAAAAGACCTCCTCCGTAAATGCCCATACTCTGTTTTCATATGTAGGTAGAATTCTCCCAGTAACCATGAATCCTTCATTTGATTTATTAAAATCATTCATATTAGATTTTGTCATTTTAATAATCATGGGTATCCCCTTTTCTTTGAATAGTGTTGTTCTTACTGTTAGAATTTGTTTTCCAACTAAAGCGCCGATTGTTGAATATCAATTCTCTATAGAATAGTATCGTTGTACTGTGCAACTGGAAAGTTGGTCTTCTTAAAGATAAGCGTCCTACAGACCAAATAGAGATAGTTGGTTAATCCTTTACATCTTCCTTGCCTATTTCACTAACTAGCTGACATAACGCGTTGTTTTCTTTATTTTTCGGTCCAAGCCTATTACAATTTTCATAATGTGGCTTTGAATGCCTTTATTTTTTTGCATTAAGCCCTAATAAATTTTTCAGAGATAACTAATTATTATGTCGTTTGTTCACTTCAATCGTAATGAACTCCGGCAAATAGCTGGGAGTACATCCTTTTGCTACTTTTTCATCTTTGTAAAGACCCGTTTCCTCACCAAGTTTAATACAACGTGCACGATTCTTTTCATCATAAATGCCTATCCAGCCTGCGGTGAAATTCATAGCCCATTGAACTTCCCGTTCTTCCTGCGTAATATTAACTTCTATTGCAGATAGTAAGTCTGTGGTGTTATCAGGCGGTGTTTGTCCAGTCCATCTCAATCGTGCTTGATAATACCAGAAAGCTCGCCTTTGAAGAGCAGAAGGACTATTTTCCCATGACTCCATCAATGCAATTGTCTTTTTGTCTTTGGTGAGCTGATTAGCCATTAACCAATCCATTAAGTTATTTCGCTCATTAAAAGTGTGAGACTGTATATCCTTATCAAGCTCATTTAGCACATCTTGTGAGAGAAGTTTTTTGTCCATAATTAAGATTGCTAATAGCCTAGGCAAATACTCTTCGGTTATCCATAGTTCCATAGCTAGTTCATGATCTTTTTTAATGTCCTTCGCGATTTTTCGTAAATCGCCTAGCTTAGTTTTACTATTGATCTGAGATAGAATGTTTTTTGCTTTTGAAGAGCGTGTTAATTCTGTATCTTTTTTTTCATTCATTTTATACAACTCCTTTATTAAAGCACTGTTTCAAAATATGTCCTTGATGGGATATATCAAGAACTTAATATCGTTATAAGTCTTATTGCAGTAGTGTGCCTCCAAAGTTTACCTTTTTTAATATTGTAGCATATATCGTATTAATGCTTTCTCCACCTATACCCTCTTTAATATAATAATAACAATTACTTCCTTTTAATTGGATACGAAAAGAGCATTCCTTTTTAAAGAAACGCCCCCGTTATTTCTTACCTTTTCGTTCTAAAAGTATAGGTGCTATATTTAGTAAGATAGAAACAATTGTCAAAAACCATAATGCCCTTTCCATACCAGGTACTACATCCATTAAAGCTGCCCAATCTTCCACTTCTACCCACACCGATACAAGACTGTATTCTGCACAAAGGGTTAATGCTGTAAATGATAACCCGATCACCATAGCAAGTTTATAATCCTTTCCTACTTTATACATATAAAGATTTATAAAAGTTGCTACTATTGCAACAACCCCAAATATCATAAATAACATTACTAACCTCCATATATTTTTATTTTTGTCGTGTAATAATACTAATGCACATCATATCAATTTTTTGCATTACTTTAGTGTATTTACATAGTTTACACTTACTTTTTTACCAAAAATAAGCGTTAATTCTTCTTGGGTTAACGCTGCCTGGCAGTTGAACAAGTTCCATATTTTTTAGCGTCCGACTCATGATTTTCATCCACTATCGCTGGGTATTTAAGTACTTCCTCATGAAAAGAAATGATGTTCCACAATCGTACTGTTTTTACTGAACAAGGCTTGTTCTTATTCTAAATATACTTTATCCCCATCACTTACCTTCCCACTAACTTCAACCTTAGCCCAAATTCCAAATGAAGCATTGTGGTTACTCACCAAGCTTTTAAGCACTCGGTTATCCTGTTTTAGTTCTTCTTGAGAATTGTTCACCATCACACATCTTTCAAGCGGAGCAATAACTCTAAGGATCACTTCGGAACCAACCTTGATTCGTCTGCCCACCCAATCTTTTTCAAGGGATCCCGTGAGCTCTGTATCAATTAAAAAATTGGCTCGAAAACGTCGAGGATCTACTGGCTCCCCTAATTCCTGGCTCAATATCCGTAACGAAGATGTGGTAATCATACTAATTGCCCCCTCATCAAAATGAGAGATGGATTCTTCCTTAGCCAAAGTGACTTGAAACCCGAGCAGCTTAGTCAATGCCTCATTCACGGCAGCATCGTCGCCCCGATAATCTGTTCCATCAGGCATCGTTAGAACGAGGGTAGTCCCCTCATATCTTGCTTTATAGTTAAATAAACCGGCCATTTGTTGAAAACGACGGGTTGTTTTTCCACTGCCAAACTTTCCACTCCTGTTTTTGATTGCCCACAGACGGTCTCCAATGAAACCTCTCTTGTCAATTAATATTGATGATAAAGACTCTCCTAAAATTGATTTTACTGGAAAACGGCGAATTTCCTTAATAGTCCCTACAAATTCATGATTATTAACCAACGTTTAACCCCCAAATTTTAACTAACCTTATCTAACTATCAAAAAGATTCGTCAAATAAAGGAAAATACCTTCTTATTGGACAAGGGACGGTTCTACTTCTTCAAGGAAACATGGGAACCGTCCCCTTTGTTTCAAAAGATGTTTGCGAAAACAGCCAATATAAAAGAAAATCTTATTAAACTATTTTTATAAAATTGAACCGAATATGATTGGGTAATCGTCTAATAGCAGAATTTGAAGTAGTTTGAAAGAGAGGGCAGTAGAATGGACAAATCAGAAAAGGATTATGTATTAGAAAAAATAATGATTGAATACGGTAATGAGTTGGTACGATTGGCATTTTCTTATGTGAAAGATACAGAGATTGCTAAGGATATGGTTCAAAATACGTTTATAAAATGCTACAAAAACCTGGATTCGTTTCGATTTGACGCACAAATAAAAACATGGCTCTATCGTATAACCATTAACGAATGTAAGGACTATTTAAAAAGCTGGAATTACAAAATGGTACAAGTAAGAAATTTTATAAATGAAACGGCGAGGTCCATATTACCATCAATAGAAAAAACAGTTATTGATAAATATAATAACGAAGAAATGAAAGAGAATATTTATTCGCTTCCGAAAGTGTATCGGGAAGTAATTTATCTTTACTACTATGATTCATTAAAAACAGAGGAAATTGCTAACGTTTTAGATATTCCAGTTAATACAGTGAAAACTCGATTAAGAAGAGCAAAACAAAGATTAGAGTCGATGTTAAAGGAGGCTGAACTTAATGAAAGATAAGAGTTTGAAAGATACATTTAACCATATGTCTAATCAAGAACTAACATTTACGAAGGAAGATCGTGATGAAGTGTTTGAACAACTTCATAATATAGAAAAGAATACTATCCAAAAGAAATCTCTAGTATCTATTTCGGAAAAGTTCGCTCCACTAACTGCTTCTTTGTTTGCAGTGGGCTTGTGTCTATTTTTCTTTATTCCAACGATTCTTCAAGGAAACGTCACTAACGATAATAACGGAACTGATTCAAAAGGAGTAGTAACTCAAGAAGACGAATACTTTACCACTCTATTTATGGTGAAAGATGAGAATAATAGAATACCTATTAACCTTTTACTTACTTATAATAAAGATAAAAAAATGATGAAAGTTCTATCTATCCCTCGTGATACTTATGCTCCAATATTGGATAAGAATGATGGAACTACTCCATATGATAAATTATCACATGCTTATGTT
This sequence comes from Cytobacillus mangrovibacter, assembly GCF_042865275.1. Taxonomy (NCBI): domain Bacteria; kingdom Bacillati; phylum Bacillota; class Bacilli; order Caryophanales; family Bacillaceae; genus Cytobacillus; species Cytobacillus mangrovibacter. The sequence goes on along the minus strand of NZ_JBIACJ010000003.1, from coordinate 129,612 downwards.
AACGGTTCGGGAGGGGCTGAAGATGTAAAAACAACCGTATCCAACCTTTTTGATTTACCAATTGATTATTATGCTGTCATGAATTTAGAAACCCTTTCGAATATGGTTGATTCTGTGAATGGGATAGAATACGACTTGCAAGAAGATATTCAAGTAAGAGCTATTTCTACAGTGTCTTTTGAATTCAAAAAGGGGACGAATCGTTTGAATGGAGAAGAGGTTGTGGCATTAATGATGGCTGCTACAGATGGGAGAATATTGGATGAAGAAAACCAATTATCCCTCATTAATGCAGTTATAAATCAAACAATAAACGTATTACCACAAACACAATTAAAACAATTTACTACTAAAATAGCAGGCACTATTCCAATGGAACAATTGTTTGAGAATAAAATGGAAATTCCTTCGATAGAAACGGTATCATTAATCGATGGAATGACAGATACAAAAATAGATGAGTCTTACTATATTCAATTTGAAAAAGACTTCTTAGATTCAGTTTCAGAAGAGTTAACTACATTTTAAAACAAGGGGACGGTTCTTGTGTTTCAAAGAAACACAAGAACCGTCCCCTTGTTTATAAACTCTTTTTCTGCGGAATTAATTCATTGATTTCCTGTTCACTTAGCCCAGTTATCTCAGCAATAGTTTCTTTATCCATCCCTTTTATTAATAGTTTCAGTGCGACTTCACGCTTTCCTTCTTGCCTTCCCTTTAACTCGAATTTCTTATAAAGATCTTCAAACGGTTTTGCCATTTCAAGCACCTCCAGTATTTTTGCTTTCTCAGGTTCTTTGATCTGACTATAGTTTACCGCAACCATAGCCCCAATGAGATAATGTGCGATTTCCTTTTGAGGATATTTTTCTAAAGTTTTTGTTAATTCATATGCTCGTTTAGATGAATTAGACTGAGTAGTCTTCATCATTGGCAATAATAAAATTTCAAGTTTTTCCCTGTTCGTAAATGTTTGCCCTTGTATAATTTTCCCCTTAATCTTACTAAAAGTTTCATCTCCATTAAAGTCATGTTCAAGAAAAATACAATCATGCTGTTGTTTCACGCTTCCAATATCAAGTTGTTTTAAAGTAGTATGGGATACTCCAGATGAGAAGATTATAATACGACGGATTTTTTGTTTGCGCTGTTCGTAGAGTTGTAAATCATAGTGGGCAAAACGAGTGAGGTCGTTTTCCTTGAGGGTATCTGATTCGAATTCAATATGGGCAATGGTACCATCTTCAAGTAGGAAATTTAGATCCATTCCACGGTCTTTCACTTCAATTATGGGGACATTTGTTTCAATAACATCTTTTACTTTTGGAAGATTTAGACCAGTAAAGGGAATAAATTCATCTTTGAACATAACTGCGAGGGAGCGAAGACCAATGTCTTTGTGGTTTCTAGGGATTTCGAAGTTTTTCCTCATTGCGAAGCTCCTATCATTTTTTATTTTACAATTCACTCATTCGACAAAAGTTGCATTTATCCTTCTTACTTTTCCCCTTTTACTATTAGTAAACAAAGGGGACGTTTCTTCTGTTTCAAAGAAAACACAAGAAACGTCCCGTTGTTTATACTGCGTTCATGCTTATATTCTCTCCAAAGCTTCTCTAAGAAACTTGGCAAGCTCGAGCATTCCGTATTTTTCTGCTTTTGTTTCTGCTTCTGAATTATAGTTTGTGTTTGTATTCACGTCATACGTGAAAATTTCACCAGCGGCATTTTTTATACATTCAATACCTGCCACATCAATTTTTACAGCCTTCAGAAAAGCTTCATAGCGTTCGATTAAATCGTGATCAACCGCTTCTACTATTTCGAACTTAGGTCTTATTTCTACTTCTTCTCCTACAGGGCAAAATAGGTCGCCAATTTGACATGCATCTGCTGGACATAGCTCAAATCCTTCTGATGTATCAACCCTTACAGAATAAACGTATTTGCCACCTACAAACTCCGCTCTTGTAATAGAGGAATCTGGTGATTGGATATACTCCTGAATAAGCGTAATTCCATCTACAGACTCTTCAAATGCAGGGCTATTGACATGTAATTCCAACGATTCTACAGTTTGGAACAATTGGACGCCAAGTCCTTTCCCAGCCCGATTATGTTTCGTAATAAATGGGGCTGTCCCTAGATTTTTGGCAGCTTCTATTATTTGCTCGCGGCCTACTGCACCAATTGTTCTTGGCGTTCGAATTCCATTCACTTCAAGCGCTGTATATTGTTTAATTTTGCTAAGTTCAAGACGTAAGGCATTGCTGCTATTAAAAACCTTTCGATTATGGAATTCAAGCCAATCAAGAACTCCACCAGTCAACTCAGGTGCAAATCGGTGATCTCTTGTGTGAGAAGACGCGCTCATCCGATTGTAAAATACCCCTTCTGGCGGGATAGAAGTTAAATCAATGATCCCTTTATCAAGATGCCATGCCTCATATGGCAAATTTAATTCATCCAATCGTTTTGTTAAGTGAGAAGTCCAATCATCATTTTCATGGATAATGTATATTTTTTTAGACATGAAAACTTCCCCTTCCTTTCTTTATTTAACTACTAATCTAGCCACTACATCTTTGAAATACCTATACTAATCGGCATCGTTCCTTTATGTACAAAATTACCGATCTCTCCTAAACTTTAACATACATATCTAGGTATTGTTCAACCATTTGACCTTAAAAATAAGCGCGACACTTTTTTCCGAAAAAGCACTCTATGATTGCTGCCTTTAGCTTGATCAGCAAATGCCCTTTTTTTCAATAAAAAAAGCGATAATCCTTTAAGGATCAACGCTTCCGTTTTGTACAGGATGTTAAAGAGGCGGGTTTTCTACCCCAAACTGTACCCAATCTTCTTTTGGCGGTCCATACACTCCAAATGGTTTCAATCCTGCTTGACGCATAAGAACAGTGATTTGTCCGCGATGATGAACAGTGTGCTTGATGAGTCCCATTACGATTTGAGCATTTGTTTCTTCCCTCCCAAATGCCATTTGCACTTCCTGCAACGTATCATTTTTCCATTGTTGTTCAATAGCTTGGACTGCATTTGAACTTACATGTTTAAAGGTTTCGGCTATTTCTTTAGCTGTCGTTGGGATCTGTTGTGCATTTTTTACTTCATCGATTTTCAACCCGAATTCAGCTAAGTATTCTGGAATCGTTGTTGTTAGATGCCATGCAATTCTTCCTAGTGTTCGACCTTCTGGATACACTTGCTGGTTTAATGAGTCATCTGTCAAACCATCTAAAACATTTTGAGTTAATATTGCTTCCTTGTTCCATTCTTTAATGAAATCGGCAATCGTTACGTACATATATAATCCCTCCATACTTTTTTTGTAAAAACCTATAAGAAGTGTATGGCTTTCCTTTACACCTCCAACTGTGTCCTCAAGACAAATGGGATAAGGTGAAATGATTATTATTTCCTTCTCCTTATTCTTTATCTATTTGTGATTATATATTATGATAGTGACAACATTTGTCACTGTTATTTAAAAGGAGATCGAAATGTCTAAAGCAAAAAGATTAAATGAGATGATCATGATGGTGAATCGAAACAAGAGATTTACCGTTAGGGAATTAGCAGATGAATTTGGGGTATCCAAACGAACGATTTTGAGAGATTTGCAAGAATTGAGTGAGATGGGGGTACCATTGTACTCGGAAGTAGGGCCGAATGGAGGATATCAAATCTTAAATGAAAGAATCCTTCCTCCCATCGCCTTTAGCGAAGATGAAGCTGTTTCTATCTTTTTTGCCATTCATGTATTAAGACATTATCTCTCCCTCCCTTTTGATATTGAGTATGAATCGATCATAAAGAAGTTTTACTTAAATCTTTCTGGAGATATTAGAGACACCATTGATACAATGCAAGATCGAGTTGATTTTCAATCGATACATCAACAAGAAAAGATGCCCTTTTTAAAACAATTATTAGATGCTGCCATTCAGCAAGACGTTCTAATCATTCATTATGAAACAAATGGAAAGACTAGCTTTAGAAGTATTCAACCGATTGGTATTTACGCAAATGAAGGAAAATGGTATTGTCCATCCTATTGTTTTGTTAGAAAAGATTATCGTGTTTTCAGATGTGATCGTATAAAATCCGTAGAACGTGATGAAACAAATACTCCGATTGATTTATCGCATATTACTTTAAGAAATCGCTTTTCCATCCTTAATCAGAATAAAGAAATGATAGAAATCTATGTGGAGTTAACTAAAAATGGAGTAGAAAAATTCCAATCTGTTAACTGGCCAAATCTATTTTTAAGAAAAAGGATTGATGGAACAGGACATATAGAGGGCATGATTGCCAAACATGATATTAACTTTTTATCCACTTACTTTATCGCATATGGGGAAAATGCAATGATTAAGAAGCCAATTGAATTAATTGAAAGTACAAAAGAAATATTGAACAGAGTATTAAATCAGTATAACTAATTGAATTTCTACCTTTCTCTAAAAATATTACACTTGATTTTACTATGTTTGAAAAATAAACGGAGAAATTCCAGCTATATTGGGAAATACCTCTATTTCCTTAAAAATAAGCGGAGAAACTCCGCAAATTTGATCTAAATTGATGGATTTTGCCTTATTTAGAGCAGCTAACCAGAACTTTTCCGCTTATATTCACTTATTAAGCTTCCTTATTTGCATTAACCGGAAATGCTCCGTTTATATTTCTGCTTCTTCAGCTTTCTCTTTATATATTGAGAGGAAATCCTCCGTCTATGGTAGCTAACCTGACCATTTCGTAAAATAAAACGGCTGCCTCATTGGTATTTATTTCGTATCCCCATTATTATCAGCCTTAACCTAAATATCCTTATTTATTATTAAATAGATGATCATCCTAACCATTCACAGTAAATTTGTAGTCATTGTATTCGCTTTAAATGTTGAATTTTTACTCCCATGCTGCATAAAAATAATTAATATAAACATAGTTACCCACATGACATTTTCAAACGAATGATTTGGAAAATCAGTAAATAAAAATAATGGGAGACTATAATTATTAAGTGCATGTATGATAATGGGGATCCATAAGTTTTTTGTCACTATGTAAAGATAAATTAATATTTGTCCAGATAAAAATAACATCAGAAGACGACGAATAGCCTGTGCATAATCTAATTGCTCAAAGCCTCCAAAACCACTTAATGTATGAACAAAAGCAAATAATACTGAGCTTATTAATATAGCTAGAATGATCGCATGTTTTTTGATAAAGTAATTACTTAATAGGATTCCAAGCAGAACAGGTAATAAGAGTCTAAATATTGCTTCCTCAAAGAGAGCAACCCCAAATAAGAAGCCTATAAAATGACCAATTAGACGGAAAACATCAGTTTCTGCGACTAAACTGGAAATAGATTGACCTGACAGCCATTCTACACCAACGACAAATAAATTAGAAAATAAATAAATGATGAATAGATAGACAAATCCCACCTTCATTTTATCTAAATCAACTACCTCACGAAACACGGTCTTAAAAAAACTAGACGGGAGTATTAAAAATAAGAAAAGTAAAACGATAAGAAAGGAACTAAAATTGATTAAGAGAGTAAAAGTGAATAAACCAGATGAATAGTCATGTAGTATTTTGTTTACATGAATTAGTTGTGTCTTATATGTATTTAAAAATATACTTTGAAGAATAAAAAGAAAAACAATTGCTGATAGAGACATGATCATTACTGAATTTCTAGTTTTTAGATTAGAAGGAACTTTGTCAGTTAATTTTATTAGAATGAAAGTCCAAATAATAGAAGCGATACAATGTAAAAAAATATCTAACCAAATTAAATGATTCTTGAAAAGACCGTCCAGCATCGTTGTAATCATAGGAGTTAAACAGAATAATAATATTGGAAAAGCGAATGAAATAGCGCCTTCTAGTCTTTCTGTAAACTGAGAATATAATAAATATAAACCAATGAACAAGAATATGAATACGTGGATACTACTATTATCTGGTTGCTTATAGATCGTTGTTTCTAGAAAAAACATATTTATTAATAGAGATACTAAAATGCCGCCTAAAATCCAATAAAGCCTTTTCAATTTTCAAATCCCCCAAAGACCGTCGTATAATTACCATTATTCTGATAAATTATACCAAATAGTTAATAAGCAACAAAATACTTTGAAAAGCAAATAAATTTAATTTTTTAAAAAGGATTCCAAACTAAAGCTTAAATTCCTTTTATCTTAACTCCAACAAATTCAAATTCCCTATATGACTATCATTACTATTAGTATTCATTTTTTCCTGGTATTCTTCCTCCATTAAAAATGGCCTGATTGCTGAACATAAAGTAAACTCCGATCTTCCACTCTCCTACCCAGCAATAACCTCCTCTCAATAATCTTTTTTATATGTAGACCATCTGATTGAATTAAACCCTTGATTACTTAATACGAAGCATTCTATGAAACAATTGCTAGTGTTTGGAATTGATAAATGTCCCATTAATGCGTTCTATGAGACATTTACTAGTGATTGAAACTGGTAATTGTCCTATTGATGCGTTCTATGAGACGATTGCTAGGATTGGAGTTGATAAATGTCCCATTGATTCGTTCTATGAGACAATTGCTAAGGTTGGAGTTGATAAATGTCCCATTGATTCGTTCTATGAGACAATTGCTAAGGTTGGAGTTGATAAATGTCCCATTGATTCGTTCTATGAGACAATTGCTAAGGTTGGAGTTGATAAATGTCCCATTGATTCGTTCTATGAGACAATTGCTAAGGTTGGAGTTGATAAATGTCCCATTGATTCGCCTTTCTATTAACTCAGATGCCATAATTGTAGGAGCAACCCGATAAGGAGCTCAATTTAGTCCTTAACATAAAGAAAGAGCATAATTCTAGCATCAGAATTACGCCCTTTCGTTGAATTTCATTCGAATTATTTAATTACAACATTCCCTACATATTGAGCACTGCCTGCGGAATTAATAAATTCAACTTCTAAAACATAATTCCCTTTGTTTGTTGGGAATTGAAATTCTCTTGAGTCGTCAATTTCAAGTTCGATTCGTTTGTTATCTTTTAATAAGGCAACTGTTATCTTAGGGTCAGTCCAAATGTCTCCACCATTTTCTTCGTTCTCTTTAAAGTCTAGAAATACTTTTTGACCTGTAAAAACCTTTATTTCTTCCAGTGAAGATGCGAATTCTTCAATATCTTCTATCTTTTGTTGTACATCTTCACTTGCTGTATTCCAACTAATATTTGCTTCTGTTAATTGTGCAGATGAAATATCGAAATCTAAATGGGCAGTTGGCACTCCTACATCATAATCTTCGCCAAAGCACCCTGAAAGTGCTAAAACAAAGAAGAATCCTATACTTAATTTAAAAAGGAATTTCATATCACACCTCATTGTTCAAATATATTCTTTCTTCCACTAGTAGTAAGGAGCATTGGTTCTTTTTAACTATCAGCAAGTCCTAATTTCCCTAAATCCTTATAAATCCTTCTTAAAACAAATAATCCGGTTTACTTCACTAAATCCCAATTTAAGATGCATGGCAAAGCTTTCCTCATTTCCTAATTCACAGTCACTAGCAAATTCACGACAACCTCTTTTCTTTGCCCAATTCTCACAAGCATTCACTAACTTTTTAGCATAGCCTTGTTTACGAAAATCCGCTTTTACATAAAGTCCCTCTAAATATCCTACCGGACTTGAACTCGTCCCTTCAACATAATCATATCGTAGTTGGCATTGTGCAAAACCAACCGCTTTGCTGTCATGATAAGATAAAAAAACCTTTACATCTGGCTGAGCTATAACCTGCGCCATTTCTTGAATAAATTCCTCTAATGTGTGATCTGGCCAAAGTAGTAATGCAAGATATGCAGCTTCCTTTGTATCTTGTAACGTAGCCACTTTTATCATTACATACCTCCAAATATCCTCATTTCTTCTACTATTGCGCTCACTTTAGCTTGCTAAATTATTAATATATTGTTTATCCTTCTTAGTTGTCTCCTTAGTAAGAAGTAGTGACATTGGCAACGGTCTCCTTCTCCCCTAAGGATTATCATAGTTATTATTTCTACTAAGTGATGTTCAAAACCTTTTACCTCACTATAGTTATTAACAAAAATATCCAATTATCAGAAGCATTTAATAGATGCTCAGACAATTGGATATTTAAATTCAGATAAATAAAAATTCAATCTAGTAATTTCACATAGAAAATAAGTATTTGAATCTATCTACTGTAAATGAATACTTACAATTTCATTATTTGATCCGACCCGCATTGGCATCCTCCAAGTGCTGTCGTATGATCAACCAATTTGTATACATTCAATTATTACCTATATCTTTTGCGAATCAGTAACTACTTCCTTTTCCTTATTCTTTTTTAAAACAGTACCCATGATAACGATCATACTTGTTATTCCAATCCAAACCTGGACTGAAACCATATTCCATGATAATTCTGTATTAAAGAAGAAGAGCTTTCGTAAACCTTCTATCATAAATCGCATGGGCAGCCAAGAATATACCCAATCCCGATAGAATGGAGACATCATTTCAGGTGCTAATGCAAGTAAAGGTACTCCAAAGAATAGCAATAAGACAAAGATAGGCATTCCGCTAAACCCAATTAATGAAAATACGGCCAAAATCATTAATATAAAGCTAAATGATGAAATCGCTAAAAGCATGGCTGTATCCATGAAATCTGGAATATTCAGCCCTACTATCGCCTCTGCAATCCAGGTAAAGCCGAATCCAATGACTACTGCTACAAAAGTACCCATTAAAATTTGCCCTATTTTTATCCCAAGTCTTTCTTTTCTAGTAGCGATGGTCATTTTATTAACTGTAAGGAAAAGAATAGCTGCAGTAACCAAACTTGCCATCCACAATGGCTGGAATAAAGTCATCGGGGCATTTCCATTTGCAGTATTGGTTCCAACTTCATTCACATTTGTGACTTTCTTTCCGATTGGAACTGCAAGGCTAGCTGCCTGTTTAGGGGTCAAAGTGGCACCTTGTTTTTCAAAGCCATCTAGCAATTGCTGGCGGACAGTGTTATTCATGTTGTCTACTACTCCATTCAAGACCTGACCTGCCATTGTTGAAGCAGCCATATTCATTCCTTGATTAATAAATAGTTGGACTTCAGGTGTAGACGGGACGGGTGTCTGTAATGATGCTTGTTTCGCACTAAAGTCTTTTGGAATGACTAAAGCACCGTAATACTTTTGATTATCTAATCCTTTTTGGACTTCCTCTTCACTCTTTACTTCCACCCATTTTACGGCAGAATCTTCATCTCTAATTGATGGAGAAGACTTTTGTATCATCTCAACAATGGCTTCGCCCATATTCATTTTAGCTTGATTAGGAATTTGCACTCCCTCATCCTCATTTACAATTGCAATAGGCAGATTTTTTGGTTGTGGCTGGACCGATGGAAATAATGTCAGTGAGAAAATAAGAATCACTGCCAATGCGATGATTGGTGAAGCCCATACTAATTTATTTTTAAACAATTTTGTTCCTCCTTTTTTTACACTCAAAAAACCAACAACGTGTTGTTCTTTTTGCTGTATTCAAATTATAATGAGGATACTAGTTAACTTTCAATAATCAAAAATGAAAGATATGTTGGTTATGGAACACTTACCTTAAATATGTCGGATATCGTTTTAGGAGGAATTTTATTATGGAGGAAAAAAATACAGATCTACGTGTCATTCGAACAAAGCAATCTATTCGGGATGCTTTTGTAGATTTAATAGAGGAAAAGGGATTCGAAGCCATTACAGTTAAAGATATAACAACAAAAGCGAATATAAATCGAGGTACATTTTATGCACATTATCAAGATAAATTTGATTTAATGTCTAAATGTGAGGATGAAATTATGCATGAAATGACCCGAATTGCTAAACAAAACTTTCCAGGACTTATAGCGGCAATTGAATCCAATACACCCACTCTAGAACCAAACCCGATTGCCATTTCAATGCTTGAGTATATAAATAAAAATCACGGATTTATGAAAGCTATGTTAGGTCCAAAAGGAATTGTAACTTTTCAATCAAGAATAAAGGAATTGTTGTGGAATACAATTTTCAAGGATAGTCCAAATTCAATTTTTAAGGAAGAAAAATTACTAGTTCCTGGGTATTATTTAGCATCTTATATTGCATCTGCCCATATCGGGGTGATTCAGAAGTGGCTAGAGAGTGGCAGGGAAGAATCTCCTCAAGAAATGGCTCGCATCCTATCGACCATTACAGTGAATGGTCCCCTCTTTGCAGCTGGTTTGAAAAGTAAATAATTAAGAATAAAGGACGGTTCAATTGCTTCAAGAAAACATGAGAACCGTCCCTTTGATCACTCTTTGATCACTGCAAAAGGATAAAAACACCTAACTACATTTGCTATAACAACTTTATACTCGGGTTGTTATAGTTTGCCCATGCTATATCACTATTAATGTGTCTAACCATTCTATAAGCAACTGGCTTAAACCCGCACTTTGGCCAAAATGTGGAAGAAGCAAGATTGGTTATTCTCCAATCTGTTATTATACTGTTATATCCCTGTTTTTTCATAATCCTATGGCCTTCATCCATTAGCTTTTTACCTACACCTCTTCTCATTTGAGAGTAGTAAGTGCCTGCAATACTTAACTCTACTGTGTTGTCGGGTGTCATCAAATCTGAACTAATAGGATAATATACTTGAAATCCTAATTCCTTCATGTCTTTTATCGCAATAAGGCATGTTTCATCATTTTCCTCTACTATTCTTTTATATCCTTCTTTAATATTCAATACAACTTCAGGTAACGCAGGCTCAAATGTAGGTGCAGAATTATGATACGATTGGATGATGCTAGACATTCTCCCCATCATTTCACTATCCACTTTATTACCAGATCTTATCTCTACATCAGATACAATTTCAAAGGGTTTATAATCCTCTATGTTCATTATCCCGTGCACTTGCTGGATAGAAAAACTTAATCGTTGGCAGGCATCAAAGTACGCTTGATTTCCAAGAGGGATGATCATGTAGTGCATAAAGCAGCCTTGCTCCAGCCATGCCACTGAAACCTTTGCATATAGATTCCTTATAAGTTCAGAGGATTGATCCATTCTGATTGCTATTCCCTCATAGGGCACCCAAATATGTCTGCCTCTAACGGTGTCAATCTTTCTCTCTCCGAATATATAACCAACTAGTTCATTATTAGTAAATGCTCCTATCCCCAAGACATTATTATTAACAAACAATTTTTCAAGTATATCTATTATATACTCGGTATTAAGACAGCTGTTTTTTAGTAACGGAAACACTTCACCTTCAAAATTTTGCCTATGTATTAACAACTCAGCCATTGCGGGTATATCATCAATACGAATCGGTTTGAACTCACATATTTCCATTTTTATTCACCCTCTACAATTTGACATTATATTGCTAGAAATGTAACAATCAATTATTAATTTTTTACGTTAAATCTTTCATTTCTAGCACACTTCATTTGAATACTCTTAGTAAAAACTAATTGCTAGGCAGTTGAATGCCGTGCCAGTCGCTTACATCACATTGACCGTATTCATTATCACCCACAGCAACCACTGTGCCATCCGATTTTAGACCGACTGTATGAGCACACCCCGCCGCAATCGCCACAATATCGTGCCAGTCACTTACGTTACATTGCCCATGTCCGTTCCAACCAGCAGCCTCAACAGTACCGTCCGACTTAAGGCCGATAGTATGATTACTTCCTGCCGCGATCGCCACAATCCCTCGCCACCCGCTTACATCGCATTGGTTATGTTTATTTAAACCCACACCCGTCACCGTGCCGTCCGATTGAAGACCCACGGTATGAAGATAACCTGCTTCGATTGCCACAATATCATGCCAGCCGCTTACATTGCATTGGCGATACCGATTATTCCCCACAGCCATCACTGTGCCATTCACTTTGAGACCAATGCTATGCCAGTCTCCTGCTGCCACCGACACCATATCGCTCCAGCCACTTACATTGCATTCACCTTCATTATTTCTGCCCACTGCTACCACCGTGCCAGCCGCCTTAAGGCCAATGGTACGACACCAACCCGAAGCCACCGCTACAATATCACGCCAGTCATCTACATTGCATTGACCATGCTTATTCCAACCAACAGCCGCCACCGTACTGTCAGATTTAAGACCGATTGAATGAGCATTCCCCGTGTTCTTCGCCATATGAACATTCCCCGCTGCCACAGCCACCATATCGCTCCAACTGCTTACATCACATTGGCCATATTTATTATCACCCACAGCCATCACCGTGCCGCCTGATTTAAGTCCAATAGTATGGCGCCGCCCCGCTGCTATTGGATCTTTAGGCCATCGTGTCACCTTTAACACCGCTTCTTTCGGTGAAATGTAATCCATGTTTTCCCTCCTAAAATATCTATAATGATATTACCTATATTGCCAATAGCATTACTCATTAGCCCTATCAAAAAAGCACCAATTAGAATCAGCGGGATTACCAATAAAAACCTCAAATCATTCAATCCTCTTTTATTTAAGAGTTAAATGAAACAATCTTGGCATTAAACAGATAAAAGACAAAAAAATGGACTGCTCTTACAGCCCATACACACTCCATTCTTGCGTCCGATTTCAGATGATTAGTCATAATTAAAGGTTCCTATCATTTAAAAAATTAAGACTTTTGAATACCTCTTTTTCTCAGTAAATAGGGTACGGTTGATTTTTGTTTGATCAATCCTTCTGCATCAGTTATATGTATGAACTCTTCTGCTTTCTGAGAATCCATCCAAGTAATTTCTTCAATTTCTTCTGGCATTGAAATATTCATTTCTCCACCGATTATTTTTCCTCTAAAAGTAAAGAAAATGACATGATGGCCTCTTTCTTCGAAAAATGCTTCACTTACTGAAAAGATCCCATCTATCTCTACAGCAAAGCCTGTTTCTTCTTTTACTTCACGGATTGCAGCCTCTTCAAGTGTTTCTCCTCGCTCAACTGCTCCTCCAGGAAGTGTATAATATGAAGAGTTTTCTCCTATATTTTTTACCAACAATACATTCTCATCCTGCTCATCAAAGAGAAGTACGTATGCTACATCTACTCGTTTCATCATTTAAAGTCCTCCGTTTAAGAATGATATTATTTCTATTTTTAATACTAAATAAATGCGCCCTATAACGGAAGACTTTATATCATAATAAATATTATTTATTATTTTACATTCGTTAGCCTATAACGTAGTTTACGATTCAGAAGAAACCAGTCGATTATCCCATTCTTCCTCTAAAATAGCATAGCAATATTCATCCCACCATTGATCACCATGTGGGATACATTTTTTAAAATACCCTTCTCTTCTCATGCCGATTTTTTCCATGACACGATAAGATGGAATATTTTCTGGCTGACATGTAGCTACAATTCTATGTAACTTTAGATCCTCAAAACCATATTTTAATATGGCAGACGCTGCTTCCGAAGCGTAACCTTTATTGTAATATTCAGGATTAAATACCCATCCTATTTCATAAGAATGCTCTCCAGAATATTTGAAGAACTCTACATGCCCGATTAAAATATCTTCATTAGCTAATATTACTGGAAATCTCTCAGCTGAATCACCAATATTTCTACTAATAAACTCCTTTGTATCTTTTTCCGTTAATACACCTTCTGGCATATATTTCATCACACTCTTTTTGGAAGTATACTCATGTACCTCTTTCCAATCTTCTAATTCAAAATTACGTATAATTAATCTTTCTGTTTTTAGATACATAGTTTCCCCCTTTATAATTCTACATTTGTTTAAAAAGAAGCTTTAGATATCTTCAAGTAGTGAACCGTTATTAATCATATGTTGGAAGAAAAACTTAGCTCCCCCTAAAGAATAATCCAACAGTTCGGGTTGCATAAGTTTATGTAAATAAGAAGGAATTCTCAAACAACAAATAGAAATATTTACCTATTACAAAAATAGGTAGGTGAGATTATGAAAGCACTATTAGTCATTGACGTACAAAATGGCATTGTTAATTATGGTGATTTCAAAGAAGAACTTTCATTGATAGAAAATATAATTATAGATTTCAAAGATAGGAACAGTCCCGTAATCTTTATGAGACATTTAGATGACGCAGAAGAAAGTCCATTGTATAAGCATTCCGTTGGTTCTGAACTACATAGCTCATTAAAAGATTATGCTGACTATGTACTTGAGAAACAAACACCAAGTTCATTCTTTAATACGGGACTCTCTATCACTTTAGAAAAATTAGGTGTAAATCACCTTTTTATTACAGGCTTTAACACTGAATTTTGTTGTATGTTTACTGCTATCTCTGCCTTTGATAGAGGGTATAAAGTGACATTTATTGAGAATGCTACTGGAACTGTCAATACAGATGAAACATATGAGATGCCAGGTTTAGATATAAAAGACTTCGTTGGAACCGTCTTGCATTGGTCAGACGCAGTTGAAGTATTAGATTATGAAGAATATATAAATGAATATAAAATAGAAAAAAACATTTAAGGAAAGGGATGCTAAGGCATCTCTTTTTATATAAAAAATGAACCGATGCAGGACCATCCTCTTCATTAACAATAGATTAATCGTCAAATTATTTATCTTCTGCCATACGCTTAATCCATTCTATCCCAATCCGTAGCTAAATTTGCCATCCACTCTGCTGTTGAAGACAGTTCCTGTGGACACACCTTATATCTTACTTCCCGCCCAACACGATTGCTGGATACAAGCCTAGCCCCCTTTAAGATGGTTAGATGTTTAACAACTGCCTGACGAGATACAGTTACCATAGTTGCTAATGTTGTTGCTGTCGCCTCTCCTCTTAAAGCGATTAGGTCAAGTAACTCTCGACGCATGGGGTCTGCTAAGGCGATCAAAATATTTTCGTAATGACTGCTATCTGTAGTTTCCAACTTATTGCTCAGCACGTTTCCGAAGTACTTCCGTTTGCATTTCCCAGCCGTGGACGTTCCCATCAAAGAACTTTCTTCGTTCTTGTTCGGATACTGCAAGGTGTGAAAATCCGCTTTCAACTACTCTAAGTAAAGTCCCCCCATCTTTTGAAATCAATTTGAACTCAACTAGCGTAGAATTTCCTTCTTTTGGTTCCTCTCCAGCAAATGAACTTGCCCACCGACATGCAAGGTAGTTTGGCGGTTCTGATTGTTCAATCAACACCGGAAATTGTCCGTACTTCGTGTCCGCCACTACACGTGATCCATTTACCTGAACCTTGTCCGGACCGGGTGCATCCCCCACCCACCATGCAGGTTGGCTAATTAATTCCCATACCGTTTGGATAGGTGCATTAATAAAAATCTCTCTTTTGATTTGATCATTATCCATTACTACTCCTCCTTTTTATAAGTGCAACCGAAGTGTAGCACATATTACAACCTATGTGCAACCAAACTGTAGCACAACAGAGAAATATGTAGCCCAGGGTTTTCTTTTTTACAATCTTATTGGTGGGGGCTTCTATGACTTCTCAATAAAATCGAACGAAAAGTTTCTAACCCTTCAAGAAAATTCATATCACTTACTAAATTGGTCAATAATATCCAAGAGGTGACAATATGGATAAGGATAAATTAAAACTCACATCTTCGGAAATAGGTACACTATGGGGAGAGTATGTAAATGGAACATCAGCAGACATTGTAAATAAATATATGTTTTCGATTATTGAAGACGAGGCAATAAAGGCTATATTTGAGGATGCTATTATTACATTTGAAAAACAAAAAAAACAAATCGTCACTTTTATGGAGAACGAGGGATTTCCAGTGCCCATTGGATTTACTGAAATGGATCTCTTTAAAGATAAACCGAGATTATTCACAGATATATTTTGCCTGAATTATTTACATATCATGACGTTACATGGTTTACTCGGTCATACCACTGCTTTAGCTGTTTCTGTTAGAAAGGACTTAAGGGAGTTTTATGATTCATGCGATAACGATGCGAAAAAGATGTATCATCAAACCATTGAGTTATTGCTTGAGAAAGGAAGTTTCCAAAGAGACCCTTTATTTTATCCAGCTAAAAACCCTGAATATATTTCCAGCCAAGATTTCACAGATGGGATCTTTGGAAAAGGTAGAAAATTAGCAGCGACAGAGATCATTGCTATTTCTTTCAACCTTAAAAAGAGCATTATGACTAAAACACTTTCAATCGCATTCAGTCAAGTCGCCCAAACAAAAGAAGTAAGAAAATTTTTAACCGATTCCGAGAAAACAGCTGATGGTCAAATAAAAACATTTGCAAAAATTATGCAAACAGATAATTTACCTGTACCGAAATCTTTGGAAACAGAAGTGACTACTTCAACGGACTCTCCTTTTTCCGATAAGTTAATGTTGTATCATATTGGTTTCTTGTTCCAGGCAGCACAAAACTATCATGGGGCAGGACTCGCATCAGCTATGAGAACAGACCTTGTAACAACTTATGAAGCGACGATTCTAAAGAATCTAATGGTTACAAAAAAATGGTATAACTTAATGGTACAAAATAAATGGTTAGAACAGCCCCCTCTTGCTCCTAATAGAAATGAACTTGCAAAAGAATCATAGTCTAAACGATGGTTTTGTTTAATGAATAAAAACATAATTGAAAAACTAGTATGGAGCATCGCTCTTCCTGGGTTTGGGCAGTTTTTAAACAGAAAATATTTTAAAGGCATCGTTTTATTGATACTTGAATTTTTGATTAATATACAATCCAATTTCAATCAGATCATTATTATGAGTTTTCACGGAGAAATTGATGAGGCCATAAAACATGCAGATTATCAGTGGTTGATGTTTTATCCTTGTTTATACTTTTTTGCTATATGGGATGCCGTTAAAGATGCAGGTGGAGGGAAAGACCCTATTTCTTCCCTCCCCTATGCCTTGTCAGCGTTTCTTGTAACAGTGGGACTGATTTTTTCATCCAAATTAATGATATTTGGAGTATTATTGGGTCCTGTTTGGCTTCCAATGTTGTTTGTTTTTCCTGGGATAGCATTTGGCATTCTTATTAAGAAGATCATAAATAACATTTTTTTGAAAACCATCCCTTAAAAAAAGATGGTTTTTTTGTTCGTTCCGCTAAACTCATCTTTAGTTTAAATACATTTCTTCACAATATCAACTTATCATACTAAGCATTACTAAACAGTCTGGCCTTTAAATGAAAAATGAGCACTTATCCTTTTCAAGGATAGCGCCCGTTTAGTGCAATAAGATATTACTATTACTTTATTCTGTGTCAGGCTTTATTCTCTCATCAAAGTCATCTTTAGAAATTTCCCAAACATCATATTCTTCTCCAAACTTATCGCGTACATCTTGAGCCATTAATTCAGAAATAATGTCATAGTCATCTAATATATCTTCACTAAGTATTCCCTCTACTGTATTCCATCTGATAAACTTTTCGTCCATCAAAGACTTAATAAAGAAATACCTTGTTTCAAATTTAGTAATCATAATCTCCCCTGTAAAAGTTCTTATTTCAGCAATAATATCACAATTGAAATTGATTTTTCTTAAATTCAATTGCACCGTTAGCACCTGAAGCGTCTGTTCTTATTGAACAATCAGCGCCAGATAATTGAAAAACTGATTTAATATTGATTAGCTATTTAAACAAAATTATTCGCCTTTATCAAAACCGAGATGAACAGAGTCTGCAATCCTTTCATAGCCAATTTCTCTATAGATCTTATTTGATGTCGGGTTCATCATATCTGTGTACAGTACGCAAAAGTTGAATTCTTTAAGTAGTTCTCTTGATATCTCCGTAACAAGCGTCCGAGCATATCCTTTTTTGCGTTCTTCCTTTGGCGTAAAAACCAAACCAACAGTTACACCTTTCTTTGTAGGACGTGACTTCTTCATCATAGATACGATCTTTCCTTTATCCTCCCAAATAAAAACCTCTTGTTCCTTCAGAAACATTGCCACACGTTTTTTCACTTGTTCGATTGGGGAAATCGGCAGTCCGGCATCATTTTCGAATAAGTTGTACCACTTCTCGATAAGTGGAGAATCGCTCTCTTTTGCATAACGCCAAGAACCAGGACTATGTTCAAGCGTTTCATTCACCTTGTTCAAACGATACAATCCCTGATCCATAAGCAGTTGATGCGTCTTACCGGTTTTCATTTCCCACTTTGCTGCGACTTTGTATGCCCACTCTTTCAAACTAATGATCGAACGAAAGTCAATTTCAAGTTCAACCATATTTCTTATGAAGAAATCTATTATTTCTTCTAAACGTTTTTCATCGACAAAAATAAGATTTAACGGATGCGGGGGTGTCATTTGGAAGAAGGCTAACACCTTTCCATCTTCCTCAATTGTCGCCATAAATGGATTCTCATAATTACCAGCTTTAATAGCTTGCAGTATACCGTAAAAAAGACTGAATACATCTTCCTTTTCCAATAAAAACGACTCTATCTTTCTCTCAAAATCATGAGGATTATCATAAACTTTAAATTTCATTTTCAACACTCCATTCATAATCAAATAAAATCGAAGGCACCGATTTAAAAATACCTTTTCATTCCGTATTCTTACCTTCTAACTAATTTAAATCTTTCTTTAAATAAGGATCTTTTCTAAAAGAAAGTTGTTTTTTGAATAAATGTTGTGAGTGAAAATCGTAGACAAATATGTCTAGTTGATTGTAGCGGAAGACGCGAGACTCCTGCGGGAAGTGTGGGACAGCTGAGACCCCGCAGACGCTTTAGCGTCGAGGAGGCTTAGCGCCCACCCCGCGGAAAGCGAGCGATCTGGAGCGGAAATCAACTTCTACGAATTCGTGTTAAAAGCAACAATGTTTGCGAAAACAGCCTTAAATAATAATGCTCAAAATCTCTTCCTACATTATCTATACTTCCAAACACTTTGTAGTTATCTCTTTAGTAATAAGTAGTGTCATTTACAAGTTTCTCCTTCTCCCATATGGGGTATTATAGTAATAAGTTCTACTAAGTGATGTTCCAAACCTTCTACTTCATTTTAATTATTAACATAAATATCCAACCCAGGAGTATATGCCTTTTCATCCAAAGATCATTTGGGGCAACTAGACAAAGGATTATGATTTGTGATAAATTATTATAATAAAAAATTTATTAAAATATTTTAAATCGATGAAGAGGAAAGTAGTTTTTGCTAGGTTCTATAGCGAGTCAGGGACGGTGGAAGCCTGGCGATAAAGCATAAACGAAGAACACCTTTGAGTTCTAACCGAAAAGGATATCTTAAGTAGGCTTAGACGTTACCAGCACGTTACCTGACTGGAGTTAGCAATTTTAGCTTTAGAGTTGGTCATTTGATGACAATTTGGGTGGTACCGCGGAAGCAAGCCTTTCGTCCCTTTTTCGGGATGAAGGCTTTTTTAATGTAATTAATACCATAAGGAGGATTATTATGCTTAAGACTGTAGTAAAAGATTTATACAGAAATCAAGAAAATTTCAAGGACAAGACTGTTCAAATTTCAGGCTGGATCCGTACTCTTCGAGATTCTAAAACCATTGGTTTTATGGAGTTAAACGACGGAACATTCTTTAAGAGTGTACAAATCGTTTTTGAGGATACCCTTGATAATTTCAAAGAAATTACGAAATTACCTATTAGCTCATCTGTATTAGTTGAAGGTGAATTTGTTCCAACTCCAGAAATGAAGCAGCCTTTTGAAATTAAAGCGACAAAAATCGTTGTGGAAGGATTATCGGATACAGATTATCCTTTACAAAAAAAGCGACATTCCCTTGAATATTTAAGAACTATCGCTCATTTGCGTCCGAGAGCCAATACCTTCTCAGCCGTTTTCAGAGTAAGATCTCTTGCATCGTACGCGATTCATAAATTCTTTCAAGATAAAGGATTTGTCAATGTGCATACACCGATTATTACTGGTAGCGATACAGAAGGCGCCGGGGAAATGTTCCGTGTGACATCAATGGATTTAAACAAGCTTCCTAAAACCCAAGAGGGAAAAGTGGATGAAGGCGCAGATTTCTTTGGAAAAGAATCCAACTTAACGGTTAGCGGTCAATTAAATGCGGAAACTTTTGCTCTTGCATTCCGTAATGTGTATACCTTTGGTCCGACCTTTAGAGCTGAAAATTCAAATACAGCACGGCATGCCGCTGAATTCTGGATGATTGAGCCAGAAGTTGCTTTTGCCGAATTACCTGATATCATGGACCTTGGAGAAGAAATGGTCAAGTATGTCATTGATTACGTTTTTGAACAGGCACCTGAAGAAATGGCCTTCTTTAATAGCTTTATTGATAAAACACTTATTGAAAGATTAAAGAATGCATTAGAATCCGACTTTGGAAGAGTTACTTATACCGAAGCTGTTGAATTATTAAAGAACTCCGGCAAGGAATTTGACTACCCTGTTGAATGGGGAACAGATTTGCAAACTGAACATGAACGTTATCTAAGCGAGGAAGTTTACAAGCGTCCTGTCTTCGTAACCGACTATCCGAAAGAAATTAAGGCTTTTTATATGAGAGCAAATGAGGATGGCAAGACAGTAGCAGCGACTGACCTATTGGTTCCCGGTATTGGTGAGCTAATTGGAGGAAGCCAGCGTGAGGAAAGAGAAGATGTCCTTGCAAATAGAATTAAAGAACTAGGTATGGCGGTAGAAGATTACTGGTGGTATCTCGAGCTTAGAAAATATGGTGGTACCAAGCATTCTGGCTATGGTATTGGGTTTGAACGACTTGTCATGTATCTAACTGGAATGAAGAACATCCGCGATGTCATCCCATTCCCACGTACACCTGGAAATGCAGATTTTTAATTAAATAGATGCTTCAAAATAAACAATAGGATGCTACGGCATCCTATTGACTCTTTACCGCCTTTGGAAAAACCAACTATTAATCCCTCATTGCTTTCTGCTACATATACGTCTTCATACGGAATGGCATTGGTCCACATCTGTTCACAACTTTCATACGAAATCATTGGTAATCGCTCTTCATGTCTAAAAACATGTCTCTTCTCTTCTTTTCTGTAAATAAAAAGCGCCCTTTAACTGTGCAATTGTATTTTTATAAAAGATTATTTGAAAAAACTATAGGGAATATTAATGGTATTATTTTTGTTGAAGGTGATTGAACAAAATGGCACCATTAATCAGTGAAGAAGAAATTAAAAAATCAGATGAGTTTTTTCAACAAATCCATAAGATTGAAATGGAATATTTAGATTATTGGATGGAAAATACATTATGGGATTGGGAATTTTGGGTTTCAATATTTTTATCAATAATTCCATGGCTTGTATGGTTTATCGTTCGTAAACGAGGAAGTGAAGCAAGGCTACTCTTGGCTGGAAGTTTTGGTATTATAATGGCTTGTTGGTTAGATTTCATAGGGGTAATATCTGGGCTTTGGCATTATTCGGGAAGAGTTTTACCGACAATTCCAGCCTTTTTACCTTGGGATTTTTCATTGATACCAGTAACGATCATGCTTTGGTTGCAATATAAACCAACATATAATCCTCTTTTCAAAGCTATTATCTATTCCGCATTGTCTTCTTTTATTGGTGAACCTCTATTTGAATGGATAGGATTTTACACAGAAGTAAACTGGAGTGTTTTTTATTCCTTTCCAATATATATCATTATTTACTTGATCGCTTATCGAATTAGTATCGCTAAAACATTTGATCCTTTATAAATTATTAAACTAATGTTATATCTCCTTCAGACCTTGAAATTCCTAATCATATAGGAATTTCAAGATATGTAGTGGAAATACGGTGTCAACATGGGTGTTACGTAGAATGCTGGCTGGACCCCAACTTTAATAATACATATTTAATTTACGAAACGATCTAGAAATTTACTCGCGTCACTATTAAATTTCCACATTACCCCAAACTTATCAACTAGCACACCAAAACTTGCTGACCATGGCGTAGAAGATAGCGGCATGATCACAGTACCCCCTTCTGAAAGACCTTCAAAATATTGTTTATTCATTTCTGGATCAGCATCAATCATACTAATTAAGACGGTATTCCCTTTTATGATTCCGCCTATCCCAGCTTGCATAAATGGCAGAACATCAGAAATCATTAAAATATTCCCTGAAAACTCAATACGAGATTCCATAATCATGTTTTGTTCTTCTTCTGCTAATGGGGCATTTGGATCTTGACCAAAGGCACCAAATCTCACCATTTTTACGTTTGTTGCTTGTAATGCCTGTTCATAAAAGGCTAACGCTTCTTCTGCTCGTCCATCAAATTGTAGATAAGATATTGCTTTCATCACTTCATTCCTCCTTTTCATATTTGAAGTATAATAGGACATATACGACAACTGTATGTCGTATATGGGAGGGAAATATGAAAAAAATTGAACGACTGATCTCGATAGTGATGATTTTGTTACAAAAAGAAGTTGTTTCGGCATCCGAATTTAGCCGACTTTTCAATGTAACGAGACGAACGATTCAACGTGATATGGAAGCATTAAGCTATGCGAACATCCCTATTTATGCAGAATATGGTGCTGAAGGCGGATATGCACTAATGGAAGAGTATAAATTTGATAAACGATTACTAAATCACAAGGATGTTGAAAATATCTTCATAGCTTTAGGGGGTTTTGAAGGACTGATTACAAATCAAGAGATTCAAATGACTATTCAAAAAATCAAAGGAATGACAAGCTCAGAGATTTCTCCAAAACTTAATTTATCTTTTTACGAGTGGACAGGAAGAAGCCAAATGAATGAAGATATTTTATTTATCAAGCAAGCAATTGAGAATCATTGGTTATTAAAGTTTGAGTATGTAGACCAAATGGGAAACATAACTCACAGGATCGTAGAACCCTATAAATTACATTTAAGTGAAATGCATTGGTATCTTTTTGGTTATAGTTTAGAACGGGAAGACTATCGAATCTTTAAATTGACGAGGATCACAAATATCCAAAAAGACGGTTATTTTGTCCCAAGACCCGAGAAGGTATTTGAAGAAAAAAAACAACATAATGAACCACTAAATTTAGTTAGTGTACAGCTCTTGATAGATGTTGCAGTAAAAGATCAATTTATCGAGAGATACGGAAAAAATGCCGTTACAAAAGTGACGACAAGAAGCTACCTTACGACAATTGAATTGCCTGAGAATCAATTTGCCTACCAATTTTTAGCCGGATTCGGTAATAAAGTTAAAATTATGGAGCCAAAAGGTTTTATTTCAAACTATTTAAACTTTCTAGAGGAAGCAGTGAACCTCTACAAATAGAATTTTTCGCACATAGTAAAAATAAACGTAGGTAAATAATTGGGAATTAATGTATTTTAATAAACAAATCCACTTCCTAGTAAAACAGAAGTGGATTCATTAATAAGTCTATTTATTTCTTTTTATTTAAATAATCCTTATAGACTAAAACAGCAACAACAGGCGTTAAAACCAAGCCTCATGAAAACATTTCCTTTAGGTTTTCATCTTAGGTTTTTTATTACAAATGTTAAATTATTTGTCCACACTATTTTCCAATCAGTGTCTGAATCTAATCTTATGTTCTAGTTCAGACTTCTGACGTAAGTGATGGCGAAAATGCATATCGACAAGATCGAACCATTCTCTTGCGTTCAGCCAGCCAAGTCCTCCATGTTTAACTTTGTAGTTGGGATTTATTGCATCTACTCTAGATTCCCATTGTCTCAACCTCTGTTTTACTTGATCTAGTCTACCCGATAGTTCTTCTATATTATCCGAATTACTTGGTGGGGTATTTAGTTCGTCTGGTAACTTGATTTTGATTGGTGGGAACCCTCCAATTTTATAAAAATGCTCTCCAGACTCCGTTTTCCCAAGCTTTTGCTCTTCCTTTAATGCTGCACAAGCTTCCACATTATCTAGGTACTCCATAGCAACAAGAATCACATGGTCGTACATTTGACCAATGGACCAAACTCCATCAGCTGTTATAAATCTTAGTTGCTCAAGTGAATATTTTAGCAGTTCGATTTTATAGGTTTCAATTAGTTCTAAATTACTCATTTAATCACTCCTTTACCAATAAAATTTAATGTTCATGAAAAGAAAAGATTATTTTTGCTCTATTTTTCCTAATAATTCTTTTAAAATATTTGAAATCCTTTTAAATTTTGAACCTATTTTGTTATTTCACAATCTAGTCCAATTGTGGAATAACAAAAAATCCTGAATGTACACAGGATTTTTTAATTAAGTATACGTTTATAATAAAAAAGTTTGCCTCGAATCGTTTAACCAATCAATTATTGTGGAACTTCAAATGATTCTACATTTGGTTCAACAATCTTCATCAGATTTCTATTCTGCATTATAAATTTTATAAGTGCTGCTTTAAAATAAAATTAGCTTTCCTATCTAGTTCTGCAATCTGCCCTTTTCGTTGAAATAGTACTCCTACTTTCTACTATCAACAGGCATAGATTTCCCTAAAGCTAATTCTAAAAAATCAATATATACCAGAACCTCCTCTGGCAAAAACACATCGTTTCGCTTCACCAATCCCACCTGAATTAGGTTGCTTCCTTCCAATGGAATCGAGATAATATTGGAGTTCATATAATTATTTACGATACAGCCGGTTCCGATGTTGTAGGCATCTGTATTCGACAGGAGATTATTCATAGTGCCCCTATCCTTTAAATAGACCACTTTTCCAATTTCGTCTACATTGATCGTTTCTTCTGCAAAGTGAAGCATTACATCGTCCTGCTGATAGGTTAAAAAGGGATAGTTCCTTAACTGCTCCAACGTAATGCATTCGAGATGAGCCAGAGGATGCTCTTTACGGAGAAAGACATGTTGCTTTATTGAAGCGAGTGGAGTAAACAGTAATGATTTTGAGGTAAAATAACGCTCAAAAAAGCTCTTGTTTAAATCAGTCAGAGATAGAATTCCGAGAATACTTCTGCTTGCGTACACGTCATCAATTACCTCAGTTGACTTTCCTTCCCGAATCGTGAATTCATATTTTTGCTCGTTAAAATAATCCATCAAATTTGCAACAGCCTCTATTGCAAAACCATAATGTTGAGAGGAAATAGAGAACTTTGTTACGTCTGCCGCCTTTTCCTTATTGAAATGATAGACGACAGATTCCATTTGTTCTAAAAGGGTTTTAGCATAAAATAATAACTCTGTACCATCTTTGGTGAAGACAACGCCTTTATTCGTTCGATCAAGAATCGTAATTCCTAACTCAGCCTCCAGATCACGTACTGCTTTGCTGATACTGGGCTGTGTCACGTAAAGTGCGGAAGCAGCTTTACTGATAGAATTATGCTTGGCAATCTCCACGATATAACGAAATTGCTGGAGTGTCATGTTCGTCCCATCCTTTTTATTTCATTCACTAATTGCTTTGCTATAACTTTATTCTATGGCAAAAGGTTAAAAAGTTCAATTTTACGTTTTATATAGAGCGTTCTACAATAAATTAGAGATTAACAAACTTTTTTTGAGAGGAAGACAACTATGATAAGAGAAGCAACTGAAAAAGATTTAATGGACATTTTGGAAATTTATAATGATGCCATTCTCAATACGACTGCTGTATACGCATATAAACCCCAAACGCTTGAAAGCAGGCAAATTTGGTATGAACAAAAGATGAGTGAAGGTTATCCAATAGTAGTTTTCGAACAGGATAATAGAGTGGCTGGATTTGCGACATTCGGTCCTTTTAGAGCCTGGCCGGCTTATAAATATTCAATAGAACATTCTGTTTATGTGGATAAGGAATACAGAAAAAAGGGAATTGCGACTTCCTTAATGAAAGAATTAATCGCTATTGCCAAGGAAAGAGAGTATATGACCTTAATTGCTGGAATTGATGCTGCAAATGAAAAAAGCATTGCCATGCATAAAAACTTTGGCTTTGTTCATTCAGGCACAATAAAAAAAGCAGGTTTTAAATTCAATAGATGGCTTGATTTAGCTTTTTATCAAAAAGAACTTAACGGTCCTAAAACTCCTGTAGAAGAATAATATTCGTTGCATACTTTTAAATAGATCAATACTGAAAGGTGAAAGCTGTGACTGCATGGAATCCATTAGTTAAAGAAAAAGTTCTAATCTCCAGTCATCCAGAGAAAATAATGGGGTATGTCTATACCTCCTTAGCTTACTTGCTTTGGGGGTTTCTAGCATTATACTGGAATTCCCTAAATACAGTTTCCTCAATAGAAATATTAGCTCACCGAATTCTATGGGGATTTATCTTTGTTGTTACTATTATGATCATTCATTCTAAAAAGCGGTTGGCTTTCTTTACACTGCTTAAAGAATTTAAAGTAAACATCAAACAATTCTTTTATATCTTTATAGCCTCTCTTGCAATAAGTTCAAATTGGCTCATATTCATATGGGCAGTTAACTTCGGTCATATCATGGAGGCTAGTTTGGGACTCTATATTACGCCTATCGTAAGTATGATTTTGGGAGCCTTTATATTAAAAGATAAGATTCAAACAGGCACTCTCATATCAATGTTAATAGCTTTTTTAGGAGTAACGGTTCTTACTTATGACTATGGCAAAATTCCATGGATCGCTATCTCTTTAGCCATTACTTCTGGGATTTATGGATTAGTGAAAAAGTATATCAAGGTAGATGCACTAATCGGAATGTGTATTGAAACAATGATGGTTACTCCTTTTGCATTGCTTATTTTAGTGCTTTTACAACGAAGTAATAAAATGTTTTTTGGTTCAGACATTCATTTATCGATCTTATTAATCGGAGCAGGTATCCTTACTGTTTTACCGCTTCTATGGTTTACAGAAGGTGCAAAAAGAATGACATTAACAACAATCGGATTTTTTCAGTATATTACTCCAACTATCACCTTTCTCCTAGGGATATGTTTCTTTGGAAATTCAATCACCTTATCTCAATGGTTTTCCTTTGGTTTTATTTGGCTTTCACTTGCAGTTTTTTCACTTTCATCATGGAAAGGGAAAACAAAAAGATGGGAAAAGACATGATTATGTTTCCTAGGAAGTAGAGTAAGATTGAAAGCTATCTTTTCTTTTATGCAAAGATAGCTTTTTGTCATTCATTACGGAGAAGTTATCTCTATAAGATAAGAATTGAGCAGTCTTTCCACACTGCTTTGGAAAAAAGAAAGCCCCCTAAAAAAGGGGGAAAGCTCTCATAATCCTGCATGACAATTATCCATAAATAAATCGATAGTTTGTATAAATGTATCTAAATTAGGTTCAAAAATATTATGATTCGATTCATCGAATACGACTAAGTTTGCCTGGGGCATTTTCTCTAAGTATTGTTCCGCAGCTTCTACTGATAACGCTGCTCCATGTTTCCCGGCACGAATAATAAGGACGGGGCATTCAATTGATGATAAATCATCCCAAAATATAACTTGAGCTGACTCTTTTTGTATCCCATGTAATGCTGTAAGACTCATTCTTTCGGATAAAGGTTTTCCCCTCCAAGGCGGTAAGGATGAGAAAAACTCAACCCAGCCTTGAGGAAGTTGTGTATGAATAGCAGGATAGTCACCAATGATTAACCCTTTAACTAAGTTTTTGTTTATTAAAGAGTATTTAAGTGCATATGAAACACTTCTAGAAAAGCCGAATAAAATAAAGCCTTTTAGCTCTAGATGTGTAATAACAGCTTCTATATCGCTGATATGATCATCCAAACTATATCCAGCTTTTGGAGTGTCACTTTTGCCGCGCCCCCTAAGCGTGATAATGATACAATGTCTAGCGGAGAGATTTTCAATTACAGAAATATAATCTTCTGCCGATTCCAAGAGTCCAGGAATAATTACCAAAGGAGTCTCTTCCTTTAAATTAGCATTTGTTTCAACAAAGTGTATGTTAATACCATTATTATCAACCCAACTATCGTTATAAATCATATAGTAATTCCTACCTTTTTTATAAAATAATGGATTATATATTTATTTTGAGCATACAGTGTTGTTTATGACATAAGTGAAGAAACACTTCCAAATCCTAAGATTGTAAATTCCCAATAAACTCTAATTCTGATACGTTTTTAGAATCTGCGGCACCGTTCATAATTTCTTTCACATCATTCAAAGTATCTTGAAGGCTAACCGCTTGGCCTAACTTCTTTGTAAATGCCTCGGCAACATAAAAAGGCTGAGTTAAATAGGCTTCAAGTCTCTCGCCTCTTCGATAAGTTTGTAACTCAGAAGTTGGAATCCGTTCAATCCCGCTCACATTCACTAATGAACGGAGTTCCCGATAACGGCGAAGAATTTTTAGGGCTTTTTGTTGAATGGCAAAGTGTTCTTGATCTAAATGAGCTACTTCGAGAACAGATGATGTTGAACTTAGAGGATTAACGGCTGGGTAGCGATGTCTTGCGACAAGGTCGGCATCGAATTGCCATAAGGTTTCAAGTGGTCCATAAGGTAAATCTTCATCAACAACTTCCCCTGTCAAATCAACGAGGAACGTAGTAACAGAATGAATGCCAATTCCTTGCACATTCTCCTGCAGCTGTTGGATGCCGCCTGTTATCACATGCGTTCTGTCTGCAATAAAAATAATATCCTGATCTCCACCGTTACTCGCAATACTCGCATATGTTTCTTCGATTGTGTTTGTAATGATTTCTGCATGTTCAATCACATCACTTAACCCTCGGTGTTCACCTTCAGGCATTAAAAGAATTGTTTTATATGATTCATTCTTAAGCCGATAGAGTAATTCTGCTAACACAACGAGCTGCCCCATTCCTGGGCGAGCAACCAAACCTACAGTCCCTCCTTTTGCCAACGGAGCAAATAAATCCAACGTTTTAATTTTGGTTTCTATCATTTCGATTTTCTCCGCCCTGATAATCAGATCATCTAAACTGCAATCGGCTAAAGATGCCAGTGCAACTAACGTTCGAACCTCTGCTCTGCCAACAGGTATTTTCCCCGTGCATAGATTAGAAACGGTAGCTGGCCGCAAACCAACTAGCCGGGCTGCACTTGTTAAATTCGGAACTTTCCTACGTAATAAACTTACATTTAGTCTTAAGTCATCTGCTTTTTCCATAATACTCCTCCTTTACTTTATATAGTAAGTTAAATAGCGTTATAAAGCAATAAATAATTACTCTTGGATTTATTTTTAATTACTTTCCAAAGCAACTAGATGGAATGTTAGTCATTCTCATGGAAGAGTGGAGCTATCTAAGGAGAGTGAGAAATCCTTTTATTTTTGATAAAATTGTGCGAATTAGAGTCCAATTAAAAAGCCGATTCCTAAGCTTTGAGGAATTCGGCTTTTTTAACGGTGCATAATACTTCTATTTTTTTTACTAAAGTATCTATGTATGAGGAGTAATAGACGGAGAATTTCCGCCTTTTTTAAAAAAGAATGCTGTAGAAGCAGAAATAAGCGGAGAAAGTCCGCTTATCAGCTCTAAATCTGACAAAATCCATCAATTCAGATCAAATAAGCGGAAACAGTTCCCTTATTTTTAAGGAAATATGGGTATTTCCCAATTTAATCGGAGTTTCTCCGTTTATTTTTCAAACAAAGTAAAATCAATTCAATTTCAACAGAGCCTAAAATATATACAAAGCTCTAACATCCCATCCCGATCGCCGGCCATTTTCCCTCTGCACGATCATTTCAAGGCTTCGGATTAATCCCCACCCAAGATAGCCCAATCATTAGAAATGTAAAAACTAAAATAAACAAACTAATCCCTATGCCCCAAAACGCATGTAATCTCGATCTTTTAGATGTAATTAACCCAAACAGCCCTAGGAAAAAGCCAACGATTGGCATGTCGACAAGAAATAGTTTCGGAAAATCATCGATATCCATTAATAATGTAATATTAACCCCAGCGAGCGCAATAAGAGCAAACAGGAAGGAGAGGAATCCCGAAATCGTTTGCAGTTTGCTTTGTTTTTCTTTGTTCTTATTGTTCATTTCCAGTTCCATAGCTTCACTTCCCCCACCTTCATCGTTCTAATCCAATCATTATCCTTCAGCTTTCTTAATTCCGAAGTGGGTCCGGTGACAACTGCTCCATAGACATGGATTCCATTTTTCTCGATATACGGGATTCTTTCTTTTAAAACTAAAGATCTTGCCCGCGATATTTTCTCAGCTGTTTTTTCATCCTTGGCCAGGAAATGTAAAATATCTAAAAATACCTCTTCATTTGACTTATCTCTTCCATTAAATGGTGACCATGTAGTGGAATCAATCTGCAGCGGATAGCCAATTGGTGCAACTGAATATTCAGCTTCATATAGGCTTTTATCCTCAAGCCCCGTATCAACAGCTACCCACCTTACTTCAACTTTGTTCCCGAGCTGTTTTTCAATTTCCTCTGGCTTCATTAATCGATCCAAAGAAAGATAAATCTCTCCTACCGTTCCATCCGGAAGGTGTTTCAGAATATCCCAGTCTGAATAGGCCGTTTTGCCATATGGTCCGTCCGGATGATAAAGCATGTCTGTTTCCATGCCTCCTATATTTGGAAGCGGCCTCTCCAGTTTCATATCTCGTTCAGGAATATTTGGATTAGACAGAGCAAAACGAACCGAGTACGCTCCAGCTTTATAATCCTCTTTTCCAATCCACTTAAACACATCAAAATAAACATTCATCGTAAAAAATCCGATATCTTCTTCTAGCTCCATCTCTTCTAAACTCATGTTCGGTTCCGTTACATAAATTGTTTTTGTGGCGATATCAATGAGATGGTTCGCTTTTCCGCCAAACGCGTAATACAAATAGCTGCTTAATGTAAGCACAGGCACAATTAATAATAAGACAGCCAGACTGATCATAATATTTGTTCTAAGGGCATGATTTCTCCCCGCTTTAATCAGTCTCTTTTGATTTTTTTTCGGTATAATATGGCTTTTTCCATAGTCTTGCATCGATTCATTTAAAAAAGATTGATAAAGTTCCTTATCGTTTTGATTTTGCTCTTTATCCATCCTGCCTCCTCCTTTCCTTGACCCTTTCAATCACTTTTTTCCTTCCTCTTGATAAATGGCTCTTAAGCGTATTCAAATTTAATTGAAGAATTTCAGCCGCTTCTTTTAAACTCAACTGATGCAAGTCACAAAGAAGGAGTGCATGCATTTCGGTTTCCTTCAATGAATGAATATCGTTCATAAGTGCGTTAAAGCCTTCCTTCGCTAAAAAATTTATTTCCGGTGTTTTCAAGCTTATTTGATTATGTACTTCATCCGTAACGACCAGCCGTTTATGTTTTCTAATAAAATCAATAAAAGCATAATAAGCCACTTTAAACAGCCAAGGTTTAATATGACTAATGTCCTCTGCCGACAGCTGAAGATACGCCCGGTAAAACGTTTCCTGGACTAAGTCCTCTGCCGTATGGTAATTTTTTGAAAGGGAAAACAAGTATCGATATAGATCATCTACATATTCTTCAAACACTTCATCTAAATCCACCACTTTCCCCCCTTCACCCTATCCACGAAACAGCCATATAAAAAGTTGCAAAATCAGAAATTATTTTTATTTTGAATGAAAGCAGCCTGTATAAAGCATAAAAAAAGAGCACAATTCATAATTCGGAATTGGCCCGATTGTTGTAGAGGTTATTTTATTAGCCCTTCTCATTTATGCAAGAGGGACCGATTAAAACAAATAAATTACCTAATAAATCTTCTATCTCTCACAAGCATAATTATCTTTATCTCTGTCCATTTTAGATTGATACGCTGGATGATCAGCAGGTACGCCGTTTGGGTATACCTTTCTTAACTCGGTACAGTTGGCAAAGGACTCTTCACTAGAAGGTGTCGAACTTGCTAAAGCCTCCGCTTCTGCCTTCGCTTTAGCCTCTGTTTCTGCCTTCTCTTTAGCCTCTGTTTCTGCCTTCGCTTTAGCCTCTGCCTCTTCTTTCGCTTTAGCCTCTGCTTCTGCCTTCGCTTTAGCCTCTGCTTCTGCTTTCGCCTTAGTTTCTGCTTCTGCCTTCGCTTTTGTTTCTGCTTCTTCTTTCTGTTTCTCTTCATTCTTTGTTTCAGCATTTTCCTCTTTGCTAGTTGATTCATTTGATGAACAAGCTGTAAGGAAAACGAATAATACTATCATAAACAGGTAGGCAAATTTCTTCATAACTATCCCCTTTTTGTAAATTTTTACAAAAATAACAATCCTATTATACTACTAAATTACTTTGTAGAGCGAATACATTTATATTATTTAAATAGGATTCCAAACTAAAACTGAAATCCTTTTTATCTTAAATCCAACACAAAGCTCAAACAAGCATAACCCCGTTCAAATAAGGACGGGGTTATGCTTGTTTGAAAATCTAAGTTTTATTTACACTCGCGCCCAATTGATTCTGTGAAGTCATCCGTTTATTTCATTCATTTAATTTGCTTTGAGTTATAGGTGCTTATTCCCCTACCATGCCATCATTATCTCGATCATCCATAAATGGATATAACCAGTGATTACTCATTATTGGCATGCTATAACCTGCTGCTTTTGCTTCTTTAATCGTCACTTGTCCATTCCCATCTGTATCAACACTAGAAATATCGGCAGTGCCATTCGACTTATTAGAACTAGTTGACTTATTTGAGTTAGTTGATTTACTTTCAGTTAAGCCTAGAGATTTATTTATTTCATCAGGGTTGCCGTTCTCAAACTCATCTACAATCTTATTCCCTTTTAAAGTGTAAGTGTACTTATAATGAGAAGGAATCTGCGTTTCCGTATTTGGATATGTGATAATTGCTTCAAAATAAGTAGCCCCACCAGCTTTACGAATGGCATCTTCCATATATGCTTGATCCCCATGTCGGTTAAGCGTACTTTCTTGTGGAGTAATATTGTAAGCATTGGAAACCCCTCCGAGTGAATCTGCAATGACATGTCCTTCATCTAAATCTGCTCTTTCTACACCAGGAACTTTTGCTTCATCAGCATAGTATCTGCCAGACGATGTTACAGGTTCGGTACGATCATCTTGTAGAACGATTTCGTCAGCAATGACACGGACTAGTTGCCCATGTTCATTCGTAAAGGACCAATACTCTCGATCCCCAAAACCAATGTCAACGACGGCGTTAGGTTCGCGATGTCCAGACAAATCACCACCATCAACTTCAATTCGTTTGTAACCTTTAAACAGTTGATCTTTTGATTCTGTTGATGTTTCCTCTACTACTTGTTTTTCAGTCGTAGTTTTTTCTTTTTCACTATTTTTTGTAGTTACTTCTTGTGAATCAGCTTTCCCATCCGTATGCGATACATCTTCTACATTAGTACAACCAACTATTAAGATGGCCGTTAAAAGTAAGATTAAATAGTTTATTTTCTTTTTCATTTTAGGACTCCTTATAGTATCTTTTACTGAACATTCTAGAGATCATTGAATAAAACATATATTAACATTGTAAACCTATTTATAATAGTATATTACAATATTAATTTTATTGTGGTAGATACTAAGTTTGAAGTATATAGTGTTAAATTCCAATAAAGATTAGTAGAGTCAATGGCATTATAATAAAATTTAGCTAGTACTTGCTTATGGCGGAATATTAGTTCTAGTATTGAAAAAGGCACAATTCCAATTCAGGAATTGTGCCCGTTTGTTGAAGATTATTTAAACTAAAGCCCTATAATGAAAAAACACCTAGTTTACAGAGTTAATAAATTGTTTCTTTAGACAGGTTTTCAAATTAGGTAAAATCGGCAGTGTTTTATTCACATTGTACAGTAGATAGGGAAATTTGAATGGGTCCGGCGAAATCGGGTGCCTCCGCGCCTTTCGGATTATGAAGATGGAACAAAAAAGCATCGCCCGATTCCGATGTCCACACGATATAATCGCTAATGCCTTCCTTTCCGGAAGCTTGAAGATAGAGATCCGCGAAACCAAGAGGATGTTCGAGCAACTCGCCGCTAAAATTGGATACATCACCAATTTGATGCAGCTCTTCCTTACCCACTACTTCAAGTTGAGCCAAATCATAATCGGATGACAGTGGTTCAATATCAACGTAATATCCCGGATTTCCACTTAATGATAAGCGACCCGTAGTTGCATCAAATGTAAATTTCTCAAAGACATACAAAGAAAATCCTTCCCCCTGATATAGAGTAGCTTCCAGTGACTGATTCCCCTTAGATGTTAGCAGTTCGAAGCTTTTAACTGCTGGGCGAGTTTCTAGAGCGTTTGGCTTCTGGCCGGATGAAGAAGACGGTATTGATTCAGCTTCTGTCGTTTCCTTTATCGTTGTATCGGAAGGCCTTGTTTCTCCTGTACAAGCAGTAAGCAGGAAAACTATAACTAGTACCGGTATACTTTTCCAAATGGAATAGTGCGTTTTCAATTTAATCGCTCCTTTAAATAATGTCGCTTTTCTTCAGAAGTGTATTTTCCCTTATATTATCCTCCTTGATTGGTTAGACGGAAAATTGTTAAATAAGTTACTTTTTTTGAGTCATCGGAATAGATAGTGGAATTTCCTGTTTAATCGTTAAATAACAATCCGATTATTTGATGGGAATCGATCAAACAATCGTTTTATTAAGGCATCAATCTAATACGATTGATAAGTTGTCATGAATGTAGAGATAGCCGTGCGCTTATCTCTTTTTTTATGAATTTAATTCTTGTAAAAGTGTATATAGTGCATCAGTTCTGTAATTCCTTTGAATTGAAATACTAGTTGATTATTCAGATTTTCCAATGCTAACTGAAAGGAACGTTCAATTTTATCATAGTTTTCTGTGTCTAATTCGTTTAATAATGTCTTCATATTTTCTATATAATAAACGGTTTTTCTCAAACTGCTTATGAGCAGTATTTTTCGTAGTTCAGGGATCGAATAGATTCTATAACCGTTTTCATTATTTCTTTCTGAATGGATTAACCCTTCATTTTCCCAATGGCGGATCGCTGAAGTATTTACTCCCGCTATTTTCGCGGCCTCTCCAATACTCATACATTCATTTAATTTTATATTTTTATATTGAGTAAATTCAGCATTTTGAATCATAGTCAGGATTTCTTCCACTCGCTGTTTCTCCACTTGTATATGGAATTGCTGTTCATTCACTAGCCATAGGGCTTCTCCAAATCTTGAACTTTTAATCATTCTCATAACTTCGTAAACAATGGGTATATCATATCCTTTTAACAAGGCTCTAATGGTAGTAAAGGCTTGGAAGTGAATCGATTTATAAAAACGGTGATTACTATTCGTTCTTGGTACAACAGGAATGAGGTCTTGTTCTTCATATCTTCTCAAAGTGGTTGTGCTAACATTTAAGGCATTTGCAATTTGTTTAGGGGTATATGACTCCATTTATTGACTCCTTTTTTAAAGTAAAACCTTAAAGTGCTACAATAACATATTTTAAATATAATCCCAATATATAAAGGAAAAATGACAGAAAACCGAAATATTGCATGAATGTTATATGATAATAGTAAAAACAATGTAGGAGTGATAAATATGGAGAAGAACATAAAACTTATGGATGAATCAGAATTAAAGGTTGGTTTAGTTGGGAATCCCGACTCTCCAACCATCATGCTTCCAGTTGCTAAAAAATCAGTATATGGTCAAGAAGCTGAATACTTAAAGTTGTGGGGAGTAGACCCCGAATTAGGAAAACATTTTATTGAGGGACTCGTGGAAAAGTTTCAGATTCTATATTTTGACTACGAAGGACACCGTTTGCAACATCCGAACCCTGAGAATCTCATACCTGAAAATGTAGTAAAAGATTTGTTAACAATTGCTGATGAAATGAACGTTAAGAAGTTTAGCTATTACGGATATTCTTGGTTAGCTTTAGTTGGATTACAATTAGCCATTCAGACGGATAGATTAGAAAGCTTAATTATGGGTGGTTTTCCACCAATAGATGGTCCATATAAAGAAATGATGGTGGTAACAAATAAAACATACGAGCAAGCTTTGTATAATCAGAATTCTTCTGTTATTAAGGAACATGATCATATTCATCCAGAAAAGATTGATTGGGATAACGTACAGGTAAAGATCGACACGAATCAAACGAAACAATTCGTTACCATGTACAAAAATTTGATGGAATTCGATGATCGTGAAATCCAGCATAAATTAGTTATTCCAAGATTGGCGTTTGCTGGGGAAAAAGACACGATTGTTTATGGAGAAAACTTTGGCGGTGTAACAGTAGATATGGTCGGTATACTTCAAAAAAATAAACAAGAGTTAGAACACCTTGGATGGGATATAGAAATCATAAAAGGAAATGATATGGATCACACCAAAGCTATGCAGCCTGTAACAGTGCAGTCATTGATAAAGCACTGGTTGATTAAACGTTTGAATATCACTCATTAAATATCGTAAGCTGATGCCCTAATCTCACAGAATCACAAAGGATGAACAACTTGACATACCTTAGAGCAATAAAATCTCCATAAAAAACGTAAGCTCCGATTGAATTCGAGTGCTTTTAGCAAGGCGCTGTTATACGATCCTTTCAACTGGAATGAAGTGATCGACCATCACATAACAGGCTACTACGGGGTTGATTTTTCCACACTTATTAAGAAATTGGAGAAGGGTAACTTATAGACCCTTTTCCACCATAAAATCCGAATACCCCTTTTTTGATCCGCAAAATGGCCCTTTTCATGAGGAAGACGCTTTCCTTATTTAGAAAAGCGCCTGCTTGTGGAATATTAGTTTTTTATTTCAGAGTATCGTTGTACTGAGCAACCAGAGACCTTGTAATAGAGGATAAACCTTATTCAACTAAAACTCCCAATAGTTGAAGAAGCGACAGCTTTGTTCAGCTATCGCACCCGTATACACTATGAAATTATATGAATTTAAATGTTCCTAAATAGTACAAACAAATCTGTTACTACAAAAAACACGAGAATCAATAGATTGATTATCATGATTATTTTTCTGAATAAATCTGGTTTTTCTTTCACACTAATTATGCTAAAAATAGTTCCAAGAACAGCCAAAACATGACTCATAATAAGGGAATTAGATGGGGAGAAAAAAACACCAATAAGTATAGGACAAAGAACAGATAGAAGTTTGAACAATTAATTTCTCCTTGTAATGTTAATGAAGCATTCTGCTCCAATAGTTGAAGATGCGACAGCTTTGTTCAGCTATCGCACCCTATAGTTTAAGTGCGTTTCTCCACAAACTATTTTGTAACTGGGAATGTTTAATTTCCAATCAATTTTTTGAATAGAAACTTTCTGTATAATAGGCTATATGCCTCTATTATCCCTTAGTTCAACTATTGTACCTTCAGGCGCTATTAATTTACACAAACTTCCATTTTCCACTCGATAAATTTTTTCTCCATTTTTTAGTATAAAATCATAACCCAATTGTTCAATCGTTTGGACTTCTTTAACTAAGTCATCTACCCAAAGACAAAAATGAATGATGCCCTGTGTATTTGGATTTACACTATTAAGATTCTCACCTATTTTTCCAGTTTGAAGCTCTATATAGAATGTACCCAATTTTAACCAAGAGTTATAATAGCGTTTATGGAAATTAGGAAATTCTTCGATTAATTCAAAACCAAGAATATCCCTATAAAATTTTAGGGATTCTTCGTAATTATTTGTTTGGATACAAATATGGTGAACAAATTTTGTAGTCATTTTTCGCTCCTTTATTTCCACTCATATCAAGGATCATACTTAATTTCCAATTTTTCTTCTGAAACTAACCTGCTCGTTAATTCAAGTTGGAGTTGTCACAAAATTACAGATTTTATACCCAAATCAATCATAACAGAAATGGGTGGATTATTGTTATTTTATTCTATAATTTCGGACGCAATTATTACGCAGGATCAGTCAACTGCGAAATTAGCGTCACTCTACCAATCTAGTCCGACTGCTGAATAAAGATGAATCTGAACTCTTCTACAATCCCGCTTCTTTAATGAAATAAGAAAATGCGATACCTCTTAATGAAGCATCGCAGCTGTTTGTTTAAGTTCATTCCTTCACAAATTTTCATAATCATATTCACTTCAAAAGATGGGACTATTCCTTTTTTTGCTTCAAGCAATGCCACGGGGAAACATATAAAAATAGATCAAAACAAAGTTTAGAATTACACAGATCGTGTTAACAATGACCAGAAACAACTTAATCGTTTTTATTTTAGACTTTACTCCAGCAATTAATAGCAGGATGAACCCTATTTGTATGGGGGGATAAATGAAAATCCATAGATTCCAATTAGGAAACATTCGCAATATTGGATAGAACGCCAATCCAGAGACTGCCAATAAGATTGTCAATATAATCAATAGTACATCATCTATTTTATGATCATATTCTTTATATTTCATAACAATCCCTCTCTTTTTAAATGATTCCCCATAAAAAAGCAGGAACATCTAACTCTAACTGTTCGCTTATTTTAACTATCTATTAATCAAAATGATAAATACTAGCACTACGATAAAAATGGCTATGATCACTGACAGCCAACTAATCTTTACCTTTTCTAATAAACGGTCAACAATAAAGAATAAGATAGCAGAAAAAAGACCGAGGACTAGTAATATTGCACCTGAAATACAATGAAGGAGGAAAGAGGTAATTTCACGAGCATAGGCTTTTTTAACAATCTTATTACTAATCCAGTCACTAATAAGGGAAGCAATCACACCGTACGTAATGACAATCATAATGTTTATATAATATAAATTATAAAATCCATCCCCTTCGAAGCCACCAAATACTGAAAAAATAAGTGCAAATAACAAACTACTAAGAATAGCAGCTAGTATTTTTCTCTTTAAAAGAATAGCAAACTCCCCCTCTTTCTTTGTTGGTAATAAACTTGAATTTTATAAAATTCGTAATGCTCTTGGAAACTCTAATAAAATATAAAAGTATTTTTACTGACTGTAAGGTATTATCTGCAGTCATTTTAGCAATAGAAATACTGCACCGCTAATTATTAGATTGTGTCTAATGATTGGGGTGACGTTCATATTTTAATCTGAGCGTTTTCCCGGTATTATTTGCTGTGCTTTAATTTAATGGGGATTCTATTTTTTCATTTAATGCCTTTGCTTTGCTTATAAAGGAGTCCATATTGTTACTTATAGAAATATTTAATCCTAATCCAACTTCACGAAGTGTTTTCCGTAGGCCCTCAAAATTCTGTTTATCCTCTTCGGTTAAGTCAATAAAGCTATATAATTCATCAGTAGGATATTGACTTAATTTGGAATACAAATGCTCAAGAATTTCCTTGTCACTTTTCGAAAGCGTTCCAAGCTGCTCTCCAGTTGTCATCCCTAGCCAAATTCCATTTAACACATCTCCTAATTCAGTTGTAACCAAGTTAGGTTCAGACCAATGATCAACACTCTGGTGAGCAATTAAACCTTCCAATTCTACTAAATTACTTTGGACTTCTGTAATAAAAACTTGCTCTTTTACGAAGTTTATCTTGATAAATCCCCAAGCCA
Organism: Cytobacillus mangrovibacter; assembly: GCF_042865275.1. NCBI lineage: Bacteria > Bacillati > Bacillota > Bacilli > Caryophanales > Bacillaceae > Cytobacillus > Cytobacillus mangrovibacter. The sequence goes on along the minus strand of NZ_JBIACJ010000003.1, from coordinate 89,950 downwards.
CAATTGCAACGAGTAATATATTCAAACCGATTGAAATTCTGAATAGTACCTTCCTTTTTTTACTCATTTCCACTCCCCCTTTACTAAAATATTCTTACTAAACACCCATATTCCTAATTTAAGTATTCTGCCACTCAAGTACCTTTTTGCACTTCGCATTAATGGAATAACTAGAATATGATCTCAATCCAAAAATCACTTAATGCTTCTTCAACTAAGGTACCCCGTTAATTCAATATGAATTTATAATGACGGAGAACTATCAGACAGACAAATTGATAAATTCTAGTTCCATTTCTGCTTCTGCTTTCGAACGATAAACGGTAATTTTATCATAGGGTTTCAAGTTGTCTTGCCATGATTCTATAATACTCAGAAAATCTTCTCCGTTTTCAGAAATTATCAAGCACTCTAAATCTCTATTGATATAACAAATTGGTGCGTCACTTTCCAAATCAGATTGTTGGCCAACGGTTCCGATAAATCCACCTTTACTATCTTTTGCCATAATATCTACATATGGAACCGTATAAAATTCTAAATTTAGAATGTCATCGTCAAAGATAAATTGAATATCATAATCGTTAGCATATTTTTGATACTCCTCATTTTTATGATAAACACTCATAGAATAAATTGTTGTACCTGCTGATATAATTTCAGTATCTTTTAAATTTACATTTATGGCTCCAGTTAATTCTGTTCTATCTAGATAAACTTTTCGCATCTCAAACCTCCTTTTAATCTTATTTTAAAGTAAATGCTTGGATAGGCTACACTTAGTTGGACAGAATTTTTAAGGTCAAGTAGACTACAGATAATACATTTGAGGAGAATCTACATGGCCAAAAGAGAACGCCGAACATTTACTGAAGATTTTAAGCAACAAATCGTGCAGCTGTACCAAAATGGAAAGCCAAGAAAAGAGATTATTCGTGAATATGATCTTACACCTTCTTCTTTAGACAAGTGGGTGGGCCAGAGTCAAAAATCTGGTTCTTTTAAGGAAAAAGATAATTTAACAGATGAACAAAAGGAATTAATGGAACTCCGAAAAAGAAACAAGCAACTAGAAATGGAAAATGACATTTTAAAGCAAGCCGCGCTGATACTAGGACGAAAGTAAATGTAATCAAGAATAATCAACATAAATACTCGATATCAGCAATGTGCAAAGTCCTACAAATTCCTAGAAGTACTTATTATTATGAAGCAAAAGAAAGAGTATCAGGGGATCCCGTAACCTCTGATGTAATCGATATTTTTCACGCAAGCCGTCAGAACTATGGAACACGTAAAATCAAAGTAGAGTTAAAAAAGCGCGGTCATATTGTTTCCAGGCGAAGAATTGGGCGCATCATGCAGGAACAGGGTCTAGTTTCTTCATACACAATCGCACAATTTAAACCACATGCAAAATCCTGTAATGAATCAGAACAAACGAATGAACTGAATCGTGCATTCGATCAGGAACAAGAAATGACCACAATCGTTAGCGATTTAACATACGTAAGAGTCAACCAAAAATGGAACTACGTATGTGTCTTTGTCGATCTCTTTAATCGGGAAATCGTCGGTTTTAGTACAGGGCCCAATAAAGATGCATTACTCGTTTATCGTGCGTTAGCTTCTATCAAGGTCGATCTTAATAAGATACAACTATTTCATACGGATCGTGGAAATGAGTTTAAAAATAAATTGATTGATGATGCTTTAACCACTTTTAATATTCAACGGTCCTTAAGTATGAAGGGCTGCCCGTATGATAATGCAGTAGCTGAAGCGACATTTAAAATCATCAAAACAGAGTTTGTGAAGGGCAGACATTTTAGTAGTTTAGAAGAATTATCAAGGGAATTACAGGACTATATTCACTGGTTTAATAGCATAAGAATTCATGGAACCCTCGGATATGAAAGTCCGATTGATTATAAGCAAAGACACCTTAAAAAAATTGTCTAGTTTAGTGTTGACATACCAGCTCATTCCTTTTGTGATTTCGTATTGAACTATTCTTTACTTCAATTATTGAAGTTTTCATCTTCCTTACTCAAAACTAAAAAGGGCATTACCGCAGTTCCAGTATCGCCCCTGTTTGTTTAAGTACAAGTTTTTACAAATATCATTCAGAAGTAATCCTTATAAAATATCCATCGGGGTCAGCAACCTTAAAACCTCTCATTTCCCAAGGGTATTTTTCCACTTCAACCTCAATTGGGTAATTGTTATCAAGAAATCTTTGATACACCTTTTCCAATTTATCGACAACTATAATTAGCTCAAAACCATTTCCTTTAATATCACTTATAGCCTTATTTTTAAAGTAATGTTTATCCCCTAACGCTGATTCAGAAGTAAGTAATAATGAAAAACAATCAAAATTAAAACGTGCACCACGTTTACCTCTTCCATACAAATCTAACCCGATCATGTTTTGATAAAAGTTTACAGATTCTTCGATGTCCTTTACATACAGTTCAACTCTGAAAAGAACACTCATTTTCCGTTAATCCCTCCTCAGTGTTAGTAGCTCATTACTCCTCATCATAACTTAACACTATAGTGTCCCATTGATTTAGGTATTCCTTTCAATTCAAGTATCCCACTATATAGTAAATGTCGAATCCTATACTCTAAGAAGAAAGCATTCATCAGTTCGTTTGACTCCGAAAGGATTTCTCCAATCACCATTCCAGCCTTGATGAAGTCCTTTTTCTCCTGTTTACGATGAAGCATTTCAATGGTATCTATGATCAGTGGATCAAAGTGATTTTCATTAATGCCCTTTATTTCACCCTTCAGCCACAGGCGCAGAACTTCTTTTGTTTGTGCCAAGGAATTCCATTCTTCTTGAAGCTGCATTCGTTCCTGTTCAGTTATAGTACGAGCTTTTATGGTCATTACTAATACATACTCGAAACGGATACTTACTTTACTTACGGGGGATTAATTTACTAATCTGCAATTCTGTCCGAATATGTTATTGAAAATTATTAGAGGGTACTTTTAAGATAAATGGCAATAATGATAATAAAATGTCCTTGGAAAAAGGTGGTGATTATTATGGACAATGATAATGTGAACTTGTATAATATTTACAAAAGTATTGAGGGAGTGATAAATTTGGTACCAGTTGCAGCACCTTTAAAGCAAGTAACAAAACAAAGTCACTCAACAGGAAAAACGGCTATGGATATTAGAAAAAAACGTGGAGTTCGAACATTAGCAGGTAAACGTTTGGCTGAACTTTGTAAGGAAGGCAAGTAAATGTCTGGTTTCATAATTGATTCTAACGATGTTATCTATGAAGATTTCAGCCAAGCGTCGGTTGCTGTTGATGCTTGTTTTCTTTTGGCTTATTTAGATACAGATGATCCAAGAGGCGATAAATTTTCCGAATTATTTGATACATGGTCAAAAGAAAATATTACTGAGTTAGTAATAACTAATAAGGTAGCAGCAGAAGTTGTCCATAATCTTTTTAAAAATACAATTAGAGACGTTTTATACCTCGTTCATAAAATCAATACTAGTGGATATAAACCCACACCCGATGATTGATAGCATTGGGGAACTAAAGATACTAAAAGTTGCATAAGAGATTAATTTATTTTGTGAGAAGTAGAACCTGGAATTAATCCAGGCTTTTTTGTTGGCATTGAAAATACGTTGATACAATATATAGGTGTTATTTTATTTGTATATGCAATATTGGTTTTTCATAAACCTCTAATGACTCTATAGTTATATTTCTCTACAAATTTCTCATCTCCTCCTGTTCAATAAGACTATCCAATCTTGCTATTAGCCCTTATTTTTTCTATAAGCTCTGCTAAAATTTAGTGATGATAATATAGAGAAAAAATATTAATTCCAACTATAGTAGTATATTTCTCACACATTTTTCATCTCATAGATTTTTTGTAAGGTATTAAGGTGCAGTGCTTTATCTTCGGGCGACTCAGCGAATTTATACCACTCCACAAGCCTGTACCCGAACATAACAAGGATTAGTTCATATGTTGTACCGTGCAACAACAGATCTTGTAATAAAGGATAAACCTTATTCAACTAAAGACCCCGTTACTTGAATAACTTATACCAATACAAAGTGGTTTCTATATTTGGATTATAGGACTGTTTCAATGTGTCAACTCCACCTAGTATGAATCCTTGTTTCACATAAAACCTGCACGCTCCAAGATTATCATCTTGAGCCTCTAGAGACATTCCGATAAGTTTTCTTTGTTTTGCCCATTCTTCCGCTTTAGTTAAGAGCAACTTCCCGATTCCATATCCTCTAAATTCCTTTTTTGTAGCGATATTTTCAATATAACAAAGGCGATTCCAATCCTTAATTATTCTAATCTGCCCAATGCAATTATTATTCTTATAAGCTAAAAATAGAGCTTTATCTTCACGGTTTATATATCGGCTCCAATCAAGTTTATCATCTGGGAAACGAATTTCTTTAGTTTCATCAAATAGATTCTCTTCAAAAGACCATTTTCCTGATTGAAAACTGGGTACAACCTTACCAAACACTTTAAAATAATCATTTGTTTTATTGATGTCCTCAATTAATTCATCCATTAATGGAGAAATTATGATTTCCTCTGCAATATTCATTTTGACACCTTCCCATTCTGAAAAAGAATTTTACTAGCACAAGCCTAAATACCTACCCTATTCAATTACTGCTCGTTAATTTAAGTGAAAGTCTTCATAAAATTAAGATTTTCATACTAAAATCATAACAGAAGAAGGTGGATTGTTGTTACTCTATAATTGTTAAATCATGTCTAATTATTGGGATGAAGTTCACTTATTATTAAAGCCAGATTCCTTTATAAAAAGTATAAGGAAATCTGGCATTTTTGGTGATATCCCATCTATACAAGGGAACTTGCTCTTATCCTCGTTTAGCAGGTATTTCCCAAAAAGGAATACTTGCTTTGTTAACAGGGAATTAATTCACTAATCTGCTGCCCTCTTAACCCAATGAATTTAAATATTTTATAAGCTTTTAAAGGTTTAAGAATACCTTTAACGAATCCTTAATAAGGTTACTATTGTGATAATTAATTGTAGAAAGGTAGCGATAAATATGGAAACACTGCAAACATTTCTAAAAGATCTCAATGATCAAATGCAAGTATTATTTAAAGAGGGGGCTCAAGCAAGCTGGATGGCCCAAACAACTGGAGACCCTGAGTGGGCTGCTAAATTAAGTGAAGCTGAAACCAGGTACAATCTTTTATTCTCTTCAAAAGATTCATATGAGAAAACAAAACAATTTCTAGCAATGGAAAACGTAACCGAGATTGAAAAACGTCAGCTTCAACTTCTACTAAGCGAGATGGAAGGGAATCAACTCCCTGAAGAAGTGATTGCTGATTTATCAAAACGCTCTTCTGAACTTAATTTATTATTTAACACATACGAGCCTGTTGTGGATGGTAAGAAGTATTCTGCCAATGATATTCGAGAGGTATTGGTTAATAGCGGTGACCAAGAATTACGCAAAAAAGTATGGTTTGCAAGTAAGGAAGTTGGTAAAGCCGTAGAAAAGGGCCTGCTTGAGCTTGTGAAGAAGCGCAATGAAGCTGCACAACTACTCGGGTTTGATAACCATCATCAAATGGGCTTTACCCTTCAAGAACTTGACCGTGACGAGGTATTCGCTATTTTCAACGAACTTATTGCTCAATCAGATGAAGCCTACCGCTCGATGAAGAAAGAACTAGATGAACGTTTAGCAACTAGATTTGGGATTAATCCAGCGGATATACGACCATGGCATTATGTCGATCCCTTTTTCCAAGAGGCACCGCCATCTGATTCAACCAATCTAGATCCTTTTTACAAAGGGAAGGATATTGTCCAAATCACAACAGATACGTTTAACTCAATGGGAATCGAAATTGATGACCTATATGCCAAAAGCGATTTATTCCCTAGAGAAAAGAAAAACCCAACAGCCTTTTGCACAGAAATTGACCGCGAAGGTGATGTACGTGTCCTTTGTAACTTAATGGAAGATGCGTATTGGATGGAAACGAACCTGCATGAGTTTGGCCATGCAGCTTATTTCAAGTATGTAGACGCGAGTCTTCCATTCGGATTACGTACAGTAAGTCATACATTAACAACCGAAGCGATCGCGATGTTATTTGGAAAAATGGGCAAAGACCCACGTTGGTTAAAGCGCTTCTTACAAGTTGATGAAGCAACAGTAAATGAGCTTACTCCTGAATTAGAAAAGCACCAACAGTTACAAATGCTTATTGCAGTAAGATGGATTATTACCTTTGTATTTTTTGAAAAAGAACTGTACGAAAATCCCGATCAAGATTTAAACGCTTTATGGTGGAAAACAGTAAATGAAGTGCAGCTGGTCACTCCTCCTGATTCAACTGATAATCCCGATTGGGCTGCAAAAATTCATTTTACACTCGCACCAATTTACTACCAAAATTATCTACTTGGAGAATTAATGGCAGCGCAGCTTCAGCGTCATATTGAAACGAAGATTTCTCCTGAATTTTTCACAAAAGAAACGGGAGAAATGCTTATCAATCAATTCTTCAAACCTGCTGCCCTATATAACTGGAATGAAAAAATTAGCCAAGTAACGGGTGAAAAATTAAACCCTGCTTATCTTGTTGAAATTTATTGCAAAACTCAGGTGAAAAGTTAATTAGTGAAGAAAGGATAGCATGGACTGTATCGTCTAAGCTATCCTTTTCCTATTATTTTGTCTCCACAGAAGTATCTCCATCTAACAAATCGACTTCTACTTTTTCAGTATCCTTCCATTCGTAATACTTTTCTAAATGCCATTTATTTTTATTCTTACAAAATTATTGTCTTCAATCCACTTATGTAAGTCATTATATGCTTCTACTATTTTGCTATTGGCACCTATACGTCTTAGAACAGCATATCTTTGTGGAGGTATGGTCTGGGTCACCATATCCATTGGAATATCCTCATACTCTTTTACTTCAACACTGACCCAGAAACAACTAATAATCCCTACATACATAGTTATGATTAACACGATAAAAAATAGAATAATTAAACTAGGAATTACTCTTTTCATGATTCCCCCCCCACTAATTCAGCGGCTTCCTTTGCAGCATGTTTACCCCATTCAACACGACAAACATATGGAAATTGATCAAACATACAATCATCACCTCTACTTTTTACTTTGGAAAAAAATAAAATCACCTCAATTCTCACAATATATCATGGAGGTGATTAAATATGAGTTCAAAGTTATCCACAATTGCTGTCATCACTGTCCTACTTATGAGTATTTTAGTACCTTACACATCCCATGCAACTGAACAAAAAGGCAATAATAATAGGATGAATTTCGACATAGACTTAACAGGTTATCAACTCTATGGATTTGGAGATTTTAATCAGCTGGGTTATAAAATAACACCGCTTGCTCAATTGTATTTTACAATTATTCAGTTAGAAGAAGAGTGGATTGATGAACCACAACTATATATCAAGGGTAATAAAGGGTATGTGCACCTTTGGAAGAAAGATGGCACAAATGTACTCTATACAGTTGAAAAACAAGCAAGTGGGCCATTAAAAGATATGTGGAAAATTATTGATAGTAAAAGAAAGAAAATTAACCGGATACCCGTTCCAAAACAATTACTTAAAGAAGCATTGATTGAACGCTTAGTAGACCCAATAAGTAAAGCTATTGACACATATTATCAACCTAAACTGTGGGATCGGGGATTTGAAAAAATTCTAAAAATAGAGAGAGATGAGACAGATTCCAACTTAAATGTAACTGTTCAAGTTCGAACTTTCGAGGGTGCCCATAATCCGCCTTATGGTGAAGAAACAATTACATTTCAAATTTATGGAAGCCAAATTAAAGTTCTTAATTATAAACATAGAGACATTCCAAAAGAAGAATGGATGAAGATCGAATTAAGAAATAATGCCTTTCAGAAAACAAGTCAGCATTAAAAACATTTTGGGGAACGATAACCGTTCTTAGATTATCGCCCCTTCAGATTTAAAACTTATTAATACCCGAAATTACAAATGATAACCTTCTCCTTATAATTACAAAGCTTGCACAACAATAACAACATTATGCTATTTTCTTCATGCACTTATTTCAACAACAAATCCATTTTCACCTTATCTTGCATCTCTTTATAAATTATAATGAAAATATATAAACTCATAGGCAGGTATAAAATGAATAAACAATCAATCGTGTTTACTGGAGGCGGCTCTGCAGGACATGTTACTCCCAATATCGCCATTATTAACGAGCTTTCAAAAGAAGAGTGGACCATTCATTATATTGGATCAAAAAAAGGAATAGAAAAAGAGCTAATTACCGCCATGCATATCCCCTATTACGGAATTAGCAGCGGCAAGCTCCGGCGGTACATGGATGCAGAAAATGTGAAGGATCTATTTCGAGTATTAAAGGGAATTATAGAAGCAAGAAAGCTTCTAAAAAAGCTAAAACCTAAACTTGTTTTTTCAAAAGGAGGCTTTGTCTCTGTTCCAGTTATCATTGCTGCCAGTTCACTAAACATACCAATATATATACATGAAAGTGATTTGACTCCAGGATTGGCTAATAAAATTTCTCAGCGTTTTGCTTCAACAATCTTTACATCCTTTGAAGAAGCAGCCAAGCATTTTCCAGCACATAAAACGGTTGCCATTGGTTCTCCAATAAGGAGGGAGATTTTTTTAGGTGATAAGGAAAAAGGAATACAGTTTCTTAATTTTAAGAAAGAAAAACCCATTTTAACAGTAATGGGAGGCAGTCTGGGAGCGAAAAAAATTAACGAAACCATCAGGGATTGTCTAAATAAGCTTACTTCCCGCTACCAAATCGTTCATCTTTGCGGAAAAGGGCAGATAGATGAGAGACTGAATAACATTAAAAATTATCGACAATTCGAGTACGTAAACAAAGAGCTTCCTGATATCCTTGCTGCAACAGACACAATCGTTACAAGGGGAGGATCCAATGCTATTTTCGAATTTCTGGCTTTAAATATCCCCATGTTAATTATCCCTCTAACCAAGAAGCAAAGTAGAGGTGATCAAATTTTAAACGCAGAAGCCTTTACGAAAAAAGGATACGCACTGACTTTGGAGGAAGAGAAATTAACAAAAAACAGTCTCATTCAATCATTGGAAGCCCTCGAAGAAAACAGGGGAAAAATCATTCGTTCAATGGAATCTTCACCTGTGGGTGACGCGCTTTCAGTCTTGATAAAAGAATTTCAAAAATAATGATTAATAAATCCAGCTACTTGTAGGGTTAGTGACAGTCATGCTGTTATTAACCCTACAAAAGTGTGTCTCTGTTTTTTCCAGAAACGCGTCCTTTAATGGAGAAATGTTTCTCATATTAAACTAACTCTTTCAAAAATAATACTCGATCTTGATTTGGGCCATCATATTCAGTGTTGATGGAAACATCATCAATTTTGTTATCTTCCTTTTCAATTTCAAACCCCATCTTGATATGATAAGCAATTGAAACTATGTTAACAGGACTCTATTGCTTGTTAAAAACACTTTTCCTTTGACTGTCTTTAAAGATTCAACACCTTATCAACTGACTCGTTCGTTTCGTTTTTAATAATTTGCCCCTTTACAAAATCGTTGCAACAAAATGCCACGTAACAATTAACCATAAAAAAGCGCCATTATTCAATAATGGCACCCCATAGCTAGATCTTATAAAAATGCATTTTAGAGTTATTATTTTACTGTGGCTCTATTGCCCATTGCAATTGATATTCTATTCCAACTGTTAATTTGATTAATGATTAGAACAAGGTCAACATACTGTTTTTCGTCATAGTGTTCACGTACTCGTTGATAAAGCTCGTCTGGAACCCCTTTTGTCGGGATTAATGTCACATGCTCTGCCAGCTCCAAAGCTATTTTTTCTGCTTCTGTATAGAATTCACACTCTTTCCACGCACTAACACAGTAAATTCTTTGTTCTGTTTCACCCATTTTTCGTACATCCGCTGAGTGCATGTTCAAGCAATAGGCACATCCATTAATCTGAGAAACACGAATTTTAATTAGCTCACGAAGTTTTCGTTCAATACTTGTTGTTTTCGTGTACTTTTCCATACTCATCATAATTTCCATACCATCAGGTGAAATTTCATAGTAAGAAACTCTTTGGCTCATTTAGCAAATCCCCCTTTGATTTAAGTATAAGATAATTATATCCATACAAGCACTTCTGTACCATTCTTATAAAGACATTTCTCGACAATTTGGCAAAAAATGAGCACTTATCGTTCGCGCACTTGGGAGAAAGATAACTGATGGTGTACTTACCCTAACTGGCGTTTAAATACTTTACTGGCGAAGAAATAAGCAATAATCATGATGCCGACGCACCAGACAAGTGCGATCCAGATATCATTGCCAACAGCTCCATCATACAAGAGGGCACGAATCGCATTCACGATTGAAGTCACGGGCTGGTTCTCAGCAAACGCACGGACAACTTTAGGCATCGTTTCAGTAGGGACAAAAGCCGAACTGATAAACGGCAGGAAAATTAGCGGGTACGAGTAGGCTGTCGCCCCTTCCATAGACTTCGCTGTCAATCCTGGAATGATCGCCAGCCAGGTCAGCGCAAGCGTAAACAAACCGATTATTCCAGCTACGGCAAGCCAATCCAGGATATCAGCGCTGGAACGGAAGCCCATCAAGAGAGCGACAAGGAAAACCACTACGACAGTTAGCGCATTGGAAACAAGAGAGGTCAACACATGAGCCCACATGACCGACGAGCGCTTGATAGGCATAGTAATGAAACGCGCCATTAGCCCGCTCTTTATATCTGTAAACAGCCGCAATGAAGTGTAAGCAACGCCGGATGCGATGGCCATCAATATAATTCCCGGCAATAAATAATTGACGTAGTTGTCCGTACCTGACTCTATGGCTCCGCCAAATACGTAGACAAACAGCATCATCATCATGATCGGTGTAATTGCCACTGTGATAATCGTATCTGGGCTGCGCATGATATTGCGCATTAAACGCCCTAGTAAAACGCCTGTTTTGCTTTTCATTTACATCTCCTCCTTTTTGCCGATAATCGCGAGAAAAATTTCCTCCAATGTCGGCTGCTTCTCAATGTACTCCACTTTTGCTGGCGGGAACATTTCTTTAAGTTCTGAAAGAGTACCAGTCGTGATGATTTTTCCGCCATGCAAGATGGCAATACGGTCCGCCAGTTGTTCGGCCTCCTCCAGGTACTGGGTCGTCAGCAAAATAGTCGTTCCGGCTCCTGCAAGCTCCTTGACGGTTTCCCAGACTTCAAGCCGTGCTTCAGGGTCAAGACCTGTCGTTGGTTCGTCGAGAAAAATGACTGCTGGTGTCCCGATCAGGCTCATGGCAATATCTAGCCGGCGCTTCATCCCGCCAGAATACTGGTCCGCCCGGCGGTTGGCCGCATCAAGCAGGCTGAATCTTGCAAGCAGATCATCAGCAACCCCGGTGGGATTGGAAACTCCCCGCAGCTTGGCAATCATTATTAGGTTTTCCCTTCCTGAGAGCATACCGTCTAAAGCAGCGAACTGCCCTGTCAGGCTGATGCACTGGCGAACATGATCCGGCTCACTCTGCACGTCAAAGCCGCAAATACTTGCTTTACCGCCATCGGATTTCATCAGCGTCGAGAGGATGTTAACCGTCGTCGTCTTACCTGCTCCATTTGAGCCCAGCAATGCGAAAATTTCGCCACGCTTCACCTCAAAATCAACCCCCTTTAAGACTTCCTTGTCTTTAAAGGATTTTTTTAACTCTTTTACAGAAATCGCTATACTCATACGTTTTTCCTCCTTATTAGATGCTCCTTGCAGAGCTAGATTGAGGATTCCCCTCTATTTAGTCTCACTGATAATCTGTAATACTTACTACTGGATAAAAATATAACTGAATAGCGATAGCAGCAATTCACATTTGTAACCATCTATTCAGTCGGTATGATCTATTGAATTTACTTTTTTCCTAATTGCTTCATGATACTCTGATTTAAATCTTCACGATACTTGGCGACATAGGTTTTAGCGTTTGCCACTAGTTCATCAGCAAAGGATGCCACATCGTCCCCAGTGATATCCAGTACATTTCTGCCTTCCGCAGCACCAGCTTCGAACAACTCGATTAATTCATACTGAATGTGCAGCATATCCATTCCGTTGCCCGCTGTAAAATTCCACATGTAATTTTGAATCTTTTTAAATACAAACTGGTAATCCTTTGGCAAGTCTTCAACCCGAGCCATCATCATTTTGTACTCTTTTTTATCACCAATTAATTTTTTGAACATTTCCAACATGTTATTTTCCTCCTTTTTTATTAAGCTGAACTAGATACGCCCAAAATAGCGATGGAATATCTTATGCAGTTAGATAGACTTCAGAACGTTGATTTTTGATGATACATAATCCCACTTTTTCCAAAACAATTCAAGTTCCTGTCGGCCTTCCTTATTAAGTGAGTAAAACTTGCGGGGCGGCCCCATATCTGAAGGTTTCTTTTCTACGTTCACGAGGTTTTTCTTCTCTAATCTCACAAGAATGGTATAGACAGTCCCTTCCACGACTTCGGTAAACCCAAGCTGGTTCAGGCGGCGGGTAATCTCGTAACCATAGGTTTCATGGCGGCTGATGATTTCCAGTACACAGCCTTCAAGCGAACCCTTAAGCATTTCAGTTAAATTTTCCACGTTCAGAGCCTCCTCTATTCTGTCTGACTTATATTCAGTATAACTTATTACTAAGGACAAAATTTTTACTTAATAGCTTTTTAGAAACACATGCTATTAAGTATGGCCTCAATTATTTTTCTTAGAGATTTTTTTCATCTCAGTATTCAGTAAGACTTACTACAAGTATATCGTATCACGCAGTAGATTGACTGTCAACTGGAATTTCTAATATTTTTAAAACCAGCTATTTCTATTAGATACAGAGTTTATGGAGCTTTGAGTTGGGCATTTATGTTTTTATAAAGGAAAAAAACCGTTAGATTTATTTCATTAAATCGCCCTAAAATGAAAATAAGCGCTATTCCTTGCTGCAGGAAAGCACTCGATTGTGAAAGAAGACTATTCGAAGTTAAACTCAGTATGAAGATAATAATGATTAAAAAGGGCTCTTCCAGTTCTTTTAAAATAGGGAACCTCTACTTCCTTCTCACCAATTAATGTAATCAAACCATTTGGCTCTTCTGTAAATTCCATTTCTGCTGCCAGCTCTTTTTTACTTTTGTTTATTTCATTAATTATTTTTTCTATTACTGCTTTATCACTTGATTCCAAAATTTGTATCCCATCTACAGTTATGCTGACAGAATAGAAGTTATCAATTTTAAGCCGATACTTACTATTAAACTCACTTGATTCGTTGTTAGAGCAACCTGATGTTATTAACAAAAAAATAAAAAAAACGGCAAATGATTTTCTTTTTATAGTAAAGACCACCCTCCGTATTTAATTTTCTTAATTCAACTACTTTTCCATTCATGATTTTGCTGGAATAAAATGTTCATTCATGTTTATCATAGTTAAAAACCTTTGTTTTGTCTTCTCTTTATTAACAGTTTCCCCGATTAAAATAGGTGGCCCAAATATCTGAGACTTCATTACAAAGTAGCGAGATGACCCGGTAACGTAAGTTCCATTCATGATCACGACCGGTGTTCACCGTACAAACCGGTTGCTTCTGAATAAGGTCCTCACAACTGAAGACAGATCATATAAAAAGGCAGTCCGATTTGTTAATCAATCGACTGCCTTTTTTTAATAAATGATAATTAAAATATTCTCTTTCTCCATAATGCCAATCCGATCCAAATAACTAAAATTAATGCGATTATCAATGTAATAATCCAAGAAAATGGATCTTTATCTTCAATAGGTAAGGTAACATTCATACCAAAGAAACTAAATACTAGTGTTGGAAGAGTTAAAAAAACTGTAAATAACGTAAGAGTTTTCATTGTTTTATTCAATTCATTAGATATTAGCGAAGAATACGACCCCGTTATACTGTTCAAAATTCTTGTATATAATTCAGTGGTCTCAATTCCTTGATTATTTTCAATTTTTACATCCTCTAGAAGATCTTTGTCCTCTTCATATAACTTGATGGAATTGGTACGAAATAGTTTAGTTATAACATCCGCATTAGCTTTTAATGATGTGAGAAAATAGACCAAACTTTTTTCGATCTCCATTAGGTCATAGAGTTGCTTGTTTGTTAATGAATCACGTAAGTTACTCTCAATTTTAAGACGTTGTTTGTTAAGCAGTTTTAGTTTTTCTATATACTGCATTGAAATTGACAATAATATTTCTAATGCAAAACGAATTTTCATAGAGGTGTTAACATTTTTCTTAATTAAATTTTCTAAAAGGTTTGTGGATTGGTTACAGACCGTAACAATATAATCCGTTCCTATGATTATACCAATAGGGATGGTAATATATGAATCAAATTGATGGTTACTAGCATCAATAGTCGGAAAATCATTAATAATTAATGTACAATTTGTCTCTTCATCATATTGAATTCGAGCACTTTCTTCTAAATCTAACGGATCCTCTAAAAACTCAATTGGGATATTACAAAGTTGTGATACCTTTTTAAGTTCATCATTTGAAGGAGTAGAAAGATTTATCCAGTAACCCTTTTCAAATTGATTAATCTCATTTGTTTTTCCAGCTACATCAGTTTTATAGATTTTCAACATGGCTTTCTCATCCTTTCGATCTTTCCTGAAAACAGGGATCGCTGCTAAATCGAAAACAACCATGTTACACTAACATGTAAAATAGGAATTTCTTAAATTTACATGTCCTACACAAGTTGATAAATCCAAACTAAAGTAGGGGGAACATGTTGGGATACTGTAAGATTTGCAGTCTCTCTGTACAGAATATTGATACAAGTTATATATAATTGGCACCTCTCACTGCTACTATCCAATGTAATTTGTTCCCCCTTTCAAATATAAAAAAACCCTCTAGATAGATTCCTAGAGGGTTAGATAAGCGTACAAAAAAAGCACGTAAACTTCTCCCCCACAGTAGAGCTTTGGCACTATACAACGTAAAGGAAAAATCCTTAGCTACCTTATGAAAAGCCTTAATTCGGCAATTCCTGTTCTACCCATTGGCATCTTTCGATGTTTCCGGGCAGTAGCCTATGTTTGTATAGGAGCCTCACCTAACGAGGAATTATTATTAACATTGACATATTACACTTCCCACTAAGATTAGTCAATCATATATTTCCAGACTTTAAAGTACTAGGCAATCTATGGTCCTACTTCCCCTGAACCATTATCACTTGCTCAATCCCTAACAGTATCAAATTCAAGCCGAACTCAAACGCCCTATCGGTTCCCATCAGGTCGAACAGCCCATTTGTAAACATCCTCTGGAATAGTCCTGCTTCCTTCTCGCTCATGGAGTTCAGAAGTCGAACCATTTCCTCACCAGGAGACGTTTCCTGTTCCTTTAGGATAACGGAAATATTGCGTTCATGCTGATAATCATCTAGCACGAAGTAAAAGACATAGTTTACAAGCGTAGTAACCACCTGCATTTTCTGCTCTTGCTTAAGAGGTGTCGATTCCACGCAAAGCAGCATACGATTGGTGAACCGAATAATGTCCGGTTCATGGGGCAAAGTCATCATCATGAGCTGTGTTGAGCAGGGATACCGACTAAGCACACTGCGTACAGTTACCGCAAGCACCGTCAGCTGTTCCTTCCAATCTCCGTCTGAGTGAAACTCCTCTAGAATTGTTTTTGATACATGGTTGGCCAGACGCTGGTAGAGTTTCTGCTTGCTCTTGAAGTACCAGTACAAAGAGGGAGCCTGAATCCCAAGCCGGGTCGCCAAACGTCTTAAGCTGAACTTCTCAAGACCCTCCTCCCCCAGAAGCTCCCACGAAGCTTCTAAGATCGTATCCTCTGAAATTGGAGGCTGTTGTTTTTTCATACATCTCCATCCTTTTATCTAACAGTGTAAGTTTTTTCTTTACAGCTTTCTACAATTATGATAGCATCTAACACTGTAAGATTCAAACTAACACTGTTAGATTAATCATAAATATAGAAAGTAGTGATCCAAATGGATAAAGAAAACCTCCATTTTTTTGAAAAAGCACCGATTCCAAAGGCCGTAGCTCACTTTGCTGTACCGATGATGTTAGGCTCATCAATGAGCGTTATCTATTCCATCTTGAATGCCTATTTCCTTGGTACCCTTCACAGTACTGCCATGTTAACCGCACTCGAACTAACCTTACCGTTATTCGCGATCATAATGGCATTGGGCAACTTGATTGGCATGGGCAGCGGTACGTTCATCTCCCGTTTGCTGGGAGAGAAGAATTATATTGTGGTTAAGCATGTGTCTTCATTCGCCTTTTACAGCAGTTTAGTTCTCGGTCTTATCGTAATTGTCGTCAGCCTCCCGTTAATCGATCCCATCGTTCATAGTCTAGGGGCAACACCTGAGTCCTTCAACTATACGAAGGACTATGTCATGATTATGCTTATTGGTTCCCCATTCGTAATATTATTCTTCACTTTGGAGAATATTGTCCGCTCAGAGGGTGCAGCAATCACATCTATGATCGGCATGATTCTCAGTGTTGTATTAAATATTATTCTTGATGCTTTAGTCATCTTCGTGTTCCATTGGGAGGTGATCGGGGTTGCATCAGCTACAGTCATTTCCAACTTGGTTGCGAGTGTTTACTTCGCCGTCTATTTGGAACGTAAGAGTCAATTCTTAACCATCTCAGTAAAATGGTTCAAGATTACTAAAGAGATTCTGAGTAATGTAATCAAAATTGGAGTTCCGGTCTTTGTTATGAGTATCTTTCTGGGCGCAATGTCGCTCATCTTGAATCATTTTCTTGTCGAGTATGGAGATCAGGCTATAGCGGCTTACGGAATTTCATCACGTTTATTACAATTTCCTGAGTTTATTCTGATGGGCTTATGCGAGGGAGTCGTACCATTGATTGCCTTCTCTTTTACAGCGAATAAATTACGTATGAAGCAAGCAATTGGGTTTATTATTAAAGCAATTTTAGTCTTAGCCGTCATGCTCGGCGTTATTGTCTATCTGATTTCTGACCATTTAATTGGTTTATTTACGAATGACCCGCAATTAATTGAATTGGGCAGCTACATTCTGCATGTAACGTTCTTATCCTTATTTATTAATGGATTGACCATGTTATTTACGGGGATTTTCCAAGCAACAGCGCAAGGAACCGCCGCATTTATCATGTCAATTATTCAAGGAATTACTTTGATTCCTGTGTTATATATCGCCAATCGAATGAACGGCTTCCACGGAGTGGTCTGGTCACTCGTCATTGCAGAAGCCGTCGCGTTCCTTGTTGGAGCCGTCATGTTGTATATTCTGCGGAATAAATTGCAACCGGATTTAGATGGATTAGTACAGTAGAAATCTAATGAAAAATGAGTGCTGATCATTATTTCAAGCTAGAGCCCGATTGAGAAAGATCATTTGATCAATTAACAATTATAAGAGGAATTTCAATTTTGGCATCTGAAGTATATGGATACGTTTTTTCCATTAATCTATTACAGCACAGGGGTGTTGCCCCGTTTTGCATAAAAAAATTAATTTACATCATTGTTTAATCTCTTCTTTCAATTGTAAACAATTTTTAATTTCTTTAGTGGCTCTTGTTTCGGTTTCTCTTTAAGCTAACATCCTTTAAAAATTAACAAGCAAATTAAAAAGCCCTTCTCATTTGAGAGGGCCATCTTATTCCTACTATTATAAAGCACCTTACCTATTTCCTATAAACTAAACGACACATTAAGGTTTCAAGTGGTCCATTCATATGGAGTTTTTCCAAGATGGTTGCAAAGATTACAGCTAGTATCCATACAGAAATAGCAATCAATGTGACTCCGGTATTGGTTAATCTTCCACCCAAATCGAAAGCGACGGGCGACAAGAGAATCACTAACAAGGTTTCATTTAGAACATAAAAGGTGAGCGAACGTTTACCTAAAGCAGTCAATGAATTTGTTAGCCAACGAGGGTTTTTAATCGAGTTGCCTATTACTCCAAATAAGGCCGCATACCCTATTCCAGCAGCCATCCCTGTTATAATGTGAACCGCCCAAATGATACCAGCGGCAAAAAAGCTAGGTTCCCATCCTTTATCAATCATTACTAATGGAAGAGCACCAATAATTGATATGGTTATTCCGATACTAGCGATTTTCTTTAATTTCGTATGATACAAATGTGAATCAATTAAAAGTCGCTTTCTTCCAGCCCAAATTCCTATAAGCACAGAAGGGATTACAGGAAAAAGAAAGTGAATGAAGACAGGAATAATAGGAAAGGAAATAATAGTTTCCGTAAACAATTGCAGATATCTGTCATTCTCCGAAAAGTCAGTGCCAAACCCATACCTGCCCATATCATTAATAAATGTGCCCCATATAAATGGAAGATACAGCATCGTAATTAATGTGATTAAAATGGTAGCTTTAATTAAAGCCTTATTACCGCGTGGCAACAACCAGATTACCATAAGACCAGCGATCCCATAAGCCATCAATATATCTTGGCCACCGATAAAGACGGCCAATATTATTCCGAACAAGATTAAATAGAAACATCTTCGTCTAATTGTTTTTTGGGTTTCTTTTATAGATTTTCCTTTTGAGAGCTGTTTTTCAAATATCATCACTAATCCATAGCCAAATAAAACGGCAAACATTGGACGGGCACGATTATCTATCAATAGTTCTCCAATAGTGTTTATAATCGTATCTATAAAACCAAGACTTTCCGGGCGACTCATGATCCCTGGTTCTGAAGTGTATAAATATAATGGTGCATGAGCAAGTACGATTAATAAAAGCATAAATCCTCTGGCTAAATCTAATGAAATGGCTCGTTTATTAAAAGATTGATTGTTTGGTTGTTTGTTCAATGATTCTTCTCCTTGCCCTTCTTCTTCCCTCTATCTGAATAACTCTAATTTGTCCTTTCAGCAAGCCTCACATATTGACCATTGTTTTCATCCTTAATGACAACGCCGAGCTTAGCTAAATCCACTCGCAGATATTTAGCATCTTTCTTTTTGTCCTCTCTTAAAGCACATTCCCGAGCATATAATAAAGCATTTATTTTTTCTGGAAAGTCAGGATGTCCGAGCACCCATCGCTGGTATTGATCTTCGAATGGGTCTTTCTCAACCCATGGATATTGATACTCATTAAAAGCCGCCTGAACAACAGGCTCCTTTTTCACATCAAAAATCTCTCTATATAATTCATTGCTATCTTTTCCAAGAATAATCAGCTGCTTCTTTTCCATATAAATCGCAGAAATATCCTTCTTATCAATGGTGTCTTCCTTATCACCTAATTTTAATTTCAGGTCTTCGAAAGTAATTACAACTTCAAGGCTTTCAGCAAATATTATCAATGCCAGCAGCGCGCCCAAAATGATTCCAATAATGGCGGCTGCGATAGAAACCCATAGACTATTCCATGAGGCAATGAATTCAATTATTTTCTCAAAAGGAACGATAGGCAGTTTTAATATCCAATTTCCAATGACAGGTAAATACCAGCCAAGCAAGCCTCCTAGTATCATAGGGACTATAAAGATTAGGGTTTTTTCGAACTTACTGAGCCCGAGAACTTTTTCTTTCATGAATTCTGTCCTTTCATCTTTACTATATAAAGAATCAACTATTTTCAATTTCACAGAAACGTGTTTATTTAACTATTTTCAATATACTTTTTACTAGCTCTTCACTAAATTCCTCTATGCTGCCTTCATTTTGGGATGTTAACATCGATTCCGATATTGCCCCTTGAATGACAGTTGAAATAACTTTTGGATTAAACTCTCCAAATTCCTTGGATTCTTGCCCCTGAAGAAGAATTTCTTTTAATAACCCACTTTTTAAATCCTCTTCATCATCTTCTATCAAATAATAGGGAACATGATCTGGTGTACGTGCATTAAAAACAATTTCTATTAAAGCGATATTATTGATTCGGTTTGTGATTTGATGCGCTAGACTAGCTTCGATGAAGGCTATTAATTTTTCAGTAGCTGAATGTTTCCGTTCTACCCGCTCATTAATAAAATCCCACTCATTTTCAACCAAATACATTAGCGTATTGTTCATCAAATCCTCTTTACCTGAAAAATGATAAGAAATCAAACCTGTACTTATGTTCGCTTTTTTCGCAATCTTTCCAAGGCTTGTGCTTACATAACCAATTTCCCTTAATACGTCAATCGCCGCCCTGATGATTTGTTCTCTCCTAGCTTCTGCTATAAATGATTGTCTGTCATCCATTCCTATTCACCCTCAAATTATTTGATCGTTCATTTTTTTGATTGGTCGTTCAATTAATTTTATTTTATGTGTATCTTACATTCTTGTCAAATTGAAAATATGTGAGAAAATTGCATATAAATTAGCAATAATAATAACAAAAAGAGGCTGGGACATAACTAATTTAACCGTGTCCAAAGCCGTATGATAAATTCACTTTTTTAGTATCTAAATATAGAAAACCGAACTATTGCAGAATGCTGTGTTAGCATTTCTAATAATAGTTCGGCTTTTTTAGTTGCTGAAAACCTTTTGTCCCAGCCTCTTATAACTTTATTGTATTTTTTTCACGAACAGTGAAGTAAAAAGTATTTTATTTTTTGATTAATTTCTCCATTATTTCTTCATAAGTTTCTAAAGTTTTGTATTTACATATATTAAAACCCATAGTAGTTGTTATGCAACTTCCTCTTACATCCACTATTAACAAGGTGTTAATCAGTATTTTTTCTTTTGACTTTTTATCAGTTACTTCAATAAATGAATTCATATAAATTCCCCCCTCATTTGTTATTCACAGTCTGTAACAACTATTCTTTAATAATTATACATTAAATTTTAAATTTTGGAAAAATTGCTATAATTTACCATTATAACGATTTAACACCTATTTACTATGTTATTTATAGTTTTCTCTACAAAAACAGAACTACTTATTTTCATAATAGATTCTTTTGTAGTAGATGAAGTATCGATTCGTGATTGACATCAGTACAATGTGATTGGTGATTATTTTAATGTTCATTTTAAGGTGTCTTAAAAGCCCCTGCTTTTGGGACCCCTTCTTTATTTGAAAACTGAATAGGAAATACTAACAAAAAACATTTATAAGCATCTACTCACAACCAAGTATGTAAATGTCAGTCTGCCTAATTCTACTTCGCTGGTTATTACTTCGTACATCAATTACTCAGACTGACCATTTATTTTCCACATAGAAAAAGAGAGGGGATCTATTCAAATGAACATGAAAGATTTTATCGATTTTTGCAAGCAAGGCAATCCCATTTCAGGTGAGGATAAAGAATTGCATGGCCTATTAACTCAATGCAGTTATGAAGCTCAAAGAATAACAATGGAGCTGAATACATCCTATCATTCAAAAGAAGAGATAGTGGATATTTTCAGTGAACTGACCTGTAATAAAGTGGATCCATCATTTATGTGTTTTCCGCCCTTTTATACAGACTTTGGAAAAAATATCACCATTGGAAAAAACGTGTTTTTTAACACTGGCTGTTCCTTCCAAGATAGAGGTGGAATAACTATAGGAGATGGTTCCCTAATCGGTATGAATGTCACCATTGCTACACTTAATCATGGGTTGCCTTTAGAAACTAGAAACACGACATACCCCTCTCCAGTCGTAATTGGGAAAAATGTGTGGATTGGTTCAAACTCAACCATCCTGCCAGGTGTGACAATTGGTGACAACTCTGTTGTTGCGGCAGGAGCAGTGGTGACTAAGGATGTCCCAGAAAATACAGTTGTTGCAGGAGTGCCAGCAAAAGCTGTAAAAAAAATAAGTAATGATTTAAAGTAGTTTATAAGAAGGAGCGTAATTCTTGCTGCAGAATTGCGCTCTATTCATAAAGGAATTTGAAATAAAAAAACCAACATTCCCAAATAATAAATATGCCTTACCTTTTAGATCCAGACCGTTTATCTTTTACTACTTTATTTTTTCTAACACTTCTATGCCCGTCCAAATATCTGTAAAAGTTCTCTTTCCCTTTGTAACGAGGAACACGATCCCATCTATCAATAAATAGATTATGTAAATAAAAATAGGCAAGAATAGATACTTATAGTCCTTGTCATTTGCTAAATGATAAGCAAATAAGAAGATAAAGAGACCTGCTATTCCATTTCTTATAAACCACCATGTAAACAATTTAAATTTACTAGTATTCCCCAGTATCAAACCGTTAAATTTGTAACCCCATGTTAAGGTTAATTTGAAATTAGCTCCTAGTGATGTGACCATAAACACGAAAACGCTAAACAACAGCATGCCATTCATTATTACATTTAATATTGGATTCCATGTATCTCCGTCACTTGCAACGAAAGGTAAAAATAGTAAAGCTACTATTGCTGCAATAATAAATGTTAGGATTGAAAGAAATATACAGATAGCTATTGAAAGAAAAAAATCTATGACATATCCAAATATACGTTTTCTTATTTTCAATTTATTACCTCCTCTTCCTATATTACGATAAGACTCGATTAAATAAAGTCTTTTTATCTTGTTGATACTTTTCCCACACTTCTGAATATCTGTATTCTTTGATTCTCCTATTGTTTAAATCAATTAATCTAGATTAACTTATGTTCCAAGGAGAGTCTTATTCATACGCAGGTTATTCCGACAAAAAGGAGCCATAAAAAAACGACTTTGTGATTCGTACAAAGCCGTTTTTTTACTATTAACGTATGTACTAACCTTGATTTCCTTCAGTGTAAATTTGGAAGGTTACACCGAATTTATCTTTAATCACCCCGTAAGCAGGACTAAAACCCATTTCTGCTAGTGGCATTTCAACTTGTCCGCCATCCTGTAAGGCATCAAAAATTTGGCGAGCTTTGTCTGCATTGTCGAACGTGACACAAATGGTCACCAGGTTTCCTTCTTGAGCTGGTTGACCTGGGAATGTATCTGAAAACATAATTACTGATTCTCCTACCTTTATCATAGCGTGTGAAACAAGGTCTTTTGCATTTTCGGGGAAAGGAAAATCTGGGGTAGTAGGCATTTCACCAAATGTAATAACTCCTAAATTTTCTGCATGAAATACCTTTTCGTAAAATCCAATTGCTTCACTTGCATTTCCGTTCAACTGTAAATAAGGAATAAATTTCACTTTTTTCAGCTCCTCTGATTTTTATAGCACCAATAAACGATTTTCACAAGGCATTGATGCGGATGGGGAAACAGATAATTACAGTTACAAAAAGTCAGTAGGACATGGATTTAGAACAATGACTATATCCTTAGTTGTTCGGATAAAGATTCTGATATGTTTCTACTGTATATATAATTAAATCCTTTAAAACATTGGTATCGATATCAGCTAATTTATTAACATAAATACAAGCCTTACTTTTCGTGTATTTACCAAAGCTTTCTAATAATTTTTCTCTTTCCTCACTTTCATAGGCCAAATATAGACTAATTTTCGCCTTTCTCGGTGAGAAACCCACTATAGGCGCGTCCCCTTCATGTCCTGATGCATACTTATAGTGATAGCTACCAAAACCTATAATACTAGGACCCCACATTTTTGCGTCGTAACCAGTTACCTCTTCAAAGATTTCTAATAACTGATAGGCATCTGCCTTCTTCTTCTCATTTTCCACATTTTCAATAAATTCAATTACACTTTTGTCGGTCTCTTTCATCTTCGGTTCATACATATATGCGCTCTCCTATTCTCTAAGTAATTACTTGTTTACATTATTTTCATCATTATTACATTCTAAAATACAAGTCCAATTTCCTGCAAAAAAGAATAATCTTTAAGTCCGTCACCATCACAGATAAATTTTCCATGTTTGTCCCCCGCGTATTTTAGTGTATTTCTTCATAATATCCATTAACGTCACTAATGAATCGGGCCCATAAATGGAAAAATACGCATTCCCTATTAAAGAAATGCGCCAGATTGCTGTATGTCAAAACTTACCGATATTTTCGGATATCTATCAAAACCTCTAAGTTCAGAACCATCTTTCATTACCCTTTATAATAAGGTTCAAGTGAATCAGCTATTTTTATAAGTTCTTCTAGGGAATACTGTTCTTTCCCCTTTTCTTTTAAGTATACATGTATTGAGTAATTTAAGCCTAAATTATTCCATGTCACTATCTGTGAACTACCATTGTAGTAATATTCGGCTTCGGTACCATCACTTAAACGTATTGCTTTCTCTGCTGCCCCAGTTGAGTTTTTAAGATCAATCTCTGACTGTATACTAATAATGATAAATTCGTTTTCAGCATTGCCGCGAAAAGAAACTTCCAGGATGAAATTTCCATCTTTCCTACCCAAAATCTTGCCATCATTATAATTAAATAATGAAGTTTCTTTTACTTTGTATGGCATAAAAGTCGGCAATTTAAAATCATGTGAAAAGTCTTCAATTCCTTCTATCTCTTTTTTTACAAGTGGATGAGTCACGGTTGCTTTCGTGCAACCTGATAATAAGAATAATAATAAAGTGCATGTGATTAAAAGAAAGTTTGACTTCAATCAATTCCACCTTCTCTCACTAAATATTTCCAAGATTCACTTACTTGCCACACTAAGAATTTCCCCATCATTTACCTTACGACTAACTAGCTAAAAAGTTCCAATATTACCATATAAAATAAATAAGCCCCACCTAAAAACGACACGACGAGCAAGCCACCAGCCAAGATCGAATGGGAGTATGAAAGAAACTCCGAAAACCCACTACATTCAAAGGTTTTCGGAGTTCTTTTTTAAAGTCAACCCTGTGCAGGGCTGGTCTTCATTTCATAGATTTTTTGAAGAGTGAAGACAATCTTCGTCTTCTCGTCATCGTCCTCTGTATGGAGATACCACTCCACAAGCCTGTATCCGAATACGAGAAGGATCAGCTCATAGACGCAATGATCGGCGATTGGGGATACATCTGCATACTCCGAAAAGCCTTTGTAATACGCGGGAACACATCGTCGGTAGTATTCGACCATGTGATCGATATCCGCTTCATCCGCAATCAGGCTTGCGAGATCCTCGCCCAAGTATCCCCATCCGGAAGTATCCCAGTCGATGACCACTATTTTCCCATCGGCATAGATCAAGTTGGTCACCCAGAAGTCCCGGTGGCATAGCACGAGTGGCAATTTTTCGATACGGGGAAGTATCTCGTCCGCGTGGTCATCAATGTCAATGAGCATTTGCCGCACTTGCTGCGGGAATTCGCAGTCCTCCGAACGTATATAATCGTAGACGACTGGCCATGAACGGTAATGCAGATATGTGTTCTTCATGAGATCCGCATGGCTTAGGTTATTCAGGCTCTGCAGAACAGAGGGCTGCTCCGCATACAACTTGCCTTGATAGCGTCCTAACTCCAACGCAGCCTGTTCATACATGTCACCAGTCAAGTCTAAACCAGTTACGCCATCGATATATTCCAGCCACAGCTGGAATTCATTTTCTTCTTCATTGATCTCTGCATAATAACATGCCGGCCAGCGGAAGGCATCCGAGAACGTTGCTCCAAAGTCAGACGTATAAAGATCATATTCCCGGCGCCATGAACCCGGATCACCGTAACGTTCCCATTTCTTCTGGATTTTCAACACGATACGATACGACAATTTTTCTCCATCTGCGGTTTCGGCGATCCCCGTTACCAGGTATACATTCCCCACAGTTCCGCCCTGTAACGGCATAGTTTGACATTCGGCTGAGATGATATCCTTCTTGAACAATTGGCTTAAGGCACAGATCAGTGTTTCGAATTTAATATTCATTTCTTCCAATCTCCTTTTTTCTTCGTTTGCTTGCTCTGCCTTGCGGTCGTTTTGTTTCTCACCTTTTTTTCTATGAGATAGCTCGTTTTATCATGGACATACTTGTTCTCATTCTGCTGGGCAACATAAAACTCCCACCATTCACGCGGCCGCTCGCGCCGAATCTCCGTCACCTTGCTGGGCAATAATCCGTCGCGAAATGTATCTATTTCTGTATAGCCATAGGTTTTCAAATCCATCATGTTTTTTTTGTTAGCTCCTTTAATGTTGTTTTTTGGACGCAAAAATGCCACGGACAAGCAGCCTCTAAAAAAGCTGCTGTCGCGCGGCATCATGACGCATCGAGTAGGAGGATAATCATTAATTGATTATCCGACCTCTCACACCACCGTACGTACGGTTCCGTATACGGCGGTTCAATTTTATATTAAGCACGCACTTTGATGTAGTGTCGTTCACATGAGATTAGACCAAATTGGGCTAATCTCTCATTAGTTATAGTCGTGGTCAGTATCCAAGAATAGGCTATGCGGGTTGCACCCTTACTTGTGTGGCTATTTTTGTATGCACTGTATCTATCCATGCCTAGTTTAATAAGATTTCCCCTGCGATTCTTCGGTGTTTTCCATTTCTTCCAGATACACATCCGCAGTCTAAATCTTGTATGGGCATCTATCCTCTCAAGTGCTTTCTTCATATAACCGACCCTGAAATAATTAACCCACCCTCTTATTAACTGATTGATTCGCTCCACCTGATACTTCGTATCAACACTCCAATTCTTTCTTGTTAGTTGTTTAAGTTTAAATTTAAAGGTTTCTAAAGATTTTTGGTGTGGTTTCGCTTTGTATAAGTCAGCTTGGTGATCTTTGAAGAATCCGAACCCTAAGAACTTCATATCGGGGTCATTTGGTTTCGTCACTCTCGATTTCTCCACATTTACGATTAACCCTAGTTTCTCTTCAATAAATCTCGACACAGATCTCATGACTCGTTTCGCTGACATTTCACTTTTAACCATAATAATACAGTCATCTGCGTATCTAACGAAACGCAATCCTCGACTTTCGAGTTCCCTATCCAGTTCATTAAGCATGATATTACTAAGTAACGGCGATAAGTTTCCACCTTGTGGAGTGCCGATTACTGTTTCTTTGTATTCTTCGTCCATTTGTACACCACTTACTAAGAATTTACGAATGAGTGAAATGACATCTCCATCATCTATTGTTCTCGATATAAGATTCATCAGCCTGTCATGGTGTACCGTGTCAAAGAAACGCTCTAAGTCAATATCTACAATCCACTCGTATCCATCATTCATGAGCTCTAAAGCTTTCAAGATAGCCATCTCGGCATGACGTCTTGGTCGGAAACCATAACTATATTCGCTGAATAGTTTATCGAACATTGGTGTTAGCACTTGGGCAATCGCCTGTTGAATAACTCTGTCTGGGACAGTTGGAATTCCTAAAAGTCGTGTTCCACCGTTTGGTTTTGGTATTTCGACTCTTAGTACTGGTTTTGGTTTGTATTCTCTGTTTCGAATTTGACGAATTATTTCATCCTTATTCAACGCCATATACCCGACTAACTCATCCACTGTTATGTCATCAACACCGGCAGAGCCTTTGTTTCTTTTAACCTGTTTGATTGCTTGGTCAAGGTTATCTTTATCGAGTATTTTGTCGAGGAGTTTCCTTTCGTGCATGCTTGTTATTTCCTTTCCTTCTCGTAGGTCGGTATCCACTTTTCCGCAGTTTGCCAGTGGTCTATTTCCTCCCCCAATTGAGATTTCTATAACGATAAAATTGTTCAGCCCTTCGCTCTTTCTAACTTTCATTAGACGTCTTCACTACTACGGCTTCTGCTGACTTCTCACTATCCAGTCCTGTATCACTACAAGATTTTGGTGTAGACCAGTGAGACCTCCCCAGTTAAGGTGCGAACTCTTTCCCTCCATCTATCTGCCATATATACACCGTATGATTGTTGTAGCTATTGGATTTTAACTTCTTTTGCAGTCTTGTCCTCATACGTTGCCTCCTATATGATTTCTGTTCGTCAGACCAGAGGTTTGCCTTGAGCTTCCTTCAGATTCCACGTCACCATGGACACCCTTGCTTTTAGCTATGTACTTACCGCTACATGGTCGTACTTGGGACTTTCACCCTTTAGAGTTCGCCCATGCTGGGCGAACAAAAAAGATACGACTTTCATCGTATCCTGCAAACAGCAATATTCACGAAAGGTTACTTTGGATGGCATACCAAATAATACGGGCGTTTCCCCGTCTTTTTCACGTATGCCTGCTATTCAGTTTTAAGACGAAACCACCATATAAAAAGTTGCCATTAAAACACATCTCCCTTCGTGTCAGGAATTTGCTTATCGCTAAGCTGTCTATAAAATAACCTATTTCGAAAGGGAAATCAATACATTTTGAATTTTCACAAATTTGACAACAAGAAGAACCCATTTTGAAAAAAAGACCCGAGCCATTTAATAAAGGAAGAATCTCATGAAAATTGAATGCTTAGGGTAAGTTTTTATATAATATTACTTTTTACAATTTAGATCTTGATAAAAGCTTCATCAAAATAGGTTCTTTATTTATGATGTTTTCTCAAGCCAGTTATTACTTATCGATTACAGGTAAAAGGCTCTTAAGGTTCTCCAATCCAAAACGATGAATAAATTTAAAAAACGGTTCTCTTTTCTTGCCCTGTTCAGCATAGATACTAATCATATTTTCAACAACCTCATAGAGTTGTTCAGGGGCTAGCTGCTCCATCAATAAAGTGCCCGTTTTGGCATCCTTTCCCTTTGCCTTTCCGCCAATATAGAGATCATATCCATTTCCTATCTTCATGACGCCAATATCATTCACTAGAGGTTCACCACAGCCAACGGGACAACCTGTATAAGCTGGCTTTAGTGTAAAAGGTACTGGAGTGCCAGCTATTCTTTTATTTAATTCAATGGCAACGGGCATTCCTTCTTCTTCTGCACCTTTACAAAAATTGCAGGTTCTTAAGCTTTTCACAAAATTCCCCACAGGATAACAAGATAATCCTGCTTCCATAAATTTTTCTTTAACGAGCTCGACATCCCTTTCCAGCACCTCAATGTAAAGCTGTTGGAAGGTTGTTAACTCCAGTTCATCGCCTTCAATCATGTACTCAGCAATAACAGCCAGTTGCTTTGCATTTAATTTTGCACCGAATGCGATCCCACCGTTCACAGCCAATTTAACCCTTTTTTCCTTTTGATCCACTGCTATTCACACATCCTGTCAATCTATTAATCCTTTTTAGGGATAAAACGATAGAGTAAACTGCCTAAATCGCGGTTTACTCTATCACTAACAGTTATTTTCTTATTTTAATTTTACTCGTTGTAAACGCAATGCATTTAATACTACCGATACGGAACTAAAGGCCATTGCTGCTCCTGCTACCCAAGGTGCAAGCAGCCCTATTGCAGCAATTGGAATCCCAATCGTGTTGTAGGCAAATGCCCAGAATAAGTTTTGCTTAATATTTCGCATTGTTTTGCGACTCATTAAAATTGCATCAGCAATACTATTTAAGTCCCCACGAATCAAGGTGATATCTGCCGCTTCCATGGCAACATCTGTCCCTGTACCGATGGCCATTCCAATATCAGCTGTTGCAAGTGCAGGTGCGTCATTAATACCGTCCCCAACCATTGCCACTTTTTTCCCCTGTTGCTGCAGCTTTTTCACTTCTTCTGCTTTCCCTTCTGGTAGCACTTCCGCAACGACTGCATCCACTCCTACCTCTTTCCCGATCGCTTGGGCGGCACGTTCGTTATCACCTGTCATCATAATAACCTTGATGCCCATTTCTTGTAATCGACGTACAGCTTCTCGAGATGTATCTTTAATCGTATCAGCTACAGCAACTAGTCCAGCATATTGCCCATTAATTCCAGCTAACATCGCTGTTTTCCCATTTCGCTCTAATTCTTCCATTGCAGGTAGAACGGATTGGATATCAATTCCGTATTGATGCATGAGTTTCCGTGTACCAATAACTACCCCTTGACCTGAAATGGTCGCTTGCACACCATAACCCGGAATCGCTTCGAAAAATTGGACGTCACCAAGTTCAATCCCTCTATCTTGAATCCCTTTAACGATTGCTTTTGCTAATGGGTGCTCCGATTGTTTTTCTGCTGCACCAATTAAGGATAAAAATTTCTCTTCGTCTTGACCATCTGCTACTAAAACATCTGTAAGTACAGGTTTCCCATGTGTGACAGTACCTGTTTTATCCACAATCACTGTGTCAATACTCTGTGTTTGCTCTAAATGTTCGCCGCCTTTGAATAATATCCCAAATTCTGCAGCACGACCGCTTCCTGCCATAATAGAGGTTGGTGTTGCGAGACCTAGGGCACATGGGCAAGCGATGACAAGTACAGCAATTAACACTTCAAGTGCTGGTGTAAACTCACCCGGTTGAACAAAGATAATCCACACCAAAAAGGTTAAAATCGCAATTCCCACTACAATTGGAACAAATATACCTGAAATTAAGTCAGCCAAACGTTGAATTGGAGCTTTTGAACCTTGTGCATCCTCTACTACTTTAATGATTTGGGCTAAGGCTGTATCACGTCCAACCTTCGTTGCTCTCATTTTGATAAAACCATTTTTATTAATCGTAGATCCGTATAATACGTCACCCGTTTTTTTATCAACCGGCAAACTTTCACCCGTTAACATCGATTCATCAACAGCTGTTGTGCCTTCTAATACTTCCCCATCAACAGGAACCTTTTCACCTGGCTTCACTAAAATCGTGTCACCGATTACTACTTCTTCTAACGGTACCTCTTTTTCAATACCGTCACGTAGAACAACAGCTGTTTTTGCTTGAAGCCCCATTAGTTTTTTTATCGCTTCAGATGAACGGCCTTTTGCTTTTGCTTCAAATAATTTACCTAAAAGAATCAATGTAATCAGTACCGCACTTGTTTCAAAATATAGATGCGGTCCGTGGTGTGTCCCAGCTGTTACAATCGCTTGATATACACTATAAAAGTAGGCTGCGGAAGTACCCATGACGACGAGTACATCCATGTTTGCACTGCCATTACGTAGTGCTTTATAAGCACCTACATAGAACTGTTTCCCAATAATGAATTGTACCGGTGTTGCCAAAATGAGTTGTATCCATGGATTCATTAAGAATTCTGGTACGTATAGGAATGATGTAAACGAAAAGTGCGCAACCATCGTCCACAATAATGGCAACGATAAAACCGCTGAAATAATGAATTTACGCTGTTGATCTTTAATATGCTTTTCACGGTGATCCACTTGTTCTTTTTCGTCTTGCTTTTGATGTGCACCGTAACCAAGCTTTTCTACCTTCGCAATAATGTCAGCTATTGTTACTTCCGAAGGATTAAATTCGATGGTTGCCTTTTCAAGTGTTAAATTGACGTTCGCTGCCGCAATCCCACCCATTTTGTTTAATCCCTTTTCTATACGTGTTGCACAGGCTGCACAAGTCATTCCTGTAATCTCAACTTCTGCTTTTTGCTTTACAACACCATAACCTAGTGCTTCAATTTTCTTTTCGAAATCAGCTTCACTCAGTTTTGATGGGTCATATTTAATCGATGACTTTTCAAGTGCTAAGTTGACGGATGCTTGCTCGACACCTTCCATTTTATTTAATCCTTTTTCTATACGTGTCGCACAGGCTGCACAAGTCATTCCCGTAATTCCAATACTCGCTTCTTTTACTTCCGTACTCATAATGCTTTTCACCTCTTAATACCTATATAGGGTATATTTTTTTGAAAATAAGAGAGTGCTCTGGAAGCACTCTTATTCTACGTCATATCCTTGTTCTTCAATCGTTTCTTTAATTTTTTCAAGAGTTACTTGTGATTCATTGAAGGTTACTTCTACATGTGCATCAGCTAATTTCACATTCACTTGACTAACACCTTCTAATGGACCCACACTTCCTTCAATTGCTTTCACACAATGTCCACAAGACATTCCTTGTACGTTTAATGTTACATTTTTCATGTTTTCTCTCTCCTTTAAATGATATATTTTTTCATACTATACACTGTACAGGTATATAAAAGCTAAAAAATTTATTTTTTCATTAACTTTTGAATCGTCACAATTAATTCATCTAAAACCTCTTCATCACCTTCTGAAAGACGATCAACTACACAACCTTTTAGATGACCTTCCAAAAGAATTTTGGCTACACTGTTTAAAGCAGATTGAGTTGCAGAAAGTTGTGTGATCACATCATCACAGTAAACGTCCTTGTCTATCATTCCTTTGATACCTCGAATTTGACCTTCGATACGATTTAACCGAGTTGTTAAATCTTTTTTTACACGTTCTGGATGATGACTTTTTCGACAAGATGCAACATCCTCTGAATGGCAAGTAACTTCTTTCACTGTGTGTTCCATCAACAAAACCTCCTAACCTAAGGTTATCTTACCATACCCATGGTAGGTATGTAAATGGTGAGATTTAATTTTTTTATGCTCTTTCTTACTATTTTTTCTAATTAATACTTTCTATTAATTGGTTCATCATTTCTTTATCCATAGGACCGATTATTTTCTTGCGAACAATCCCATTGGAATCAATCAGATAACTTGTTGGAATGGTGATGGCTCGATATAGGTCGCCTACATCCCCATCTTGGTCGAGTAAAACAGGAAAAGTTACATTTCTCTCTTTCACAAATCCCTTTATATTTCCCGGATTATTCTCTGATGTCGTTAAATTGACAGCAAGTATTTCCACTTTTGTTTTGTCACTTGATTCATAAAAATCCTGCATATGCGGGATTTCTGCTTTACAGGGCGGACACCAGGTTGCCCAGAAATTTAATATCACCTTTTTTCCTTTCAAATCAGACAGTCTTACTTCCGTACCGTTTAATGTCTTTAATTGAAAATCAGGTGATTTATTTCCTTCTTGAAGTCCAACTTCTACTGTATTTGTGCCGGCTGTATTTACTTTTGGTTTATCCTCATTTAAAAGGAGATTCAATAAAAAGGACCCACTCAAAACAGCAAAGACAAAAACAACTACCGACTGCAGAATCATAAGGTTTGTTATTTTTAGTTTTCTCGCTTTCAACACAAAATAAATGAACGCACCTAGTATTCCCAACATTAATCCTTTTGTTCCGCCGGTAAAATACAGTAACGACATTGGACTTTCAATAATTAATTTCGGCTCCAGCAGCAGCAAACTGCCTTTCCAAATCAGAAAGCCCCAAAAAACACTGTTTAATGCCGTATCAAATAATTGTTTTCCCGATTCCTTTTTTTGAGAACGAAGCAGCCATAATTTCAAAAAAACAAATCCGATCACAATCGCAATGCCAAAAATAACCCACTTCATCATAATAGTAAAAGAACCAATTTGAATAACCTCTATTCCCGTCTCCCCCCGTCTTTTGAAGTTGATGGAACCAGCAGTTTTTTCATTTCAAGCACTCATGCTGCTTTGACATATGATTCCTATATCCTTATCCTTGAGCAATTCCGGTTCCTACGTTTCTAC
Source organism: Cytobacillus mangrovibacter (assembly GCF_042865275.1). Taxonomy (NCBI): domain Bacteria; kingdom Bacillati; phylum Bacillota; class Bacilli; order Caryophanales; family Bacillaceae; genus Cytobacillus; species Cytobacillus mangrovibacter. The sequence continues at coordinate 56,358 of NZ_JBIACJ010000003.1, read as the reverse complement.
TTTACTAAGCTCATAACCTTTTCCGGATCAAATCCTAATACCCATTGGCCGTTAATTTCAGTTTGCGGTACGCCCAACTGACCAGTCGTTGCAACTAAACGGTCAGCGGCAATCTGATCCATTTGTACGTTCACTTCCTTGAATAGAAGTCCTTGATCCTTTAAGAAATTCTTCATCATCACACAATATGGACAAGTATTTGTTGTGTAAACAGTAATTTGGTTCATTATAAATGCTCCTCTTCTTTAGTAAATTTAAACTCAATTAAAAACTTTAAAAATTAGGTAAATGACTCCTGCCAGGAGCCATACAATTGTTCCTGGTCATATTGGAAGCGGCTGTTTAACCTTTTTTCCAACTCCAGAAACCTTTGTCTGGCTGATTCCTCAAGAACCAGCCGTAGAACACTCTTTGATTTTTCTTTCCTGATCGGACATCATATAACCTCCTAATTAATGATTTTCCATTACCCATCGGGGTATTAATATATTTAAAAATAAAAGAGGCGAAACCCCTTCTATCTAACATTAGCATACCTTCATGTTATACCTATAAGGGTATACAGTCAACAAAATTGTATTGCTAGTATTTCTTAAACTCAAGACCTTTAACTTTAATCTCTGTCATGTGGCTGTTAACGGATTCTGTTGTTTAATCTCCTTTATAGATAAATGTAGACTATAATTCCCATATTCGAGAAGCTCATTAAGAAAAAGATTTAACTGATCTTGTGATTTAACTTTTATTTTTATATGATAGCAGCCTTCTCCCGATACCCGGTGAACTTCTAGTACCTCATTTCGATCCTGAACAAAACGTATAAACGAATCATGGTCTGCTGTTTTCATATAAATAATAACAAACGCAGTAAAAATCAAACCTACTTTCATTTCATCTACTAGTAGAGTGTAGGCTTTAATTACCCCACTATCCTCTAGTTTTTTAATACGGTTCCCTACAGCCTGCCCTGTCATATGAATTTGTTGACCTAGATCTTTCCATTGAATACGTGAATTTTCGGATAATAACCGAAGGATCTGAAAATCAATGTTATCAAGTTCCATCTTAAATTCCTTTCACCATGAAATAAATTAATACAAAAGGGTTTCATCAAAGTATCGATAGAAATAGCCATGTTATTTATCATTATATTGTAACAAAATTTTATGAATGAGGTGGATAAAATGAGTTCAGCTTTAATCATTGTCGATATTCAAAACGATTATTTTCCAAACGGAAAGATGGAGTTAAGCAACACTGATCAAGCAGCTGCTAATGCTGCTAGAGTTCTTGATTGGTTTAGACAAAATAACAAAGAAAATATTTTTCATGTTCAGCATATCGCAAGTAGCCCGGAGTTAGGCTTCTTCCTTCCAAATACAAAGGGGGCTGAACTACATGAAACGGTTCAGCCATTAGAACATGAAAACGTGATCGTAAAAAATTTCCCTAACAGCTTTTTAAAGACTGATTTAGAAAGCAAATTAAGAGAAAAAGGTGTAACCAAGGTTATCGTTGTAGGGATGATGACACATATGTGTATTGATGCAACCGTTAGAGCTGCAGTCGATTTAGGCTTTGAAACAACACTTATTGAAGATGCATGTGCGACAAGGGACTTAACTTACCAAGATAAGGTTGTACCAGCAGAACAGGTTCATTATGCGTTTGTCGGCGCACTTAATGGCATGTATGCCAATGTAATTTCAACTGAGGATTTTCTGCAACAAAACTAACACATTCTTGAAGCACATATACAAATAGAAAAGCTAGACATGACCTATATTGATTAAAGGTCTATCTGTCTAGCTATTTTATTTTCAACTATTATATAATTCCGGTCTACTTGTAATCATTTATTGGTCCTTTATCCATTATAACTTCTACCATATTTGAACGCCCCATCTTAAGTATTGGTCTACGCTCTGAGTTCGGTGTACTGTAAAGCTCCAATGGGCTTATCATCACTCCATCTTGTGTATTATGAAGGATTCCAGGTACGCAGGAATAAATTCTATCATTATTATTTGCATTCTTGGCGAATATTGTAACGGAGGTACCATTATGATTATCAATACTCATGGACACTTTGTATCTGTAGAATGAGCCAGTTCCATTTGACTGCGCAGAATAAACAACAGGAACAACCGCTAGAATATCATTATTTAATCTTAATTTTATTACTTCTGTCTTTGTTGATTGATTGTTTCTTCTAACATCCCCCATATGTTCCACTGCTCCATTGCCAAAACTCCTGAGGGGAGGAGTTCCTTGCGCTCCAAACATTGCTACATCAATCTGCTCACCATTCCTTGTATAGACTAAAGCATAAATATCATAATCTGTCCCAGACTTCCAAGATACCGTAGCAGTAATTTCTGGTGTTTTCTCAATGATCACTGGCTTTTGACCTTTGTCGAGGCTTATGTTCCCCTTTACCTTTTCAAGGCTTACCGGTGACAACATGTTTTCTTTATTTTCAGAAACAGGTATAGTCTTATTAGGTTCTTTTTTGGTCTGTTTTGGAATTATTTTAGGCTCAGATGGCTTGTTTGGCTCATCAGATTCCACCTCAACACCATAATTTTCACATAATCCTTCAAGCCCAGAATAAAATCCGCGCCAAATTGATTTTGCCTTTGTCTGTCCATTCCTTAGATATAATTCTAATACAACAATTCCATTTTCATTTGTGAAGCTAGATGGGGTTAACTGAATAAAATTATGATCAGTCCATATCTCAGCCTTTAAATTCTTTACATTTGAAAATCCCGTACTATTATCCTCTGTAAGAGTTACAGCTATTTTCGTAATACCTTCAGGGGCTTTACTCATGTCAAAATTAATTTTATGTACGATTGTATTACCAACTCTCTCAGACGGTATAAGAGTAGCTACACCAGAAGAGCTCTTCGGCTGATTATAAAAAATAATTCCACTATCTCCTTGTACTTTATCCGAATCAGTTAAAAGAAAAGCTGTTAAGGAAATATCTATCACATTAGACATTTCATAGCTAACAGTAATAGTACCTTTTGGCGAACTTAAAGCTGTATTTGCTCCCATCTGTAGCAGCTGATTCATTTAAACCACTCCTTCCTTACCTATACATTGATTATCTAACTCAAATTATAAACCAACCTTATATTCACCGTGTTTAATAATAAACAAATATTATTCTACAATCTTGAAATCTGCAGCAATCTACCAATTGGCTAATAGTAATAAAAGGATTATAATATTAGTGGGTAATCTTTTTTGCTCACTAATATTTATATTATATTATTCTCATAAAGGAGTCTTATATATGTCTGAAGAAAAATTGTCAGAATTAATTAGTCCTGAAGCTGTGATTAATTTTGAATCTGGTGCGATTAAAGCAAGCACTTTGGATTCAATCATCAATCTCTTGCCATTTGAAATGGGCTTTTGCGATGCCGACGATATTTTCCGCTGGTATTCAAATAATCCAGACCGCGTGCATGGTCGCCGTAAAGAAGCGATTGGCCGCCCTGTGCTTGAGCTTCACCCAAAAATGGCTCACCACGTTGAAAAATTGTTGAATGATTTCCGTTCAGGAGCACGCGACGAATGGGAATTTTGGTTCCCAAAACGCTCTGGTGAAGAAGCCGGTCAAATTTACCAAAAATTCATGGCAGTACGTGATGAAAATGGAAAATACCTTGGCTGTATGGATGTAACCGTTAATATCGACCTTTTCAAAGGAAAAGAAGGTAAACATACCCCTGAAACGATTGAAGAATTTAAAGCTATTAAGCCTGTAATATAAAAATACTGTTCTCGTTTTAGAAGCTGCTGAAAAGCCCATTGAATTCCCAAATTCAATGGGTTTTTCTTTATAAAAAAGCGATGCTTCGTTAATGAAGTATCGCTTCCATTCCTTGAAGAATAACATTCTGTTTGTTAGTAGAGCAAAAGTCTTTTGCTAATACCTCGGTTACTCTCCAGGGACATTCACTTGGAAAGTAACGCCGAATTTGTCCTTTACTTGCCCATACAAAGGACTCCAATCCGTCTTCTGAAGAGGCATAATGACTTGTCCGCCGTCTGCCAAAGCATCGAAGATTTCTCTAGCTCTAGCCTCTTCTTTCGGGTGGATGGCCATCTGAATTGCATTGCCTGGCTGATAAGGCATGCCTTCGTATGTATCGCTGAACATGAGATCTGCTTCTCCAACTTTCAAGTGTGCATGCATAACGCGGCTCTTCATGTCATCTGTCAACGGATAATTCGGGTCCGCCGGCATATCTCCGAACGTCATGATACCCATCACTTTCCCACCAAGCGCCTTCTCGTAAAAATAGACCGCTTCTCTCGCGTTCCCTTCAAAAACAAAATACGGGTTCAAACTAATTGACATCATTCAACAGCTCCTTAATTCTAATTTGTTTACAATTCTTAGTAATTTCAAAGTAGCAGTAACTACCTACTATTATTACTATAAACATACTTTATAATACAGAACGTGCGTTCGTCAATAAAAATATAATTGATTATTAACAATTTTACGTCACACTTATATTCACTTTTTCAAATTCTATGTAGAATCATGCCCAATTACGGAAGACGAAAAATGCATATTATCATTACCTACATGTAAAGATTTTGTAAATAATCAGTTTTATATTGAAAAAATTAGAATATATTATATGATCTCAATATCGATAAAATAAACTGCAAAAGATATAAGTATTACATTGCTTGATGTGGCAATAAAAAATCATACGAGCTATTTAAAGAAATTAAAGACTAAAATAAAAGGTGAAATCAAGTGAAACAGAATCAAAAAAAAAATATTTTTAAGTCTCTTTTAGAGATCCTACTCGTTTCGACTAGGCTTGGGCTCACATCATTTGGGGGACCCGTTGCCCATCTAGGTTACTTCCATAATGAATATATTCATAGAAGAAAGTGGATGGATGAGAAAAGTTACGCTGATTTAGTTGCTTTATGTCAGTTCCTGCCAGGTCCAGCAAGTAGTCAAGTAGGAATTGGAATTGGGGTGATGCGAGCAGGAGTGCTAGGCGGAATTGTATCATTTATTGGTTTTACCCTGCCTTCTGTGATTGCTCTAATTATATTTGCCTTAGTTCTGCAGGGACTTAAAATTGGTGACGCAGGTTGGATTCACGGATTAAAGATAGTAGCCGTAGCCGTTGTCGCACATGCCACTTTAGGGATGGCACAAAAACTTACGCCTGATTTAAAACGAAAAGCACTCGCCTTGTTTGCATTGGTCGTTACTCTTTTGTGGCAAACCGCATTTACCCAGGTCAGTGTCATCGTTATTTCTGCAATTATTGGATTAATGCTTTATAAACAACACTCTGAAAGTGATGACTCAAGAGTATATTTTCCAATATCTCGTGGTTTTGCCGTTAGCTGCTTATCCTTGTTTTTTGGTTTACTTATTCTTTTACCTATATTGAGAGAAATAACCTCTTTAAGTTGGATTGCTATGTTTGATAGCTTTTATCGTTCAGGTTCTTTAGTTTTTGGTGGTGGCCATGTCGTTTTACCTTTACTTGAACGTGAATTTGTACCAACAGGCTGGTTAAGCGAAGAAGCATTTTTAGCTGGTTACGGTGCTGCACAAGCTGTACCGGGCCCACTATTTACATTTGCAGCCTATCTAGGTGCAGTTATGAATGGTTGGCAAGGAGGAATACTCGCAACCATTGCTATTTTCTTGCCTGCTTTCCTGCTTATCTTAGGAACATTGCCTTTTTGGGATGATTTACGTCACAACCCCAAAATTAAAGGCGCATTAATGGGAGTCAATGCGGCCGTTGTTGGGATTTTAATTTCTGCATTTTATCACCCTATCTGGGCAAGTTCCATATTAGCTCCAATTGATTTTGCCTTTGCAGCGATTTTATTTAGTATGTTAGTGTATTGGAAGCTGCCTCCTTGGATGATTGTGGTGACTGGGGCAATTGGCGGCTCACTCATGACATTACTTTAAACGTACATACCCATAAACTAAAAAAGGCTAACGAACAGTTAGTCTTTTCTTTTTATCATATAAGCAATTTATAAAGAGGAGTCCTCAATAATCTGGCCATTAAATGAAAATAATCACTGATCCTTCGATTATTGTAAATGCTTGGGCGGAGCGTTTTGATGTGTTATATTCTGTACTTCCGCGAATATATCTTCTTTGCTTTCGGCCATATGCTGCTTATTTATCAAATTTAAAATGTCGTTTATATGAGTAAGTTGCGATTGACTAGGTATCAAATTAATTATTGCTTGTTTAAAATCTTCAAAATCCTTTTTCGTAACAGGTTGAGCATCCTGTTTCAACTCAAAGCCCAGTTGGCCGTTTGGCTCTAATGTGGCCCATTTTACATCACTTATTTTAGATACACTATTTTGTCTTAGCTTCATTTCAAGTTGATCTACCGATAATCTAAGTTTCTTCAAATTTTTCTCATTCAAAGCTCCGTTATCGATTACCACCTTTGCTTTACCTGTTATCATCTTTTCAAAAGTATCAGATTTTAATTGGATAAATTCCATTACTAATAGTGTTCCAACAAGAACACCACCAATCAAAAAGGTTGTCCAAATACTTTTTCCTGCAACTGGTTGAATAAGCAGAGTCCCAATTGCAATCATTATCACTGTTTCAGCCAATGTCATCTGAGAAATTGTTTTCCTGCCAGCAATTCTCAAAAGTACTGTTCCTGCAAAAACAATCAATATGGCTTTCCATATATAATTCCATTCCATATAATAATGACCACCATTCATTTGAAAAGAATTAGTGATATCCTTCCCAAGTCAGCCTATATTATCCTTTATCCTTATACCGGAAAGCGCCCATTCGTGAAATTATTAAGCTCATTAATTTGTTTGATTTTCAATTTTACAGACATATTTATAATAAAATAAAACAGCGAGTAACAAAAACGGATTAACTAATAATGAATACCCTATACGCCACCAGCCATGACGAAAATAACCCCAAGGCTCAGGTAATAGTGTGATGAGTTCATACAATGTAATAGCTATTACCCAACACGGTATATAAAGTATTTGTTTGTAGAAGAATTGCTTAAATGGATACCAATTTAAAAAAATGATATTAACAGGCGGAATTAATATAGTGAAAGCAGGAAGCACCCACCAATTAATTTCTTTAGTAAAGTACCAATAACCATGATATTTAAAGTCTAAATAAGTCTCAGTCACCGCCTGGAAAGCGATTGTAAACGTCCATATATGCAGCAATTGATTTTTATTTAGTCGTTTATTGATTGTAAAAGCTAACAAATTAAAAAGTATAATTGCAATAATAAGTCCAAGCATCGCAAAAAGCATCCTTTTTACAATAGCTTTTTCAACCACATCTCTAATTATTCAGTCTTACTTTTAACATTCCTTCTTAAGTAAACTAACCCAGCTCATTTCGTTCAAGTATTTAAGTGATAGATTAGTTGAACAACGCCGGAAGAGAAAGTTCTTGTATGAATCAGCTTCAAATTCAGCCTCTGTTTAATATCAGTAAACAACGGTCTTCCTTCTCCCAAAATAACAGGATGCACAGATAATCTAAATTCATCAACAAGCCCTAAATCAATAAACGTTGTAATCAGACTTGCTCCACCGTATAACCAGATGTCTTTGCCAGCCTTATTCTTTAATTTATTTACTTCTTCAGGAATATTTTTATTTATAAATGTTGCGCTATTATCCGTTCCTATTTGCGTTCTGGAAAATACATATTTCTCTTTACTATGAACTAATTCCCACATATCCTTTTCAGAATCTGTCATCTCCGTTTCTGGAGTATATTGCCCCCATAAATCGTAGCTTTTTCTTCCATACAGAATCGTATCAATTTGATTGAGAAAATCATTAAAACCCATCTCATCGTCCATTATGCACCAATCAATTTCTCCATTTTCCCCTTCAATAAAGCCATCTAAAGTTACTGCTAAATCTAAAATGATTCTTCTTGGTCTTAAGCTATTGGACATAAATTTTTCCTCCCTTAGTTGTTCTGAAATCTATCATAGCAAAAATCAGCTTTAATTTAGGCTGTTTTCGCAAACATTGTTGCTTTTAACACGAATTTGTAGAAGTTGATTTCCGCTACAGATCGCTCGCTTTCCGCGGGGTGGGCGCTGAGCCTCCTCGACGCTATAGCGTCTGCGGGGTCTCAGCTGTCCCACACTTCCCGCAGGAGTCTCGCGTCTTCCGCTACAATCAACTAGACATATTTGTCTTCGATTTTCACTCACAACATTTATTCAAAAAACAACATACTTTTAGAAAAGAGTCTTAATTTAAAGCAATCTTAACTTTATCTAATTCAACAGGAATATTCGCACTTAGAGACCCCATATTAACCCTAATTACATAATTGTTTAGGTCAAAATCATTAAGTTTACGAATATCAAATGTACTTCTAAATCGTAATTCATCCTTATGAATTGTTTTGACTGTGTGTTGGATGGGTTCTATATATATTTCCTTTTCGGTTTCCTTAACTAAAATGACATAATTTCGAGCAAAATCCTTAAAGAAACCAAAGTTCCAGTCCATTTCATCCCCGTTATTAACTTGAAAGTCAAAGCCAACACGATTATCATCAACCGTTATCCCTTCAATGGTAACAGCCAGATTCTGTCTATCTGCCTTGATTTCAACAGGTGTTGACGCATTCAGCGAAACAAATTGATCTTGTTCATTTATTGCTACTTTCGGATGCACCTCTACATACTTTGTTTCCCCTTTTACCGACTGTGGAATGATACTTCTTCCTTTAACAATGATATGGTCATTATCTTTAATCGTTTCCAGGTCAATCCCATCCATTGAGATGTTTATTTCATCCCCTTTGTCATCATAGACTTCTAACCTCACTTGATCATGCTTTCCCTGAATAGGAAAAGTAGCAGTGTAGTTAATGGCAGTCGATGCTTGGCCAAAAATAATCGAATCAAAATGAACTTTAACATCTGAAAATTCTTCACTACTCTCTTGATCAATAGTAACCGTATCATATGGCAGCTGATTAATTGGAACATCAAACCTCCAGCTTCCATCTTTTCCCCCGATTGTTTTGAATTCAAGTGGGAAGGTAGTCTCTGATGGTAATTCTGATTCTGGGTAACTTAATTGGATATGTCCAATATACCCATCATCTGTCGCTTCCATATGAACAAGTTCTTTACTATCTGAAATTCCCCCATCCCCGTCAAAAATCTCATAAAATCCAACCACCTGCCCACTTTCCTCCTTTTTCATTTTTCCTTTCACATTAAAAGTTACTCCAACAACTGCACCGTCATAATAGGCGTTGGTAATTGAGACATCTATCCCTTTACTGCTAGCTGTTTTATTTAGTTCAGTTATTAATTCTTGTGATTGTAAGCTTCTTCCAATGGCATCGTTAAAAGATTCATATACCTTTCCAAGTAAAGGAACATCAGCCATTACATGAGACATGGAAGGAGAAATGAAACTGGAAGAAACGAAAATAGCAGCAGCGGCAACTGTCGACCACACAACTGTTTTGGTATTCTTTTTTGTTTTAGGTGCATCAAAACTAGCCTGATTCATTCCATTCTGAATGGCTTTCAAAACATCCGCTTTTGGTACTTCAATTTTCTCATATACTTCTTGAAATGAGTGTTTTTCCATTATGATTCATTCCTCCTAACAGCTTTTTTAGCCTTTCTTTCCCTCTACTCAAATATGTTTTTACTGTATTTTCAGGGATGTTCATGATTTTAGCCACTTCACTTATTGGGAGATCCTGAAAGTAAAAAAGAATAATTGCATTTTTATATTTTTCATTTAACTGATTGACTGCCTCCAATAAGTCCAGACTCTCTACGCCTGTTACGCCTTTATCAAACTCTCGCTCGATCATATTGTCTATTGGAATCTCTTTCTTCTTCTTTTTTAAAACATCATAGGCACAATTTATAAGAATTCTTGTCAGCCAAGTTAAAAAGAAATCCTCATTTTTCAGTTGGTTGATCGACAAAAAAGCTTTATAAGATGTCTCTTGAACAACATCCAGAGCATCTTCACGATTTCTAACATATAAGTAAGCAGTTCGGTACAATTGATCACTATGTAAAATAAGAAGTTCTTGAAGACATTTTTTATTCCCCTTTATTGCCTTCTTAATAAGCTTAAGTTCATTCATTATTTGCCCCCCTTTTCGCCTATTAGAGTGAAATTGATATGAATAAGTTTCAACTTTATTAATCTACTTAAAAATTTTTCCCTAGGAAAAATGAAGTAGCTCTGTTTTCCATAAAAAAAAGCGCCTTTTATTGACGCCTTACCTAGTTTTATTATTAGTATAATCCATTTAATTCAAGCACATTTCAGCAAAGCTTTTCTATAATTTTAGGCTCTTTTTATAAGGCTGTTTTCGCAAACATTGTTGCTTTTAACACGAATTCGTAGAGGTTGATTTCCGCTCCAGGATGCTCGCTTTCCGCGGGGTGGGCGCTGAGCCTCCTCGGAGCAATCGCTCCTGCGGGGTCTCAGCTGTCCCACTACTCCCGCTGGAGTCTCACACCTTCCACTCCAATCAACTAGTCTTTTTGTAAATAGAAAGCTTATTCAAAAACAACATTCTTTTAGAAAAAAGCCTTTTATAAATAATAAATAACACAATTCATGCTAAGCTAGCAAAATCCTCAAACAATGATTTCTCATGCACGGGTTCAACTTGCAAACCTAACCTCACATATTAGACCTGATATCATTGAAATTGATTCAGATCATTTTATTTTTTAGTACCATGACATAAATAAATTTTGTTTTCTCTTCCTATTCTGAATGGGTAAATCTTATCAATTTGTACGTAATTTCCATATCGATTTTTGATATCCTCTTCTGATGTGAACCATCTTACATGACTTTCAGAATTAAAATTCGGTACACTGAAGAAAATAGTTGCCCCGCTTCTTATCTTTTCCAACACGTCTATATCTTCTTGTAAATGTTCAAGCACCTCGAAAAGGATGACAATGTTATAATTCTGATGATAAATTTTTGAGGAATAAGCATTGTCCACCTCGAATTTATCCATTTGATCACTATTTTGTTCTCTGGCTAAACGAATCGCTTCCTTACTAAAATCTATACCTTTATAGTTATATAGACCGTTATGAAAAAGCATATTGGCGAATTGACCCACTCCACAGCCAATATCAATGATGTCCGGTTGTTTAACATTTTGTATCAATTCCAATGCTTTTTTCCAGATTGGTAAATAAATGCTCTGTGTATAATGTTTTTTATACATCCTGGAACTTCCACCAGTCTTGTAGACTTTATCATAAAAGGACTCTTCTTTTTCCATATCGATGCACCAACTTTCGTTTGTATTTGGATCTATAAATGGGATGGATAATTATTTAACTAACTTGTCCGATCATCTCTTCATAATCCCATCTATGTATATTCAATTTATTTTAAAGTGTGTAGTTCAATTATATACTGTCTACAATTCCATCCATTATGGTAAATATAATATCCGAATAAATAATCACAACGAATGATTAATAATATTAAATAACAAATTAATATCATTGATTTTTTTGATAAAAATATTTAATTTTATTATTTATATTTTCATTTTATTATTGTATAATCAAATCAAGAAAAAGAAAGGAATTTCATTATGGCTTATAAAGTAATCACAAATTGCCCTGTCTGCAGTAAAACATTGAAAATTACAAAGCTGCACTGCTCTCATTGCCACACAACGATTGAAAATGAGTTTGAATTATCTAAGCTGGCATCCTTATCAAAGGATCAGCTGCATTTTGTGGAAGTATTTTTAACATGCAGAGGGAATATCAAAGAAGTTGAAAAAGAACTGGGGATTTCGTATCCGACGGTTCGAGGCAAGCTAACAGACATTATTTCATCCCTTGGATATGTACAGAAGAAGAAAGTAGATGAGAAAAAGGTTGTCACCATGTTAGAAAATGGCGAAATCACACCAGAAGAAGCCATTAAGCTCTTAAAAGAGGAATAGGGAGGAATTTATCATGAAAGAGGAAATTTCAAGAGTATTAACAATGGTTCAAGAAGGAAAGATTGATGCAGATAAGGGTTCCGAACTGATTCAAGTTTTAAAAGAGAAAGAAGAAACTAGTAATAAGCTTTTTGAAAAACCAACTAAATATTTAGATAAAACATTAAAAATTCGTGTCGTTTCAGCCGAAAATGATAACGTCACGGTCAATTTGCCGATAAAACTTCTCAAGGCTGTATTAAAGGCTGGACACAGCATTGCAGCGAGTATCCCTCAATCTGAGAAATATGTAAAAGATATAGACATAAGCCTTATTATTGAAGCAATCGAAAACGAATTAGATGGCCAAATTGTTGATATTAAATCGGCAAACGGGGATACCGTTTCGGTCTTCATTGATTAGTGATTGGCTTATGATGCATGTAAAAGTGAAAGCAAAAGACGTTCGATTTACCATCCCCATTCCATATGCTATTTTAAAGATAGTTATTTCCATTTTATCTTCAAAATTTCTTCAGCAGCATGCAAACAAATGGACAAAAGAGCACTTCGAAAGAAAAAAGCTGGACTTTACCATTCCACAAATAGACAAAAAAATGCTTAGTCCTATCGTCAAAGAACTGAAAAATTATAAAGGAATGGTGCTAGTAGATATCAAAGCAAAGGACGGTACTGAGGTGAAGGTTAGACTATAATTTATTATAGAATACACTGTCGCATTTTGAAGAAAAGGCCAAATTTCTCGCTTAGATCAAATAAGCATAACCCCGTTCTACATAGGACTGGGTTATGCTTGTTTAATTTTAAATGCAAGATACTTCATCTATCTTTATAAATCTTGTGAAAGTCGAACCATATCGATGACTTGGATGCCATTTTCAAAAATGAGTTCATCATAATGTCTGACAAAAAAGTCACGATCAATAGAAGTCATTCTAAAACCGCATTTTTGATATAATGCCAATTGAGCAACCCCTGAATTTCCAGTTCCTATTTCAATAGTTTTATAGCCTTCACGTTTTGCCGTTTCAATTGCATGGAGGACAAGTTGCTTCCCATATCCCTGACCATGATAATTTTCATTCACCGCTACATTTACAATTTCTACTGTTTCTGGCCGAGTTGGAATAAGGATATATGTACCTAAATTTATTCCATCAAGTTTCATAATAAAGCACTTACCTCTTGAAACGTATTCTCTGACAAGCTTTTCTGATGGATCTGCCAACAACAGTAACTCCATTGGCCATTCCTCATCCTTATTTAATTCTCTTATCAAATTGAACACCTCAGTACTCATTTTTTCCAGAATCCTAGAACTATAACGGATTAAGAATCAGAAAATGGACTGCTAGAAACAGTCCACTATTGTTCCATTCTTACTTTACGATTGTTGAAGACCAAAAACCTATAGCCACTCTTCACTTTCATCAGCTAGCCTTTGAAATTCATTCATAAAAACACTCGCATGATACCCATCACAAACAGCATGATGAACTTGTAGCGAGATAGGTAAGAAAAATTCCCCATTCACTTGAGAATATTTACCGCCAGTAATAATGGGTAGAAGATAGTCTCCACCATTATTAATATTCAAGTTAAATCCAGTAAAAGAACTCCAAGGAATCATAGAGATCGGAACATTATTTTCTGGTATAGGCGTCTTCGGAAACATACTGCCCGTTCCATTGTATTTTTCTACGTCTTTTTCATACTGAGAATAAAACTCTGAAAACGCAGGTGAATTTGATGACCATATACTTGAGAAGGTACATGTCTTTTTATCAAAAATGGTATAAGAAGGTAAAACCTCCGTCCAATACCCTAACTCCCCTTCTGAGTTAAAACTAGTTCTGAATTCTCGATATGAATTAGCTATTTTTGTAATCATAAAAATAAAGGCTGGATATAATTTAACATTCTTTTTCTTTAAGTTCTCCATAAGAATCGTAATATTTATTTCATTCGTTATACTGAATGTTGTTTGTTGTTGTAAATAATGTTCAAAATACTCTTTTCGATGCCAATTTTCACGATCTATCCTATTAAATTTCATCTTCAACGCCTCCTAAAATTTTAAATTAATTTTTAGGAGGCTACTTTATCTGCTTTCTTCATCTTAATCATCCTTTATGGAACACAGGGACGTTTCTCCTGTTTACTAAATAAATAGTTCAGGTGCTGTGAACTGAGCGTCTGCCTTTATTTCGGGGAAGTAAAAACCAAAACCACTTGAGATTTGGGTCTTAATGAATTTTAGAATTTTATACAAATGCACTTAAATACAAATCTAGTGAATCCTCTACTTCCTTTGCGACCAACTGAATAAAATCATTATAATCTTTTTGCGTATGTGCCTTATCTAAAGCATTGTAATAGTTTAATCGATTTTCAACTTTGATAACTATTGGCGGAAAACCATCTTTCATTAGTTCTAGATTTAATAATAAACGTGAAGTTCGTCCATTTCCATCAATAAAAGGATGTACGCCTACAAATATTGCATGTAACATCGCACCACGAGTAACTGGATGCATTTGTTTAGCTTCCTGTTCATACCAGCTCATTAGCTTTTCTATTTCTTCCTTAATAAGATATGGAGCTGGCGGTGTATGTTTAGCACCCGAAATAAATACTTGTTGATCCCGATAAACTCCTGCATAATCATCATTAATGCCTTTTAAAATGAGCCGAAGTAAATTCTTAATTTGCCATTCTGATAAAGGTTCTTTCCTTTGGACAATTTCTTCTACATAAGTGATAGCATCACGATGATTAATAACTTCTAAATGTTCACGCATTGTTTTCCCGCCAACAGTGATACCCTCTAACACTACTTTCGTTTCCTGTAAGGTTAACGTATTCCCTTCAATTGCATTTGAATTATATGTCCATTCAACCAAAAGTTTTTCTCGTAAACTCATTAATGTATACTTTGATAATGGCCGTTTTGTATCAAGAAGTGTCTTTTTTTGATCAATTTTTTCAAACATTTCATTCCACCCCCTACATTGTCAAATATTATTTTTCATATAGTGAACTACTTTTGTGAATATATTCTATTTTAGCATTTGAATTAGTAAGGAGGTAAGTTCTAAAGTCAAAGTCTCAATGGAAAAGGAGTCAAGCATTGCAACTGCCTAACTAAATAATCTGTGGAAAAACTTTTGAATAATCTTCTGTAAACATACATTTTTTCTTGTTGCAATTCTTTGCCCTACATGATGAAACTTATTAAATACTGCAACAAGACTTTTAATGGAGAAGGTTATATATTATTAATATTAATTTTCAACAACCATCACTAAAATTTTGTTCTCTTAATGATTGAAGTTCTCTTTCAATCTTTTCTAAATCATATCTTAATGACTCTAGATTAGTTTCCAATTTGCTGATCCGATCAACGTCTTCAACCATTTTCATATTAGTTGAAGATTCATTAAAGTTATTAAAGCAATCTTTTTTATTTTCATTAGTTAATTTTCCTTCATGTTTTATCGAATGATCTTGAGGATACTTGTCTTTCAAAAGCACAAAGAATTTTTCCCGTTCATTAAATGTCAGTACATCAATCTGGTTAATAATACTCATTATCCGATTGTCATGTTCGGCATCATCATTCTCACCATTTACAATTTCTACTCCGGCCACTTCATTTGTTAGTTGATATATGGTTTGTTTAATTACAATCCCATATCTTTCAGCTAACCAATCTCTTGCAAAACCATTCGGAGCCACAATTGTCCATCTATTTCCATCTTTCGAAGCTTTTGTATTCTTTAACCATGTCTCAAATGATGGTTTACTTAATTGACCTTTTAACACATCAAGGACAGCTGTCCACTCAATATTTTCTTGGCTCATTTACATATCCTCCTGAATTTACAAGTTCGCTTTCAAAACTTTATAGAGTTTCTGCCAATTCATTCTACTCATGGATAAACCAAGAAGTCAAAATAAGATTAAAGCAATTAAAATAACTTGTTCATCTCCCTTTTTTTTGGGGGCGATATCCTATCATTCCAAAAACAGCCGTTCAAGCTCCTCCTTCTCTCCAATCGACAGTATTTTCTCTGCCAACGGAAACAGTACTGTTTCTTCCTTGGCAAAGTGCTGTATTAAAGTAGCATAGGCTTGGACGGCGTATACTGTAATTGCTTGCGCATCGTCTTCGTCAATGGCGGGTCCAGCTTGTTCAGCTTCAGTTAGAAAATCCATTAGATGCTTCTCAGCCTTCTCATGTTCAAATTCCATTACTTCAATTGTTTTGTCATTCTCACCAAGGTGGCGGGCCATCATAGGGAACAATCCCTCATCCTCTTTTTTTGAATGTGCCTTCAGCTTCACATTGAAGGCCGAAATCTGCTCATATAAGTTCGCAAACTCTTGAATCACAGTAGGTCCTGATTCGAATTCTATCTCTTCTGTGATCTCATAGAAGAGATTCATATCTTTCCTGAGCAGCACATGCTCGTCCTTTAATTGCTGCAGTGGCGAGCTTAATACAACGTTCAAAGCCTCCATCGTCAAATTCCTCCTTGGGCATTCTTCACTAAACATCTAAGTTCGAATAATACATGATAGCGTCGGTCGAACTTATTCACTCTTCTTAAAAGAATACGCCAAATGTGATGACACTTTCGTGATGACAGTCACAAGAAAAACATTAGGACAGACGTCTCCTACAACGTTAAAAATTGGGGCCAGACATTCAAAATTATTGATTAAAATAACAAGAACTCCTTGCCTCTTTTTTCGGCAAGAAATCCAAGAATGATAATCGGAAGTAATTAAGATAACCTATTCATCTTTTCTTTTATTTCTCTAACTTCCTCAATTTGTATTTTTGCTATATCGGCAATTAAATTCTCTGGCAAACCTTTCTTAACCATTTCAAAAATCATTAGTTCGATTCCTTTCATCACTCCTTGTTCTAGACCTTTTTCATAATAGGAATTCGGTAATTTGAGGACTTGTTTTACTTCTTGTTTAGGGAGTTTTGTGATTTCTTCTCTCATTTGCGTTTCCTCCTCTTCATTTAGTCGTAAATACGTTTCGAAAAAACCGTAAAGGAGTTCCATTCTAGCAGGGTTATTGCTTATAAAATGCTTCAATCAAATTATCAGTCTTTTACCCGTCAAAAAAAGCCTGTCTCCTAGTGGATTAATGCTTTTACCAGGGACAGACCCATATTCCTTTAAATCTCAATAAGTATAGGAACAACCATTGGCTTTTTCTTTGTATTTGTATATACATACTGCTGTACTGCTCTTTTTATTTGTTTTTTCATTCCATTCCATTTGTTTCGATTGGCTTCCTGAAGCTCAGTTATCGTTTGAGTCGTCAGTTGGTTTATGTCTCTTCGAAGTTCTGAGAAATCTCCATCTACAAATCCACGAGAAATGGTTTCTGGTTCAGAAATCAGTTTTCCTTCTACTTTGCTCATCGTTAAAACAATGATCAACATGCCATCCTCTGCAAACTGTTTACGGTCTCGCAGCACAAATTCACCAACATGACCGACATTCCCACCATCTATGTAGATATTCCCAACTGGTATGGTTCGAGTCTGGCGAGCTTTGCTATTTTCAATATCCACCACATCGCCGTTATTAATAATAAACGTATTTCCTTGCTCCACCCCAACCGATTCAGCTAATAAACGGTGATGGTGCAGCATTCTATATTCACCATGAATAGGAATAAAATATTTCGGTTTCATTAGTGTAAGCATTAGTTTTAAATCTTCTTGATAACCATGGCCGGAAACATGCATGCCAGATGTACTTCCTGATCCATAAATTACCTTGGCCCCAAGCTCAAAAAAATTGTCCACAAGTCTCGTTACATTTCTTTCATTTCCAGGTATCGGACCTGCAGCAAGGACAACCATATCATCCGGTAAAATCTCAACACCGCGAAAGTTTCCAGTCGATAAACGAGCAAGTGCAGCGAATGGTTCTCCTTGGCTACCCGTACATAAAATAGCTACTTTTTCAGGAGGCCACTCATTTATTTCATGCTGGCTGATTAACATTCCTTCAGGCACATTTAAATAGCCTCGCTCTATTGCAACATCTACAACATTAACCATACTTCTTCCAAGCAAGGCAAGCTTTCGTTTTGTTTTTTGTGCTGCGTTCACAATTTGCTGAACGCGACTAATATTTGATGCAAAGGTAGAAAAAACAATTTTACGTTTGGCTTTCATAAAAGCTGCTTCTACATGTTCGCCTACCATTTGTTCGGATGGAGTTAAACCCGGACGTTCTGCATTTGTACTTTCAGACAATAGAAGCAGGACCCCTTCTTTTCCGATTTCAGCCATTTTATGAATATCTGCATGCTCATTATTTTCAGGGGTTAAATCGAATTTAAAGTCTCCGGTATGGACAATATTTCCCTCTGGTGTGTGAAAGACAATGCCCAAGCAATCCGGAATACTATGGGTCACTTTGAAAAAGCTTACACTCATATTTTCGAATGCCAATTTGGAGCTTGGGTTGATTTCAATAAGCTCGCTTTCCCTTAGTAGTTTATGTTCTTTTAATTTGATTTCAATTAATCCTAGTGTGAAGCGTGTAGCGTAAACGGGTACATTCAACTTTTTAAAAAAGAAAGGAATTCCCCCGATATGATCTTCATGTCCATGTGTGACAATCAACGCTTTAATTTTATCCTTATTTTCTACTAAATAAGCGATATCAGGGATAATCAAATCAATCCCTAATAAACTTTCATCAGGAAACTTATTCCCACAGTCGATAATCACAATATTGTTTGCATACTCTATTGCATACATGTTTTTCCCAATTTCATTTAAGCCGCCTAAGGCGAAGATAGATAATAGATTCTCATTCGTGCTCAAAATCATATCCCCCCACTAATTAGATAGACTTAGTATGCCCTAAACAATGGGACGGTTCTCCTGTTTCCTTCCAATTTCCAGAAATAATTGAATAAGGAACACTAATTAATCCAACAAAATCCTCACTACATCATCCACATATTTCGTTGTATTATATCCGTAAATCTCCAGCACTTTAGGTATCACTTTTTCTTCAGAGTTAACATTATGCAGTTGTACATTTTGAACCGTTGTGAAACGGCGAGGCCATTCCAGCGTCTCATATGGGATAGGGCCACGATTCAGATCATATTCCTTCCCACTTTTATCAACGATCACGAATTCATCTCTTGCTGTTCCCATTGAAATTATTTCATTTTCATCCTCACCGATCACTTGGAAATGAAAGTAATCATATTGACGATTCTTAATTTGATGATCACTTATGACCATTTTGCTCGGTGTGCCAATTTCCAGCTTATCGATGGAGATCGTACTCCCTGCATATTCAAATAATTGAGGATAACCCTTTGAAGCATCAAGTTCAATCCGCTTATGGTCCTGGATTGATAAATGAATAGAGCCAAATCGAACATGTACTTCTTTCGGCTTTTTCTCAAATAGTGGGTCGAAATGTGCTTGATACCCATTCCCCATGCTATATGGATCGATTTCTAGTTTCTTCTCGTCCACCTCAATACTGTCAAAATTAACATAATCAATTCGCTTCTCATACTGTTCATTGAGAATCGCATACTGCAAAAGTGTTGTCGTTGGAGCAACCGTAAATTTATTAAAATAGATCGGAATCCCTTCAATTTCTATCTCTTCGTCTATTTCATATTCGACAGAAGGATATTTTGTTATAGGGATCTCAAAGCTCCACTCTCCTGTTTCATATTCACTTCCCTCGTAAAACATAAAGCCATCTGGTCTAGAAGGATCATTGGCCAACTTCTGAAGTTTTGTAACCTTCAGTTTGATTGTTCCCTTTTCCTCTGTAATTGGAAGAAGACTCATTTTCCCATGATACACATTCTTTTCTTCATTATTTTGGGTAGGTTGATAATATTTTCGATAGGCAGAGCTGTCCAAGATGTCACTTTCATTCTCAACCCAAGCCCCCTCATAGAAATTCATCATATATTGATTGTCTTCATTCATATCTTCAATTTCATAAAAAATGAGCGTTTGAATATCATCAGCAATCGCACTTTTTATTGTAATTTTCACACCGTTATTTTCCGCTTCAAGATTTAACCTTTCACCATAATCATGCTGAAGAAATTGGCGCAGCTGTGGATCTTCTTCTGTCCACGAATAATAAAGTTGGGAGAACCAGCCAGTCAGAAAGCCAGTACTGATGAACAGTGCGAAGATACTTGCAAAAACAAGTCCGATTTTCTTTCGCTTCTTTACCCTCAGTTGCCTGCGCACTTCCTTTTCTGCCAGCCTTCCTTTGACTTTCTCCATGAAACCTGGTGGTAATTGGATATCTACAAACATGTAAGGAAGCTTTAACATCACCTCTTGAAAGGTAGCCAAATCCTCCTGACAGTTGCGACAATGATAAATATGCACCTCGAAATCCACCTTTTTCGACCGTTCAAGTGTTCTTTCTAAATAATCAATATAAAGCGGATGATTTTCCTTACAGCCATCAAACTGTGATCCATCCCCCAATTGTTCTCGAAACGACTGGATTCCAGAAAACAAGAGCCCCTTGATCTCCTCAACGGAAGCTTGAAGTATTTCAGCTACTTCCTCTAGAGTGAATCCAATTCCATAAGTGAGGACGATTGCTTCCTTTTCATTTTCTTTCCCTTGATCTAATGCATCGAACACATCCTTCTGTTGTTCACTTCCCTCTGAACGATTAGCAGAAAGTGCACGGCACGTCTTTATAAAAAGGGAAGCAACCCACACTTCCAATGACGTTTCTCTTTTCAATCGTGGCAATTCCTTATGTATTTTTAAAATAACACGATAAAAAAGCTCGTCCATTTGTTTCTGGTTCTTAAGATAGGACCAGCCGAGTGTATAGAATGATTCTTTATTTCGATCAAACCAATCAACGATGGAATCTAATCGCATTTGGAAATTCGCCGTGAGCCGATTGGAATTTATTTTTTCTGGGATCATATTGTGTCCTCCCTTACCTTTCTCTACCATTCTATCATCTAGGTATCTTTCTCTCCTCCTAGCTCAAGTAGAGAACTTATCTAAAAAAACAAACTTAAACTACCTATCCCCATACAATCGCGGGATCAGGTAGTTTAGGGATTTATTTTACTAGTGGTTCTATAGACTGCCCTAAATCAACTCAACATCTAATTGCTTTAACAGCCACTTTGGCACGACCATTCGAGCCGTCATCAAGGGATCAACAATTTGGCAAACTTCGACTTGACCTGCGGCACTCATAAGCATGGTGACCTCGCTTAATGGGCGTCCTGTTTTTTCTACAATACGGTCAATCATTTCCTCTGTTGCGATTTTACATGCTTCATCCAATGTTTCCGCCGAGACAATTTGTGTCACTACCTCGTCCGTCTCTAGCATCGGATGATTCAGTTTTACATCTTTAAGCACTTCAAGTGTAACCGTCGCTTTACCGGGAATTTCGATTCCAGAAACACTAACCTCGCCATCCCCCATTGCTGCATGGAAATCGCCTAAACCGAATAGAGCACCTTCTACAAAAACAGGAAAATACAAGGTTGCCCCTTCTGTTACCATTTTATTATCCATATTTCCCCCGTGTGCACCAGGCGTCCCACAGTTCACACCTTCAGCGGATGGTGCAACACCGATTACCCCAATCATTGGGTTTAATGGAATTTCAATCTCATTAAAGAGCGCTTTTCCATCACGAATCGGGATAATTTTGGCTTCCATTTCCTCAATCCGATGCCCCATTACACCAAGATTTGGTCCAACAACCATGACACCCTGATCTTGAATAGCTATTTTTTCAATTTGCACCTTCAGTACATCACCAGGCTCCGCTCCTTCAACAAAAATGGGACCAGTCGCTGGATTAATTTGATCCCAATCAATTTCAGCAACAACCGTATCTGCCGATTGGATTTGATTTTGAAAGCAATCATATGTTTCAATTTCGATCGTCGTTCCTGAAGCAACTGTTTTAACCGGCTTATGTGTTTTGTTAAAATCATAAATAATTCCAGCTTGGCATAATAATGTTTCCATGTGAATCCTCCTTTAGAATGACTAAAATATCTATTTCTCTCAATGATAGATTTCTACTTGATTTGATCGTAACATATCATAGACTTTGCTTGTCACTAAACAACCAAAAATTCCAATTATTCAACATACACTTGTTGCATCCCTTTTCCACTAAAATAAGGACCACACCAGCCTGTCTCATGTGTTCGTACATAAGTCCAGGTAAAATCCTTATCTACAACATATATGTCCTCTTCATTTATAAAATCATCAGCATGCAATGAAGAGGCATGTTCAAGAATTAGCACTTCATCTGAATGCTGATAAAAAACATAGCAGTATTGTTTCGCTTCCTTGTTAAAAGCGTCATCTGCCTGTTCCTGCTCCAAGCAATTCTTTTTCTGATAACTAAATAGATGCCATAGATACCCGCAACAACCGTCCTCATCATACAGATAGATTGACTTCTTTTCTTTATCGCTAAGATGATTAGCAAAATGGTCTTCCCATTGCTTCCTCAAATACGTCCCCCACTTAGGAATATGCGTGTACTTTATTTTTTTCTTCATAAACAGAGTTTCCAAATCCATCAAATGCTCCAAAATGACACCAACTTTCTATATATACCTGCTGACTCCAATTAACACTGCAGCCATTCTATTTTCCTTGAAACGCCCCACGCTGTTTTCGGCTATCAAATAGCAAATGAATAAAGCTTTCATAATAAGGAATAAATTCTCCAATTTTGATCATCATCAAAATTTCTTCCTTGCTCGCCCATTTCACGTTTTGCACTTCCTCTTCCTGTAAAGTGAGCGTATGTAACTCCACATTTTTTTCAATTAGATAAAAATCGTCAAAACCTTTCTCAAAGTTAATTGTTAAATGAGGCCGCATTTGCTGAAAATCTAATTCCAAGCCAATTTCTTCATACAATTCTCTTTGTGCAGCTGTTTGACTCGTATCTCCAGCTGTTGCACTCCCGCCTACCGTCAGATCCCACAGATTTGACCATCCCTTTTTGAAGGGCTGCCTTTGTTGAATGAGCATTTCCCCATCTGAATTAAAAATGCATACATGAACAACTAAATGAAAATCACCAGGTTGAATCTCTTCGCCACGAATCCACGTACGATTAGTTTTCTTTCGATTGATATCATACACATCCAATAATTCCATGCAGTACCTCCACTTATTAGTCATAAATATTATTTTAATAAAAACCACGTAATTCCCAAAGAGACTTTTTCAAAATTCTTTACAGTTATGAAACAATCTTGCCCCCTACATAAAAAATGTGTGTAGAGATAATAAAGTCGTTTCATTTTAAACCTAGAAAAACAACAACTACCTATCAAACTTATAGACAGGTAGTTGCTAATGTTATTAAAAGGGGATCGGACTGTTAATTAAATGCCTATTTTATAAGCAATAAGGTATTTAATTTGAAAAGCGAATTGCTTACAATTGTACCCATTATTTATTATAACTTTTAATTTCGGGTATATTTGAGTGGAATGAGTTCTTCAATCGTAGTTTTGACTAACTCACCATTCATTTCTAATAGCACAAAACAATCTGGTGCGTAGTCTGAAATCAGCTCCCTACACATACCACAGGGACTTACCACACGAATATTTCTATCTACTTCGTCAGAATAGGGGTGTCTAACAGCTACAATTGTTTCAAACTTCTTTTGTCCATTCGAAATTGCACTACCAATCGCAATAGCTTCTGCACAAACCGTTACTCTCCCTATATACGCCTCAATATGTACTGCCGAAATGATTTCTCCTGTTTTCGTACGAATAGCTGCTCCCACATGATGTTTATTATCTTCATAAAGTCTTGTGATCTTCTCTGTTGCTGCTTCTACTAATTCTAGATCTTGTTGAGATATGTTAAATGTTTTCATAAATTCTCCTGCTTCCGTATCCAACAATAAAAATCCATGGTTATCTAGTGGCCGGTAATTATCCCTTTTCCGCTAAGATTATTAAAAACATCGGTCTTCGCGTTTCATCTTTCATTTCGGGTATACTCTTTAACATTTCATCGTCAGGAATCGGTTCTTTGACTGCTTTAATCCTAAAACCCGTACCGATTAAGTCATTCATATATGTAGAGATTGTACGGTGATATTTGATTACATTTTCTGTTAAAAATGTGGTTTCACGTACTCCCTCTGATTGATATTGATCTACCGGCCAATGCAGGCGATTCCCTTGATCATCGTAATACCAGTCTTGTTTATTATTAGAAGTAAAAATTGGGTGTTCAACTGAGAAAATAAAAGTCCCCCCTGGTTTTAGACAATCATGGACATGTTTGCAGCTTTTTTCAAACGACTTGATATAGTGAAAAGCCAGTGAACTGATTACCACATCAAATTGAGAGTCTTCAAAACGAATGTCTTCAATTGGCATTTTTATATACGAAATCGAAGAATCGTCCGTCATTTCACGAGCTTTTTGAAGCATGTTTTCGGATATATCTATTCCAATTACCGAACTTGCTTGTTGCTCACGAGCATACCGGCAATGCCAGCCAAAACCGCAACCCAAGTCGAGTACACTCTTGTTTCGCAATTCTGGCATCAATGCTTTTAATACATGCCATTCTCCTGCTCCTTCCAGTCCTTTTATTGATCGTGACATTTTTTCATAAGCAGCAAAGAAATTTTCATCATCATATTTATTTTGTTTCATAATCCATACATCTCCTAAATTAAGATAGCCTCCTAAAATTAATACACATCTGCTTTAGGAGGCTATCTATCTCCTTCTTACCATTGCTTTCACCTCATTTATTTTTTAATTATATTCAGCCTTAAACTCTAGCACCTTTTAATGAAACATTTTAAATACAAAAACAATCAGATAGAGTGGAATTCCGACCAGTAACATCCCTGCTAAAAGGTAAGAAATACATGATAAAATAAACTTGAAGAAATCATAAATTGCTCCAGCCAAGTCGTCTATAAACCTTGCCACTGCTATCCCTCCATAAGCAATTAATAAAGATACCTTAGTTAAAACAAATCTTTACCATACTCTCTATATTTTAACATAATTAACCAATTTACTTCTAGTGCATGCTGCACGAATCTGGCCGCTTCAAAGGAAACATAAGAACCGTCCCCAAGTTTTTATTTCATATAATCTTCAACTAATTCAAAGCATCTTTCTTCTGTAAGGTTTGCTAATACAGCTACATACTCTAGATGTTCCATTGTACCACCTTGAAATTTAAGGGAAGCCTCTTTTGCCGTATCATCTCGATAGGTGATCCAATTCCGTTGTTCTTTTCTCAGTTGGTCCATTTCTTCTGTTGTAAGTTGTTCCTTTAGGGCTCCATAAATTTCATTTAACCATTTATCCCAAACATCATATCTATCATTTTCCACCTTTTTCAATGCGTATGTTGATGAATCTTCTGCTTCTACTTTTTCCAGTTCTATTTTAGTAGCATTTAATTTCTTTAGATACTCTTCCTTCAGACTCGCTGTAGTATTTGTTGATGAGTCTTTATCACTTGTAGGCACAGATGTATCCTCTTCATTTTGATTCATACTGTCTGGATTTGTAGTATCACTATGATTGTTGTTTGAAGGATCTTCTTTTGAATCCACATTAGAAGAATCGTCCTTTGTATTTTGCGATGTACTGTTTTTTGGTGATTGGTTATCCAGCGTAGCACTTGATTCTTCCGATGCATTTTTACAACCGACCAATAAAAGGACAAATACGACAGTACACATTACAATTAAAATTCCCTTATTTCTTTTCATCTTCTAGCCTCCGTGCTAAATTGAAAAATGATTATTTGAACTCGCTGCTTTCATAAATTCTTGAGTTGCCTCCCCAAGGATGATATCCGTCACCTATATATGTGAAGCCATACTTTTCATAGTAGCCCATGTGGTCCGTACAAAGGAAAACTTTATTGAATCCTGCCTTTTTGGCATCCATTCTAACACGTAGAAGCAGCTCTTGACCTAAAGACTTTCCACGATAGCTTTCTTCAATATAAAGAGCACATATCCATGGCCACAAATCCATACGACTGATAAAGTCATTGCTAATCAGACCTGCACAGCCAATAATTTCACCGGAGTCCTCCATCAAATACCAAATAGGAAGCGGACTTTTCGTTGTGATGCTGTGGGTAATACAATCCTCATATACTTTCATACTATTTTCGTTGGCCCATATGCGCTGAAAATAGGTAATTGCTTTTTCTTTATACGCTGGTTGCTCCCTAACATTAATTATTTGCATCCTAACCTTCCCCTCGTAAACTTTAAATAAATATTTTAAGCAAGCGTTTCGACCATTAGTAAAATTAATCGTCTGCTGCCAATAAGTTCTCTTATTTCCTTTATGTATTCAGCCATCGCTTCCTCCCCCCTGTTCAACTATTTCATTAATTCTCTTTATATATGCGAATGTCCTTCCTCCATTAAACGGGTTGTTAACTTGAGGATTATTCTTCACAATCTTCTCTACTAAAACAAATATGAAGATTAGCCCCACGGTACATTGTGGTATATTCTTTATAAAGAGGGGTGAATTGCCGATCAGTCTTATTCCTTATGCTCTTTTTATGGAATTTATTGATGAATTTCTCAGAACGGCACTTTAAATTAATTCAAATAAAAACGATTCTATTCATCAGTCTGCCCGTATGGCACCCTTTTTTCTTAATATGACATTTATTAATTAACCAAAAGTTTGAATGTGCGAACGAGGATTATTTATATCATGTAGGAAAGGCTGTGAAGTTATTTGCGAAGTTATCAAGCAATACTATTTGATTTAGATGATACATTACTTGATAGGGATAAGGCCGTAGATAAAATGTTTTTCATTATTTTAGAGAAGTGTTATGAGGATGTGAACTGTTCAGTAAAAAGTGAAATGCTGCGGAAATTCAAGGAACATGATTCTAAAAGCTATGGCAATGGTAATAAAACAATAGTTTTGGAATCGCTTTTTGATGAATTTCCACCAAAATTCAGATTGCCACGCACTACCATTCAAGATTTTTGGAATACCCACTTCCCTCATTGTTTTTCTATTAATCAACATACTATAAATATCGTAAATACAATAAATAAGCAGGGGAAAGTTGCAATTATAACTAACGGCTCCACTCAGAGACAAAAAGCGAAAATCATTCACACCCAGTTAAATCGTTGTTTTGATATAATACTCATTTCTGAAGAAGTGGGATTTAGCAAACCTGACAAAAGCATATTTGAATTAGCATTAAATAAGCTTGATGTGCATCCGGAAGACGCATTATTCGTTGGAGATGACTTAGAAAAGGATATTGGTGGTTGTCAAAATGCGAATATAAAGGGCATATGGTTCAATCCTCATATGATCAAGAATAATACCAATATAAAACCATATGCCGAGATCCATTCTCTTGATAGATTACTAAGTTATTTCAGATAATAGTTTCTACAAGAGTTCAGACAGATTGTCTTATCATTCTAAAGGTGAGTTTCTGCTCAAACATTTGAATTCTTTTAAATTGCCTGGTCAATGAAGATTTCAAATTTCAGAAACACACCTTTTCATTGAATAAACATTACTTATTTTACTTCAATCATGAACACATAATCTACGTCTCCTTGTTTCCAATAACCTAATACATGATAGATATAACTTCCTTCTTCATTTGGAACCACAATTGCACTATTTTTGACTTCAATCGTTTCTTTATGTTCATTACCAATCCACCGTTCCACTACCATTGTTTCAGGTTCTTTCTTAAAGTCCATTTTAATTTCTTCATTTGGAGATACAACTGTTGGCTGATATTCTTTTGCCATATCTAACACACTTGTATAAACCTTATCTACACACTCAGCTGAAAAAAGTCCTTCCCAACAATATGAACCTTGTGTAGTGGGAATTTCTTTATTTCCTGCTGTTACAGTTGGTATAGGTGGTTCTGAGCGAAATGGAACAATGACAAAAGCCCCTAAAACAATAAATCCCAAGATAATAATTACAGTGAGGATCTTTCTAATTTTATACTCACTCCTTTGAAGGGAATAAAAGTGTCTAATCACTCTAGAATATGACCCTTTACATAAAGAAAGAGCACCATTCTTGCTATAGAATTGCGCCCTTTAATAAAATAACTAAACTAACTTCTCAAACCTACAATCACTTAATTCTTCTTTAATTAACGTCCCTGTTTGTGCAAGTAGAGAATAGAGAAATTTTATTCAAGTGATTTTTTCTCCCAAATTTCAATCCATCTTCCTTCTGGATCAGAAATCCAAATAAATGTGCCAAACTCGCTCGTTTCAGGTTCTTTTAGAAGTGGTACTCCCATTTTGTTGAAATGCTCCATCCAAGCTTCAATCTTTTCTACTTGAAAATTTAACATGACAGATTGTTCTTTTGGAAAATAATCGCTTTCTTCATTAAAGAGAGAAAAGATCGTCTCATTGTCAGTATCTGGTTTGATGACAGTTCCATTCCAGTCTTCCATCGACATGCCTAGTGCTTCTTTATACCAATTCCTTAATGTAACAACATCTTTTGATCGCAGAAAAATCCCACCGAAACCTTTTATTTTCATCGTACTAACCTCCAATTGATAAAATTCAAAATGGATCCTGCCACATTCGTTTAAATACAAGCTTTCACTAACACACCATACTATTATTACCATAAGTATTCAATTTTCCTAGTTAGTTTTCCTCCATTAAGTGGCCCTTAGATGAAAAACAGAAAGTGATTTATGGAAATTTTTCCATTCTATCTTTAGTTAGCAAAGGAGTTAATGTTACACTAGAGTTAGATTAAATGGATATATAATCCAGCAATAGGAGTTGAGGATGAGGATGATGGAAGAAGTTATCTTAGAAATTACTGATTTGAAGAAGAATTATGGATCAAAGTCAGTCTTAAATGGCGTTTCTCTTCAAGTGAAAAAAGGAGAAATCATCGGGTATATCGGACCGAATGGAGCTGGGAAAAGTACCACTGTTAAAATCATACTTGGCATTGAAGACGATTATTTCGGTGAGATCAAACTCTTCGGTCATGATATTTCTGATGGAAATATCGAATATAAAAGGAAAATTGGTTATGTACCGGAAATCGCCGAAGTTTACGACAATTTAACCGGCCAAGAGTATTTAACCTTTATTGGTGAATTGTATGGTCTCGACCTTGACCTTGCTGATTATAAGGCAAAAAGCCTGATGGAGCTATTCGGGATAGGCGAAGTCTATTATTCTCGAATTGCATCTTACTCAAAAGGAATGCGTCAAAAGCTTTTAATTATCTCGAGCTTATTACATAATCCAGAACTTTTATTTTTTGATGAACCGATCAATGGGTTGGATGCAAATAGCGTGATGATTTTTAAAGAAATCATGGCACAGCTTTCCGAACAAGGAAAAACGATTTTCTACTCTTCTCATATTATGGATGTAGTCGAAAAAATAAGC
The DNA here is from genome assembly GCF_042865275.1 of Cytobacillus mangrovibacter. NCBI lineage: Bacteria > Bacillati > Bacillota > Bacilli > Caryophanales > Bacillaceae > Cytobacillus > Cytobacillus mangrovibacter. The sequence goes on along the minus strand of NZ_JBIACJ010000003.1, from coordinate 26,799 downwards.
AGCCGCATCATTCTCCTGCATGACGGAAAAATTGCTGCAGATGGTACATTTGAAGAATTAAAACAGCAAAATACGAAGGGGTCACTGGAACAAATTTTTAACCAACTGACAGGATTTAATGAACATAAAGAACTTGGTTCAAAATTTGTATCGGTCGTAAAGGAGATGTAAGAATGCAAGACTTTCGAACGCTGAAACTATTGGATCGCTTTGAGAAAGTTTTTAGCAGCTTTGGCGTAGATTACAAGATAATGAGAAAGATTTTACAAGTTAAACTAACAATGGATGGACGGCGTGTGCCAACCATTTTCTCACAAAACGCGAAAAAAAAGGACCAGGAAAGCAACAATCAATATATAAAATCGTTATGGATTTACGTGTTATTTGGACTGTTTATGATTCCATTTGTCCTTATGGATGACAATTATCTTTTTCAAATGAGTCTCTTCTTTGGAATATTCACCTTTTTTGTCATGACTTCAATGATTGCTGACTTTTCTTCTGTTTTACTAGACATCCGTGATCGGAACATCCTGTTTCCAAAGCCAGTCGATCGAAAAACGGTTAACACTGCAAAAATGGTGCATGTTGCGATTTATCTATCTTTCCTTACCATAGCGCTTGTTAGTATCCCTTTGTTTGTTGGGCTTGTCAAAAATGGGCTGTTGTTTTTTCTCGTTTCAACGTTAAATATCATCCTAATTGACCTGTTAATCATTGGGTTAACCGCCCTTATCTATTTATTTATTTTACGATTCTTTGATGGAGAAAAATTAAAAGATATTATTAATTATGTTCAAATTGGGTTGTCACTTATGATTATGATTGGGTACCAATTGCTTATTCGCTCTTTTCAGTTCATTGACTTATCCGTCTCGCTTGAACCGCAATGGTGGCAAATATTTATCTTTCCGATGTGGTTTGGGGCAAATATAGAAATGATCATGAATGGTTCCTTTCAGCTGTTTAACCTTCTCTTTACTGCTTTAGGAATCTCGATTCCTCTCCTATCCATTTGGATTTATATGAGATTTAATCATGTTTTTGAAGAAAATCTTCAAAAGCTCACATATCATGGAAAGGCAAAGGAAAATAAACAAAGCAAGCTTCGCCAGTTGCTCCTTACAGTTATTTGTCAATCGAAGGAAGAAAGAGCCTATTTTCGCTTTGCAAGTTCCATGATGAAAAACGAGCGAGATTTTAAATTGAAGGTCTACCCATCTTTGGGCTTTTCCATCGTGATTCCTTTTCTATTTATCATGAATGGATTTGACACTAATCTTAATGATCTATCCACTAGCAAATCCTATTTATCTATCTATTTTAGCTTAATCATCATCCCGACCATCATGATCCTCCTAAAGTTTTCAGGAAAATATAAAGGTGCGTGGATATACCGGGTTGCTCCTATCCAACAGCTAAAACCAATATTTAGCGGTACGATAAAGGCGTTTATCTTTAGACTCTATTTACCAGTTTATTTGCTTATAAGTGCAGTGTTTCTTGCAGTATTTGGCGTAAGAGTTTTGCCAGATCTTATCATTGTATTTATAAATGCCATCATTTATGCTGTCATTTGTTTTATGATTCTTAAAAAGTCTATTCCCTTCTCAGAGTCTATTGATCAGTACAATCAAAATAGCAATAGTGCCATTGTATTTGGTTTAATGCTGTTTGTTGCATTGTTTGCTGGTCTACATTTTGTCAGCACTTTGTTCTCTTACGGAATTTATGTATATATGGTAATTGCAATCATTTGTTTAGTTGTTCTTTGGAAACTAGCCTTTAATATTACTTGGAAAAAACTTATGGAGTAATTTGTTAAAAACCGAATCAATATTCGCCACACAGAAAACGGGGATGTCCCAAACAGACATCCCCGTTTTCTTATTTCAATTCTTTTGTGACGAAAAAATCGCATGGTAAGTGAATCTTTTATTAGTCTAGTGGCTATCCCTTACGTAAGGGAAGCCCCTACCAAAATTGTGTGCCTCATTTCATTTTAGTAGGATTATTTTGCACCAATGTTTGCACCCCATTTGTTGAAAAATTTATGATAAGATGGTAAACAGAAATAACTAAGCTGGTAGGGAGATTAATAGTATGATTAGATTAGACTCACTAATATTGTTAGCTATTCCATGGATAATTTTCAGAGTTGTAGTTTTAACAGTTAAAAAGCAGCTCTCCTTAAAAAACGAAATGATTAAAGCTCTTTTCTATTTCTCAATAATTTTTATTTATTCCTTAACCCTCTTTCCTTTCCCTTTTTATGCTTATTCACATATGGAAAGAGGAGGTATAAACCTGACTCCCTTTGCGACCATATATGGTTTATTAACGAATGCTAATTTTATGTTCTCATTAAGGAATATAGTTGGAAACATCCTATTATTTATACCTTTAGGTTTTTCTATTCCACTAAGATTTAAAGTAAATAAGTTTTGGAAAGTAATACTTTTAGGATTCTTTACTTCATGTTTAGTTGAGGTTATACAGTTATTCACCTCTATACGTTCATTTGATGTGGATGACCTTATACTGAATACGATTGGAGCAATTATAGGACTTGCTCTTTATCGATTATTTGATAAAGTTAGACTCTCAAAAAAAGCAAATTAGAAAATGATTACATGAGAAAGCCTTAAACCCTTTAAAGAGATTAAGGCTTTTTTGAATTACACTTACTTTATTTGGTTTCTTCAGCTAATTCCAAAATAATTCCTTCTGGCCCGCGAACGAAGCATAACTTATATGCGTTTTCGTAGGTTTGTATCTCACCAATCAATCCTGCGCCTGTCATTTTCAACTTAGTAACAAGGGCTTCAATATCTTCAACAGCAAAGGCAATATGCCGGATACCAAAAGTATTTGCCAAAGGACGCTCTATGCCATTTTCATCTGATGCCATGTGAAATTTTACTAGTTCTATATTTGCTTCACCGTCTGGCGTTCGCAACATTACAACTTCCAACTTTTCAACTTCCTCTTTAACATCGTGAAGCACTATCATCCGCTCCATCCACTCGCCTTCCACTTCTGCTTCACCCAGCATTTCAAGGCCAAAGTCAAGAAAGAAGGCTTTCGCAGCAGGAAGATCATTAACCATTATGCCTACATGATCGATTCGATGGATTTTCATATTTCGTATCTCCTATGCTTTTAAGTTTTCACAGATTCCCCTCTCTTTTATTGGAACCTTGTGCCAAAGATTTTCTATCAATCGCTTCAGGTTGTTTTTCAAACCAGCCATGTTTAACCATAATATTGTAAGAAAGTGCCCCCGCCTGCATAGCATGGGTAAATACTTTAGAATAGTTCAAGATAATATCTGATCTGAAGCTCGAACCTATTGAAGCGCCATAATAAGTTAGAGCCGCATTGACTAAAAAACCTGCGTGAAACATAATTAATTTGTCAGAAAAAGGACTTACAGTAGAATCAGTAATTTCATTATCCCACTTCTCAGGTATTGGCAAATGATCCTGTTGTAAAATTGAGTCAAAGCTTTGAGCATCTTTCCTTGATAATTTTACGTTTTTCAACATAAAATGCCGAACGTCTTCCTGTACAGCTACTTGACTGAAGGCTAGGCTTAATGAACTGATAAATCCAGTTTTCATTGAATTAAAGAAAAGCGTGCTGATTTCCGAACTAATTAATGGTCTTTTGTCTCCAATTAAATTATCAATAAATCCTGTTGAATCCACAAACTTCGGCATATCAGGTGATGGAATGGTTGGAACACTTGTAAATTTCGGCTGATTTTTAGCCAATTCTACTATTTTTATAAACAGTTCCTTAGCAGATGTCGTACATTCAAAAAAATAACTTTGAAGGTCTTTTCTCTCTAAGTTAGTAATAGCTAAGCTATAAGCCGTTAACCCATGTATGGTCATAATATAGGAATAAAAAAGTAAAAATTCGTCAGAAAAGAGACGTGGGGCATTAACATTCACGTCATTTTCTTTAAATCCGATTGGGACTTGGAAATTAGCACTTTTTAAGAATTCAGTGATCTTCATTACATGGCTCTCAGCTAACTGTAAAGCAAATTTTAAAATGACTTTGATCTCTTTGTCTTCAACAATGTTAAGAAAATATTTGTAAATACATATTGCCATACTATCCCCCAAATATTGAAGCCAAAGAGCAGATACCTCGGCTGCAGTTAAAGAGTTTGGCTTTTCTTTCCCAAAAACGCCCAAGTTAAATACCTCCAATTGTTCAATTGGTAATTCTATAAAATATTTTATGGAATTGGCAATGAAGTATACAGACAAATTGGTGGAGTATTGGACGCGTCCTTAAGTTAAGGAATTTCAGCTAAATCGGTTTACAATAAAAGACAGAATAGGTCAACATTGATTATTCTTTAGAAAGCCATCATATGAAACTTCCCCGTTTTCCGTTTTAGCAATAATTATATGTGGCTTTATTCAACATATCATTTGGCTGCTTCAACTTTAACTGATGGCCCTAATCTCCAAAACAGCTTGCTTACTCCTCTTGACCATCAAGACTTTTATAAAAATCATCAACAATCGGGTGGATATCTGGATCGGTATAATAGTAATGTTCATTTACTTGTGTTAATCCAAATTGAAAAGTTTTTTCTTCATCTTGAAACAGAGTAATTGAATAACGCCAGCCAGTCCGATCTTCTTGGTTTTCTTCTGGAATGAATTTGATATCCTTAATCTTATCTAAGAATTCCTTGATCACAAGATTATCTGTCATTGTTTTTCTGTATCCTGTACTACCATCTACAATGACAATCTTAGTTACTTCATCAAGGTTTCTTTTATAAAATTCAGGAATGGTTTTTGTTTCTAAACCGCAACCAGTGGCAATCATTATGATTAAACATATAAGAGCAAACGACTTTTTCATGACCTACCTCCACTCGAATATTTAAGTTCATACGGTTCGGAATACCCCTGTTCAAGTCATTCTGATCTTCCACTCATCCCTTCCATCTCACGCTATAATATCTCATCGCCTTTAAGTTACCTTCCATCTCAAATACGCCTTTTTCTATTAGCCCTCTTAGCCGATACTCAAAAAATTCATCCCCCATATATTGGTCTAAATGCCCAATCACTTCTCCTATTAATCTTGCAGATTTCATAAACGCTTCAGGCTCTTTCATACGTTCTCGCTCGACCTGAAGTTTTTTCGCCAAATTTATCATATACTGGTCATAATAGTCCTCACTGACACTCTTTATCTTGTTATTTTGCCAAATACGCAAAGTTTCCTTGGTATCTGCTAGGGCTAACCACTCTTTTTCCAATTCCTTTCTTTCATGCTGTGATAATGAAACATTCGCTTTACTTTCCTCATAGATCACGCTTAGTTTTTCCGGACTTATTTCTCCTGTTTTTAAAACAATATATTCGATATCTGGTCGATTAAATTTCTCCGCAAATATTTTTGTTGTATTAATCACTTTAATGTCAGTTATTTTGTTTCTTAATAAGTGCATAGCATATCGCAGTCCCGTTTGTTCATGAGCATTTTCAGCCACCCATATAGTAATCGGTACATCCGCTGGGATGGAATGTATTTGATTAACAGTCTCATAGAATCTTTGCTGATAATCTCGAAAATCATCATTTTCATCATTCATCACATGTTTCATAAAAACAAATCTTGCTTCCTGTCCAGTCTTTTCATCCAGCTTCCAAACTGGACCAACCGAGAACATGTCCCAAAAGGAAATAATCTTTTCCTCTTTAGAAACGCCCATTTCCTTTAAAGCGTATTTTAAAGATCCTGCAGGAGAATCACCGAAAAGAATATGTACCATTTGATAATTTTCCTCTTGAGTCATTCTCAACCGTTCTCTTGATCGATCGAAAACCATATCATATATATTTTCTATATCCCTTACAAACTCAGTCTCCGAATACTCTGTTTCCCTCAAAAGATCCACTCTTAGAAGAACATAAAATAGCAGGGATTTCGCTTCCTCTTCAGGCAATTCTTTGATGGCTTTTTTTAACTTTTCTATTTCCATCCATTTTCCCTCCTGAAATCCATCGTTTAATAATCATTCTATGTTACTATTTGGTATTAAGAAAGGACGTAATTCATACTACAGAACTGCGCCCTTTAACGGTCAATCCAATAAAATCTTCACCACATCACCCACATATTTCGTTGTACTATATCCATAAATATCCAACTTTTTAGGAATCACCTTTTTTCCAGCGTAATCATTGAACAATTCTATATTTTGTACTGTCGTGAAATAGCGAGGCTGCTCTAGTTGTTCAAATGGGATCGAGAGTTCATTAATATCGTATTCCTTTCCGCTTTTATCAACGAGCACTCCTTCAGAATTCATTCCCATTGTACTTACTTCCGTTTCATCCTCTCCAATCACTCGGAAATGAAAGGTCTCATATTGCCGATTCTTAATTTGATAATCACTTATGACCACAGTGCTCACATCACCAACTTCCACCTTGTCGATAGAGATTGTACTGCCCGCATATTCAAACAATTGGGGATCATCCTTTGAAGCATCAAGTTCAATTGTCTTATGGTCTTCGATCATAAAATAAATGGAGCCAAATTGAATATTCACTTCTTTTGGCTGTTCTTCAAATAGAGGGTCGAATTGTGCTTGAAAACTAGTCCAATTCATATCTGGTTGTGAATACAAATTGGTGTTGCCATAGGGATCGGTTTTTACTTTTTTCTTGTTTACTTCAAGGCTGTCAAAAGTAACAAAATCAATCCGCTTCTCTGGCTGTTCATTTTTAATGCCATACTGCACAATTGTTGCTGTTGGCGCAAACGTAAGTTTACTTATTTGAACCGGAATCCCCTCGATTTCTAATTCTTTATCCAGTGCATATTCGATCGAAGGATGTTTGGTTACAGGAATCTCGAAATTCCATTCCCCTGTTTCATATTGAATTTCTCCGTAACCCCTAAAACCCTCAGGTGTAGAGGGATCCTGAATCAATTTCTCAAGTTTTATAACCTTCAGTTTGATTGTCCCATTATCCTCTGTAAGTGGAAGAAGGCTCATCTTCCCCTGATACACATTCTTTTCTTCATTATTTAGAGTAGGAGGATAGTATTTTGGAAATGCTTCATGGTTCATGATTTCATTTTCGTTCTCAACGATAACCCCATCATAATAATTCATCATATATTGATTATCTTCATTCATATCTTCAATTTCATAAAAAATGAGCGTCTGAACATCATCGGCAATTACACTTTTGATCTTGATTTTCACCCCATCACTTTCCGCTTCTAGATTCAGCCTTTTGCCTAGATCATGTTGAAGAAAGGCGCGCAGCTGTTGATCTTCTTCTGTCCACGTATAATAAAGTTTGGGAAACCATCCAGTTAAAAAGCCAGTACACATGAACACGACGAAGACACCAGCTAAAACAAGTCCTATTTTCTTCTGTTTCTTAGCCTTCAGTTGTCTACGCTTCTCCATTTCTGCCAGTCTAGCCCGAATCTTCTTCATGAAACCTGATGGCACATGGAAATCTCCAACCACTTCAGAAAGCTTTAACATGGTTGACATAACTTCTTGAAAAGTAGCCAAATCCTCCTGACAGTTTTGACAGTGATAAATATGTACCTCGAAGTCAACCTTTTCTGGACGATCGAGCGTTCTTCCTAAGTAATCAATGTACAGCTTATGATTTTCCTTACAGCCATCAAAATGTGATCCATATCCCAACTTTTCTCGAAGTAACTGAATGCCAGAAAACAAACGCCTCTTAATCTCTTCAACTGAAACTTGAAGAATATCAGCTATTTCCTCCATTGAGAACCCTATGACATAGGTGAGGACCATCGCTTCTTTATCGTCTTCTTTCAATTGATCAAGTGCTTTAAACACGTCCGGACGTATTTCACTATCCTCTGAAGCTTTTAAACTGCGATCAGCAGAAACCTCACGGCACATATGTATAAAAATAGAAGTAACCCAAATCTCCAATGAAGCTTCTCTTTTAAATCGAGGCAGTTCCTTATGTATTTTTAAAATCACTCGATAAAAAAGCTCTTCCATTTGCGCCTGATTCCTAAGATAGGCCCAACCGAGTGTATAAAACGATTCCTTATTTTGATCAAACCAATCAACGATGGATTCTAGGCTCATTTGGAAATTCGCAGTGATTTGATTAGAATCTATATTTATTGGGATCATATTAGTGTCCCCCCTTTACTTTTAGCTATTATTCTATCGCTCTAGCTTTTGCTTATCATCGACTAACTATTTTATTCCTATTATGTCTATAGTACAGAATATACACATAGAATAGTGTATATTTTTGTCGGATTTTTAAGTATTGAGATATAAAGAACATCTTCTTAGCAGGAAACGATAATTTAATGGATAAAAAAAGACAAAATCCGCAAGCAGTGTGTAACCACTACTAGGGATAATGTCTTGCTGAGCCTGGCTGGTAGATTTCGCAAACATTGTTGCTTTTAACATGAATTCGTAGAAGTTGATTTCCGCTCCAGGTCACTCGCTTTCCGCGGGGTGGGCGCTGAGCCTCCTCCCGCAGGAGTCTCGCACCTTCCGCTACAATCAACTAACCATATTTGTCTTTGATTTACACTCACAACATTTATTCAAAAAACAATAATCTTTTAGAAAAGAGTCTAAATGAAATAAACATAGCTATATTATTTTCTGCCAATAGACTATATTCTAATGTTAAAAATGAAATGGGACATCTAGTATCATATGTCCCATTTCTAACACTATTGTTAACAGACCAAAACTTCCGACATCTTGCTTACTTTTACTTTCGGTTTAAGCCGTCATTTTAAGTGCTTGTATTAATTCAGCTACGCTACTGAACATTTGATCTGGTTGAACACTAAATTCTAGTGTCTGGTAATTTGGCAACCACTGTACTCCAATTGTATGTACATTAGCTTGTTTACCAGCCAGAATATCAGCATCACTATCTCCTAGAAAAATAGCTTCGGTGTTACTTATGTTAAGCTGTTCCAATGCCTTTTTTACTCCCTCTGGATGAGGCTTCGGTTTATTCACATCATCACCAGTAATGATTACATCAAATACGTCATTCATATTAAGATATTCTAAAGAAATAAACAGACTTCTGCTTGCTTTTCCTGTTACAATTCCTAATTGATAGCCTTCTCTTTTTAAAAGCTGCAGCAAATTATTTATTTCCTCATTTTCAAGAACGAGTTCTCGGTGCTTTTCACGATATTTTTCATAATATAATTCAATTGCTTCATCATGATTTGAATTCATGAGGTTTTCTCTGATGATTCCTGTCTCAGATGGACCAAACATGGCCTTAATTTCATCTGAAGTCACTTCAATATGATCAAATTCCTTAAAAACAGCTTGAAAGGCATAATAACAAACTGGCAAAGTATCAGCAAGAGTACCATCAAAATCAAAAATGATCGCTTTAATAATTACACACCCTTTATCAAAATATTGTATCCTCAGATTTAGAAAAAAACTTATCTAATAAAATTCTATTCTCCTTCTTGAAGAATAGCCCCCGTTACTTTTATAAAAAGTAGAAATACCTCTAGTATTGTTTTGTCATCTCTGTAAAGAGTATATAATGAACGTTACAATCATTTTTAAAGGAGTTCTAACACATGCAATCATTAGTAAAACTTTCCGATCGACTCTTCTACCTGCCTCCCTATCAAAAAACAGATCGGCCGATATTAGCTGCAGTTGTAGGGGACCATTATACACTGTTAATTGATGCTGGGAATTCTTCTAGTCACGCTAATCTCTTCAAGAAGCAATTAGCTTCCTATCATATCACCGGAGATATGCTGGCTCTTACACATTGGCATTGGGATCATGTATTTGGCTTGTGTGAAATGAATATGCCTTCCATTGCTAACTCCATAACCTATGACAAGATTAAAGAACTACAGGAATTATCATGGGAAGACAAGCAGTTGGATGAACGTGTCGAAGCAGGGATTGAAATTCCATTTTGTGCAGATGCAATCAAGCTAGAGCTTGGAAGTAAAAGAGAAGTTATCATACCAGATCCCACTATCCTTTTTGAAAAGCAAATAAAACTGAATATCGGTGGGGTTACCTGTATCATCGAGCATGTTGGTGGAGATCATTCATCTGATTCAAATCTCATCTATATAGAGGAGGAAAAGGCGCTATTTCTTGGTGATTGCCTCTATGCAAATATGTACGCAGAAAAATGGCATTATACGATTGAAAAAATGAATAAGCTTTTGGAGAAAATTGAAGGCTATGATGCTACATATTTCTTCCTCTCTCATCATCCAGCCCCTTTAACAAAAGATGAATTTTCTTCCTTTGTTTCATTATTAAAGACAAGTGCTGAATTAACAAAGAAACATAAAGGGAAGCTAGAGGAAATTACTGCAGAGATGTCTTCGATTTTTGGACGTGAGTTAACTGAAGATGATTTAGAAATCATCGAGTACTTTGTGAATGGATTTGAACAAACATAAATCGAAAAAAGTAAGGACAATGGATTCATGTTCTTACCTTTTTTCAATCACTTCCATACCCTCTTCAATTTGAAAAATTCCTGTGTATATCCCCAAACCGATATTGGAGACATGAATATTTGGTATGTTAAAACATAAGCAAAAAATCCGAAGATATTTTTTCTGATTTTTAAGTCCAAAGATTGAAACACTTTGCGTTGAAAATTATACATAACATAATTCGTTATCAATGCTAATGGCAGAACAAAAATAAAGGTGGCACCCACAATGAAGTAATGTCCAAAAAAAGCAAGGATAAGTCCTGGAATCCAAATAAAAGTATATACAAAATCTGAAAATGGAAAAAAAAGATTAGATCCCGTAAGATAACGTGTAAAAACAGTAGGTTGATTCCAAGGCTTCACCTTTTTAACTGCCTCAATCATTCCCCTTGCCCACCTGCTTCTTTGTCTTACAAAATGAATAAAAGTTTCAGGGACATCGGTAAAAGCTACAGCAAGAGGTTCAAAATATATTTTACAATTAATATGCAGCATTTTCCAAGTTAGCACGATATCCTCCCCTATCGCATCATCCCATCCGCCAATTTCTAAAAGAGTATCTCTTTTATATAAACTAAAAGCTCCTTGTGCAACTAAAGTCCCTTGGTAAAATCCTTGTAGTCTTTTTATAGATGCAATTCCTAAAAAATAATCCCACTCTTGAATCTTTGTCCAAAAATTTTTACGACTATTACGTACAAGAACAGCTCCCGCTACAGCGCAAATCTCCTTAGGTGCAGATAACAATCGACAAACAAGTAACCGGATAGCGGAGCGGGTCAAAAGCGTATCAGCATCAAGCGTAATGACAAATGGAGTATCAACTATTTTTAAAGCCTTATTAAGTGCAAAGTTCTTTCCTGGTTTTCCCTCATAGATCACCTTTACATCCAGATTGAAGTCTTGTCCCGCTCTCAATGCCATCATGCTCGTTTTATCTGTCGAAGCATTATCAATCACAATAACTTTTAACTCCCCCTCGTAATCTTGTTGGGAGATCAATTTAAGTGTATCCCTTATTCCTTTTTCTTCATTCTTACAAGAAATCAAAATCGAAAGTGGGTCAGTTGGATTGAAAACCTTCAGTTTTGGCTGTTTTTCTATGAGTAGACTAATGACCATAAACGCATTCATATATCCAGGAAAATAAGCAATCCCCGCAATGGATAAAATAGCTGGAACAATTCCAATAATAGTAGCTAAATCACGAACCCAAGGCAATGACAGATAAACAGAAAAAGTCAGCCATAACAAGGCAAATCCATGACTAATCCAAAACTTAAATATGACGGGTATGTAAAACTTTTTAACAGTTTTCATTTATTTCACCTAGAGCATGTCATTTTATTATACGTTTCCCTAATGTACTCTTTTTATCTCCTATTAATCATAAAGTCCATTTCTATAGTTAGCACTTTCAAGATGTTGCGTTTAAAAAAGTGATAACCAGTATATATATATATATATATATATATCTTCTAACACGGATTTGGTTTACCTTTTTAATAAATATCAACGGGACTTTTATTTCGTTAGTGAACACTGCTGAATTAAAGACGTAAATACTTTATTTGTGGAAGAGGTAACCACCATTGTTTGTATAAAGCCCATCTTCTTTTTGCCTTACCGCAATTATCAAGTTAATGATGATTTAAATCTAATAGCTTTTATTAAGTTAGTTCCAGACCTCTTTTAAAGTATTTCTGAAAAGCAGATCAAGAGAGTGTGTAAAGTCAGGTATATCGATATTTATTGTTTTTGTATATTCTCTAAGTCGCAAGATTTCCTCATTTAAAAAGTGGTTTATAACCTCAATTCTTGGTTCAAAATCAAGTTCTTCACCACTTATTTTTCTTTTTAATAAAATTTGAATCTGGTTCTTTAATTCACCATTTGGTAATATATCTTCCAAAAGTTTCGGAAATTCTAATGGTGGAAACTCATTGTATTTTTCTATCCATCTAGCAGCTAAAACTGGTCGAAGTACATAAAAATATTTTTTAATTCTTACTTGGTCCCCTTGTAAATATTCTCGAAAATTATTACTTGCCATATTTAAAAAGTGATACAAACAAGAATTAGGAGCAAAAATATTTTTACTAAGTTCTTTCATCTGATCAATGGTCGAATAGGCTTGGTAATATACGATACCAGAACATAACCATTCCAATAATGGTGGATTGGATTTTCTAAATAATCTTAATGCCTTAGTAAGTTCCCACCCTGTAATATCTAATAAATCGTTTATTGGTAATTCAATAACATCTCGTTTTTTTCCAATTCCCATGTGGTCAATTGTTAGATAATCTTCCACTTTATGAACATATATAAAGCGGACATCATAATCACTATCTTTTGACGGGAATTCCCAAGCTCTACTCCCTGACTCTACCGCATAAAGAATCTTTACATTAAAATCTTTTTCTATTTTCAATAAGGATTTTAAAATAGTTTCTTTCAAAATTTTTTTACCTCGATTCGTTCTATTCTTTATTTTACTTATAGCTATTTTCTCAAAATATTTTTAAAATATAAAGAGTCATTCTAAATCAGTGTACTTATTTAGACCTTATTAAGTGAGGCTAGAATAATTAACACTTTTGATTACTGTTTAAACAAAAGTCAGAACGGTTGAAAAAACAATTAAGGTGGTGTTAAATGGAAAATGTCCATTGGAAATTTTACGGAGATCATGAGTATGTTGTTTTAAAAGCAATGGATGGTGCAAAGCTGATAGATGAAATAATGGAACATCACTTTAAGGAGTATGGAAAAGGATATTTAGACGAATTAATTATTATAGATGTATGCGTCTTAGAATTAGATGATGAAAACTATGATGAGTTTAGAAAGTTGCGATTTCGACTTTTTCATTATGAAAAAATGGGATACGGATTTGGTTTGCCTTTTTAATAAATATTAACTAGATTTTTACTTCGTTAGTGCACACGGCCTTATGAAGCACGTTTTGAAGTAATTTTGTCTTGTGAAAACTTAGCCAAAAACAAATAAAAACGCCTTCCTACAACTTGTAGAAAGACGTTCAAAGCATTGATACCGGTGGTCGGGGTCGAACCGACACTCCAGAAGGAACACGATTTTGAGTCAGAAAGTTCCTTTTGTTTATTTTAAAAATATCTTTGAATACAGTGATATTAAGTAATTCTACAGGTAATTGAAATTTGTTCATTCAATCGGTTCACACGATTTATTCAACACTGTTCATTATAGCTGTAACAGTACTATTTTTCAAGATAAAAATTAGAGGTTGCTTTTTAAGATTGCACCCCTTGATTTTGTTCTTTAGTATAAAATTATTTGGAAATTGATAGTGTGTTAAGTTAACTTACTATGAAAGAAATCATATTAACTCACACTGAACTATTGTATTTTTTTAATAAAATGGTATAATTGATTATTTTTATTTATTTAATTAAAGAAATACATTATACTAAAAGTAATAATTCAATATTTGTTAAGGAGAACAAAAATGAGTTCATTGGTAAGTCTAATCAATCTGTAGTTTTAAGAAATTGTATTGAAATTACGAATTAGATTTACATTGGCTTAAATCATTTGCCTTAGACGACTTCAATAAATATTTAATTATGATTAAGTTACTAAAGTAGAGGTGTAACTCCTATGGAAAATAAAGAAATATTACTGGCAATAACTGAATTAAAATCAAGTATAGACAAACGCTTTGATACTTTAGAAAAACAGTTTGATAATCGTTTAGACAGTGTAAGTGAAGAACTTTATAAAATAAAGAAGTATCTTGATACAGTTGAAGTACAACAATCTGAGGATACTCGAAAAATAATAAATAAAATTGAAAAAGAGTTAATAATTCTAAATCATGATGTAAAATTTTTAGCCGAGAAATTTGGTATACATGATATGAAATTGTATGGTATTGAAAGAAAATTAAATACCAAATGCTAGATTTACATTATTCAACCCTTTTTTATAGTTTGGATATTTTTAAGAATTCGGGTTAAGGTATGCACCTTAGCCTTTTTAGTCCTTAAATTCCCCACTTTTAAAAGCCTTCTCCATTCCAACACTAACCCCAACATTATAGCCACTTTCATAAGCTAGTTTTATGATTGTATTTTCTTCTGTTAAATCCCTGTCTAAGTAATCCTCAATATGATTCCTTACAGTTGAGATCATGTCATCAATAGGTTTTCCTACATAAAAATGGTTCTTAGATTGGTAATGTATAAAGTCGATTGTCCATATTTTTTATATAAGTAATCATCTGATCAGCGTTCATTGGTTTATTACTCATTTACTATCCTACTTACTTCCAATTCATGTTCATATTCTAATTCTTTTGTATCTAAGTCAATAAAGTCGATTGTCATTTTCAAAACTTTTCCACTTTCAATTTCCCTTGTACCCCAAAGGCGAACAGCTTTATTTATATTCTCGTCCTGAAAAGTGACTTGAACTGTTCTTACTTCCCCTTCTTCCCCTTGTTCATGATGAATCCAGCACTCTTTAAACTCTACTGACTTTTCAGGCTGGTTTAATACATAGTCATACATAACTTTTTCTAGTTCGGGAAAAGCTAAACCTTCATTTTCTAAACAGATCAATTCAAATTCCCCATAATTAGTGAAATGATATATTAACTTAGGTTCTGTGGGCATTGGTAAATCTCCTTTTTATTCCTATTATATCAGTAGTGAGAAAATCAAACTATCCTTAAAAAGTTTACGAAAAATCCCCCAAAATTTTTTTGGCTGCTTTGCTATTTCTAAAGTTTTGTCAACTTGTGTATTGGCTACATTGTACCTAAAAAGGTTTCATAAAATTACGTATCCATAGTAAATAGCAGTCGAGGGGTTAGGGTATAGTAGCCTTCCCCATAGGGGGGATGCTACCAGTTGACAACAATCTTCTCCTGTGTTAATAGATACTCTCATGATCTATACTCGTTGTTGCTTACTTAACTTTCATCCCTTGTCCATTTGCTTGTTCTTCATTCGTTCAGTCATTGTCTATTACTCTCATGCCTCATTTGCAGTCCTATTCCCTATTCCCTTTTCCGTTACTATTTCACACATTCATTCTATCCTGCCGAATAGCTTTACTGGTAACTGTGGTGAGGTGTTTTGTGAGGCGGTTGGTAATTGTTATGTACATTACTATAGCCTATGACAATGACCATATTTAGTGACACTGGAATGATAGTGACTTTTGATAGTACCTTACTCCTTGTTCCTGTGGTTATAGTTATCGTCAATCACTTGTGTACAGTTTTAATAGTGTGATTTTAAATCACGAATTTTTACGTGGTTATTAGGAACACATCTGTAGTAAAGATTCCCTATAAAAAATACATCTTAAAAACATAGTCTATTAAGGTACACCTAAATAGATACTAAAAAAACCATTTTTTCAACGTCTATTAACTAAGTTATTTCGATCATTACGAACGTCCATAAAACAATTGACCTTATTAGACTATTGGTGTATATTTTGACTATCCAATAAAAAAGGAGAACAACAAAATGACAAATAAAAAAATAATCAAGGAAATGCATAGAATTTTTGATTACTTATATGAAAGCAAAGAATATGCTAAGTCCTTAGAGGACGGTAAAGAAGTAGCTAATAAAGTATATTGTATTATAGACGAAACCGACAAAGATGAAAAAGAACTGGACATGCAATGGGCTTGGGTCTACAAAACTTTAAAAGAAGCTGAGGAAGAATTAAGAGAGTGGAACGAAGTTTAATGTCATTCTATTTTCGAATATAAATATAATAGTATTCTTAAAGAAATGGTGGTTTAAATTATGACAGGAATTAACTTTGTCTACATGCGTGTAAGCACCAAAGAACAGAACCTAGATAGACAATTAGAGGCACTAAAACCCTATGTAAGTAACGAAAAATACATATATTCAGACAAGGCTAGTGGTAAGGATATGGAACGTGAAGGATTTCAGAACTTGTTAAAGGCTATGAGAAGTGGCGACACTCTTTACATAAAATCTATTGACCGCTTAGGACGTAATAAAGAACTGATTAAACAGTATTTAGAACACTTCAAAAAAGAAGGTATTAGGGTTAAGATCATTGACCTTCCTACCACTATGCAAGATGTTCCTAAGGGTCAAGAATGGGTTATTGACATGATTAACAATATTATCATAGAGGTTTATACTTCAATGGCTGAAAAGGAACGTGAGGACATTAAACAGCGTCAAAAAGAGGGGATAGCTGTTGCTAAATCTAAAGGTAAGCATTTAGGTAGACCAGTTTTAGAACTTCCTAAAGAATGGACTAAAATATATAAAGAGTGGAAAGCTGGAAAGATAACAGCAGTGGCTTTTATGGATGCTATCGGAATGAAAAAGGCTACATTCTATAAAAAGGTTAAAGAATATGAGGCGACACTATAACAGGTGTTAGCCTCCTTTTTTTTCATTAGTATGATATTTTTAGATAAAAAAAGACGGTTATAGGAAACCGCCAATTACTTAAACCTTACTTGTAAATTTAGTTTAAAGAACAATTCTCCATTTTCTCTATATACAAATCCGTAACCATGTTTGAAACGTGAGGCTGCTTCAAGATAAGTGCTTTTAACTAAATATTCTTGAAACTCATCTCTATTATAAATATGGTAGCAAACTAATTCCCCACTTTTCTTAACGATAATATAACCACCAGTAGCGTCATATTTACCAGTCCAAACTTGACCAGGCATTAAACCAAGTGAGGCATCTGTAAGAAAATTTTTCATTTTATAACGATAGATCGGGTGATTGTTTCCTAAATTATATTTACATGGATTTTTAGTTTCAATATAATCTAGTATATCTTCCATTTTGTTAGTACAATAATTTCTTGCATTCGCTAATAGTATTTCGGAAAAAACCAAAGGGAAATTACTATCAAACATTTGAAGATTGGTGCTGAAAATTTCATTTTCTGTTTTATAAAATTTTATAGAATATCCTTTACTTTCTATTTCAGTTAGGATGATATCTGAACTATTCAAAGTCTCATACACGTCAAAACCATATTTCTTTTTATCAGCTATTGTTTTATCAGAAGGCTTTTTCGTTAACAAAGCTGTGTCTAGGTTTATATTCTTAATCTCAATATCTGATAAAGGTGTTCCGCCTTCCAATTTATAAATAAAATTGGTTGTAAATCCAGCATTCAATAAAGTAGCTGGACCACCAAGTTTTGATTTAATACTAAAACCCAATTCAGGCGTATGTCCAGTTTCTTCATCATGCACGATAATGGTAATATCTCTTTTACTAGTCGGCTTTTCCGCCTTACGAGTTACCTGAATTGCATTCAAGAAATTCTCTATATTTGAACTTACTGGAAAGGTTCCCTTACCAGCTTTTATTTCCTCAAATAATTTTAGTGACTTTTCCTTAAAATCTTTAATAGGAATAGTTGCTAAAGTATTATTATTGCAATCTGTTATACGGATATTTGTACTATCTTTAAAAGAATAATTTTCATATCCATAGACAAATTTAGATTTTGCCTCAAATCTCAGTATGTTAATTAAAGGATAGTATAGGTGAGGAATAGCGTCTAAATTTTCATCAGCAGCATGAAGTTTTCCTTCTGCTAGAAGTTTAAGGAGAACATAAGGTTCACTCCACTCACCCTTATTGTAACTATGACCCATTATTAAACCACTCCCATACCAATTAAATTGTTTATCAATACACTAGCGGTAGCCTGAACGGCTGGAACTGCAACTGAATTTCCAAACTGTTTATATGCTTGGGCGTCAGAAACTACAATATTAAATTCATCTTGAAATCCTTGTAATCTAGCCCATTCTCTTGGTGTCATTTTTCTTATGCCTTCACGATTAACCTCACCTTTTATATTGGTTACTGGTGTAAAATTAGTTAAACGATTGTCTATAACAAGGTTTCTTTCTCTACCCATGCCACCTACAACAATAGCACTTGCAATACCGTCATCAGGAATAATAGCGTAACCAAAACCATTCCCTTTTTCTTCATGTCTTGCTTTATGATTTCTTAATGTTTCAAGATATTGAGTTGAAAGATAATATTTAACTGATACAGGATTTTCTTCACGGATATCAATAAATCTTAAATCATTTGGGTTAGGTGTTGGATAATTAAATTCATTTATCCCTGTTTCTAGACTAAACCCAACAATAAAGATACGTTCTCTATTTTGAGGAACTCCAAAATTAACTGCATTGATTATTTTTGGTTCGGGTACATAGTAGCCTAAATCATTTCTAAGCGTATTTAGGATAACTTCTAGTGTTTTCCCTTTGTCATGATTAACTAGACCTTTTACATTTTCTAAAAATATTGCACGAGGTCTTTTAGCACGAATAATTCTAGCTACATCAAAAAATAATGTTCCTCTAGTATCTTCAAACCCACCACGTCTACCAGCAATCGAGAAGGCTTGACAAGGAAAACCAGCAACTAAAACATCATGTTCAGGAACACTGTTTTCGTCTATTTCTGTAATATCTCCAAAAGGTACTTCTCCATAATTTTCATAATATGTCTTTTGGGCATACAAATCCCATTCAGAACTAAAGACACATTTCCCACCAAGATTTTGAAAAGCCGTTCTCATACCACCAATACCAGCAAATAAATCAATGAATTTGAAGGTAGGATTATCAGTTGGTGGAAAAGGAACATTCCATTTTATATTATTGAAATCAAAATCGTTATTTGATAAGTATTTTTCTGCCTCAAGTCTAAAGTATTCAGCCGAATTATCCCCAATATTTTGAAGGAAGTGAGTTATATACGCTAATTTATTATCTGTTACTTTCTTAATTTCTAAATTATATTTGTTTTTGATTTCTGTATAACTTACAACCATAAATACCACCTATTTTTATTATATTTAAGTTATTATTCTTCATCTTTCGAAACGGAACAAACGTTTGTATAAATAATAACATAAATTTATTGTTTGAATATACTATTATAACATGTGCACCCACAAATCGATTACCTCAATTTGTTCCAAAATGAAAGAGTGTCCAAAGATAAATGATTTTAAGAGTAAAGAAATTAGCTATTAAAATAGTAATAAGTCTTAATCCGTACTATTACTATTCACTTGACAAATAATTCTAAAGGAATTAGACCTCCAAATTATTGCGTTTTACAATGAACTGAACGGCTGTTTCCTTATCACAAGGTTTGATTCTATTTCAAGAATACAAGCGTACAGACAGGTAAATAAAGTGTCTGACATGGTATAGATATGCCTGACTGTATCGGAACTCATACCATGCGGTTATCTGCTATGGCAAGGTTGATAGATGATGAACCATTCAGTTTTACCATTGATAAAAAACATACTATCTTTGTTCCTGTTGAATTAAATAAGCAAATTAGAAAAGAGTTTTTCCTTGTAGCGAAAGAGTTGGAAAATTATTGAGGGGGGAATAGTGTCTCCCTTTTTTTATTTTTCCGAATTTGTGCTTGGTACTTAACCAAAAGTACTTCGTCCTTACAGCCCCAAAGGATTCACGAATTTACATAAAAAATATTTGAACAACTGGGCACATACAAAGGGGATTAGGGATATTTTGCAATAAAAAAGCCAGTAGGAACAAATTAACCTACTAGCTTTAAATACTATCAAATAACCTCAAATAGTGTCAAAATTTCTTTAGGATGTTTTTCCATATAATCAATGAAAGCAAAATAGCAATCTTTGCGACTTTTGCCATTTACAATATTTTTAATGGTTGTCTTTGAGACAGGGAACATGGTTTCTAGTTGATAAGGTGGAAAACCTTTCACCTTGTTTAGATATAAAATTTTGTACACTTCCTTATCCGTGATTTTCACATTATTAAAACTCATTAGTATCATTCCTTTTATTTTGAAGTACTGTGCATAGCAAAAATCTTCTTTACTGAAAGTGATGGAAAATCCTGTTACCACTTACCTAAATCTTTACCTCTTTAATTCCTACCTATGTCAAATATAGAAATGGGTAACATCTTCCCTTAAAAAAGGAAATGAAAGAGTTCGGGTTTTACTAACCTAACAACGATTCTATTACTCAGTTACTTCATAACTTTACTTTTTCTTGAAACTGATAGAAGGCATGTTTAAATAAATCACTTTCCTTTTTTACCTTCATCAATTCCTCTTGTAAGTCACCAACCAACTCTAGAACATTAAGGTTATCTCTAGTAAATTTAATGGCAAATTTCAAAGTATCCGTTCTATTAGGTTCTTTATATGATCGTTTCTTTAATTTTTCATTGAGGTCTGCTAACATTTTAAATTCAACTTCATTCAAACTAATAGTTACATTGTGTTTTTTGATCAAATTTAAATCCTCTCTTTCCATCTATTCTAGTCAATGACAAAAATTGTTGTGAACTTTTATTGTTTTATTTTCAACTCGAATCAAGAATAAACAAAAACAGAAATCAAAATCCAAACAATAACTCGGCTAAACACCTCGTGTTCGGGCAAAAAACACCCTCACCACTATTTCTAGTAATAGTAGTAAGTGTTAAATAAAACAGCTATCATATACCCAGAATAATCATGGAAAGGGTAGCCTGTTTTTTAGGCTATCCCTTGTAATGTTATTCAGGGATGATTTTATTACCTTAAACATTTTTCTACCTCTTCCTTATAAGGGAATATCCTATAAACCCAGTATTACCAATGCTTTCAGCGTTTGTTTGCTAAGGGGTGTCTAGCAAAGAAATCAAGAATGACAACTTTACATTTCATTGTTTAAATATTTTTCTAATAATGTTCTCATCCGCATAGATGGAATATAAACATTTATTGGTTTTCCAGTACGAATACGGCTGCGGAAAATCCATTGAAGGAGTTCTGACAATGCAAATAAATCCATATTTACTTCTACACCTTGCCTACTAAAGAAATTTTTCGTTACTGGGTTTGTGTAGATATTTGCAAAATATATCAATGTACTTTTATGTTGAAATTCATTTGTTGCCCTTGCATTTACACTAACAAACTGTTCTTTTAACCCTGTAGGTGTTAGCTGAGTTTTAAACTGCTTGAATGTAGTCCACATGACTTCATCCGTTGGAACTTTACATTTATGGCGATAGAAATTATAAGCACAATTTTTTAGAACTCGCTTTGTTTCTGTTGCTTTCGTTTTATTTTTCAAATCAGAAACACTAAATGAAGTTGTTTTACTGCCAATTTTATTCATATTCTTCTTGTCAGTAATCCTTGGATAGTAGATGTTAACTAGTTCTCTTATCTGCGAACGTTTTTCGCTGCTGTAAGAAATATAATCAGCTAGTTTATATTCATTTCCTTCCTTTTCAATAGATTTATAGATATAATGCCTACCAAATAAATCGAAATAGGCACGTTGAATCTGTCCATCAAACATATAAGTTAAAATATATATATCATCAAAACATTGGAAAGTTTCTGCAGGGAAAGTCCAGTATACTGCTACAGGTTCTCTGCTTTCGTCCTCATACATCATAAGGTTACCTGAATTAGCTAGGTTTCTAATTTTCTCAAAAAAACCTTCTTTATAATCAGCTTGTTTCCAATGAACAAAGCCCTTTTCATCTACTTCAATAACATCTTTGGTATATAGCATCTTTAAATCGTCTTTTGAAAATTCGTCCATTTGTTCCACAACATTCATTACTTCATCGAGTATTAACGTGTAGTTTTCCATCTCCAACAGGTCGATAATTTCACTGTCAACACGTTGGAATAGTGAATGGGTAGAAACAATGTTTTCCCCATTACCAATTAAACGTTTAATATCTTCCAGCTTAGTTTCACCTTTAAAGTCGGCTTGTGGTTGTTTAAAATCACGATTAACGGAAGTAATTACTCTTTCCACTTCATTTGTAAATGGTGTAATATAAATAAACTTCTGATACGCTGGTGCATTTTTCATATGTTGGATAGCCCAGCTTGTTTTCCCACTCCCCATAATCGAATCAATAATGTTTATTTTCATTTGAGTTGCGTGTTTGTATAGCATATAAAACTTTCCCTTCTTCATAGGATTTTGTAAGTACCCTTACAATACTTGTACTGACAACAATCACATGAATTAGGACAAGCGATATGAAACTTATATTTACTTTCATTTATTCTTCTAATGTATAATACCAATCATGACCTTGTTCATCTGCTTCATCCTCCGTTTTTATATCAAATTGATAGTACATTGATTTCCTAATCTTCCTGACTGTCTCCTTTTCAATCCTCAATTCTTTACAAGCTAGTAACATGTATCCTAACGCTTCACTATTTGTCATTTTTTGTTTCCTCCATATATTTTTATTCTTTTATATTTTTCTTGACTTTTGGTTTTGACCTCTGCTGAATTAACTAGATTTGTCTAGGAAACATTGGACAAGAGAATGACTACCTTTACAGCATTAAAAAGGAAAATGCTATAAAAGTAGACGTCCCTTCATACTGAATTGAACTGAGTTTGCTGAGGTTCCCATCGTATCACCTTGTTTGAACGCTTGGACTCCTCCAACAACGAACTTTCTACATACAAAGCTAGTCCTATATGCTTTTATCTATTCGTTGCTACCTGTACCGTAATACACCTAGCTACCAAACCGAACCTTTACTGGTCGTTCGCACCCAGTAACCACCAGTAAACAAGGAAAACTGCTAACGTGGTTACGGTTGTATTTTCTACATTGGCTACAACCAGTACCTATCAAGTTTATTTTGACAACGTGTTATTAGGTTTCCACGTTGGAATTACCGTAAAAAAGACAATACTAAGGATACCTTGCATATTCTCAATTTTTCCGCTAAAATTAAGGCAAGAAATACGGCATTTCGTATTTAATTTTTGAAATTTAATGCTTTAATTGGTCACCTACTGCGAATAGGTGGCTTTTCTTTGTTTATAATAAATCAGGATCGCTTATCTATCATCTTTAATGGTGAAAATTTTCTATGACTATCTCTAACATCAGTACCAAACAAATTTACATATGTTTTTACTATTTCCATGCTTGAGTGTCCAAGAATAGTTTGTAACTCAAATATATTTGCACCCTGTTGAACACTTAACTTTGCAAATGTATGCCTGAAAGTGTGACAGCTACAACGAACGCCCTGAATTTTTGCCATTTCTCCATATTTAATAATTCTTTGCTGAATCCCCCTTTTTGATAACTTTGTACCGTCAACAGTGACAAATAATCCCTCACTTTCAACATAACCACGAATAGCAATATATTTTTTTAATTGTTGTTTCATATCATTTTGAATAGGTACTAGCCTTTCACGATAGCTTTTTGCATTTCTTATAACAATTAAATTATCTTCCCAACGTATGTCAATTAAAGATAACCCAGCAAGTTCATTAACTCTTATCCCTGTTTCTAGCATTAGCAGCATGATCGTATAATCCCTAACACCAGTAAATGTAGTTAGATCAGGTTGCCTAAATAGCTTGTTTAACTGTTCTTTTGAAAATGTTGGTATTACACGTTTTCTATCCTTTAATAGCTTTATATTTTCCATAGGGTTGTGGGGAATATGCTTATGATTACATAAGAAATTAAAGATTGATCGTAACGCCCGTAAACGAGTGTTTATAGAAACAACTCTATTTCCTTTATAATTTTTCATATAAAGAATAACGTTATCTTTAATATGTTCTTCTGTCACGTTAAACGGTTTCAAAACTGAAATATCAATTCCTTGATCAGAAAGGTGATTTAGAAATGCCTTATATTCATTAAAATAGTACTGAATGGTAAATGGTCTAAGGTTTCGTAACTCACAGTCTTTTACAAATAAATTGATTGCTTCCTCAAATGTTTCTACATACGATTTTGTTTCTTTTTTCATTATGGTTAATTCACTTTTATCTAAAGCATTCTTACGCCTAGCCAATTAAAGTACCTCCTTCCTGTAACAGTGAACACGATTGATGAACACGTTTAGAACTATTTTTGTCGTGCTTAAAATAACCAAAAATAAACACAAAAAAACGCCTCTACAATTATCTGTAGAGACGTTTAAAACGTTGATATTACTTAATTCTTCTGTAATTGACGTTTATTAAAATAAACAAAGTATTGATACCGGTGGTCGGGGTCGAACCGACACTCCAGAAGGAACACGATTTTGAGTCGTGCGCGTCTGCCAATTCCGCCACACCGGCATATTAAATTATTCTCGGAAAGTGCCGAGGACCGGAATCGAACCGGTACGGTAGTCACCTACCGCAGGATTTTAAGTCCTGTGCGTCTGCCAGTTCCGCCACCCCGGCGTATCTATTAAAAAATCATATACTAGTAAAATATGGAGGCGGCAACCGGATTTGAACCGGTGATCAGGGTTTTGCAGACCCATGCCTTACCACTTGGCTATGCCGCCTTAAAATAATAATAATGGAGCGGAAGACGGGATTCGAACCCGCGACCCCCACCTTGGCAAGGTGGTGTTCTACCACTGAACTACTTCCGCAAAATGGCTGGGCTAGCAGGATTTGAACCTACGCATGTCGCAGTCAAAGTGCGATGCCTTACCGCTTGGCTATAGCCCATTAGTTATTAATAATATATGCATTAAACAAAGTTTATGTGATTCGTATTTAATGGGGCGACTGATGGGAATCGAACCCACGAGTGTCGGAACCACAATCCGATGCGTTAACCACTTCGCCACAATCGCCATAATTCAATTTGTTCATTTAAAATTATGGGGCGGCTGATGGGAATCGAACCCACGAATGTCGGAACCACAATCCGATGCGTTAACCACTTCGCCACAACCGCCATAATTAATGGCAGGGGTAGTAGGAATCGAACCCACACTGAAGGTTTTGGAGACCTTAGTTCTACCTTTAAACTATACCCCTATAAATGGTGGAGGGGGGCAGATTCGAACTGCCGAACCCGAAGGAGCGGATTTACAGTCCGCCGCGTTTAGCCACTTCGCTACCCCTCCAAAAGCTATGAGACATGCCGGCCAGAGGACTTGAACCCCCAACCTACTGATTACAAGTCAGTTGCTCTACCAATTGAGCTAGGCCGGCATAATAGAAATCATGGTGGCTCAGGACGGAATCGAACCGCCGACACAAGGATTTTCAGTCCTTTGCTCTACCGACTGAGCTACTGAGCCACTATGTATAAATGGCGGTCCGGACGGGACTCGAACCCGCGACCTCCTGCGTGACAGGCAGGCATTCTAACCAACTGAACTACCGGACCAAATTGCGGGGACAGGATTTGAACCTGCGACCTTCGGGTTATGAGCCCGACGAGCTACCGGACTGCTCCACCCCGCGATAGTAATATTCCATATGTACTTAAAAAGTTAATATGGTGGAGGATGACGGGATCGAACCGCCGACCCTCTGCTTGTAAGGCAGATGCTCTCCCAGCTGAGCTAATCCTCCAAATTGCTCGATATACATATTTAGTATATCAAATGGTGACCCCTACGGGATTCGAACCCGTGTTACCGCCGTGAAAGGGCGGTGTCTTAACCGCTTGACCAAGGGGCCAATATATAAATGGCGGAGAGCAAGGGATTTGAACCCTTGAGACAGCTATAAACCGCCTACACGATTTCCAATCGTGCTCCTTCGGCCACTCGGACAGCTCTCCTTATGGCTCCGCAGGTAGGACTCGAACCTACGACCGATCGGTTAACAGCCGATAGCTCTACCACTGAGCTACTGCGGAATAATAACAGCTTGGCGGCGTCCTACTCTCACAAGGGGACAGCCCCTAACTACCATCGGCGCTGAGAAGCTTAACTACCGTGTTCGGGATGGGAACGGGTGTGACCTTCTCGCTATCGCCACCAAACTTTTATTAAAAGACATATCTTATTATAACGTCTTTTTGAAATTTTGCAAGAGAAAAATTAAATTTTATTCTCTCAAAACTAGATAATGCAGAAGAAGAAGATAGAGTAATCATTTATTCATTTGTCCAGCTACGGCTCCTAGCTTTTCGGCCGTTTCAATCCATCCCTACAAATCCAAAAGCAGGATTTGCAGTGCTGGCTTTCCAACGTCTCTCAAAGCTGAACAGTCGCCTTCGCCTTTCGTTTTTGGTTAAGTCCTCGACCGATTAGTATTTGTCAGCTCCACGTGTCACCACGCTTCCACCTCAAACCTATCAACCTGATCATCTTTCAGGGGTCTTACTAGCTTGACGCTATGGGAAATCTCATCTCGAGGGGGGCTTCATGCTTAGATGCTTTCAGCACTTATCCCTTCCGCA